>QCIQ01000001.1 GCA_003216595.1 Prochlorococcus sp. AG-402-M18
GGGACTTCCCCTCTTTCTCCTACAAGCTTTGCTTTAGATAACAATCTTGTCATCCACTTTATTTTTTCTTCCTGACTGAGTGCTATTGGTTTTGACAATTTTTTAGATGTTTGGAGAATTATCAAATAAAATGCTTATCTAGAGATTAATCATTTTTTTTTTTGGTTTGAACTGGATCATCAAATACTACAAATAGAGACTTATTTTCTTTGGACCCTTTTGCATCACCTCACAATTTAGATAGAGAACTTCATTCTTTTCTTGCAGAAGCCTCAAGTAATCTTTGTTATTGGTTTGCTGAATCAGGAAGTCAAGGTCCAATGCCTGATTCATTTGATTTGCCTGAGGCCTTTCCTAATAAAAAAGGTGTATCAAATAAAGTTTTATTGAATGATCTTCAATCATTAATGAATGGTTCTTACCGACCATCTCATCCAAGGGCTCTTGCTCATTTAGATCCTCCTCCCTTGTCAGCATCAATTGTAGGAGAGCTTATTTGTGCAGGTTTAAATAATAATCTTTTGGCTGAAGAATTGTCACCTAGTTTGACATCCCTGGAAAGAAACCTCTGTAAGTGGTTTTGTCAGAAATTAGGTCTTGGTGATTTGTCTGGAGGGGTAGCTGCTAGCGGGGGAAGTTTAAGTAATTTAATGGCATTAGTAATGGCGAGAAAGATTGCTGGTCTAGAAAATGATCCCACTGCAGTATTTTTTGCAAGTGATGATTGTCATGTCTCATTTTTGAAATCTCTAAGGATTATGGGACTTAAGCAAGAATCTTTGCAAAAAGTTCCTACTGATGAAAAAGGTAAATTAGATATTTCTTACTTGTCTTCAAATTTAAATAAAATAAAATCTCAGGGAAGGAAATGTTTTGCTGTCGTAGCTACAGCAGGAACTACCGTAAGAGGAGCGATTGATCCACTTTCTGAAATCGCTCAAGTTTGCAAAGAAGAGAAAGTTTGGCTTCATGTTGATGGTGCAATTGGTGGTATTTATGGTTTATCCACAAAAACTTCAGAAATTCTTCAAGGTTTAGGTTTCGCCGACTCCATAACTGTTAATCCACAGAAATTATTAGGTATCGCAAAAACTTCCTCTTTATTACTGGTAGCCAATAAAAATCATCTTTCTTCTACTTTCTCAACTGGACTACCTTATGCCGAACCAATTACAGGAAATGATTTGCATGGAGGAGAACTTGGAATTCAAGGTACTAGATCCGGCGAGTCATTGAAATTGTGGATTGGTTTAAGACAATTAGGTGAAGAAGGTATTGAGAAAATACTAATGGATTCTATTAAAAGAAGATGTTATTTAGAATCAATAATTGATTCATCAAAATTCGAAATAATTTCAGGCCCTCTTCATCTATTGGCTTTAACACCAATCCACTATACTTCTTCTCAAGCCTACGATTGGTCTATAAAGACGAGAAAATCTTTATTAGTCAATAATTTTATGCTCTCAAGACCAATGTATGGAGATAGATATTATTTAAAAGCTGTTATGGGCAACCCTAATACTAAATTTGAGGATTTAAATCTTTTGGCTAATCTTATTAATCATTCAATTTAAAATGAATAAGGATTTTTTTAATAAAAAAAATATATTGGCTTTTATAACAGCTACAATATCAATCTTTATTGGCCTGATTTATTTAGCATTGGTTTTTATTTTAGATTTTAGAGGTCCTATGAGCCCTCCACCCTCGGAGGCTTTGATCTCGGCGGTAATTTTTTAAATTTTCTTTCAACTAAAGGATCAATAACCCTTTCATAAGCCCTTCGAATAAAACTTTTGAAATACTCATCTCTTTTATTTAGGTTGTAATGATATTCAACAACTTCTTGGATTCCACCATCTCCCCAATTTTGGTCTTGTTGGAAATAAGTTATGAAACTTGCTCCTGCAATTCTAGTAAGCCAGGATACGCTTACACCTTGAATTACTTTGCTAACAACTAATGTAGGAAGTGACAGACTTAATGTTGAGCTTATTAATGAAACCCCACCCTGAACTAAACCCATAGTTGCAAGTGTTTTCCCTACCGAAATTGCTAAATTTTTTGCTCTATCTTTTGTTATTTCAACACCATAGATTTTTGCTATTTCAATTACCATTTGTGCATTCACAGCCGCTGCCGCGATCATATCTATAATAGGTAATGGTGTTAGTATTAATGCTCCGCTACTAAGCCAACCATACTTATCAACACATTTTTTGGCTGATTGACTTCTTTGTTTAACTAATAATTTCTTACCTTCTTTCCCAAGATTGCTGCATTGAAGCAAAATATTATCTGCGATTAGCTCTTCACCTTCTTCATGTAGGATATTTGCTAATCTTCTAATTAAACTATCGATTTCAGGGGCTGGTTGATAGGGCTTTTTGCCAGGCAATGCTAATGTCTGTGGGGATGCGGATGTACAAATAATATCTTTTGGTTCAATAAAATCACTACATCTAGAATTGAGGATTTCTATTAATCTTTTTTCTTCATTTTCTCCTCTTAAATCTATTTTATTAAGAACAAGTAATAGTCTTTTGCCTGATTTAGATAAACTCCTGATTGTTTTTGTTTCTTCAGAACGTAAATCTCCTTCTATTACTACTAACATTAAATCAGCCTTTCGTGCTTCTATTAAGGCACTTTTTTCCCTTTCTCTACCTCCTTCCCCCGCTTCTAATATTCCTGGAGTATCAATGATTTTTATTCCCCTTGGAAGACCTTTAAGTTTAAGTCGGAAGGTTTCTTTTTCTCTTGTTGATCCCATCTCAGGACTAACTTTACCTACTATTCTTTTTAAAAGAGCTCTTATTAGTGAAGTTTTTCCACTAGAACCAATTCCAAAGACTACTAAAATAATATCCCCTCTTTCTAGTTCTAACGAAACTCTATCCTTTTCATCTTTTAGGGCCTTGGCCTGGACTTTGTCATTAATTAATCTGATTAACTGATCAATACTTTTTAATGATTTACCTGCAGCTTGCTTTTTGCTTATTAATGACAAATCTATTAATTTCTTCTCACTCTTAATTTTAAAAATCGATTTTAAACTGTTTTTTAACCAATCTATTTTCTTTGAATAGCTTAATCCGCTTATTAATAACACTGTAATTAATACCGCAGGTATATTTATTAATCTAATTATTGCTCCAACTAAACCTACAAATATCAAGCTAATGAAAATTATCAATATATAAAATATTAATTTCTTTGAATTATAGATTTTCATATTATAACTACCAATAGACTAATACGTTATTCTTGACTTATTTTTAGTAATATCAATTATAAAACATATTATAGCAATATTTATTGACACGTCCGCTACATTAAAAATAGGAAAATTAATTGGAACTAGCTCTAAAAAATCAAGAACATATCCTTTGAATAGTCTATCAATTCCATTTCCTATTGTACCGCCTAAAAGATATGCAAGTCCAATAAAATTCCAATAGGATTTTGGTGGGGATTTTAAAATTATAGTAATTAATAATAATGAGGCGATAACACTTGTAATAGTAAGAAAGTTTGTTGAGTTGCTAAAAATGCTAAATGCAGCTCCTTTGTTTTTTACTAGGGTGAAATTTAATAGATTAGGAATAATATTTTTAGATCTTTCAAAGCCTAATGTACTTAATACTATAAACTTACTAACTTGATCTAATAAAACAATTAAAAGAGAGTAAGCTATTATTTTCATTTTTCTAGTCTTAAATGAAATCATTTTACTAATAATATACCTTTTAATAATATTGATAATAGACTTATTGATATGCATAGTAATAATTGAGTTGGAAAAGGTATCAAAGTATTTATCCAAATAAGATCAGATAAAGAATCAAATGAATTTCCAACTATTTTGCCAAGAATTAGATAAATAATACCTATAATATGCACAATGCATAATGATATGGCTGTATATAATGAATAATTTATTAAATTAGCTTTTAAAGTATTTTTAGCTAAAAATCCACATGTCCAAGCAGCAGGAATAAGTCCTAATAAGTATCCGAATTCATGAGTTAAGATATAACCTACACTTCCACCTCCATGAAAAACAGGTAAATAGAATAAACCTATAATCAAATACGAAATTGCAGAAATTGTTCCTATTTCGGGTCCACATAGCAATGAAGTCAAAAGAAGCCCCTGGATTTGCCAATTGCTATTAAGTTGGATATTTGAGAGAGATAGGTTTTCTTGAGGAATAATTATTGATGAAGATATCATTGCGCATATTATGATTAACATTACGCCAGTTATTGCTTTTACTGCGTTACTAAATTTGTGCAATGAATTGAATCAGCTTAACTTATATATTATTATTTACAAATTGATTGATATGTCAATAAGATCATTTAGAACTACTTAGTCATAATGAAATTTTCAGTTGGAGAAAAAGTATCCTTACAAGTTCCTTTGCCATATTTGAAGACAGCAGATTCTATATCAATGCTGAGACCTCCTGATCTAGTCTCTCTCGATGAGGTTGGCGTAATTATTGCAATAAGATCAAATGATTTATTAGAAGTGAAATTTAGAAGGGGCAATTTCTTGATACCTTCTGAAAGGCTTAAGAATCTGGGTAAAGATAACTGATAATTAAATGAGACTTGATTAGGGTTTCCAATTTATAGTGATTTTCCGAATAACTTCTTTGTTACTACAAACGCTTAGCACTGGGTTCTTTAAATATTTTTTAGCAGCACCCTTGATTTCTTTACTGGTTATACTTTCGAGTCGCAGAAGAATTTCTTTATCATGATCCTTTGTTAGACCAATCCCTAAAAGATGAGCTTTATGCTCAGCCCTTTGACTAATACTCTGAAAAGAATGTGCCATTTGACCACGAAATTTTATCTTTACAAGTTCTAATTCTTCAGGAGAGATTTCACTATTAATAATTTTTTCCCAACAATCTATTAGTAATTGAAGAGTAAGGATTGCTTTCTCTTCAGTTGTAGAGGCGTGCATAATAAAAGGTGCTTGATTCTCTCTAATAGGATGATAAACGCCTGCTTCATAAACTACTCCATACTTTTCCCTCAGAACTTTAAATAGTAAACTTGACATCCCATAACCTAAGTAACATGATAATAATCTAAGCAAAATATCAGATTTATTATCATACCTAATTGTTGCCTTACCTATTAGCAGAATTACCTGTTTTGTATTTAATGGTCGTTTGCAAATACTATTGATTTCATTGTTTTCAATTATAATTTTATTATTATTTTTAGTAGATTTATTCTGTGCATTAAAATCTTCACTAATCCCCTTAAATGCAATTGAATTCTCTATATAACTTTCTATGTCAATTGGAAAATGTCCTGAAATTACTAAGTTTTTCTTTCTATAAATTAATGAGTCTGCAAAAGGCACTATATCTCTTTTATTGATTTTGTTAATAGCATCTATTGATCCCAGTGGATCATGTCCATATGGTCCATCTCCGTATACCATCTTTCTCCAGCCATCAAAAGCCAGTTGATATGTGCTTTCTTTTTGTCTTTTAATGGCTTTTATGGTTAGATCTTTTTCTAATTCTATTTGATCTATTTGAAGTAGAGGTTTTGTAATCATCCAACCAATTAAAGGAAGAAGTTTATAAGCATCACTTTCGATACATTTAAGACTTATTAGAAGACCATCTTCGTATGTATCAAAGTTTAAATTTGCTCCAGAACTTTCTACGATTTCAGCAATTTGTCTATTGTTATATGGTCCACAACCTCTAAGCATCGTTGAGCTTAAAAGTTGATGGATCCCTTTTTTATCTTTTGGATCATTTCTACTACCCCCTTCTATCCATAGTTTTGCGGACATTATATTTTTACTATTAAGTTTGTCTAGAATTATGTTCATATTTACTTCTCAGGTTCAGCAATTAATGTAAATGCAATATCTGGATTAAATAATGGAAAAATTAATTCATCTAAGCGTGAAGTTGTCCAATATGAAATATCATCTATTGATTTTAATATTGACTGGTGTCGACCCCATAGAGCTTGATTACCTAATGTTGATGCAATTTGAGTACTCAACTCTAGACCAAAATAAATATTATTTATGACTAATTTCTTTGCTCGTTCTAAATCTTTATTAGTAACTAAATCTCTAGTTAATTCTTTAAGAATTTTATTAATTTCACATTCGGCAATTTTAATATTTTCATATGGACAACTGACATCTAAAAGAATTAATCCACCCTCTTCAAGGATTTGCAAATCTATATCTATTGATTCAATAATACGTTTTTCTTCTCTTAATTCCTTAACAATAAGACTACTTTTACCTTCGCATAACATTGTAGCAACTATTTCTGCACCTAAAATCAAGATCTGTTCTTTTGCAGGTGGAAGTTTCCAGGCTTTCAATATTCTTCCTCCCTCAAGCCTTGGAACAGTAAATCTTTTATAGCCTTTATTAAATGAAGTTTTTTTTATTATAGCTTCCTTTTTTGAGATCTTTTCTAATTCCTTAAGTTTACTATTATTAATTATTGAGTGAATTTCGGTAGGCAATTCTCCTGCTATACATAGTGTACAGTTTTTACCTACATAATGATTTTTGTGGAATAGTTTCATTTGTTTAGGATTTATACTTTTAACAGTTTTTTTATCACCAAGTATTGGTTTCGAATATCTATGAGGTGTTAAACATTCCTTTAATAATTTCATATAAATAATTTCATCTGGCTGCTCAATATTTTGTGCGATTTCCTCTAAAACTACTTCTTTCTCCATTTCAAAGGCATCTTGTTCAATTTTAGGAAATAATAATAATTCTAATATTAATTTTAGTCCTTCTTCTATTTTTTCTGGGGGTACAAGAACGTGATAGTGAACATCGTCTAATCCAGTTGCTGCATTACTACTTCCACCAAGAGATTCAATTTTTAAATCGAATTCGCCTTCTTTAAGGTTCTTACTCCCTTTAAAAATCATATGCTCTAAGAAATGAGCCATTCCTTCTTCATCTTTCTTTTCATAGAGACTTCCTCCTTTGCACCAAAAGTCGATACAAGTCAACGTTGATTGTTCTATATCAGCTACAACACATGTAGCACCATTAGGTAATGACCAATGATTTACTTTCATTCTAAATATCTTAAAGCAACTTAAATCTTTGTGCTATATTAATATATGGTAATAAGAATTAGAAAATGAAAATCACTAGATTTTCATTTTCTAATTTGTAAAAGATTAATTTCATATTAGTTTCATTTTTTTATCTATACTTCATTCCATATTTAAAACTCCCTATTTACCTGCTTTATTCTTAGTATCTTATTCTTTATCTAAATTCAATTAAACCTTTGAACCCTTTATTTTTATTCACCTGTCTTCATATGAAAAATTTCTTATTTAGTTTTTTTAGCCTTAATAATCATATAATGTTGTGTAAGCATAGTTATAAATAACAGTTTCTATGAATCTTATCCAAACCCTTTTAGTTTGAGTTACTAGTTTTGGAGTCAGTTTTTTGCATTCAAAGTAAATTGAATCCTCTTTTGCTTGAGGCTTTCGAACTTATCCAGAATAGAATTAATTCGTTGACTGATGTTGAATCTCTGTGCATTGAACCTAATTTGAGCAAGATTTATAGCAATCTAAATAAAGAGGAATTATTTATTATTAACGAATTTTATCAAGCAAAAGGATTTAGAAAAATTCATTTGGAGGTTGCAATGCTTGGAAAATCACTTCAAATACTCCATTGCGTCTTTTTCCCTGACCCTTGCTATGAACTTCCCATATTTGGAGCTGATTTGGTAGTTAATTCAAATAATATTTCCGCCGCCATTGTTGATTTGTCACCTGTTGGGAGACATTTGCCTGATTCCCTGATTTCTCAAATGAGATCATTAAAAATCCCTAAATTCACTGAGCCTGGGAAGCTACCTGACTGGGGATTTATCTTTTCTCCTTATGTATGCTTTATTCGTCCAGTTGATTTTCTCGAAGAAAAATTATTTTTAGAACTCATTGATCAGTATTTGTCACTACTATTGTCCTTATTAGTTAAGCTAGGTAAAAACGAAATTGATTCGTTGGAGACTATGGATAGATTTAATTATCAAAAACGATATTGCTTAAATCAAAAACGTAATGATAAAACCAGAGGGATTTTAACTAAATTTTTTGGTTCGTCTTGGGCTAACGAATACATAAATAAAATCCTTTTTGATTGTTAGTTATGTTTAAATCTTTTTCTTCAAGATTTTTATTTTTTCTAGGTATTACCCCTTTATGCGTGGTCTTAATTAGTGGATGTAATAGTAAAGATTTAGAAGTAAATCAAACTCCCAATGATATTGATGTTGTTGATAGGATTGAGAGTGTAGCTGCTTTGGGCCAGTTAAATCCTCTTGGCGAAGTCAGAAAATTAGCAGCTCCAACTAGTGGGCAGGGTGGTACGCCAAGATTATCTAAATTATTAGTTCGAGAGGGTGACTCTATTATCAAGGGTCAAATCTTAGCTGTTTTTGATAATCGTCCTAAACTTGAAGCTAATTTGAAATCTGCGCAAGCTAATCTAAATATATTAATGAGTGATATTAGAATAAAAAAAAGGGAAATTAATAGATATCAAATTCTTATTGATAAAGGAGCTGTGGCCGAAATTGTTTTAGACAAGATGAAAGACGATTTGTTTATTTCTCAGGCCAATATTTTAAAGCTCAAATCTTCTATCGATGCAATAAACGTTGATTTAGAACAAACACAATTAAAAAGTCCAATTGATGGGATTGTTCTGCAGATCTTAGTTCGTGAGGGAGAGAGACCAAATTCGTCTGGAGTACTTAATGTTGGCGCTAACCAATTAATGGAAGCACTTATTGAAGTGTATGAATCCGATATAGATAGAGTTCAAATTGGTCAAGTTGTTAACTTAATTAGTGAGAATGGAGGATTTAATGGGTCTTTAAGTGGTCAAGTGAGCTTGATAAGCCCACAAGTCAGGCAAAGAAGAGTGCTATCAACCGATCCAACAGGCGATGCGGATTCAAGGGTTGTTGAGGTTAGAGTCAAGCTTGATAATTCATCAGCTAAAAAGGTTTCTCAACTAACTGGAATGAAAGTCATTGCACGTTTTCAGCCGTAGTGGAATTAAATAATTTTCTAACAAAAAGAAAAATACCTCTAGCTTGGCTTTTGCTGACAAGACAACCCTTAAGAATATTGGTAGCTATTGCAGGAATAGCATTCGCTGGAATCTTGATGTTTATGCAATTAGGTTTCAGAGATGGGCTGTTTGACGCAAGTGTTACTGTTCATAAGTTATTTGACGCAGACCTGGTATTAATTAGTCCACGCTCAAAAAGTTCAATAAGTATGAGTGGTTTCCCTCGAAGAAGATTAGTTCAAGCAATGGCACACAAGAATGTTACTGGAACAACGGCGGTTAATTGGAATTTTCTCCTTTGGCGAAATCCTGAAAATTTATCCACAAGATCTATTCTTGCTTTAGGCTTTGAGCCGAGTAAGCCATTGTTGATTGACTCTGATTTTGAGATAAAGGCTAAAACTTTAACAAACAAAGGAAGGGTATTATTTGATGATCTTTCCAGAGATGAATTTGGACCTATATCGTCATGGTTTAAATCAGGACGCTTAGTTGAAACTGAAGTTGCGGGTAAGAGAGTTAGAGTTTCTGGAATAGTCAGTTTAGGACCTTCCTTTGGAGCAGATGGGAATTTAATTACTAGCAGTGAGACATACTTAGAATTATCTCCTGGTAATCCTAAAGGAAGTATTGAAATTGGTTTAGTAAGGTTAGAGAAGGGATCTGATATTGAGAAAGTTGTTCGCTCTTTGAATATAAATTTGCCCAGTGACGTTAAAGTTATGTCTTTGAAATCATTTATAGATTTTGAGAAGAATTATTGGAAAAGTAGTACATCTATTGGATTTATCTTTACATTAGGAGCTGCAATGGGATTTATTGTTGGTTGTGTAATTGTTTATCAAATTCTATATAGTGATGTTAGTGATCATTTACCTGAATATGCAACCTTAATGGCTATGGGCTACAATTTAAGAAGCCTATTAGGGGTTGTAGCTAGAGAAGGATTAATTTTATCAATAATGGGATATATTCCTGCTTATCTATCAGGTCAAGCTTTATATGCTTTGGTTAGGGCATCAACTAAGTTGCCTGTTGAGATGAGTTTTAGTAGAGCCTCTATTATATTTTTCCTGATACTTTTTATGTGCATGGGATCAGCGTTAGCAGCGATGAAAAAATTGGCAGATGCCGACCCTGCTGAGATATTTTGATGAAAAATTGATTGTTTATATATAAATAATTCATGAAAAATATAAACAATAATACTTTAAATATTGCTTCTTTGAATCATTGGTTTGGTCATGGAGAAACGAGAAGGCATGTCCTCCAGTCTATCTCAATGGAAATTTCTCCTGGTGAGGTCGTTTTACTGACGGGACCTTCAGGATGTGGGAAAACTACTCTTTTAACTTTGATTGGAGCTCTTCGTAAAGTTCAAGATGGTGACCTTAAAGTATTTGGTAAACAACTTTTTGGAGCAAGTAGAAAAACTAGACAGAATCTTAGAAAAAATATTGGAATGATTTTTCAAGGGCATAATCTTTTGAGATGTCTTACCGCTGAACAAAATGTCCAAATGGGTGCTGACCTTTTAAGTGGATTTTCATACAAGGCTCGAAGGGCTCAGTCTAGAGAATGGCTTAGAGCTGTGGGATTAGAAGACCACTTATCTAAGCTGCCGCATGATCTATCAGGTGGGCAAAAACAGCGAGTTGCAATTGCCAGAGCTCTTGCAGCTAGACCAAAATTACTTTTAGCGGATGAACCAACATCTGCATTAGATAGCTCAACTGGTAGAGAAATTGTTGATTTGTTAAAAAAGCTAGCTTTAGAACAATCCTGTTCAGTGTTGATGGTTACTCATGATCCGAGAATATTGGATGTAGCAGATCGTCTCTTGCGAATGGAAGATGGTCAAATATTGCCCTCTGTTTAGTAAATTAGTTAGATATAAAATTCGAAGGAACTTAGTATGTCCAAAAGACGAAATCTTAAGAAAGAGAAGCAAGAGAGAAACAGAGCTTATGCAAGGAAATTTAAGAAACGTAAGCTTCGCAATGATGGTAGAGGAGAAGGAGCAGGTAATGGTGTTACCGGAACTGCAAATAATGGTGGAGCTGCCGATTAATAAATCTATATTCAATTCGAAAAAATTTTTTTTAAATTCTTTAATTTAAAGTGTTTTAAGAAAAAAGTTTGATTTTATTTTTTAATTTAGGATGTTAATTAGCGTTGTTATACCCACTTACAATAGACTTCCAATACTAAAAAAGTGTCTAGATGCATTAGAAAAACAAATTTTGAATGTTGAAATTCATAATTTTGAAATTGTAATAGTCGATGACGGATCAACAGATGGAACAGTTGATTGGCTGAGAAATAATTTTGAGACTTATCCTCATTTAAGACTTTTTGAACAATCCCATGGAGGGCCAGCTCTAGGAAGAAATCTTGGGGTAGAGAAGTCCAAGGGTGACTTGATTGTTTTTATAGATAGTGATCTAGTTGTTGATAGATATTTCCTAAGCAACCATATTGATTCCTTATTTAGAGCCTGGAAAAAACTTGGTAATAGAAAATGTTTTACCTATGGAGCTGTCATAAATACTTCTAATTTTAATAATCCAAATTCTGAACCTTTTAAACTTCAAGATTTGTCTTGGGCTTACTTCGCTACTGGGAATGTTGCTATTGACAAAAAGGTTTTAGAAATATCAGGCCTTTTTGACACCTCTTTTCGGCTATATGGTTGGGAAGATTTGGAATTAGGAGAAAGACTAAGAAATATGGGAGTTAAACTTGTCAAATGTCCAAAAGCTATTGGATATCATTGGCATCCTGCTTTAGCGCTTGATCAAATTCCTCAATTGATTCGAATTGAAAAAGAGAGAGCAAAGATGGGATTAGTTTTTTATCGAAAGCACCCAAGTTTGAGAGTGAAATTTATAATTCAATACACTTTTATTCATCGTTGTCTTTGGGAATTTTTAACTTTTGGTGGGCTTATTAATACGAAGACCCTAAGACCACTTTTGGCTTTCCTAATTAAGAATGGTCAATCTGGTTTGGCTATGGAATTGTTAAGACTTCCTCTCAATTTGATCGGAGTTAGACAAATTTTTAGAGAAGCATCATTAATTGGACTTAGATGAGCCATGGTTTGTTAGATTAGTCTTGCAATTTAAAACCGCACACCTGACTGTTTCGGGTGATAATTAACAAATGATTGTTAATCATTCGTTAAGTTATCCCTGTTGGGTGGAGGCGAACCCGGAACCCACAAAAAAACATGGCTGTAGTTTCTCTCTCAGAGATGATGGAAGCTGGTGCTCACTTTGGGCACCAGACCAGAAGATGGAATCCAAAGATGTCCCGTTACATCTATTCTGCTCGTAATGGGGTTCATATTATTGATCTAGTTAAAACGGCTGTTTGTATGAACAGCGCCTATAAGTGGACAAGAGGCGCAGCAAGAAGCGGTAAAAGATTTCTTTTTGTAGGTACTAAAAAGCAAGCTTCCGAAGTAGTTGCTCAAGAAGCTATTAGGTGCGGCGCTTCTTACGTCAATCAAAGATGGTTAGGAGGTATGCTTACAAATTGGACAACAATGAAAGCAAGAATTGATCGGCTAAAAGATCTTGAAAGAATGGAATCGAGTGGCGCTATTGCAATGCGGCCCAAAAAGGAAGGAGCGGTATTACGTAGAGAATTAGAAAGATTGCAAAAATACCTAGGTGGACTTAAAGGAATGAGACGTCTGCCTGATGTTGTTGTTTTAGTTGATCAAAGGCGAGAAACAAACGCTGTTTTAGAGGCCAGAAAACTTGATATTCCATTGGTGTCAATGCTTGATACTAATTGTGATCCAGACCTTTGCGAGATTCCAATACCATGTAATGATGATGCTGTTCGATCTGTCCAACTCGTTTTGGGGAGATTAGCTGATGCTATCAATGAAGGAAGACATGGGCCCAATGAGTAGTTAGCATATTAATCTCAATAAATTCTTACTTACCTTTTTTCACTACCCTAAAATAAAATGGCGGAAATAACAGCTAAACTGGTTAAAGAACTGCGAGATAAGACATCCGCAGGAATGATGGATTGTAAAAAAGCCCTTATTGAAAATAAGGGTGATATGGATAAGTCTATTGAGTGGTTAAGACAAAAAGGCATTGCCAGCGCTGAAAAGAAATCAGGTAGGGTTGCCGCTGAGGGCGCTGTAGGAAGTTACATTCACACAGGTTCTCGTGTAGGAGTTCTTCTTGAATTGAACTGCGAAACTGATTTTGTTGCTAGAGGTGATTTATTCCAAGGCCTTTTGAGAGACTTATCTATGCAAGTAGCCGCTTGTCCAACTGTTGAATATGTAAGTGTTGATCAAATTCCAGAATCAATTGCCAACAAGGAGAAAGAAATAGAAATGGGAAGAGATGACCTCTCCGGTAAGCCTGATCAAATAAAAGCTAAAATCGTTGAAGGAAGAATAGGAAAGAGATTAAAAGAAATGGCTCTATTAGAACAGCCATTTATAAAAGATAGTTCAATAAATGTTGAAGAGTTGGTAAAACAAGTTGCTGGAAAAATTGGAGAAAATATAAGAGTTCGTAGATTTACTAGATATATACTAGGAGAGGGGATTGAGGTTCAAGGCCCTGACTTTGCAGAAGAGGTCGCATCTATGACTTCAGGTTAATCTTGTCTAAAAAAAAGCATTTATTTGATTCTAATTATGATCCTTTAGATCAAATAAGTTTACTTAAAGAAAAATGTAAAAATATCTCTCCTCACTTATATAGGGTTAATTCTTTATATCTTGAGGAACTAAGAAACTTCCTTCCCCAAACTATAAGAACTTCATTATTCTCTCTCATTACTGATCGACTCGGAGATGAATTTGGCTTTTCAACATTTAGCTCAAGAAAAACATTTCAGTTGAAAATTGATAAATTAGTTTCAGATAATATGTCACTAATAACAATTGAACATTTGAATGAATTGGCTAAAAAAATTGATGAAGAAAATATTCGTCATTTAAATAATGTTAAAGATGAAATGTCAAATGCACTAAACAGGAAAAATGATTTTGACAAATCAGAATCATTTTGTGGCGAGAATTCTATTAACATCAGTTCCATTCCTCCATTAGAAAACTTATCTATTACTGAAGGATGGAATGGAGAATTAAAAGCTCCATATTCAATAGATGATAAAGATACTTATCTAAAGATTAAATCATCAGAAAGTGATGATTTAATTAAGGATTCAAACAATGAAAATGATTCATTAAAAGATGATATTAATAATTCCGATAATTTTAATTTGAGAAGAAAAGATATTGAAATTTTACAGTCAATATTTTCATTGACCAATGAATCTAATTCAAGTCAACTAGATTCAAAAATAGAAGATTCATCTTATAATCCTAACTCTAAGGAAGATTTGAAAAACAATCGTTTTTTACCACAATCACCAATTGAATTATATGAGTGGATGATTTCTATAGATACAGCTTTGGTTAGAAGACTGCGTGACCTTTCACATTCAATTAATACTGAGCTTTTAAAATCTGGCTTAGTAAATACGCTTGTACCAATCAATATTTTAGATGCTGCCTTGTCTGGTCAATTAATGTCTTCTAAATCCATATCCAATATTCTTACTTTTAAATTACCAACCAATAATCCATTAGCTTCTGGAGGATTAGATATTGATTGCTTGCTAATTACTCCTTCGGACATGGAATTTGATAATCCAAGACTTAGAAAAAATAGAACTAATGTCAAACATTATCAAAATGTACTCTTAGGTATGATTAAACAACAACGTTATTGGCAAGGTCGCTCAATAGCAGAAGAGGTTAATAAAGAATGGTGGAAGGATACAACAAAAATATAAGCAGCACTGATTTAAAATCTACTTCTGATAGGAAATCGATTCAAATCTTATCTTGGATTCGATCTTTACAACAAGCTTTAACAGTTGAGGTTGATCATGGTTTTATTAATATTCAAGGAAGAACAAGCAAATTTTCAGATTATGTAAGTGGATACTTATTAAGCTGCCCTTCCACAGCTGTAAAACAAAGTGATTTTTCTAAATTAAACGAATTAGCTTCAGACTTTAAAAAATATTCAACTATGTCTACAGATGATAGACGTAGATTAATTGTTCAGACAAGACAAACTCTTCATGATCTATATAAATATCAAGAAGGTGCAGAGGAAATAGTGTCAAGAAAACTAAAGATAAAAACATTGCATGACTCATCTACCTATAAGAGAAGTTCATCGACAGATTCATTAAGTTTAAGAAGCTCAATTTCAGCTATTAAAGGTGTCGGACCAAAACAAGCTGAGAGATTGTCTTCATTGGGTCTTATTTTAATTCGTGATCTTATAAATTATTTTCCTCGTGATTATGTTGATTACACTTCATTGAAAACTATAGATAAAAGTCAAGCAGGCCAGAATGTAACTATCGTCGCAAAAGTTAGACGATGTAGTTCATTTAAAAGTCCTAAAAACCCAAATCTTTCAATTCTTGAGTTGTTTATAAAAGACAAGACAGGAGGAATGAAAGTTACTAGATTTTTTGCAGGTCGTCGTAATAGTAGTATTTCGTATGTAAAATCTCAGCAAAGTTTGTACGCTGTTGGCGCGACTGTTGCGGTAAGCGGGCTAGTTAAGGAAAGTAGATATGGTAAATCATTAAATGATCCTTTAATAGAAATTTTAGATAGTCCTAATAGTTATTTGAAATCTAAATCAATTGGTCAGATCTTTCCTGTCTATTCTCTGACTGAAGGAATTACTGCTGATAAATTCAGAGATCTAGTACATTCAATTCTTTGTTTGACATCTGAAATAAAGGAGCCACTCTCTAAAGATATCTTAAAAAGATTAGACCTACCTACGAAGAAAGAAGCCTTTTATCACATTCATAATCCTGAAAACTCTAAGACTTTAGCTAAAGCAAAAAGAAGAATTGTGTTCGAAGAGTTTTTATTGTTGCAGCTTAGTCTTCTTTTAAGACGTGAGTTTCATAAGAAATGTAATTCCCCTCAATTAAGTATTGAGCTAAGTAGTAATAGCCTAGTTAGGAAATTTCTAAGTATTCTTCCTTTCTCCCTCACAGATGCTCAAAAAAGGGTTTTAAAGGAAATTGAATCAGATATAGTCAAAGCCGAACCAATGTCTCGACTCTTACAAGGAGATGTTGGGAGTGGAAAAACTGTTATCGCTATTTCAGCGCTCCTCAGTGCAGTTCAATCAGGATGGCAGGCTGCTTTTATGGCACCAACTGAGGTACTTGCTTCACAACACTACCAAACATTGAGTAAATGGATTCCTCAACTTGATTTAAACGTTGATCTATTAACTGGCTCCACTCTTAAGTCTCGTCGTAATGAAATTCTTACTGATTTAGTAAATGGATCTACAAAAATTCTTGTAGGTACCCATGCATTATTTGAAGACCCAGTCGTTTTTGATCGACTTGGTCTTGTAGTTGTAGATGAACAACATCGCTTTGGTGTTAAGCAGAGGAACAAACTTCTGAATAAAGGCTTACAACCTCATTTGCTAACGATGACTGCTACACCCATCCCTAGGACCTTGGCACTTACTTTGCATGGTGATCTCGACGTTAGTCAATTAGATGAACTTCCTCCTGGTCGAACTCCTATCAATACTCAGCTAATTTCACCTAAAGATAAAAAGTATGCATATGATTTAATAAGAAGTGAGATCAAAAAAGGACATCAAATTTATGTTGTTCTCCCTTTAATTGAAGAATCTGAAAAACTAGAACTTAGCTCAGCTGTTGACGTACATCATCAATTGTCTACAGATATTTTTTCTGATTACACTGTTGAATTACTTCATGGAAAAATGAAAAGTGTAGAAAAGCAAGAGGTAATTCAGAATTTTCTTAACAAAAAAAGTGACATACTAGTTTCTACTACTGTTATAGAAGTAGGTGTTGATGTCCCAAATGCTAGTGTAATGCTAATAGAAGATTCTGATCGTTTTGGACTTGCTCAATTGCATCAATTAAGGGGCCGCGTAGGGAGGGGGGCATCGAAGTCATACTGTTTGTTGAGCCATCAAAATAAAAACAAATCATCTAGACAAAGATTGGAGGTTTTGGTTAATTCCAATGACGGGTTTGAAATTTCTGAAATTGACTTGCGTTTCCGTGGGCCAGGACAAGTTTTAGGTACTAAACAATCGGGGTTGCCTGATTTCGCCCTGGCATCATTAGCTGATGATGCTGATGTACTTGATCTTGCGCGGAATGAGGCTCGAAATATTTTAGATTCTGACCCTGCTCTTACAAAAAACTCTTTGCTTCGTTCACTAATAAAAGAACAGTGGGAAAAACTAAAAATTGGTAATAAATTAAATTAACTTTTTGAATATTCTCACTATTGAACTCAAGTGATTTTTGGATAGAATTAATTAAGCAATTTTAAAGCGATTAAAATTTAATACTTATATTTTCTACAAATGATAAAGTTGAGACCTTGGAATTATATCAAAATAAATGAATGTCATGAGCCTTTAATTTCTATTCCGAATTCCATATTTCGTTTAACACCTCATCCTTATATGTCGTTAGGTGCTCCATATTTAACCGGAGCAGATCCATGGGTTTTACGTAGAAGTGTGGTAAAGAGATTGATACGTGCACAACAATACCTTTCCAAGATTAATCCCCAATTACAGTTGGCTTTGTTTGATGCTTGGAGACCTATCTCTGTTCAAAAATTCATGTTTAATTACACTATTCAGCAAACTTGTAAGTCGAAGGGGATTGATATTAATGATCTTTCTGTCAATGAAAGCATCAATGATGTAATTGAGGAGGTTGGCCTTTTCTGGGCAAAACCATCTACTGATCCTCTTACGCCACCTCCGCACAGTACAGGTGCTGCTATTGATTTAACACTTGCTGATATGACTAGTAAACCATTAGATCTTGGTGGAGAAATAGATTTTATTGGACCTGAATCTAGTCCTGACTTTTATAAAAAAGACCATTTTAAAATTTCTGGTTCAAAACATCAGGTTTTTCAGGATAGAAGATCTCTTTTGTTTTCAGTTATGGAACAGGCTGGTTTTGTTCAACACCCACACGAATGGTGGCATTTTAGCTATGGAGATCAGTTATGGTCTTGGTTAACTAATAAAGGTGATGCTATTTATGGGGCTGCACTTGAGGTAAGTAATGACATTACACTTTTAGAGCCAAGTTTAGTCACATGATCTCCAAGACTAGATGAGCTCCCAGTATCTTTCCAGCTAAGGAATAAAGGCTCTAATGTCTTCTCTAATTCATTGATAGGCATTTTTTGTAGATATGGAGTAGCCAATCTTTGTAAATTAGTGCTACCACCAAGCCAAAGTTGGTATTGATTTAGACCACTACCAACAAGAGCTAACTCTGCCATGTATGGGCGAGCACATCCGTTTGGACAGCCGGTAATTCTTACTAATATTGATTTTTTAATCTCTAGCTTTTTTAATTGATTTTTTATTCGTTCCAATAGCTCTGGTAAAAATCTCTCCGCTTCTGTCATTGCAAGTCCACATAATGGAAGAGCTGGACAAGCCATTGCATGCCTGGCCAATGGTTTTGGGCTCTCTGGATCTGATAAACCTATATCGTCTAAAGCATTCTTAACACTCGCTTTTTGATAACTACCAATATTACACAATAGTAAATCTTGGTTGGGAGTTAAACGTACATCCAATCCAAATTTTTCAACTATATTTCTGAGTCCTTTTTTTACTTCCCCCGTAAGCCTACCTGATAATAGTGGTAGTCCAACAAACCATAGTTTCTTAGATTGTTGATGCCAGCCCAAATAATCTTCAAGTATTGCATTTCCTTCGTTCCTTAAGGGGCCGATTTGTTTCGTAAAATATTTCGTTGTTAACTTTTTCTTAAACCAATCGACACCCATGTCATGTAAAACATATTTAAGTCTTGAGTGTCTTCGAGTTTTTCTATCTCCATAATCTCTTTGAAGAGCAAGAATAGATTGAACAAGCTCTAAAATATATTTTCCTTCTACAAAGCCAATGGGATCTGCTATCCTCGCAAATGTCGTATCTAAGTTGTGTGTTCTACCCATGCCTCCTCCTACATAGACATTACATCCTTCTAAAGTTCCTTTTCCATTCGTGAAAGTCACTAGGCCTATGTCATGAGTAAGAATATCAACTGAATTATCTCCTGGTACTGTAGTTGCACATTTGAATTTCCTTGGTAAGTAGGTTGCACCATATAAAGGTTCATTTTTGTCCCCACTAAAAATACCAGGATTTTTTTGACACTTTCTGTTCTTTTTGACTTCAGAGGTTGGCTTGATAGCATATTTCATCTCGCCATCAACCCATAAATCAATGTAGGTTTTCTCTGCTTTTTGGGGCGATAAAACATCGGCAATATCATTAGCTAATTTTCTTGCAGCAGGATATGAACCTTTTTCATAGGGGGCCGCTGGAGCCATTACATTCCTGTTGACGTCTCCACAAGCAGCGAGGGTGGATCCCATTGACTTCACAATTGTTCCTATTACTTTTTTAATATTCTCTTTTTTTATTCCATGCATTTGGAAGCATTGACGAGTAGTTACCCTAAGCGTTTTGTTCCCTAGTCGATCAGAGAGATCATCTAATGCTACAAATAATGGCCCTGGGACCAAACCAGCTGGATTTCTTAGCCTAAGCATCATTTGCCAATCTTTACCTATGCCGCCTCTTTTTCTATGTTCCCGATCATCTTGTTGATAACTACCATGGAATTTTAAAAGTTGTACTGCGTCGTTTGTAAAGTGATCGCTGTCGTTTAATAATTCGCTTTGTAGGGGTTCGTTTAAGTAATTACTATCAGCTTTAAATTGTTCAAATTTCGATCTAGGGGAATTATTAGCTATGCATGGCGAAGGAACAGTCTTTTCTATTTCTTCAACATTTGTACTTCCATTTTCCTCGAAATTCATTAGAGCTTCAATAGCTGCATTACTGAATCCGGCATCTTTTAAGTCTTTTTCTATGTCTTTTGGAGATTCACTTGAATTTCTTTTTTTGATAGCCTCGAGTCTTATTCCTTTAGGTAAGGATTTGTTGATTTGTTTAGCCTCTTCTTCTCTAAGCTTTTCGTCGAATTTTTCTTGAATAGCTATTTCTGCTGAGTTTATGTTCTTTTCTGCTTCTTCTTTAGTATTACCTATCTTTTTTACTACATCACAGGTTCCAAAAGCATCCCTTAATTTACCCCTCGGAACTGCGACCCTGAGGTAAAACCCTGATCTTCCTGGTATTTGTATGATCTTAGGCAATGGTACCTACACCGGTACCTACACTGTATCATTTTTCTTGTTGGTTGGTGCCTAATTGTTCGAATAAAACCATGAGTGAACAAATATCCATTTATTCAATATTAAATTTTTTCTAGGACACAGAATGTAGAAGTAATTCACATTTAGTTCTAATCTTGTTAAGAACATAAGGAAATTTTTTTGTCTACTTACCTTTTAGAAATCGGTACTGAGGAACTTCCAGCTGATTTGGCTGAATCTGTTATTTCCCAGCTTGAGTTAAATGTAAGTAACGACTTGAATTCTTCACAAATAAAATTTAGTGAAATAAGAGTTACTACTACTCCTAGAAGAATTGCATTAACTATTCAAGGGATTGCTCCATATTCTGAAGATAATATTTCAGAACTAAAAGGTCCTTCTGTTTCTCAAGCGTTTCATGATGGAGAACCTACTAAAGCAGCAATTGGTTTTGCTAGAAGATATGACCTTTCTCCTGAAAAATTAGAGGTTCGAGAAACGCCAAAGGGTTCATTTGTTTTCGCTAAATTAATCGAGAAAGGCAAGCCCGCTGAAACTTTGTTGGCTGATTATGTACCTGGATGGATCAACAAAATTCAAGGAAGAAGGTTTATGAGATGGGGCAAAGGTGATTTTCGCTTTTCGAGACCTATTCGTTGGATTGTTTCTTTGCTTGATTCAGAAGTCTTACCTTTTAGTATTTCAGGGTGCGATCCAGAAATTCAAATTGGTAATATCTCAAAAACTCATAGGTTACATGGCTCAACATTAGAAATAAAGAATGCAAAAACTTATTTTGATCAATTGCGGGATGTCGGAGTAATAGTTGACAGGAGTAGACGCCTTTTAAATATCAAAGATTTAGTTCTTAATCACGAGAAAAATAAAAAAGTTAAGCCTGATTTGACTGAACCCCTTCTAAACGAGCTGACCGATTTAGTTGAGTTCCCTTTACTTGTGACTGGGAGTTTTGATGAATCTTTCCTAGATTTACCCCCTGAGGTTTTGTCCACTGTGATGAAGGTTCATCAAAGGTACATACCTTTATACAAAGCAAATGTTGAGATTGATTCATTATCACTTGACTCAAAAAATATTTTACTTCCTAGTTTTTTATGTATTAGTAATGGATTATCTTCTGCAAAAGAAAATATCATTCTAGGTAATGAAAAAGTATTAAAGGCAAGGTTTTCTGATGCTGCATTTTTTATAAAGTCAGATTTGTTAATCAATAGCTCTTCACGTATTAATAAATTAAAAGATGTAACCTTTACTGAAGGATTAGGTTCTTTATATGATCGTGTAAATCGGATTGAATGGCTTGCTAAATTAGTTACATCAAAACTTAAATTTGATCAAGAGGATATTGAGAAATCTATAAAAGTTGCGCATTTTTCTAAACATGATTTAGTTAGCAACATGGTCGGTGAGTTCCCAGAATTACAAGGAACTATTGGATCTAAATACTTGCTTCATGAGGGTGAGCCCAGAGATGTATGCCTTGGTGTTTTAGAACATTACAAACCTAAAGGAACTGCAGATGCTCTTCCCTCAAACAAACTTGGCAATGCGGTCTCATTAGCTGAACGTTTTGAATTACTTTTCAGTATTTTTGCTAAGGGCGAAAGACCTTCTGGCTCATCTGATCCATATGCTTTGAGAAGAGCTGCTAATGGAATATTGTTGATTTTATGGAATAAAGATTGGCAATTAAATATCAATGAAATACAAAATGATTCATTAATTTTTTGGCAGCAACTTTTCCCTTCTCTCTCTTTTGAAATAAGCAGTCTTTCTAATGATTTAAAGGAATTTTTTCGTCAAAGAATTATTAGTTTACTAGAAGAGGAAGATATCGAATTTGATATTATTCAAGCAATTGCAGGAGATACAACTTCAACATCAAAATTATTAGATGATCCAACTGACGTTTATTTTCGTACTTCATTATTAATGGAAATGAGGAAAAATAATACACTTACTTTGTTGCAAGCTGTAGTGACTAGAGCCTCTAAGTTGGCAGCTAAAAGTTCTATCCCAAAAGATGTTATAGACCCTTCATGTTTTGTAGACAAATCAATATTTGAGAAGGATTGTGAAATCGAAATGTTTAATGTTTTGGAGAAATTAAAACCTCTAGCTATAAATGGTGACCGTGTTAAATATAAATTATTAGCTGATGGTCTAGTCTCAAGTGCTGAGACTCTAGCTAACTTTTTCGATGGAGAAGGAAGTGTTATGGTTATGACAGATGATATTAATCTAAGAAATAACAGACTAAACTTGCTGACAATATTTAGAAATCAGTCCTTGAAGCTTGCCGATTTCAGCAAACTTAATTAATTATTTTATTAAATATTTTGTATTACTTTTTACTGGTTTTTATACCACCTTTAATTGAACTTACTGCTAACATTTTGTTAACTTCTTTGTCATCTCTTACTGCACTTGGTACTGGCTTGTATGTACTTGGTGCCAAGGCCTTCCCTCGTAAAACTGAACCAATTGTTAATAGGGTAAGTTTTAATTGTTGAAGCGGCTTCATTGCAACAACAGTTTTATAGAGATAGCTATCAAATGTAAGTCTTTGAACATCCATGTCACCGCACATCTCTACAAAAGCTTCCCTTGCCCCATCACTGGTATAGAATATTCTTTGGAGAATATCTAAAACTGTATAAGTAGTTCCATATTTTTTATCCCATTTTTTTAAATATTTTTTGAGATCATTCTCTGTAGGTATTATTTTTCCATTTTGACTTGATTCGACAATTTGCTCGGCACACATCCTTCCACTTTTGGCAGCAAAATAAATTCCTTCTCCAGAACTTTTGGTTACATAACCAGCAGCATCTCCAACTAAAGCCATTCTGCCCACAACTCTTCTTGGCCTGGGATGCTCAGGAATTGGATGAGCTTCTACTTTGATGACTTCTCCATTTACGAGTCTCTTCTTTGCTCTCTCTCTAACTCCAATCTGGAGGCTTTTGATCAAACCACCATTTTGTTTCATTGTTCCTGTACCTGCTGCAACATGGTCGTATTTTGGAAATACCCAACCATAGAAATCAGGTGATACATCTGTGCCTACATACATTTCTGCCCTGTCTTCGTAATACTTCATTTCCTCTTTAGGCAGTTTTATCCTTTCTTGAATTGCTACTGCATAGTTGTAATCGCCAGCATCCATTGCTTTTGCAACTCTGCTAGTAGCACCATCTGCCCCAACAATTAAATCCACCTCAAGCTGCTTACCTTTCTCTTCAGATTGCTCGTTCAGTGTTTCTGTGTAATGAAGTGTATAAGGACCTTGCTTGTTAGTGCCAGTTTCTATTTTTGATACCAATCCATTTACTAATGTTGCCCCAAGTTCTGCGGCGCGATTTCTCATGAATGAATCCATTACTTCACGCCTAAGCATGCCTATGTATTCTTTGTCGCTTCCTGGATAAATATCATCCAAAATAATATCTACTTCTCTATTTGATGGAGATATCATTTTCATGTTTCTGACTTTCCTATCAATAATTGATTCAGGAAGATCAAATTCAGAGACCATACACAATGGAATTGCTCCTCCACATGGTTTTGCATTATCAAGCTTTCTCTCGAAAATCCAAGTTTTAATTCCCGCTTTAGCCAAAATTTCTGCAGCGCATGATCCACTTGGACCACCACCAATAACAGCAACTCTTAACATCTTTGGATGAAAAATTTAGTTCTCTATATATAAAACTTACATCCTTATCTCATAGAAAGTATAAAGATTGGAGATACTCGTTACTATCGAAACATCATTTTTTTGAATTCCAATTGTTTTGACTATAAGCATATCGTATGAATTACCAAGATGACATCCCGTTGGCCAAAAGGATTAGATCCATCAAAACCATTACTACCAAGTCTTTTTTGCGTTTAGGACTTCTATTCGTTGGACTTGGCATATCGTTAACGTTTTTAGCTGATAAATCATTATTTCGCCAAACAAAATCTATAGATGATTCGATTATCTCTACTGAGATAAATCAAAATAAAAGTTTGTTGGGCCATCTTCCTTACCCTGAAGCGTCAAAAAATGAGTTAATTCTTTTTTCCCCGGGTATTTATATTCATAAAGAAATTTATGAAAATTTTAAGGAAATGCAATTTATGGCAGCCCAAAGAGGGGTTTCCTTACAACTATTAAGTGGTTATAGATCAATTGATTTGCAAAGAGATATTTTTTATGAAAATAAATCTATTAGGAACCAAACTGCTGTTGAGCGTTCTATGGTTTCAGCTCCTCCTGGCTATTCTGAACACAGCACAGGATATGCAATCGATGTTGGTGATGGTAATTTCCCAGATACTCATTTTGAGGTTGAATTTGAACAAACGCCTGCTTTTAAATGGATGAAGAGGTTTGCTCCTAAATATCATTTCGTTCTTTCTTTTCCACCTAATAACAAACAAGGAGTAACTTATGAGCCTTGGCATTGGAGATTTGAAGGGACTGTTAATGCTTTGCGGAAATTTGAAGCTGCTAATAAAATTACAAAATTCAAATAATTTTGATTTAATAATTTCTACTTCCAAAGTCTTATTCGATATTTTAATTGGCATTTAAAACAGCTAAATGTAGTCATGGTGAGATATTGTTTAAGTTTCTATTAACCAAAGAAATTTTAATTTTTTTTAATTATGAGTTTTGATATACAGGCCATAAGGAATATCGCAATAATTGCTCACGTTGACCATGGTAAGACAACTTTGGTTGATGCACTTTTAAATCAATCTGGAACTTTTCGAGATAACGAGGAAGTCCCATCTTGTGCCCTGGATTCAAATGATTTGGAACGTGAAAGAGGCATAACAATTCTTTCTAAAAACACAGCTGTTACATATAACGACACCCGTATAAACATTGTTGATACACCAGGGCACGCTGATTTCGGAGGGGAAGTCGAGAGGGTTTTAGGTATGGTGGATGGCTGTCTGCTTGTTGTTGATGCCAACGAAGGGCCAATGCCACAAACTCGCTTTGTTCTAAAAAAAGCTTTAGAGCAGGGTTTGAGACCTATCGTGTTTGTGAATAAAATTGACCGTGCAAGAGTAGAACCTGAAACCGCTGTAGATAAAGTTTTAGATCTGTTTTTGGAATTAGGAGCTGATGATGATCAATGTGATTTTCCCTATTTATTTGGGAGTGGATTGGGTGGTTTTGCAAAGAATGAAGTCAAAAGTGAAAGTGATAATATGAAACCTTTATTTGAAGCAATTATTAGGCAAGTGCCTCCTCCGGTAGGCGATCAGAATAAGCCCTTGCAATTACAAGTTACCACTCTTGATTACTCAGACTTTTTAGGAACGATAATTATTGGAAGAGTCCATAATGGTGTGATTAAAAATGGCCAAAGGACTTGTTTGATAAAGGAAGATGGGAGTCTGAAAAAAGGAAGGATTAATAAACTATTAGGATTTAAAGGATTAAAAAGAATTGAAATAGATGAAGCAAATGCTGGAGATATAGTTGCTTTGGCTGGATTTGAAGAGGTTTCAATTGGAGAAACCATAGCCTGTCCTGATGAACCAAAGCCATTACCTCTAATAAAGGTAGATGAGCCAACATTGCAGATGACTTTTGTTGTGAATGATTCTCCATTTGCAGGGAAAGAGGGAAAGTTTGTAACCAGTCGTCAGTTGAAGGATCGTTTGAATAAAGAACTTCTTACGAATGTTGCATTGAGAGTCGAGGATACAGATTCACCCGATCGTTTTTCTGTTAGCGGAAGAGGAGAGTTACATCTAGGAATTCTTATTGAGACAATGCGAAGAGAGGGGTATGAATTTCAAGTTTCTCAACCACAAGTCATTTTTAGGACCATTGACGAAATTAAATGTGAACCAGTTGAGACCCTAGTCCTTGATGTACCTGAAGCTTCAATTGGCGCATGTATTGAAAGCCTTGGAGTAAGAAAAGGCGAAATGCAAAATATGGAAACAGGTACTGATCATCGAACTCAACTTGAATTTGTTATCCCGTCAAGAGGCTTAATTGGATTTAGGGGTGAGTTTATACGTGCAACAAGAGGTGAAGGAATTATGAGTCACTCGTTTTTTGAATACAGGCCATCAGTAGGAGATTTTGAACAAAGGAGAAATGGCGTCCTCATTTCGTTTGAAGAGGGTGTTGCTACTTTCTATTCCTTAAAAAATGCAGAAGATCGTGGACAATTTTTTATTACTCCTGGGGCCAAAGTTTATAAAGGAATGATTATTGGAGAGAATAATCGACCACAAGATCTTGAATTAAATATTTGCAAGGCTAAACAACTTACCAATATGCGATCAGCTGGTGCCGATGAGTTAGATCAATTGCAATCCCCAATTGAGATGACATTAGAAAGAGCGCTTGAATATATTGGACCAGGGGAGATGTTGGAAGTTACTCCTGAATCTATAAGACTCAGAAAAATTAATGCAAAGAAGAATTTGAAGAAATAATGATTCTTATAGATAAACAAGAGGATTTATTTATTAATGATTCTCGTTTCGAAATAGGAATGAAATTATTTAATTCTTGTCAGTGGTATAAATCTCATGATGTTTTTGAGGAGATATGGCATGAGACTGGAGGACCCGAAAGACAGTTGATACAGGGTATATTGCAAGTGGCTGTTGCACAAGTTCATCTAGAAAATAGCAATTTAAATGGGGCGACAATACTTTACGGAGAAGCATTGGGTAGATTAAAAAGATTTCATTTGGCTAATTTTGGATTAGATATTGAAGGACTTTCTAACTGCGTTTCAAAGAGATTGGAATTTCTACAAATTGGCAAGGACCTCGTTGGTTGTAGCATGCCCGTTCTCAGCTTCCTTTAAAAACTTTGTTAAGTCTTCTAAGTTTTGCTATTGAAAGAGCGACGATTTCTTATTATTTTTTTATTCTTCAATTTTGATTAATCCAAATTTTATAAATCGACATTCTGTATAAATTAAAATGGAATTTAAAAGAATCAATCAAATAGAATTACCTGATAAGCGTTTTTATGAGATATTTTTACCTATATTATTTATAATTATAGGTTTATTTGGTGCATTTAACCATGCTCTTTGGAGAGATGAGATGCAAGGATGGCTAGTAGCCTGGCAAAGTAATAACTTAATAGATTTATGGAAAAATAATGCACCATCTGGACATCCTGTCCTTTGGTCATTATTAATTTATTTCTCAAAAAATATTACTGGCACACCCATAAGTATGCAATTGATGCATTGGCTTTTAGGTAGTTCTACAATTTTGATATTTTGGAGATTTAGTCCATTTAATTTAACTACTAAAGCTCTATTTACATTTGGATATTTTCCTTTTTGGGAATATTTTTTTGTATGTCGTCATTATGTTATTGCAGAATTATTAATATTTACTTTTTGCTCTATTTATCATATAAAAGAGAAAACGTACATACCCTTCTCTTTCTGTATTGGCCTTTTGGCTAATACACAAGCGTTGTCATGGTCATTAGCATTCGCTATTGGAATGACTCTGGTTTTGGATTGGTTTTTAAATCCTGATCAAAAAATAAATTATAAAAGAAATAAAAATTGGATTCTTGATTTGACAACTAGTATCTGTATTTCTTCCACATTATTGTTTTTTGGAGCTTTTAGTCTTCTTCAAGTAAGAGATTCAGTCAAGTTACTTTCTTCCTTTATAGATATACGTCATTTTCTTAGAGTGATAGGACAAATTTTTGGAGGATATATGCTTATTATTCCTAATTCAAGTAGATTTCTTGACTTAGGTTTATGTGCCTTAATTACTTTGATTTTGCTTGTTAGTACAGTCTCTTTTATTAAATTTTTTCGTCCAGCATTAATTTATTTTTTTAGCGGTATTATATTTTTATTCCTTTTTAACTATTTTTTATTTCTTGGTGATGGATCCAGACATTATGGATATTATTTTCTATTGATTATCTCCTCATTATGGTTAGCACTATCTAATCAAGATCAACAACTTACTTCTTCTAATCACGAAAGTTTATTCACTAAAGGTCATTTATTTTATTTCCCAAGATTACTTACCCTTTGTTTAACGATTCATTTGGTTGTTGGGATTCATATGGTCATAAATGATTTCCGGATACCTTATTCTAGTGGAAAGGAAACTGCGCAATATATTCAGGCTAAAGGATGGGAGGATTATCCCATATTTGCTACTAGAGATGTTGAAGTGGCGACAGTTTCTGGATACCTTGATAGACAATTCTACTTGCCTGAATTGAATGGATTTGGAAGTTATGCTCAGTGGGCTAATCGGCAAATAATAGACAGAACTAAAACACTTGATGAAGTCCAAGTTTATTTAGATAAATTCCCTAAGGTAAATAAATTATTACTGCTTTTAAGTAATCGGTCATCTATTAAGAATTTGGAGCCAGGTGAGTCTATTTACTTTGAAAAATTTAGAGTAATTGCTGATTCAAAATTTGAGAACTCCTTTCATGATTCAGAGAAGTTCTACTTATATTGGGTTGATAGGATTGTTGATTAACCTTGTTTAAGAGATGTATAGTTTAATATCGGATAATTCTTATGTATAAGCTCCCCCCTAATAGGTTCTATTGAAATGACTCTAATTATTGAGAGTTTGGACTTAACCTTATCTCATAAAACTATTGTTAAAAACGTTAATTTAAATGTTAAACCTGGGGAGATTGTTGGCCTTTTGGGCCCAAATGGTGCGGGTAAAACTAGTACTTTTAATATGATCGTGGGCTTGATTAAGCCAAACAAAGGCAATATCTACTTGGAGGGAAATAGCATAAAAAATTTTTCGATGACAAAAAGAGTTCAATTAGGAATAGGTTATTTACCTCAAGAACCAAGTGTTTTTAGAAATCTTACAGTTATTGAGAACTTGGATATTGCTCTTTCTCAATCAAACTTATCAATTTCTTTATTTAGGAAAAAACGTGAAGAATTGATTGAGGAATTTAATTTGGTCTCCTTCCTTGATCGTTTTGGTCATCAACTTTCCGGCGGGGAAAGGCGAAGATGTGAAGTAGCGAGAGCTTTAGCTGTGGGACGTTTAGGTCCTAAATTTTTACTTTTAGACGAGCCTTTTGCAGGAGTTGATCCTATAGCTATTAATGATCTACAGAATTTAATTAGGAAATTAAAAAATAAGAATATAGGCATATTAATTACTGATCACAATGTTAGAGCAACATTGGCTATTACCGAACGCTCTTATATTCTTAATCAAGGCGAAATACTTGCCAATGGATCTTCAGATCAACTCAGAATAAATGAAGTTGTTAAAGAGAGTTATCTTGGGAATTCATTTGATTAATTAGCTATGTTTAATAACATTTATTTTTTATCTAGATTTCAAAATTTAGTAGAAAGGATATGGAAAATAATTCCGTTGTTAGATAGATGGATACTTTTTGAATTATTGCCCCCTTTATTTTTTTCAATAGCCGCTTTTACCGTCGTTTCTCTCTCAGTAGGAGTTATCTTTGATCTGATTAGGAAAATAGTTGAGATTGGTCTTCCTTTATCTATTGCTATTAAGATTCTATTGCTAAAGCTACCTAGTTTTATTGTTATTTCTTTCCCTATGGCAATGTTACTTTCAACTTTGCTGGCTTATGGAAGTCTTAATGATAATAGTGAAATTAAGGCTATAAAAAGTATTGGTATATCAATTTATAGACTTATTTTACCAGGATTGATCCTGTCAATATTTATGTCATATATGACCTTCATCTTTAATAATAATATTGTTCCTAGTACCAATAAAAATGCAGAAATCATCTTAGCTAATTCTTTAGGTAGATCTTTTACAAATGAAAAGGGTGAAGATATTATCTTTTCAAAGAAAGGAGAAATTGCAGATCCATATTCAAGCTATAAAAAAAGAGGAGTTACTCATCTTTTTTATGCATGGAAATTTATTGACGGACAGATGTTAGATGTCACCGTAATTGATTTCTCAAGATTAGGTTTTACTCAAATGCTTAAGGCTAAAAAAGGAATCTGGAATGGCGACAAAAACAATTGGGAATTCTTTGAAGGGGATATTTTGACACTTAGTCCTAATGGAAGTAATACAAGAACTAAATTCTTGAGCCTTTTATATCCATTAGGTACTGAACTTACCAATATTGCACAACTGCCAAAAGATGCTAATGATATGAATCTTGGGGAAGCAAATACGGCTATGAAGTTATATCAAAGTAGCGGTAATATTAAAGAAGCAAGAAGAATGAAAGTAAGAATTCAAGAAAAATTTACTTTACCAATCGCTTGTTCAGTTTTTGCTTTGATTGGTTGTAGTTTTGGGGTAATGCAAAAAAAAGGAGGAGGTAGAAGTCAAAGTTTCGGATTAAGTATTATTTTGATACTTATCTATTACATTTTGAGTTTTAGTTTTAGCTCTCTTGGAGTCAAAGGAATAATAAATCCTTTCTTTGCTGCTTGGTCTCCTGTTTTTTTGTCTATGTTAGGAGGGGGTTTTTTGTTAAAACAAGCAAGCAAATGATCTGGTCTTTCTAAATAACTCTAGTTGCTTTTATCTATGCTTGATTTTCAGTTAAATAATTTTTCTTTTGACCCTGTTGTTTCTCTTGGGTTTATAGCCTTTCTTTCTTTATTAATTGCATTACCTATTTCATTTTGGTCAGTTGCTGGTAGCAGTGATTCCTCCAAAGCTAGATTTTTAGTCGCAATATCCAATCTTTTTCTAACTTGTCAATTGATCCTGAGATGGTGGCAATCGGGACATTTTCCAATTAGTAATCTCTATGAGTCACTTTGTTTTTTGACTTGGGGTTGTACCTTGACTCAACTTTTTGTTGAAAGGGCATGGCGGTCCCCAATAGTTTCCGCAGTTGCGACTCCTATCTCATTACTCTCAATTGGTTTTGCTAGTTTTGTTTTACCAGAGAATTTGCAATCTTCTGCTCCATTAGTTCCAGCACTTCGTTCTAGTTGGTTGGTTATGCATGTGAGTGTAATCATGAGTTCTTACGCTGCATTACTAATAGGTTCAATTTTGTCCTTTGGTGTCTTTCTTGTTGATGGAAAAAAGCAATTTAGTATCCGTAATAGCTCCTTTGGCTCTGGTTCCTATAGGCAAAGTTCTGAGCTTTATATAGATGAAAGAAATGAGAACTTAAATTCAATACAACCGGTTGAATTTACAAACGCTGAGCAACTTGATTCTTTAAGTTATAGATCTATAACTGCTGGATTTTTGTTGCTTACAGTTGGTCTTATTAGTGGTGCTGTGTGGGCTAATGAAGCTTGGGGTAGTTGGTGGAGTTGGGACCCCAAAGAAACTTGGGCTTTAATATGTTGGTTGGTTTATGCGGCTTATTTACATACAAGGCTAACAAGAGGATGGCAAGGTAAAAAACCTGCCTTGCTTGCTATAGCAGGCTTTTTAGTTATTATTATTTGCTATATAGGAGTAAATCTTCTTGGTGTTGGCTTACACAGTTATGGATGGTTCTTTGATGCTTAAATAGTTGATTAACTTTACTATTTCTCTACTATTTTTCCATTCTGTGCGTCATTAGCAATTTTTCTTAGTGCATCGCAACCTTCTTTAAGTGTTGGGTAAGCAAACATACCACTTCCTGCTATAAAACAGTTCGCTCCTGCAGCACAACATTGAGATAATGACCAATCTGCTTTTATTCCTCCATCAACTTCTATATCTACGTTGTATCCATTTTCTAAAATTATTTTTCTTAATTGAGTGATTTTGTTGAGCATTGTTGGAATATATGCTTGCCCGCCAAATCCAGGGTTAACTGTCATTACTAAAACGTGATCAACCATATCAAGCACATCTTTGACCATATCCATTGGTGTATGAGGATTAAGAGCTACTGAGGGAGACCCTCCTAATTGACGAATTCTGCCAAGAATTCGATGAAGATGAACATTTGCTTCAGCATGAGCAATTACAACGCCTGGTTCTCCGTTTGCACCCTTACTTGCTTCTACATATCCCTCAAGCATGGTTTCACAATTGTATTGACTAACCATTAACTGAGTCTCAAATGGAACTTTGCAATACTTTCGGCATGCAGAAATCATTTCTGGTCCGAATGTGAGATTTGGAACAAAGTTCCCATCCATCACATCAAATTGAATTCTGTCTACTCCCGCTAATTCAAGGTCTTTTACGCACTGACCCATATTTGCCCAATCTGCTGGCAATACTGAAGGGATTATTTGAACTTGACGGTGTTCAGAAAAAATTGCTGACGAAATGGATTGGATCATTGTTTTTGTCTTTTGCCAAAGATTCTATTAATTCATGGTCACAAGTTCTAGTGTGACCATGCACTGATACAGTAATTATTGCTTATCAACAGATAATAAGTTTTTTGTGAGTACTTTTTTCAGAGCATTTTTCAATGCCCTCAATTACTTACAATATTGTCTGCCTTAAGGCTTAAATTTCTTTACCTAGCTGCAAAAAGTGGATCGTACTCTCGTCCAAGAAATTCTTGAAGTAGTTGAGCAAGCTGCAATTGCTTCGGCTCAATTGACTGGTTTGGGTCAAAAAGATGAGGCTGATGCCGCTGCCGTAGAGGCAATGCGAAAGAGAATGGGCACGATTCAGATGCAAGGAAGGATCGTAATTGGAGAAGGAGAAAGAGATGAAGCTCCAATGCTTTATATCGGAGAAGAAGTTGGCTCAGGCACAGGTCCAGGAGTTGACTTTGCGGTAGATCCATGCGAAGGGACAAATTTATGTGCTAATAGTCAGCGTGGGTCTATGGCTGTTTTAGCTGCCTCAGATAGAGGTGGTTTATTTAATGCTCCAGATTTTTATATGAATAAATTAGCTGCTCCACCAGCAGCTAAGGCCAAGGTTGATATAAGAAAAACTCCTACAGAAAATATAAAAATTTTGAGTGATTGCCTTGGTATCGCAATAAGTGATTTAACTATTGTTGTTATGGATAGAGCTAGACATAAAAATTTAGTTTCTGAAATTAGATCTACTGGTGCGAGGATACAGCCTATATCAGATGGAGATGTTCAGGCAGCAATAGCATGTGGATTTGAGGGGACTGGTACACATTGTTTAATGGGTATTGGCGCTGCTCCTGAGGGAGTTATCTCTGCCGCTGCCATGAGGGCTCTTGGAGGACATTTTCAGGGACAACTTGTTTATGATCCTGCTATAGCTCAAACATCTGAATGGGCAGATTATACAAAAGAAGGAAATATTAAAAGATTGAACGAAATGGGCATAACTGATATCGATAAGATATATGAAGCAAATGAACTTGCCTCAGGAGAAAATGTTGTTTTTGCTGGTAGTGGAATAACAGATGGATTGCTTTTTGATGGTGTTAAATTTGAAAAAGATTGCACTAGAACTAGTAGTCTTGTTATTAGTACGCTGGATCAAACAGCAAGATTTACTAATACGGTTCACATCAAAGATGGTGCTCAAAGCATCTCTTTGAAGTGAGATTTTAATAAATGAATTAAGGGGCTATTTATGCATATTGCTGTCGTCGGTCTTAGCCATCGCACGGCCCCAGTCGAAGTGCGCGAAAAGCTAAGTATCCCAGAAGAACTCATTGAAAAATCTTTTAATAATTTAAAGAAAATTGATCAAATTTTAGAAGTTTCCATACTCAGTACATGTAACCGCCTTGAAATTTATAGTTTAGTTAAGGAACCTCAAACTGGAATAGATGCAATTAAATCTTTTCTTCTTGATTTTTCGGGCCTTGAGGATGAGATCCTTTCCCCACACTTATTTAATTTTGTCCAGGAGAAAGCTGTTTCACATGTGATGAGGGTCTCTGCTGGATTGGATAGTTTGGTTTTAGGTGAAGGACAGATCTTGTCTCAAGTAAAAAAAATGGTTCGTCTTGGCCAAGACCATCAAAGTCTAGGACCTATTTTGAATAGATTATTAACTCAGGCAGTTAGTACTGGTAAACGCGTAAGAAGCGAGACAAATCTTGGAACCGGAGCAGTTTCTATAAGTTCTGCGGCGGTAGAACTAGCACAATTAAAACTTGGTCAAGCGCATGGAAGAGATCAATTGATGACTTTGGAAACTGAAAAGGTCGCTGTTGTTGGCGCTGGACGAATGAGTCGATTGTTGCTCCAGCATCTCCAATCAAAAGGATGTTGTTCGCTGACTCTTTTAAATAGAACGAAAAAAAGGGCTGAGGACCTTTCAGCGGCTTTTCCCGATATTAAAATTGACTGTCAATTAATTGATCAGCTTGATAGTTGTCTATCATTTAGCACTCTGGTATTTACAAGTACAGCTGCTAATGAGCCGATTATAGATGCAGAAAAATTGATAAAAATCGATAGAAAACCTTTGCTAAGACTTATTGATATTGGAGTTCCAAGAAATATTTCTTCTGACGCAAAATCAGTTGCTGGGATTGAATCTCATGATGTTGATGACCTTCAAGAAGTAGTTTCAAGAAATCAAGAAGCCAGGCAAAAACTTGCCCTTGAAGCGGAAGGTTTGATAGAGGAAGAGTGTCGTATCTTTCTTGAATGGTGGGATAGTTTAGCGGCTGTTCCGACTATTAATTGTCTTAGATCTGGTTTGGAGTCAATCAGAAAAGAAGAACTTCAGAAGGCATTAAGCAGAATGGGACCTGATTTCTCTGCTAGAGAAAGAAAAGTTGTAGAAGCCTTAAGTAAAGGCATAATTAATAAAATACTTCATACTCCAGTAACAAAATTAAGGGCACCTCAATCAAGGAATGATCGTAGAGATGCTCTTGATGTGATTGAAAAACTTTTTAATCTTGATGTTTCTAGTTCTTTAAATAAGACCAAAAACAATTGATATTGTTATTTACTTTTGAATTTCTTACTACATATCACTTTTTACTGGATTAATGAGCACTCTATCCAGTAGGTTTGCTCCGAATAGCCGATTAATAGTCCCTTCATGAAGAGAGTACTTGCCATAATTCTTGGCGGTGGGAAAGGATCTCGCCTATATCCATTAACGAAAATGAGGGCAAAGCCCGCTGTTCCATTGGCGGGTAAATATCGACTAATAGATATTCCCATAAGTAATTGCATAAACTCGGACATAAGTAAAATGTATGTTCTTACGCAATTCAATAGTGCTTCACTTAATAGGCATATTGCGCAAACTTATAATCTCAGCGGACCTTTTGGACAAGGTTTTGTTGAGGTTTTAGCTGCTCAGCAGACACCAGAAACACCATCTTGGTTTGAGGGAACTGCTGATGCTGTAAGAAAATATCAATGGCTGTTTCAGGAGTGGGATGTTGATGAATATTTGATTCTCTCTGGAGATCAGCTTTATCGAATGGATTACAGTTTATTTGTTGAACAGCATAGAAAAACTGGAGCGGATTTAACAGTTGCAGCCTTGCCAGTTGATTCAGCTCAAGCTGAAGCATTTGGTTTGATGCGCACTGATGAATCTGGGAATATTAAGGAATTTCGTGAAAAACCAACTGGTGATTCTTTGAAAGCAATGGCTGTGGATACTTCAAGGTTTGGTTTGCAACCCAGTGAGGCTAAAGAAAAACCTTATTTGGCTTCTATGGGAATTTATGTTTTTAGTCGTTCTACTCTTTTTGACTTATTAAATAAATTTCCCTCCTATACAGATTTTGGTAAAGAAATTATTCCTGAAGCTTTAGGAAGAGGAGATAAACTGAAAAGCTATGTTTTTAATGACTACTGGGAGGATATAGGAACTATTGGTGCATTTTTTGAATCAAATTTAGCTTTAACTCAACAACCGACTCCTCCTTTTAGTTTTTATGATGAAAAGTTCCCTATTTACACTAGACCAAGATATTTGCCACCTTCAAAAATTGTAGATACCCAAATAACTGACTCAATAGTTTCCGAGGGATCCATACTTAAATCATGTAGCATTCACCATTGTGTTTTGGGAGTACGGAGTCGAATTGAAAGTGACGTTGTACTTAATGAAACTCTGGTTATGGGATCAGATTTTTATGAGTCTTATGAAGAGAGAATAGCTCTAAGGAATGGGGGGGGGATACCTTTAGGTGTTGGACAAGGAACAACTGTTAAAAGAGCGATTCTCGATAAAAACGCTCGCATTGGTGACAATGTGACGATAGTCAATAAAGACAACGTGGAAGAAGCTGATCGTCCAGAACAAGGTTTTTATATTCGCAATGGAATTGTTGTTATCGTCAAAAATGCCACAATTCCAGATGGAACTATTATTTGATTTTTATATAATCATCTAGAAATTAATAAGCCTAGTTTTTCAATATTTTATTCTTAAACATTTTTTAAAGAATCCTTCATCCCTGACATTGAGCTCATGAATGCAGCGAAATGATTCCATAGTCGTCACACTAATTCAAGTAGAAATTTATTAACTTAATGGCCAAGGCACATTTTGGATTAGTCGGTCTTGGAGTAATGGGTGAGAACCTTGTTCTTAATGCAGAGCGAAATGGTTTTTCTAGTGTGGTTTATAACCGTACTTATAAAAAAACAGAAGATTTTCTTTTAGGTCGAGGTTTAAATAAATCAATTCAAGGAGCGATGGATCTTGAAGAATTTGTATCAAAGCTGGAACGTCCAAGAAGAGTATTAATGATGGTTAAAGCTGGAGCAGCTACTGATGCTGTCATTAATCAAATTTCACCTTTCCTCGAGGAAGGTGACTTGCTCATTGATGGTGGAAATGCTCAATTTATGGATACAGAAAGAAGAGTAAAAGAACTTGAGAGCAAGAGTTTTGGTTATATCGGGATGGGTGTATCAGGTGGAGCTAAAGGTGCATTAGAAGGACCTAGCATGATGCCTGGTGGAACAAAGACTTCTTATGACGCAATAGATAGTTTGTTGAACAAAATGGCAGCTCAGGTTGAAGATGGACCTTGTGTTACTTATATCGGTCCAGGGGGCTCAGGACATTTTGTTAAGACAGTTCACAATGGAATTGAATATGGTATTGAGCAGATTTTGGCTGAGGCCTATGACTTGATGAAGAGAGTTTGTGGAATGAGTGGTGATGAGATGGCATCTGTGATGGCCTATTGGAATAAAACCGAAGAACTTTCCTCCTATCTTGTTGAAATTACAGAGGCATGTTTGCGCGTTAAGGACCCTGATGACAGTTCCGATCTTGTCGAAAAGATAATGGATAAGGCGGGTCAAAAAGGTACTGGCTTATGGACAGTCGTCAGTGCACTTGAACTTGGAGCTTCTGTTCCAACTATCTATGCATCTTTGAATGGAAGGGTTATGAGTTCGATGAAAGATCAAAGAAATTATGCAGAAACAATTTTGAACGGCAATAAGCCTTCGTTTGTTGATTTTGGAAAGCCCTCTGATGGCATGCCTTTGCTTATGGATGCTGTTGTATTAGCTACAATTGCTAGTTATGCCCAAGGCATGGATATTCTAAGGCTAGCTTCTGATGAATATAATTATGATCTTGATATGCCCTCCATTGCTCAAATATGGAAAGGTGGTTGCATAATAAGGTCTACTCTTTTGAGTCGTATTCAGAATGCATTTAAGAAAGATCCGAAGTTAAGTAATCTTATTCTAGATAGTTGGTTCGCTGAACAGGTAAATAATCGTCTTTCTGGTCTGACTCAGGTTGTTTCTGCTGCCGCTAATTCTGGAATTCCAGTTCCGTGTTTAAGTAGCACTCTTGATTATTTAAATAGTTTTAGAACCTCTAGACTTCCTCAAAACTTGGTTCAGGCAATGAGAGATTGTTTTGGCTCTCATACTTATGAACGCGTAGATAAAGCTGGATCATTTCACACTGAATGGATTGATTGATACTAATGACTAAATATAAAATTCAAGTTTCAGAAGACAAAAACACTCTCGCTCAAGCTGCCTCTGATTTGATTGCTCAGATTGTTGAGTCAACTTTAAAAATTAAAAATAAAGCCAAAATTGCCCTTTGCGGTGGTTCGACTCCTAAGGCTGCTTATTCTTTATTGGGTAAAAAAAATATTGATTGGAGGTACGTCGATTTGTTCCTTGGAGATGAAAGATGGGTTGACAATCAATCTCAAGATAGTAATTGCTTTCTATTGAATAATTCATTATTTAGAGAAGGTAACCCTTCCCTAGAGGCAACATTTTTTAGTGTTTCAACCGTTGAATTAGCATCGCCAGAAGATAGTGCTAAAGATTATGAATCAATTCTAAAAAATAATTTGGATGGGGATCCACCAAAATTTGATTTAATTTTATTGGGCTTGGGAGATGATGGGCATACAGCCTCCCTCTTTCCTGGTTCGGATGCATTATTTGAAAGAGATAGCCTAATAACTGTTGGCGAAGGTAAAGGTCATAAAAGAATTACTTTTACCAGTAAATTACTCAGTTCAGCAGACAATGTGGTCTTCCTAATTAGTGGACCTGCTAAACAAACGGCTCTTAAACGTCTACTTGATCAATCAGAATCATGGGAGCGAACGCCCGCAAAATTAGTTTCACCAAATTCTGAAATTATTGTCTTAGCTGATAAAGATGCTTACCCATCTTCCTAGTTAGATTATTGTATTAGTAGAGCATACTTCTTAATTGATTCCTGATTCATCACCTACTGAAATTTCAATAACTCCTCTCATACAGGGTTCAGAATTTTCAGATTGGAAATCTCTGAATGACACAATTATGGGCGGATCAAGTCTTGCAAAGTGTCGTTCTTCAGATAAAGGCTTATTTCTTGAGGGTAACTTAGTAGAAGAAGGCGGAGGCTTTGTTAGTTGCCGCTCTCCAATTCTTGATAAGCCTTTTAATCTTTCAAAATATTCCGGATTAATTCTTGACGTTGAAGGAGAAGGGAGAACTTTGAAATTTGCGATTGCATGTGAAAAGAAAACTTTATCACTTTCAAATCTTTTAAAAGGTGATATTCGTTGGGTTGCATCAATACCTACAAAGAGAAATGGAGTTAGTAGAATAAAAATACCTTTCAAAGATTTTGAACCCGCTCGTCGAGCAAAGCCTGTTCGGCTACCTCTTCGTTTTGATCCAACATGTATTAATAGATTTCAAGTACTCCATTCAAAATTTGGTCAGCCAGGCAAAATGAACCCAGGATTTTTTGCTGGTCCTATCAAAATTTTAATTAAGTCAATTAATGCATACTCCTGATTCGAAAGATAGCTTGATAGCTGAAGTTGCTAAAGCAGCAGACCTTTGTATGAAGCCATATGTTCATTCTGTTTTTTTAGAAAATCAATTTGATGATGATAATGAGCTTGATGACTTGATTTTTAAAATTCACTCTAGAAATATAGACGGCGAAAGAGAAGAATCTATGGATATTGAACTTGAAGTTTATAAAAGTGGGAATGAGGTAAATATGACTATATCTTGGAAATCATTAATTGATAGGCCGATATTATGGCAAGGGAAGCATGCTGTTTGGATGGATAGCTCTTCTGGTGTTCAATGCAAAACGCCTTCATATGGAAAACTTTTTGAGTCTCTTGCGAGAAGACTCAGGACAGTTTTTAAGGCTTCGTTAAACTGAACTATATTTGATCGGTTGTAGCTCCTTGGCTTGATGAACTTACTAGTCTGGAATACTTTCCAAGAATGCCTGTCTTATATCTAGGCTTTGGCTTCTTCCAATTCACTCTCCTTCTAGCTAGTTCTTGGTCTTCAACATTTAATTGAATTAACAAATTATTTGCGTCAACAGTAATACTGTCTCCTTCCTCTACTAACCCAATTGTTCCTCCAACGGCTGCTTCTGGAGCAACGTGGCCTACCACTAATCCATATGATCCCCCACTAAATCGGCCGTCTGTAATTAGTGCAACTTTCTCTCCCAACCCTTGACCTACAATTGCTGAAGTTGGAGAGAGCATTTCTCTCATCCCTGGTCCTCCTACAGGCCCTTCATATCTAACGACTACTACATCTCCAGCTTTGACTTTATTGTTTAGAATTGCAGATAAGCATTCTTCTTCACTCTCGAAAACCCTTGCAGGCCCTGTTAAAACAGGTGTTTTGACCCCACTTATTTTTGCGACACTTCCTTCACTAGCTAAATTCCCTTTGAGAATAGCTAGATGTCCTTTCTTATAAATAGGATTTGATATTGCTCTGATGACATCTTGATTTTCTTTGGGTTTTGAGGGTATATCTCTAAGAACTTCTTTAATTGTTTTACCTTCAATAGTTTTGCATTCTCCATGAAGGATTCCTGCATCGAGGAGTAATTTCATTACTTGAGGAATCCCCCCGGCTTGATGTAAGTCTACAGTTACGTATTTACCGCTTGGCTTGAGGTCGCAAATTACAGGAACAGTTTGTCTTATACGTTCAAAGTCATCGATTGTTAAATCAACTCCTGCCGTCCTCGCTATTGCAAGTAGGTGAAGGACAGAATTTGTTGAGCCACCAACAGCCATGATGACACTGATCGCATTCTCAAAGGCTTTTTTTGTAAGCAAATCTAATGGTCTGATGTTGTTTTTAACTGCATTGACAAGCACCTGAGCACTCTTGGCAGCGCTTTCTGCTTTTTCATCATCTACAGCGGCCATTGTTGAACTGAATGGCAAACTAAAACCCATCGTTTCAATTGCCGCAGACATGGTGTTTGCAGTAAACATGCCACCACAACTACCAGGACCAGGGATAGCATTTTTTTCTACTGCTATTAAACGTTCTTCGTCGATTTTCCCACTTGTTAATTGACCGACAGCTTCAAAAGAACTAACTACGGTTAGGTCGCAACCGTCTAATTTCCCAGGTTTAATTGTTCCTCCGTAAACAAAGATTGAAGGTATATTCATTCTTGCCATTGATAACATTGCGCCGGGCATATTTTTGTCGCATCCACCTATCGCTAATACACCATCCATGCTTTGAGCATTGCAAGCTGTCTCAATTGCGTCAGCAATAACTTCTCTTGAAACTAATGAATATTTCATCCCTTCTGTTCCCATAGAGATGCCGTCACTAACAGTTATGGTCCCGAATGTTTGAGGCATGGCACCAGCCTCTTTTAAAGCGGCCTCTGCTCTATTAGCCAGATCCATTAATCCCATATTGCATGGGGTTATTGTGCTGTGACCATTAGCGATTCCAATGATTGGCTTATTAAAGTCATTATCTTTAAAGCCAACAGCTCTAAGCATTGCTCTGTTCGGGGACCTTTGAATACCCTGTGTTATCGCATTTGATCTAAGCATTTGATTTCTATTTAATTGTTTAAAAATTAGAATTAATTAGAAGATCCCAGGTCTTCTAATTGTTTCCGTACGTCTGCTATTGCCGAGTTAAGCTGTTCAACACGTTGCTCAAGGTGCTCGTTGCTTTGATTTCCTACAGTATTTGATTCTAATTCAGTTGCCTCAGAGCCATCTTGAATTCTTGGTGCATAAAGCATTGCCTTTTGCTTTCTGGTTTCTTGCCTTTTCTCGGCTTCAGAAAGTAACCACCAAGCTAGACCTGCAGCTCCAAGTACGGCACCACTAATTAATGATGCCAAACTTCCTGAATTTGAATCTCGGTATTGGCTCATAGCTTTGAATAACTTCTTTAAATGCTAGTCCGATGAGGTGACTCTGGTTTTGATACGTAATGATGGATCACCAATTCCTGGTGATAGTTCTCTTTCTGATATTAATTCAGGATCTATACAAGCACAATAAATATTCAAATCTTGAATATTTTCACCGATTTCTTTAAGTCCTTGATTAGCGGCTAATGCTGTAATTACTCTTATCCTTCTTGTATCAATTTTTTTATCTTTAAGATGATTTAAATCTTTTAAAAGTTGTTTACCGGTTGTTATTTGATCTATATAAAAAATAATTCCTGCATTTTCTTCAATTTTTTTTGGTAGCCCGCCAATACACAAATTTGAATTAGGAATTAAATTTCTAGCACCTCTAAAGAGCTCAAGCCCTGCAGGCAAATAAGGAATTGCCAAAATAGGAATATTTGGATCAATAATTGAACATTCAGTGGTTCCTGCTGAAGTAGTGATCTGTTCTTTTTTGCTTGGGATCCAATCTCTCAGAGCTTCATAAGTGAGCCAGGTACCAAGTTGTTCTAGGCCTGTTGCATAGAGGATTTCTGGGGTAGTAGGGTTCCTTAAAATAGTTAACCAATGTGATATGAGTGGGTGCGGAGGAACTATTACTCTTAAGCTCATTGACATGATTCATTCTTGGCCCTATTTGCCATAACGTGAATAATTAAATTACCTGTTAAAAGTCCTTTTAAGCTCCAATGAACAAAAAAACTTCTTTCATCTCTGATTTTAAAGCAATTTTTTTTGCTGCATTACTTATTTTTGTTTTGATCTTTCCTGCTCAAAGTGTTTTCGCTAGAACGCCTGCTGAAATTCGCAATCAAGAAGAACTCAATATTTCCCAGGATATGTCTAGCCAGGATTTAAGTGGAAATGATTTCGTAAAACTTGATCTGAAGGGTATAAATTTCAGTGAATCAAACCTGACAGGTGCAGTGTTTAATAATAGTAAATTGAATGGAGCAGATTTGCATGGTGCGCAGCTAAATGACGCTTTGGCATATGCAACTGATTTCGAAGGAGCTGATTTAAGGGATGTCGACTTCAATGGTGCATTATTGATGGAAAGTACCTTCACAGATGCTCTTATTGAAGGAGCTGACTTTACAGATGCGGTAATAAGTCGAATTCAACAAAAAGAACTATGTTCTATGGCTTCTGGAACAAATTCAAAGACGGAGGAGGATACAAGCTATAGTCTTGGTTGCTGACTTGTTTAACAAAAATAAAGATGAGTGATAGTCGTTTACCAGTTACTGTGGTTACAGGTTTTTTGGGCTCTGGCAAAACGACACTCCTGAGAAATCTCTTAAGTGAAGCTCATCAACGTCTAGCTGTAGTTGTTAATGAATTTGGAACAGTAGGCTTAGATGGAGACCTTCTTAAAACCTGTGGCGTTTGCCCTGATGATGAAATAGATGAAAGAATAGTTGAATTGAATAATGGCTGTTTATGTTGCACTGTTCAAGAGGACTTCCTGCCTGCAATGGAAGCCTTGCTCCTTAGATCAAATCAGCTTGATGGAATCATTATTGAAACCAGTGGTCTTGCTTTGCCAAAGCCTTTACTGCAAGCTCTTAATTGGCCTGCAATAAGAAGTAGGGTTTTCATTAATGGTGTCGTTACTTTGGTTGATGGATATGCTCTCTCAAACGGAAGTCCAGTCGGTGATTTAAAAAGTATTAATGAACAAATAAGAAATGATAATAGTATTGATCATTTAACTCCAATAAATGAGCTTTTTAGAGATCAATTGATCTCTGCTGATCTCGTTTTGATTAGTAGGTCTGATTTGATTTCTGCAAAAAGTTTTTCATTGGTTAGGGATGAGGTAAAAAAGCAAGGGAATTCCTTTACTAATATTCTTCCAATATCTAATGGGAAAATTGAACCTTCAGTAATTCTCGGCCTTTGCAAAGAACAAAACAATTTTTCTCGATCAGATCAAAATGACCATGACCATGACCATGACCATGACCATGACCATGACCATGACCATGACCATGTTGATGTAATAAGTGAGCATTTAAGATTTGAATTCCCAATTAATCAAGATGTATTGAAAGAAATACTTTTAAAACTTGTTCCGGAATATCAAATTCTTCGTATAAAAGGGAGATGCTGGATAGAGGGTAAGGCTTTGCCTCTTCAGATTCAAATGGTTGGATCTAGATTTAATTCATGGTTTGAGAGCGCGAATGATGATTCTTGGAAACCTTCTAAGGCTGGGATTGATTTAGTCTCTTTGAGTCTGAAAGGCGGAGTTGAAAAAGCTTTTGAATCTTCCTTTTAATTAATTGGTTCAAATTATTATATTTATATTAAAAATAGGTTGTATTTTTATTTTTTTCCGCGATTCTTTGTGAGTTAGGAGATAATTCTCTTAAACCAATTTTCTAATAGTTTCTAACCGGACTTTTTGTCGTGAGTCAAGCAGTTTCCACTACCGAGAAAAATGAAGTTCAGAGTGTTGCCAATGCTTTGAATCTGATGACCTGCAAAAAATGTGGCGGTAATGGATATATGAAATCTAGCCCAAATTGTTATCACACTTGTTTGACATGCCTAGGTAAAGGCTTAATAATTGAACAATCAGAAAGTATGAATTAGAAATAATTTATCAAATTTTATCTACAATAACTTTATAACCTTCTTTCTTGGGTTAACTAAGGGAAGGGAGTAGCAAATCCCATTCATTTTTAAAAGTGTCTTTATTTAAAGCAAGAGTTTTTGTTCATTTAAGACCTTCTGTTTTGGATCCCGCGGGAGAGGCTACTAGGTCAGCTACTAAGAGATTAGGAATAGATGGAGTTACTCAACTAAGAATTGGTAAATCTATTGAACTTGAGATCGAAGCGGCAAATAAGGAGGAAGCTCGAACGAAGATTGAGTTAATGAGTGATCGTTTGCTCGCAAACCCTGTTATTGAGAATTGGTCTTTGGAATTTAAGGACGAACAGAAAACTCTTACAAACTAAATAAATGAATATCGGAATTATTGTTTTTCCTGGATCGAATTGCGACAGGGACGTCAGATGGGCTACTGAAGGATGCCTGGGGATTCCTACAAGTTTCCTATGGCATGAAACTACAGATTTAAGTGGTTATGACGCAATTGTCATTCCAGGGGGGTTTAGTTATGGAGATTATTTGCGTTGTGGAGCAATAGCAAGATTCGCACCTGTTTTAAATTCTTTAATCTCTTTTGTTGATAAAGGTGGAAAAGTTCTTGGTATTTGTAATGGGTTTCAAATACTTACTGAACTTGGTCTCTTGCAAGGAGCTTTGACAAGAAATAAGAATCTACATTTTATTTGTGATAGAGCAAATTTATCTATAGAAAGCACTAAATCATCTTGGATGAAAAATTATAAAAAACACGATTCTATTTCACTACCTATCGCTCATGGAGAAGGGAGATATCAATGTAGCAATGAAGTCTTGAAAAGATTGCAGGATGATGATTCGATTGCTCTAAGATACGCTCATAACCCAAATGGATCAATCAATGATATTGCTGGAATTACAAATAAAAAAGGAAATGTTTTGGGGATGATGCCACATCCTGAAAGAGCTTGTGATGATGCTTTAGGTAATATTGATGGCAAGTCACTTCTTAGTACACTTCTTTCTTGAATTTATAAATCAAGGCATTAAAAAAGCTGCTATCAAAATGAGAGATAACAGCTTTTTGTTAGCTTTTTTAGCTTAGTACTTGTATCCAGCTACAAATAATTGTTCATCAGAAGAAGGCTGAGAACCAGCAACATACAATCCTTTTGATGCCTCAGAGTTTGCTTGAGCTCTTGCTATGAGTGCTTTTTGTCCATCAGAAGTGTTCGAGCCTTTCCATGCTTTTAGACATGAATGTTGTAAAGCACGACCATATGAGAATGAAACATTCCACTTAGCCTTTCTGTCGATCTTATTCATCAGATTTAAATAAACTGATGCAGCTTCCTCGCTCAAGCCACCTGAAAGGAAAGTAATACCAGGGACACTTGCAGGTACACAGCGTTCCATTGTACGGATGGTCATTTCAGCTACTTGCTGAGGATCAGCTTTTGTTGAGCTGTCAGCACCTTGAACCGTCATTGATGGCTTTAGAAGAGTTCCTTCTAGAAGTACTCCGTTTACCTGGCAAGCTAAGTAAACTTCTTTAATTACTTCTTCTTGAACTGCTGCTGTCTTTTCAATTGAATGTGAGCCATCCATTAAGATTTCTGGTTCAATAATGGGAACCAAGCCAGATTCTTGTACTGATCTGGCGTATCTTGCTAAACCCCAAGCATTTTCTCTAATAGAAAGTTTAGAAGGACAACCATCGTCTGTTATTTGAAGCACTGCTCTCCACTTAGCAAATCTTGCACCTTGCTCGTAATAATCAGCAGCTCTTTCAACAAGACCATCTAATCCTGAACAAAAAGTTTCTACATCGTGTCCACCAGCTAATGGTCTTAGACCTTTATCAACCTTGATTCCTGGAATTATTCCTAGCTTCTCTAGCTTTTTAACCATTGGCTCACCATCAGGATGGTTCTGGAAAAGAGTTTCCTCAAAAAGAATCGCTCCGCTTATGAAGTTTCCAAGACCTTCTGTGGTGAAAAGCATACCTCTATATGCCTTTCTGTTGTCCTCAGTGTTCTCAACACCTATTGAAGCAAGCCTTTTACCTACTGTTTTAGTTGATTCGTCAACAGCAAGAATCCCTTTCCCTGGCTGGGCTATGGCACTTGCTGTTTTCTTTAGTTCTTCTGCGTAGTACGAGAGTGCCATTTATGCAACAAAAATTTCCTTAAGATTATTCCATATCAAAGACCCTTTTTGTGGCTTATTACACCTAAAAAGGAAAATTTATATTTTTTTAGTGCATTTCTCTAATTGATTTCAAGCTTCATTCCAATCGAGTTTGATTCTTTAACCTTGTCACAAACAATTTGACTCGCTAATCCCTCAGCCAAGCCTGGAATAACTGGTGTTCCGTCTTTTATGCTTTGAGCCCACCAGCTTTGTATTCTTGCTACTGGAGCAATTCGTCCATCTGTCCAAATTTTTGAAAAAGAAAGATCTGAATCTAGTTGAATATTTTTAAGAACTTCTTCCTTAGTTGAGAACCATAGCCCAAATCCGTGTACATAATCGTTCTGATTGTCACTGCTAAGAATAAGAGTTCCATTGCTCCCATAAATTTCTAGACTAAAACCCCTGCTTTGTTTTGTTACCGCAGAGAGATTTACTTGGACTGGAATCAAATTGTTATTAATGCTTTTAATTTGTAGTTGACAAATGCTTACATCTTCACTTGTCACTTTTTTAGTTGTTTTGGATTTGGTGCAAAATCTTTGTTTGATTGAAGTTGAATTTATTGCGCTTAATGAATGAGTTGGACCAATTAGCCAATGAATCATGTCAAAAGCATGAGTACCTAACGCGCCCAATACCCCTCCACCAGAATCTTCGTCTGAGTACCAATTCCATGGTCTATCTGGATTAGCTCTGCTGCTCATTAGCCAATCTAGTTTTACAAAATATGGTTCATCTAGTTGCTTCTCGGTAATTATTCGCTTTGCTTGCATGAAAAGAGGAACCGCTCGATATTCGTAATCGACAGCTATTTTTAAATTTCTTTTTAGGGCATTTCTTTGAAGCTCTTTTACTTCTTCAGCTTTTAAGCAAGTTGGCTTTTCTAGTAAAAGATGTTTTCCTCCTTTAATTGCCTCTAGCGCAAGCTCGTATCTGGGCGCTGGGGGAGTGGCTATGATTATTCCATCTACTTTGGAATCATTGACTAAATCCTCCCAGCTCTCGTAGGCACGAAGATTATGCTTATTGCAGGTTTCTTTAAGCCTTTCTGGCCGAGGATGCCACAATCCCACAAGCTCAATATTCTTATTAGATAATGATGCAGGAATATGAACACTTTCACCGAAACCTAGTCCTGCAATTGCTATGCGGAGCGGAGGATCTGTATTGATCATTCTTTTAAATAATTGATGAGTTTAAACATTTTCGCAGCCATCTGAAATCACATCAACAAATAGTTTATCCCCATTAGGGTCTTCCAATTTTACGGATAAATTCTTTTTACCATTAACTGAAATATCTTTGAAATTATTAGTAATATAATTGATTTTCATTATATAAAATTCTCCTCTATTTCTTTCGAAGTACTGGAGTCTATTTTTATGTATTTTGCTTAGTTCTATTATTCCTTTTTCATCAATATCAATGCGATCTCTATCTAAATATTGAACTCAGGAATTCTTTTGTCGAACTTTAATACAATTAGTATTGGCTCCATATAATATATTTATCCTATTGACTAAATTTACTAATATTAATACTAATATATTAAAGAGAAAATCAAATTTATTTTTTATCTTTTGATTTGTTTTAAGCATTAGTTTGTAACTTTGCCTCTTCTGTCTTATGTAGTCTAAGGATCTTTGCCAAAGTTTCTTTAAGTTCTGTTCTTGGTACAATGCTATCTACGAAACCATGATCTTGAAGATATTCTGCTGTTTGAAAATTATCAGGAAGTTTTTCTCTAAGTGTTTGTTCAATTACTCTTCTCCCCGCAAATCCAATAAGTGCTTTTGGTTCTGCAAGTATTAAATCTCCAAGCATGGCAAAACTAGCGGTAACTCCTCCAGTGGTTGGATGTGTAAGTAAAGGCATATAGAGCAACTGTGCATCTCTATGTCGTTCAAGCGCTCCTGAAATTTTTGCCATTTGCATCAGACTTAACATCCCTTCTTGCATTCGCGCACCACCCGAAGCGCAAACAATTAGCAATGGCAGCTTTTCTTTAGTTGAATGTTCGATTAGCCTTGTGATCTTCTCTCCTACAACAGATCCCATTGAGCCACCCATGAACCTGAAATCCATTACGGCTAATGCCATGGGAATAGAATTAACTTCGCATGTCCCTGTTAATACTCCATCTTTAAGACCAGTGCTAGCTTGACTTTCTCTTAGCCTATCTGCGTAAGCTCGTCGATCTTTAAAACCCAGAGGGTCAACTGGAGTTAAATGATTATTGATTGATTTAAACGTATTTGGATCAGAAATTAGTCTTATTCTCTCTTCGCTATCTATTCTATTGTGATGCCCACAATTACTACAAACACTGCAATTATCTATTAAATCTTTTCTATAAACTACTTGTCCGCATTCTGGACATTTTTCCCATAGTCCATCACTTTCTTCAGATTCCTGAGTGACTTTGCCAACAAATTGGCCTTTCCTTCTATCAGCAAACCAGTCGAATAATGACACTGCTTTTCTGTGATTGAATTTAATTTAATACCTTGTGTACCTTTAAAGGTATTAGAAAGTTTAAATCTTATCTATAATCCATGAACAAAATATCCCAATTGATAGAAATGGCGCAAATGGAAATTGCTGAAAGGGCTTTATTCTTTTAGTAATTTTTCCATGTAAACTATATATAGCTGATAATAAAAATGAAATGCATAATGATAAAAGACTCAATTCAATACCAATCCATATTGTGCTAATAGAAGAGAGTTTTATATCACCCATACCTAATGAGTTTTTTCCAAAAATCTTATAACTTATATAACTTATTGAATACATTATTATAAAGATAATAATCATTGAAATAGAATTATTCAAAATTAATTCTTTAACATCAATTTTTTCGTTTAATAAGCCTTGATATAGCAAGTAAATAATACCTAGTACAGTTAATAGACTTAGTTTATTTTCACTAATTAGCATTGTGTTTATATCTTCTATCGATATAGAAAATAAAATATAAAAAAGTATAAGAGTAAAGGATATGATAATCACTATTAATTATTAACTTTATCTAATAATAATAGATATTATTAGCTTGAACTGATTGATTTTGTTATCCTGCCGCTTTTTTCTCTTCTATCATTTTATGAATAATAGGTGTAAGAATAAGCTCCATAGCGAATCCCATTTTCCCTCCGTTAACAACAATACTTGTAGGACTTGACATGAAGGAATCGTGTATCATTCCTAATAAGTACTGGAAGTCAATTCCCCATTTTTCTCTTGAACCTTTTCTAAAATGAATAATTACAAAACTTTCGTCAGGTGTTGGAATATTTCTGCAAATAAATGGGTTTGACGTATCAATTGTAGGTACTCTCTGGAAGTTGATATCTGTTCGACTGAATTGGGGACATATGTGATTAATGTAATCAGGCATTCTTCTCAGAATCGTATCTACGATTGTTTCGGCTGAGTATCCCCTTTCTGCGTTATCTCTATGGATTTTTTGTATCCATTCGAGATTGGTAATTGGTACTACACCAACAAGTAAATCAGCGAATGAAGCTACATCATAATCTTTTCCCACTACTCCACCGTGCAGCCCTTCATAAAACAAAAGGTCGGTTCCTGTTGGAATATCTTCCCAGGGAGTGAATTGACCTGGATCTAATTTTGTTCCTAAACGAGTGTTGTGTTCCTCGGCTTCTTCTGGGCTATGTAAATAATATCTTTTCTGACCTCCGCCAGTTTTTCCATATTGACTGAATAGGTCTTCTAATTTGTCGAATAAATTTGCCTCGGGTCCAAAATGAGAAAAGTTTTCGCCTCTTGAAAGTGCCTCAGACATTGCCTTTTTCATAGGCATCCTTTCAAAACGATGATAACTATCTCCTTCAACAACTGCAGGAACAATCTTTTCACGAGCAAATATATGCTCAAATGCTCTTTTAACGGTGCTTGTTCCTGCTCCGGATGAACCAGTTACAGCTACTACTGGGTGAAGCTTTGACATCGACGCTTATGTATTGACTTTCATTTTTACAGGTCAACTGACCCTCAAAGTGAAACTATTCAAAGAGATTTTTAATTTGTGAACTAATTATTTTAATTTTTCCGCCAATAGTTCACCCATTTGAGAGCAACCAACCTGTTTATTCGTCTGATTGCTCATTAAGTCAGAAGTTCTATAACCCTCAGTTAGGATCTCGTTAATTGCATTTTCTAAAAAAGTTGCTGCTTGTGTTTCATTAAAGGCAATTTTTAACATCATTGCAGAAGATAAAAGCATTGCTATTGGATTAGCTATATCTTTTCCTGCTATGTCAGGAGCTGAACCATGAACAGGTTCAAAGACACCTGGACCATTAGTGGTTAACGATGCAGAAGGAAGCATGCCAATTGAGCCTGTTAGCATGGCTGCAATGTCGCTAAGAATATCTCCAAATAAATTACCTGTAAGAATCACATCAAATTGGCCTGGATTCCTAACAAGTTGCATTGCAGCGTTGTCTACATATTGATGCGTAAGTTCTATATCTTTGTATTTGTTAGACACCAATATTGTTTCTTCTCTCCATAGTTGACTTACATCTAAAACATTAGCTTTATCAACTGAGCAAACTTTTTGATTTCTTTGTTTGGCTAATTTAAAAGCAATTTCTGCTATTCGTTTAACTTCCTCGGAAGTGTATGTCATCGTATTAAATGCCCTTTCTCCCCTTTCTGTTTTTATTCTTCCTTTAGGTTCTCCAAAGTAAATACCGCTAGTAAGTTCTCTAACTACTACCAAATCAACTTCTTTAATAAACTCCTCCTTCAAGGTACTTGCTTTGGTTAAAGATGGAATTATTTTTACTGGTCTTATATTTGCGAAAAGATTCAAGGAGGATCTGAGATTGAGTAAACCTGTCTCAGGTCTTTTCTCTCTAGGAAATTCATCATACTTTGGGTCTCCTATGGCCGCTAACAAAACAGCATCAGAGTTCTTACATTCTTGAAAAGTTTTATCTGGAAAGGGGATACCATCGGAATCTATAGCTGATCCACCAAAAGGCATTTCTTTAAATTTGAGTTCAAAGCCAAATTTCCTTGAGACGAGTTCAAGTATTTTATGTGTGACGTTTGTTATTTCTGGACCAATCCCATCACCTGGCAATAACGTTATTTTGTAAGACTTCATTTGTTCTAATTAATCAAGGGCAAAACTTACCTGGAGTTTCAGCGATCTAATTGACGAATAGCTTTTGCTATCTCAGGTAGTTTTTTAAAATTAGCAGAGCATCTCAACCATAGTTTATTTGGAATAGCGGGGAAGCCGCTAATAACCTTTCCTGCCTCAATATTTGAGACTATTCCTGTCTTTGAACTGGCTACCACTCTATCTCCAACTTTAACTTTGTTACTTACACCTACTTGTCCAGCAAGAATAACTGCGTCTCCAATCTGAGCTCCTCCTGCTATACCCACTTGAGCAGCCATAGCGCATCCTTTACCGGTAGTAACTCCATGGCCAATTTGAACTAGGTTATCAATTTTTGTATCTTCACCAATTATTGTTTCTCCGACTGAAGGTCTATCAATGGTTGATCCACTACCAATTTCTACTTTGTTTTTTAAAATAACTATTCCCACTTGAGGCATTTTCTTCCATCCTTTTGATGTAGGAACGAATCCAAAACCTTCGCCACCAATAACGGCATTCGCATTAATTACGCATTCGTCTCCAAGTATTGATCCAGAATGAATAACACTATTGGCATGAATTAAATTTTTAGCACCAATACTTACGTTTTTATAGACAGCAACACCTGGATGAACAATAGTCCCAGCTCCAATTTCTGTATTATCTCCAATAAAAACATTGGCTCCGATTGAAACTCCAGGTCCAATATTTACATTTTCACCGATTACAGCACTATCGTGAATACCTTCTTTTCCTATCTCAGATGGATAAAGAAACTCTAGTGTTTCAGCAAAAGCAATCTTAGGCTCCTTTAATAGGATCCAATTAACTGATATTTGCTTTGTTATTTCAATAATAAAATCATCATCAGCTGGCAATAACAGAGCAGATGCTTTTGAAGTTTTGATGAGATTCTTCAGATTTAATTGACTATTATTGTCTAGAAAACTTATATCATTCTCTTTAGCCTTTTCTAAAGAAGCCGCAGCCAGGATAACTTGATTGTTTGATATTTTAAAGTCAACAACACCGGATTCACCTTGCTTGAGTTTTTCGATAATTTCATTAAATTGCATGATTTAATTTGGTAAGAGAAAATTACTATTGTTGTCTGAGTTATTCATTTGTTAGAACCAGAACATCTCGGTGAATAACTAGGGGAGACCCTGTCGTTGAAGATTTTGAATTAATTCCTATTTTTATAGCATCACTGCTCATAGAGCAAATTCCTTTAGCGATTTCTTCTCCATCAGTGTTAATAACTTTTACAGGTTGATTAGCTATAAAACTACCACTCACTTTTTTCACGCCAACTAATAGTAGTGATGCGCCTTTATTTGTGATGGCTTCGCTAGCACCATCATCTAACTGTATTTCTCCGACTGGTTTAATTGCATGTGCCAACCAACTTTTCCTATTCCCGATTGGGTTAGGATGAGGGTGGAAAACAGTTCCTATCTTTTTCCCATCAAGTAATTCTCCTAATATTTTAGGAGATCTGCCATCTGCTAATTGCACTTTTATCCCGCTTTCAGTAGCGATCTTTGCAGCAGTTAATTTTGTTTTTATTCCCCCAGTCCCCCAAGAAGTTTGTTCATTTGCTAGCTCTAAATTATTTAATTCTTTGGAATTATTAATATCTTTGATTGGCTTAGCTTTGCTATCTGTTTTTGGATCAGATGAGTAGAGATGGTCTATATCAGTTAACAATATTAATTGATCAGCAGATATTGCTGTTGCAACTAATGCAGATAAAGTATCATTATCACCATACTTTAGTTCTTCATCCGAGATTATATCATTTTCATTTACTATCGGTATAACATCCCATTCAATCAATCTTTTTAATGTTTGCGAGGCAGATTTATAACTATTTCTTGAGCCCAATTCGGACCTAGTTAATAATATTTGTGCAACTTTATATCCAAAACTGCTCATAGCCTTCTCATACAAAGCCATTAAATGAAGTTGGCCTATTGCGGCAGAAGCTTGAAGAGAAATTATTTCTTTAGGTCTTGTTTTGAATCTCATTTTATGACATCCAAGACCTACAGCACCACTAGATACCAATATAACTTCATCGCCATTTTCTTTGGCTTTTGATATGTATAAACAATAATTATTAATGATATCAAAAGTTGTATATTTATCATTTCCTCTCAAAAGGCTTGTACCAATCTTGATGACCCAGGTTGTCATAATAAGTCTCCAGTTATAATTCTTGCTATGTATCTTTCTATGGATTGTAAGTTATTTTTTTCAATTTTGTTTCCATAATAATCTACTGAATCTACCAATATTGTATACATTCCTAATCTGTTGCCTACAAGAATATCTGTAAAAACTCTATCTCCAATTATTGCTACTTCATTTGATGAATATGGAATTTTATCTAGGATCTTCTTTAACTTTCTTTTACTTGGTTTTCTTCCAGAGTATGTAAATTCTAAATCTAATTCATCAGCAATTAATTTTATTCTATTTTTAGATGGATTGTTGCTGAATAAGTAAGTATAAAAGTATTTTTTTGTATTATCAATCCAATTTTTTATATCAGTTGATACTACTGGCTTGTTCCCAGAGATTAGTGTTCCGTCTACATCAAGTATTAATGCTTTAACATTTTTCGATAATAAATCATCTATCGATATCTTTGAAATTTTATCGTTTACTTTCCAATGTGGAATAAGTAATTCTTTTATATTTATTCTGATAATCCTCTTCCCTCAAGTTCAGCTTCAATTCCTGATTGTATCTTGTCAAACTCTTCACCTTCAACAAGCTTTACTTCCCCATCCACTAGCTTTCCGACTATGAAGAAAGGATCAAGCGGAATGTATAGACCATACTCATTATTATCAACTCTAAAATTGACAAGGAGTTCGTAAGTTTCTGACTCGTCATCAATGTCTTCTTCTTCAATTTCTTCTGGTTCGGGCTCATCTAATTCACCTGAGACTGTAAGGGTGATAGCTGAGCGAACAAGTCTAAGATCATGTTCTTGAAGGACAACATCAGCAACCTCAAGTATTGGCTCATTCTTCTCAATGGTTTCTATTAGCTTGGGATCTTGATCATCAATCAGTTGAAACAGAGAGACAGGAGTATCTACGGGTGTTAAAAGGGCATATTCATTGCCTTCTAAAGGTACTACTTGTTCAAGAAAACATAAGAGATCTGAGCCTTGAGAATCTTTAACTAAAAGAGTAGGTACTTCGTCGTTTTTATTTGTTGATGACATAGTTGAGTTTCTATTTGTCAGTATCTGGTTTTATTTGATTATGTTTTTACATCATATTCAATATTTAATTTGAGTCATCCAGATCGGGTCCCTCAATAAGCCATTGTTGTAAAAGTATAGCGGCAGCAGCACTATCTATTTTTCCAGTCTTGTCATTTTTTAAAGAGAATTTTTCTTTAGCCTCGACGGTTGAACAATGTTCATTGATGAAAGCCAAAGGAAGTTTTAAGCAGTTCGCTAATTTAAACCCATATTTTTTACAGAGAATAGATTGATATGTCTCCTTGCCGTGCATATCAAGAGGATTACCAACAATGAGCCCTTCAACTTTTCGTTCAAAACATATTTTTTCAAATTCTTTTAGATCTTGTTCAAAGTTATTTCTAAAAATTGGAGGGAGATGAGTTATCGATATGCCAAGTGGATCACAACCTGCAAGACCAATCCTTTTATTTCCAATATCAAGACTCAAAACAGAACAGGGTTTTGGTTGAATCATTTGATTTTTCCAATTTGCATAGTAGACGGTAATTCCGGTTGTTGTTGTAGGTTCCCTACAAGATTTGTTAATAGTTCAGTTTCTATAGACTTGAATTTATATCCATTTTGTCTTTTCCAAACACTTCTTCCTAGAAGAATTCTCTCTTCTTTTATTTCCCAGTTACTTTTTCGTAAAATTTCATTCAACTTGTTGTCTTCACTTGTAGTTTCAATATAAAAACTATTTTTACTATTTTTTATATTATTAATTCTTTCTGGAATAGATTTATTTAGTCTTTCATCCCATGCCAATCCTCTTATTAGCTCTAATGAATAATTATATTGGGGGGAAATAGATGGTATTAATCCTGCGATGATATTATTTTCTTTTGTCTTGATAACACCAGTTAATACATTTGCTTTTTCATAAATATCTTGCCATTGCCTATCAAAAATCGACCTAAAGTTAATTGATTCCCTAGCTTGTTCAAGTCTCCATATATGTTGGCTATTTTCTTCATTTAGTTTTTCCCAGACAAAATCTTCTTTAAATTCTTTCTTTCTATATTTATAACCCTCTATCCTATTCCAATATTTTATTATTCTTAGTGGTTGAAAACCAGATTGTCTTATCACTGATAAATTTTGATTGTCATTTGTATTTATAGAGATTAAAAAACTTTTGGTATTAATATCGCTTTCATAAAGAACTTTTCTTAATAAATTCTGCAATAAATTATAACGACTAAAGGATACTGATTTCCCTATAAAGTATGGTTCTGATATTGACCAACAAGTACCTCTACGATTACTTGGAGTCGCTAAAACATATGCAATTATAGTATTTCTTTCTACTGCTACTAAACATTTTGAGTTCCTAGTTGGTATTAAATTAGTGAAACTGGACTCTAATGAAGAAAACCATTTTTTGCATAAAAGGATTTGAAAGATCCCAAAGTATTTAGAATTATTCTCAGCTCTAAGCATTGATAAATGCTTGAGCTTAAGTGGCTCAATTATTAAATCTGAAGGTAATGCTTCATCTTTTCTCATTTAATTATTTTATTATATTTTTACCTTTCATGCGACTCCTAACTTAGTTCATCTGCTCTGATGAGTACTAATGGTGTTTGTTGGTTAGCATTACCTGCTGGATTTGAGGTTAAAGCTCTTTTTATTATTTCAGTATTATTAACATTATTTGATGATAGAATTTTAACTCTTCCTAAATCATTTACATCTACTACAGCCACATTAACGTTTAAGCTTTTTGCGGCTTTAATACAAAAAGTTTGAGTATCTTTAGGTCCTAAAACTATACTTTTGTCATATGGTGGTGTTGTTCCAGTAATGTCGTCAATCAATCTTGCTTGGTCACCTGCTAAACGATAAAACACACCTTTAACACCAAATAATTTAAATATTCCTCCGATTAACAATGAAATTATTACGCGTGTAGGACCAGAAATATTTATTAGGGTTTGCATTCCTGAAGCAGTAGCTAAACTGCTGGTAGGGTGAAATCCTTTGCAAATCACCCTTGAAATTAGACTTGCATGAACGTTTTTATAATCTATATATCTTCCTTGCATTACGGCTAAAGGGGATTCTCCAATTGTAAGAATATCTCTAGGTGAGGAATTTAGTGGAATATAGTATTTTAATATTTCAATAGGATCATCTAAAATGCCAAGAATATGAGTTTTAATTGGCTCTACTAAATTAGTATTAGCAGAATTTAATTTGGATATGTCTAAAAAATTTGGCAATACAAAACCATCGAACCTTTTTAAAAAACCGAATGGTCCGTAATTGCCCCATTCGATATCTAGCCACAAACATTTAATCTTATCTATGGCTGTTTTTTTAATTTCATATTCAATTTCAATTTCGACAAATGTAGATTTTGTCCCCTTTAAAATATATACAGACCAATAGTCATTTTTTTGTTCTTCTTCTGCATCTGGGTGAAGTGGTTTGATTTTTGTATGAATTTTTATTATCTCGTTTTTTGATATACCTATTAACTGAGGAATAACATTAAAAGATGGAATCATAACTTCCATCTTTTCCTTTATATTTATAATTTCAACCAAAATAATATATATATGCTTTGAATCTAAAATTCTTTTTTTAAATTCTTTGGGTTTAAGAATTAATGGCGTTTCTTGTCTGAAATAATGATTGATTTCAATCAACAGAAATATAATTATTAAAAAAGAAAGAGAATTTAATAACATTTTGTAATGATAATATTTGATTATTTAGTAGAAAATAATTTGTCCTTTTATTACATTTTTAACTGCCTCTAGGTTTAGTATAACCATCTTTGGAAGGTTCACTATTATATTCGTTAAAGCTTTTGACTGTTAGATCAAAATCAGGTTTCTTTAGACCTGTTCCTTTGGTTATTGCATCATTAATTGTATCGAACGATACCTGCCCTTCCTCGTCAAGAAGAACATTACCTTTTCCATCAAGAATCACTGTCTGAGGTATCTTCCCATGCCAGTAATATCCAGGGTCTTTAAATGTTTTCTGGTCATCATTGTCTAATTCATCAATTGATAGAGGAATTAAATCAATAGATGAGCTCCACAATAACTTAATCCCTGAAACTACAGGTGCATATTGTTTACTAGTAGAACTATCGTCTAGATAGAATACTAAAACACTTGTTCTTTCGTTCTTTAATGACTCTGATAATGTGCTTGGTGGTGGAACTAATGATCCATTGCCAGCATAGATTGGGTATATATTTCCATCATAACTATCAGTATCCCTCGCAGAGTATGCTGGATTAACAAATAGAAAAAAAAGTATAAGTAGTAAAGAGAATATTCTTAACAAAATAAATGTAAAGTACTAATTTTTTTAATTCTAAAGTGTTAAAGCTAATCTAGCTATATTTATTAATAAATAAATTATCCCTTAGATAGGTTCCTACCCATACCTTGAGCAATCCCTCTGCCAATTAATCCTATAGATCTTCCAATAACTTTCGTGAGAATTAGAACTATTAAATCACCTAAGTATTGAATTATTGCCTGTACTTGTGGGGCTAAAGCATCTCTTAATTCTATTATAAATGCTATTTGACGTTGGGACCAGTCTAATTTCTTTAATTCATCATCTCTAGGTTCAAGGATGACAATCTTTTCAATTTTTTTATTTTTAACCGTAAAATATAATCTTTTGCTTTCGTACAATCTAACTGGTTTTTTGAATAGATTTTGAAGTTGATTATTTGTATTTATATGGTTCCTTTTACGTTCTAGTTCCCTTGTCGAAAGTAATTCTTTATTTAGAAAGTATTTACGTAGTTCTGGCCATTGAGAACACGAAGATATGATCTCTTCACTAACTATTTCGGCTGTCCTGAATATCCAATTCAGAATAAATGTTTCTAATTGAATGATAGATCGAGGGTCTTCTATTGATAAATACTCTCCATCGATGAGAATGGGCTTATTATTTAATATTGGATTTATTATTAAATCAATTGAAGGTAGTTCATCATCAAGTACTCCAAGCTCTGCATTGTGTACTAGAAAGTCTGAAATTAATACGTCAACACCATTCTTTTGTAGACGATCATATGAATTGATAAAATTACGCAATGTATTAGCGCGTAATTCAGAAGTAATTGATTGTATTATCGCATCAAATCCTTTATCGCGAATATTTTTAGAATCAAGGTTGCTAATAATAATAGAAAATTCTTGCAGGAGAGTTCTCAAGAGATTGGTTCGTTTGCTTTTATTTAATGAATAAAGAGCTACGAGTTCGTCAGTAGAATTTGTTAGGTCATCATTAAGTCTCTCTCTTACTCGTTTATAAATTACATTCCATAACTCATTAGATGAGCTATCTTTTATTGTTATATCAGTACTATACTTGTTAATTAGGTTTATATTTTCATTGCTAGTGTTTTTAAACGGAGATTCTATTAATACCTCTAGCGGTCCCCATAACCAGATAATTAATCTCTTTGCTGTTAAGAGTTCTCTTTTTCTACCTATTAATATGAAAAGATAAAATGTATTTATTGATTCCTTCTCAATAACGTGATCTATCATGTGTATATCTTTATTTATTTGTGATAAGCCACTAGTTAATAACCAATGTCCTAATCCATATGAATTATGAATTGAGTCAGCATTGTAGTTCGTTTCATTATTAATTTTAAATACTCTGCCGCCCCCAAGTAAAATATTGATTGTATCTCTTAAAAGTTCAAAAGTAGGATCTTGAATAACTCCTTCACTTCCAAAAGTCATCAAATCGTGAGAGGATAATTTAATGTTTTTTGGTATTACAATTAAGATAGGAGATTGATCCCATCTTTCTTTCAACTTAAGAATCTCTATTTTGATTGAGCTTGAGAGTTCTACATCTTCAAGGCAAAATAGAATAAGTTTAGGTAACCCATTTATATCTTTTTTGTCTAGTATTATTTCTAAATTATTTTCCTGAGATGTTAGCTGCAAAGCTAATGACTCGCCTAAGAGTGAAGGCGCTATCATTAAAATTTGTTTTGGTCTTTCTTCGATCAAGTTGAATTCTAGAACCTATCCTTTTAAAGATAACTTGATTTATAAATACTTCCAGCCCTATCCCATAAATCCAAAAGACCAATAATATTTTTAAATGTTAGACATGAAATTTATCTTTTGAATTAAAAGAATCTTGAATATGAAGATTTTTTAGAGTTAATGTGGCTTCTTTTAAATCTATTGTGCCGTCATATAGGGCTCTGCCTACGATTATTCCCTCAATACCTTCATTCTCGAAATCTGATAGAGAAATTAAATCAGCCATTGAACCTATACCTCCTGATGCTATTACTGGATTAATACTTATCTCAGCTATCTCTCTCAAGGCTTGAACATTGGGTCCTTTTAGAGTGCCATCAGTCGCAATGTCAGTTGATATGATTGCGGCTAATTCAAGATCGTTAAGTTGTTTAGCTAAATCTAGAGAGGATATTTCGCTTTGTTTTAACCAACCTCGAGTGGCGACCATTCCCTCTTTGGCATCAATCCCTACTGCAACTCTTTTTGGATATTCTTTAGATAGTTCTTTAACTAACTCCTGATGCTCTATCGCAATTGTCCCTAAAATAATTCTGTCTATTCCTATGCTGAATAATTCTTTTGCACGATCAATGCTCCTAATTCCACCACCAAGTTGAATAGGTATTGTAATGGATTTTTTTATCTCTTTTATTGTTTGATCATTTATAGGCTCACCAGTTTTGGCACCATCAAGATCTACAAGATGTAGTCGTTTTGCTCCTTGGCTTTCCCAATTCTGAGCTTGTTTTACAGGATCACTATTGAAGTTAGTTACTTCATTGTAATTTCCTTGATTTAGTCGAACACATTTACCATTCAGTAGATCTATTGCGGGTATGATTTCCATCAATAAAAAAATTATTACTATTCATCTAACATCTTTTATGTAACTCTGGGAGATTATCTATAGGCTTTAATATAATTTTTTTATAAAGTATCTTGAAAGTTCTTTTTTACGGTGGAACTAGGTTTGTAGGAAAAGCTCTTGTCTCGAGCTTACTATCAAAAGGACATGAGATATTTGTTTTTACACGTGGAATTTTACCAGTACCAAACAATATAACGCACCTAAAAGGCGACAGGTCAAATGATGAGGATCTAAAAAAGCTATCTGATCATTCATTTGATCTTATTGTTGATAGTTCTGGACGCAAATTGGAAGATACGCAAAGACTTATTCAATTTTCAGGTCTTCCTAGTTTTAGATTTATCTACATAAGTTCCGCAGGCGTATATGAAAACACACAATTTCTTCCTCATAGTGAAGAGAGTCCAATAGATCTGGAAAGCCGTCATATAGGCAAAGCAAAAACAGAGTCTTGGCTCAAGGCTAAAGGTATTCCTTTTACGAGTTTTCGGCCGACATATATTTATGGCCCAGGAAACTACAACCCTATTGAGAAATGGTTTTTTGATCGTATAATTAATGGTCGATCTATTCCTGTTCCTCTTGATGGTCAAACCATCACACAATTAGGACATGTTTCAGATTTGGCCGAGGCTATTTCAAAATCTCTTGAAACAGATAAAGCGATTAATCAAATTTATAATTGTTCAGGCAGCAAAGCAGTAACTTTTAAAGGTTTAATTCAAACAGCAATTTTAGCTACTGGAAATAAAGTCACTGATTTTAATTTACGTTCTTTTGATCCTTCAAAACTTGATCCTAAAGCAAGAAAACTTTTCCCTTTAAGGTTAACTAATTTCTTTACGGACACTTCTAAAATAGAACATGATCTTTCTTGGGAACCCAAATTCGATTTATTAAATGGTTTAATTGATAGCTATAAGAATGATTATCTATTAGCTAATCATGAACAAGTTGATTTTAGTTCTGATGAGTTTCTTTTTGATTGAAAATATATTTCATAGCAGAACTTAAAGTAAGAAAGAATGCTATCCAGAATGAAATATAGCCTATTTTATTAATAATATTAATGGTATTAATAGTACCCCAGCTTTTTGGCCATAATAATAGAATAGTACTGGTGAATTGAAATGTAGTTTTAAATTTACCCTGAATTGATGCTGGACCACCTGAGGTCTTATCAGATCGCCAACTAGTTATTAAGAGTTCCCTCGATATTATTAACCAGATAGCCCATAATGGTACCAGATTATCATGTACTAGCCAGATCATTGGACCAACAAGAAGTATCTTATCTGCTAGAGGATCTAATCTCGCGCCAAAAACAGATTTATGATCATATTTACGTGCCAAATAACCGTCAAGAAAATCAGTAAGACCCGCTATCAAGATTAGGCAAATAAAAACATCATTGTTACGATTGGTAAGTGAAATGATTATTGGTAAGCCTAGTATTATCCTTGATAGTGTCAATCCATTTATAATTATCGGCCATGCAACAAATCTTTTCGAATTCATAATTTTCTTTTTCATTTCAATTTGAATTTTACGTAGTAAATTTGTTTAAAATCCTTAAGCATAGAGCATCTATAACCTACTATATTATACTAACAATTAACAGAGTAAAACTATGACTACATTTCTTATTCTCATGTTTTTCTTATCATTAGGTGCAATGGCAATTATTGTAAGGAAATTAGATCAAGAATGACTTAAAAGTTTAATTACTAATAATATTAATATTATGGAACATTATTTTTACAATTTTTCTACCGGTGTAGATGTTTATAATTCATTAAATGAGTTGCATCGACATCATAACTGTACATCATTTTTAATAAGCGCTGTTGGTGATCTTTCAAAAGTTTCATTAAAATGTCCTTTAAATGATAAACCTATAATTTTTGAAAAGAAATTAGAAATAATAACTTTAAGCGGTTATTTAAGATCAACCGAGTCTCATATTCACATAAGTGTATCTGATGAAAATTGCAACATATTTGGCGGGCATCTTCTTTCTGGAACAATTGTGCTCAAATCATTAGATGTGTTAATTGGCGTAATCCCTAATCTTAATAAGACATCAATAGAAACTTTCAGAAATAATCCTGTAAATGTTGATATTTATATTCTGCCTGATTGCCCTTGGTCTAAAAGAGCTCTTAAACTTCTTGATTCTTTTCATATAAAATATAATTCTTATATAATTACTAATGATGAAGAATTTAAAAAGATTAGAAAAATAACTTCTATTTCTACTTTTCCACAAATATTTATAAAGGATCAATTTATTGGTGGATATTCTGAACTTTCAAATCTATCTGTCAATGGCGATTTGATGGAAATTATTAATTAATTCCTTTTTTTGAATAATTATCTTCTATATTTTATATTTCTATTTAATTATAAAATCTTAATAAACACTCTTAAATATTCGAATAATATATCAAATAACTATCACTCACTACTACTATTAGCATATGTTATGTCTACTCTATTAGATGTTTTTTTTTGCTCATATTTATAGATTTATTGTTTGTCTTTACTAGATTTATGGTATACAGATAAATATAATTTATGGATGATCTTTTATCTATTAAGCCTCTATGTGATAAAGATATCGATTTTGTTACTGAAATATCTAGGAAAGAAGGTTTTGCTCCAGGGGTTGGTGATTTAGGTATCTATCAAAATACTGACAAACAGGGGCTTTGGGTTGGTTGGTTAAATGACAATCCTATTGGCTGCATTGCAGGTGTTCGATATAATCAAAACTATGGATTCCTTGGCTTGTTTTTAGTAATTGAGAAGTATAGAGGTAGAGGTTTTGGACTTCAGCTTTGGAAAAAGGCTTTAAGTCATTTAAGTGATTTACCATGTGTTGGTTTAGAGGCAGCACCAGATAGAATTACTGATTACTCAAAATGGGGCTTTACGATTTCCTCGAAAACAACTAGATGGCAATGGTTGGGCGATGGAAAATTACTTGATGAAAACTCTATGAATGATGACTTAGCTAATTTCATCTTTGTTGAAGGCTCTTCGATACCACAGGACGCCGTAGAAAAATTTGACGAAAAAAGAGAAACAACTCCTAGACCTCATTTTTTATCGAATTGGCTGAATCATCCAGCTGGAAAGGTAATAGCAGTTATTGATAAGGAAAAACGATGTCATGGTTTCGGTCGAATAAGACCATGTCTTTTACAAAACGGAGATGGATGGAGAATCGGTCCTTTAATGGCAGATACTCCTAAGCTTTTAAAAATTTTATTGAAGAAATTAATTCTGAGCCATCCTGGATTGATAATTATCGACGCCCCTGGCCTCAATAAGTCCGCTTCTGAAGTTTTTAAGAAACTAGGTTTCAAATCAGAATCTGAAACTTTCAGGATGTATAGAGGTTCTCAACCTCCTGTTTCTATGAATGATGTATATGGCTTGGCTTGCTTGGAGTTGGGTTAAGACTTTCCTTGTTCATCTATTGGAATTTGATTTCCCTCTGTGAATTTGTTTTTCCTCATTTAATTGAGTTTCTAATTGATCAATAAGTGTCGTAACTAATGATTGAAATTCTGGTTGACATCCTCTGAAGGCAGCTTTATGTCTTATTGATTCGTTCCTTGTCCTTAGATCAGTAAGCATTAGCTGCAACGCGTCAATTTTAGCGTTGGTGTTCATAGCGAATTTTAGTTTTTATAGTCAAATACTAAACGTCTTTATTGCCTTACTCATATTTGTTTTGGGATTCACTTCGCTACTAGTAATCTCGATGATTTTTTCGATCGAATTTTTTGTTTTTAAAGCTTCTATACAGGCTTTTGCAACTAGTCTTCTGGGAATTGAACCTTTTTCTTGAGTTTTTTCACCAGAAAACAATATGTTCTGATTTTTTAAGTTGGTTTCATTCTCATTTAAACCTCCTGGACGTATAACAGTCCAATCAAGCCCGCTTTGTTGAAGTGATTTCTCACCTAATCTTTTCCAGATAAGTATGAGACCAAATAAATTTAGAGGGTGTATCAACTTTCCAGCACATAGTGAACTAACAAGAACAACCCTTTTTAACTTTTGTCTCTTACAGCTTTCAACTTGTTTTTTAATATTTAAATAATCTACTTTTGCTGGACCTGTTAAATCGACAGATGGCCTCGCACCAGTTGCTATTACTAGGCTCTCGCAACCTTGCAAGGCATAATCAAGTGTGACTCCATTAGTCTCCGACAATACATACCTTTCACAACTTTTTAACGAATCAGGTATCTCAGATTTTGATCTAACTATCAATCTCACCTCATATCCAGATAATCTTGCTTCTTCTGCTACTCGAAAACCTGTTTTCCCCGAAGCTCCTGTTATGGCTAATTTCATTAGAATTAAATTTCTTTGATATGTTTCTAGCAAGAAATAGTCACTTTTGTTGAGATAATAAAATTAATAGATTATTATTAAGCCTTTGAACAAATAATTGGTTTCTTTCTATTAGGATAAAGTTCCTTGCACAATTCACATATTGTCCCATTACATGCTCTCGCTGAACAATACTCTCTTCCGTAAAATATAATTTGTAGATGTAACTTATTCCAAAGATTCTTTGGAAATAATCTTTTTAGATCCTTTTCCGTTTGGATAACATTCTTACCTGACGTTAATCCCCATCTTTGAGATAATCTATGTATGTGAGTATCTACAGGGAATGTTGGGACCCCAAATACTTGGGACATAACAACACTTGCAGTCTTGTGACCAACTCCAGGGAGTGACTCAAGATCATGAAATGTATTTGGAACTATATTATTGAATTTTTCAATAATAATCTTTGATAGTTTATAAGTATTTTTAGCTTTTGTTTTTGCAAGTCCAAGTTGTTTTATATAACTATAAATTTTCTGTTCACCTAATTTATACATTGCCTCAGCAGATGGGGCAACTTTAAAAAGTTCTTTAGTTAATTCATTAACTTTCTTGTCCGTTGATTGTGCACTCAATAAAACTGCTATGAGCAGCGTGAAGCCGTTTTGATGATCCAAGGGTATAGGTGTCTCAGGATATATTTCTTCGAGTCTCTTAATTATTATTTTTACCCTTTCGTTTTTTTTCATTGCAGAATTAATATATTTGGCTATAAATTTACCTAATTAAAACCCTATGATCCGAAGCCAAAGACTTTAATAAAAAGCAACGCGTATCATTTTATACTTAGATCTGTAGTTTTTGTCCATTCATTTTTTTCTTTTGTGGTTGGTTTGTCTTTAATGGATTTCTAGTGAATAGAATAAGCAAAAATAGTTTTGGTGAATACTGAACTAGAAATCCATAATCTATGGCATGAATTTAAACCTTATGAAAATAATAATTGGGTTCTAAAGGATATTAATTTTTCTCTACATCCTGGAGAATTAGTTGGTTTGCTTGGTCCCTCGGGTTGTGGAAAGACTACCCTTCTAAGATTAATAGCAGGTTTTGAAAAGCCTAAGCGTGGACTAATAAAAAGAAATGGGCAAATAATCTCAAATAATCATTATCTTCTCTCTCCCGAGCGAAGGCGAATAGGTATGGTTTTTCAAGACTATGCTCTTTTCCCTCATTTAAATGTTTGGGATAATGTTTGCTTTGGCATAAATAAGAAAGAACAATCTATAAAGAGAGCAAACTGGCTATTGAATTTATTAGATATTTCTGAATTTAAAAATAGATACCCTCACGAACTTTCAGGTGGACAGAGTCAAAGAGTTGCTTTAGCTCGAGCCCTTGCTCCTGGTACTTCTTTGGTTTTGCTTGATGAACCTTTTTGTTCCTTAGATGTTGAAGTGAGATCTAGATTGAGATCAGAACTATCTTCTGTTTTAAAATCCTGCTCGGCAACTGCAGTGTTAGTAACTCACGATCCTCATGAAGCATTAGCTATTTGTGATCGTGTTGCTGTCTTAAGAAGTGGTGAAATTCAGCAATTCTCAACTCCTTTTGAGATTGTTTCAAGCCCTTCAAATAATTTTGTAGGTCATTTTGTATTGCAAAAGAATATTTTGCCTATTCAATATATTAACGATTCCTATTCTACATGTATTGGTAAATTGAATGTACCTGTTGATACACCGATCTCATCAAAATCAGTTTGTATGTTCGATAAAAGTTCTATTCGAATACGACCTTGTTCAAATGCTATTTTTACAGTTGTATCAAAAGAATATCGTATCAATCATTATTTATATACTGTTATTAGTGGTAGCCTAAAGTTAAGATCTGAGATGAGCTTGGATACAAGTTTATCTGTTGGAGATAAATGTAAGGTTGAAACAATTGATGAAAAAACTTTTCTAGTTCTTCCGGAAAATATTAAATCAAAATTCTAAATATTTTTACGTTTAATATAAATATATTTAATTAATTTTGAAGCAATTGAGATTCATTATCAAATAAATAAATTTAAAATTTTAGTTTAGAAACAACAAAATGATACAAAAAGAGTTATCATTTAATAGAACAAAAAATTAGTTTTTGCGTTCTCTGACCTAGCTTTTTTTTGTTATGCAATCAGCGACATCTAATTCAATTGGTCTTAACGTGGGTCCTTCAGGTCGTGCAATTGCACAACCGATGGATGTTGATCTGCTTGAGGCTCTATATCAACATACATCTCTTGAAAGGGTTTCTAGTGCTCAATATTTAGCAATGTCCCTTTGGTTCTTAGAAAGAGAGCTAAGAGGATTTTCTTCATTTTTCAAGAAAGAGTCTTTATCTGAGCAGGAGCATGGATTTAACTTCGCAAAATATATTATTGCTCGAGGTCAAACTGTTGAACTTGATGAAGTAGCTAAACCAATACAAGATTGGAAGACAGTCAATGAATTAGTTACCTTATCTTTCCAAATGGAGGCTGACGTAACAACCTCTGTTCAACAACTTTATTCAATGGCAGAGAGATTAAATGATACTCGCACTACTGTTTTTCTAGATCCAGTAATAGATGAGCAAATTAAATCAGAAGATGAAATGGCTTATCTATTAGGTAAAGTGAAATTTGCTAATAACGATCCTTCAGCGTTGTTTATTATTGATAATGAATTAAACATTAATTAAATATATTTTTTAACATTTACTTATATTTCTTGAAAAGAATTAGACCTTTTAGTTAGTTCCAGCAGAAACTCTAATGATAAATCCTGTGAATTTATTCTGAACATACTTTCAGCTATGTATAGTATCTTTATCCTATTTTTATTTAGTTTATCAAGTTCTATCTTTAATCTTTTTGATAGAGTTTTATTATGACAAGTTTTAAGTGAGCTATTAATGTTTGTTGATCTATTTTTTATATACTCTATCTCTTTGCAGAGTGAAAAAACTATAGATTCGGAATAGGGAAATAGATTATTATTCATTATTTTTATGCTGTTAATGGTGATGACTCAATGAATTCAGGGGAAAGACTTAGAGTTGGATCACCTGATGGTGCTTTTAGTAAGTCTGCTGTTCTCAGCCTTGAAATTAAACGAGTAGAAGTAACCCTGGTCGATCCAATTAGCTCTCCAATCCTTTCATGAGTAAGTCGGAATGGTAATTGGCACCAATCACCACATCTTCTTCCAAGTCGGTTAACTAACAAAGCAAATAAAGCTTGAAGTCTTTGTTCGGCATTTCCTAAGTGTCTTATTCTAAGAAGCTGAAGAGTCCACTCGTTGACTGCATCATATCCTCCAGCCTCAACTGTTGTTTCTGCATCACTCACAAAGCAAAGAGGGGTTAAAGCCTCTACGCATACGCCTTCACTGCAAAGCCGGTCTGTTCTTAATTGGTCACCTGACTGTAAAAAAGCCAATGTCATTCCTTCTGTTTCTTCACAAGGGCAATAAACACGAGCTATACCATCCAAAACTTCCAAGCAAGTATCTCCTCTCCTTGAAGAAGGATCTATTAGCACCGATTGTCCTGTTGCCATTCGAACAGCTGATGAGGGTGTCTCGGCGTAGCTTCTAAAGCTCATTGAAACTAAAAGGAGCTTAATGGATTTCTAATTTACACAAAATTTATATCCTTTTGCAACCGATTCTCAATAGCAACAAGCTCTTGAGACTTTTTGTCTCAATAGGTATAAAAAAGCACATCAACTGGCAATCTTTTATCCAAATTTAGATTTTTGAGTTAGTTAATTGTGACATTAGTGCGAGTAGTTTTGTAATTATTTCTACTAAATAGCGCATAAAAAAAGGCCCGCATGCGGGCCTTTTTTTGTTCACTAATGAAATTAATAATTAACCGTTAGTGATTTTTGCGTTTTCCATATTGTCGAACGCTTTACCTACGCGTCTGAAGTCAAATCCCATAGCTCTTAATGCATGCCAGAGATGTCCCTGAATGAAGAAGAAGCCAAGATAGAAATGAACATTTGCTAACCAGGCTCTAGCTGTATGAGCTCCAGTTGCAAGTGATGCGTCAGTATCAACAAAATATGGAGCGAAATCAAACTTGAGTTGAAGTACATCTCCAAAGAATTCTGTTGAGTAAACAGTTGTGTTTGTTGAGCTCCAGAAAGCTGCAACAAGTGCACAGTAGCCAACACCAGCTAGTGAGTATGAAAGAACAGCTTCTGCTGAAAGAAGTCCTTTACCTTTGAATTCTGTGTACTCACCAAATTGCTTAGTGATGATGTGGAATGCACCACCAATTATTTGGAAAAATGCTAAGAAAGCGTGACCGCCCATAACATCTTCCAAGCTACTGATTTGAAGGAAATCAGCTTGGTGATTCCATATCATTCCTAAATCTAGGTTGTAAGAAACTGTACGAGTAGCTCCTAGAGCAGTATCCCAAATACCATGATATTGAGCCCATTCAACGAATTGAATGTTTGCCAAACCTAGGAAAATAAGGTGGTGACCAAGAATAAATGTAAGTTTGTCTGGATCGTCCCACTCGAAGTCAAACTTTTTAGGACGACTTCCTTCAGGATAGTTTCCTAAATCACCGTCGTATCTTGTGGAGTGAAGAATTCCACCAGCACCAAGAACACCAGAGAAAATTAGGTGAAGTACAGCAATAACTGTGCAACCGTAAGGTTCAGTTATTACTCCGTTTTCGATTCCACCTATACCGAGTTGTGCAAGGTGAGGCAAGCAGATCAAGTTTTGATTACCCATCGCAACGGATGAGTCATAACGAGCTAGCTCAAATAAAGTGAACGCACCTGCCCAGAACATCATCAAACCAGCATGGGCAGCATGCGCAGCGATGAATTTTCCGGAGCGATTGGCCGTCCCTGAATTACCCGCGTACCAGTCATAGGTAACGCTAGGATTCCCGTAGGTCTGCACGAGAAATAAACAAAGAACAGTAAGAGGATATATTTATAGGTCTGTAAGTTCCATATCCCTTCACATTGCTTATTGAAATTGTAGGTTTTGTACATATTTCAAGAACATCTGCTACTAAATTAGATCTTCGTGTTAGACGAGGCTTCGATCGTTGAAATCCTTAGAGTCACTATGATATTTACCAATAGGTATAGTTAAAACTCATGTTCCAATGTCTGACTTTGTTATTTTGAAAACAAAGCTGAAAAAATTGATGAATTATAAAAATGTCATTAATGAGTTTTTTAAGAAAGAGATAATTTCTCTCTATCAAAGAAAAAGCCTTTTGGTTTTGCTTGGCTCATTTGCTGATTTTGACAGTTTTGAATACTGTCAACAATTATCTGCCTATTCAACAAAACTGGCTGAGAACTCTATTGATTTAATATTAATAGGCATTGGGAGTGAAAAGTCCAAAGAAATTTTTTGTAAGTTTAATAATATTGAAATTCAAAATGTTATTGCCGTAGGGAATGCTGAACTTCACAAAAAACTAAATCTTAATGTAGGTTTTGTCTCACCATTCCCTTCAATTATTAATTTATTGTTCATGTGCATGGGTATAGGTTCTAGAGGTACGATTAAGGAGGTTTTAAGAGGTTATATGGGGGATAAAAATGCTAAGAGTTTGTTCTCTTTTGATGAGGAAATAAATATAGGACCTTTCTCCTTTTTGAAAGGGAAAATGTTTAATATTTTTTCTAAAGAAAAAAATTTACGCCCTTTTGAACTTGCAACTAGGAGACTCATTAATATGTTTGAAATTCTTTCTAAATGGAATTCTTATGTTCCTGATTCCAAATTCCTAACACAGAGAGGTGCAACAATTCTATTAAATGAAAAAAATGAGGTACTGTATGAATATTTTCCCGAGAGTCTTTTAGGTTACTCATGTAAAATGAGTACACCATTATCATTCCTTGATGAAGTCTTGAATTGATTTAGCTGTAATGATTGTAAATAAATGCTTAGTTTGTGGTAGCTCTAATATGAGAGCAGATCGTGCATTATCTGGCAGATTGGTATGCAATTCATGTGGAACCCCTTTTGGAGTAGGCAGGGGTGTAAATAACAAAAAAAATATTTATAGTGATTTTTCATTAAATAATAAATATCTTCTATTTATTTGTATATTTATAATTGCCTTTATCCTCGTGATTATTTAATTACTTATTGGGAGCATTCTCCAGTATCCCTCTTGTTCTATTACTTTAATTGATATATTAAAAAGCTTACTTAGTGTTTCTGTATTAATTAAATCTGGGCTTCCATCATTTATTATTTTACCTTCTTTTATTAGAAGAACTCTATTAGTTTTAGGTAAAATAGATTCTATATTATGTGTGACATATATAATATTTACTGATTGGTTGATCAATTTGTTAAGATTTTGATTCAAGATTAAATTTGATTTTATATCTAAATTACAAAAAGGCTCGTCTAGTACTAGTATTTTAGGTTCGTAAACTATTGATCTGGCTAGTAATGCCCTTCTTTTCTGACCATCAGATAATGATTGAAAATCATTATCAATAATATGACTTAACTCCCATTCATTGATTAGATTATTAAGTTTAATTTTTTCTCTTTCTGAAAGAAGGTATGAATATCTAGAATTAAAAATGCCTGAGAATCCTGAACTAATTACATCATATAGCTTGACTCCATTGTTTACTCTTTGCTCCATTTCTTTAAATAGAAATCCAATCTTCTTCCTTAAGTCCCAAATATTTATATCTTCTTTGTTAAACAACTTAAACGAACTATGATTCGATTTGATTGGATAAATTGATCTATTTAATAATTTTAAAAAAGTTGATTTGCCAGAACCATTTGGTCCTAATATCAGAGTGTTTTCTCCATAATTAAGGTTTATATTTATATTTGATAGGATTTTTTTTTGATCAATATATACATTTATATTTTTTAAACTAGCCCAAGTTATCTGATCCTTTCTAGATTCATCTCTCATTTATTTAATGAAGTTAACTTATAATCTATTTAAATTATATTAATAGCAGAATAAAACTGATAGGGAACAATAATCTAGTTAAAAGCTTGATGATTATCTTTCTATTATTTTTTATAGCCATATTAGGATTTTCCGGAGGATATTTCATTCCTCTATCCTCATGAACTGAGTTCGTCAATGAATTAGTTGGATGCAAGTCCCATGGCTTTTCTTTATTTAATGCATTTTGAAGCCAATCCCAGTAATATTGAACCATCTTATCTTCACCTAATAATTTCACATTATCTTTTTGTATGTAACCCATCTGATCATTAAATGTTTGGGTTTTTAATACTAAATAATCTTCTGTGAAAATCTTATAAAATGTCCTTTTTTGTAGATGACTAAATAACACTATATTTGTGAATAGTTTATTTTTCAAAAATTTCCTATAGTGTCGTACTATGACCCGTGCGTTATTATTTCCTAGTGGAATATGATCAAGAACCTGAATATACCTTGTACTTTCAGGTGAGCCCTTATATATAAAAATTCTTCCAGGAGGTACAAATTTAATTCTGATAAATTCCTCTTCTCCGTTTGTTTTATAAGAATAAATACTTTCTATTTGTCTATTATCTCTTTTTATTTTCTGATTGAAACTAGTTATAGTTTCTCTGTTTACATTCTTGTCTGGGATAGTGTCTCCATGCATCCAAAATACATGTAATATATCTAGATGGTTTTCAATTATTCTTGCCCAGTCTGCTTTGAAATCTACATAAACTTCTTCATATTCATATTCCAATGATGGAAATCCATAGGAATCGGGTAGAAGGCTATTTATTGATGATTTTATTTGAAAGTCTTCAATATTTGCAAGAGGTTTTCCAGTATAATAAATATAGATATATCCTTCTTTTTCTACACATGGATATTGAAAGAGCTTTATGCTTTTAGCATAGTTATCGTAATTAGAATCAATAATATGCTGACAAGTAATTCTATCTAAATTTGTACAACTACCTTGAGAGGAGAATCTCGCACCGTGATAAGGACAAACAAGTTGTCCGTTTATAACTTCACCCCCTAAGAATGAAGCTCCTCTATGAGGACATACATCTTTTACACACCTAACAATACCTTCTCTATCACGATACAAAACAAGTGGCTCATTATAAATGGTGAAGTGATTTAATTTCCCCTCCTTTATTGTCTCGCTGCTAGATACTGAATACCAACCTAATAATCCATTAGTTAATTGATTGGAGGGCTTTGGAGCAATATTCTCAAGTTCTTTTACATCTTCTTTTTCATTAAAATTAGATCTAATGAGATTATTAGTCTCATATTCAAGTGATTTATTATCTTTTCCTTTTTCTTCTTTCATAATCGAGTAGATCTTTTAATGAGATAAAAATTGGCTCATTAAAAGAGTATTCTCCTTATATTCTTAAAGACTAAAAAAAAATAGCACCTAAAGCCTTCGAGAATGGATTAAATTTACATAAAAAAACTTCGACGTTTTTTCCTCGCCGAAGTCAAATCATATAAGTCATTATTTTATTCAAGAAATCTTTTGCTCAAAGGGTTTTTGGAGACAACTCAATGCTAGATACAAATTCAGATGCTTCTTCTATGTCATTGCAGAATTTACATGTCCCAAGGTAGCAGCCTAGGTATCTCATGAAGGAAGTTTTTCCTCCTGAAAGTTGATATTTATGGATCGTGCCTCCCTGAGGGGTGGCTTTTACAAGTTGAGGTAAAGGAGCCATTAAAAACGCATTTTTTTATAATTTGCTTTTAATATGCCTTTATAGCAATAGGTAAATTTACTAAAAATATAAGGAAAATTAATTCTTTATATTTGTTTTATTTTAAGCGAGTTTAACTAAGTGAATTAATCTGCATATCCATCATCGTCTTCTGCATTAATTATTCTTGGGGTGTTTTTCATATGTTCATCCCATGGATGAACATATGAATCTTTATCCGAGTAGACCTCACTCTTCAACTCCTCAATCAATGTTTCAAACTTTTTGATTATTCTCTTTAGATTGTCTTTTTTCATTTATATAATTTAGTTTAAATAGATTTTGTATCTCATTATAATGTGTAAACGCTTTTATGTATGTTTTTTTAATTTAGTTTATTAAATATAGAAAATGATAGATTTGAAATCAATAAATATTTTTCAGTTTAAAGTGTAGTGAGCTTAAAAATATCTTGTTCTGCAATAATTCATCTAATTTAAATTGTCAAGAAAACTTAAAAACTTAAAAACTTCAACGAGATTTTTATAAGAAAGATAGCATCTAAATCAAATATGATATAATGAGATGCTAATCTGTCAAATATAATTATATAGAAAAATCCTTTCTTTTTATAAACTGCGTCGATTGACGTTTCATTTATAAATTATATTAATAGCTATTATGAGGATTCTTTTAACTGGTGGTTCCGGATTCATAGGTTCCCATATAGCTTTGTTGTTGTTAGAGAGGGGATTTGATGTTTTAATATTAGACTCCTTTATTAATAGCTCATATAATGTTATATATCGAATTGAAAACTATTTAGACAACAAAAAGATAAATTCTAAATTAGAAACTGTTGTTGGAGATATTAGAAATAAAAAACTCTTAAATAATATTTTTAGTGATTCTATCAAGGAAGAAAAACCCATAGATGCTGTTATACATTTAGCAGGCTTAAAATCTGTATCTGATTCATTGATTAATCCACTTCATTATTGGGATGTGAATGTCCTTGGCACATTAAATCTTTTACTTACAATGAAAGAATTTGAATGTTACTCCTTAATTTTTAGTAGCAGTGCCACTATTTATGGTTTAAGTGACACTGTCCCTATGGCAGAAGATCACAAAATCTCACCAATTAATCCATATGGCCAAACAAAAGTTGCAATTGAAAATATGTTTCACGATTTATATAATTCAAATATAAATTTTTGGAAAATATGTAGTTTACGTTATTTTAATCCTGTTGGTGCACATCCATCTGGCTTGATTGGTGAAGATCCAATTGGAAATCCAAACAACCTATTTCCTTTTTTAACTCAGGTCGCAATAGGAAGGCAGAAACTTTTAAAGGTTTTTGGTGATAATTGGGACACTAAGGATGGCTCAGGTATTCGAGATTACATTCATATTGTTGATTTGGCTGAAGGGCATTTAGCCTGTATTGATTATTTAAATTCTAAAGATGCATGTTTAGAATTTATTAATCTAGGTTCTGGTAAAGGATATTCAGTCTTTCAGATTATCCGCCAATTTGAGTTATCTACTGGTTGTCAAATTCCTTTTTCAATTCAAAGTAGAAGAGATGGAGATGTTGCTGAATGTTATGCAGATATTTCAAAAGCTAGGAAATTATTAGGCTGGACTCCACTGAAATCGTTAGATCAGATTTGCATAGATGGTTGGAATTGGCAAATGAAAAATCCAAATGGTTATAGCTAACTTATGCTGTTAATATTATTTATATTGTTTAACTAATGAAAAACTTCTCTTGTTAATATCTAAACCTATGAATTCCATCACAAATCTTTTTGATCACTAACTATTGGATATAAAAGGGACAAGTAATTTCTTAGAGATTTAGGCCAATAAAAAAGCCCAGTCAACGACTGGGCTTTTTTATTGGTGGCGGGGGGAAGATTTGAACTTCCGACCTTCGGGTTATGAGCCCGACGAGCTACCAGACTGCTCTACCCCGCGTAGCAATTAAAGCATACATCTTTAGGTGACATTAATGACTACTTTGTTTGTATTAAGGGACCTTTAATTGTCCTTCAACTTCTATGTAGATGCCTGGCTTTTTCTGAAGGATGATTTCATCAAGTTCTTCAATTGCTGATGGAGTGATCCATTCGAGTTGTCTAAGAAGGTGAATGGCCACAGCGTGTTTGGCTCTTTTCGATCCATCTTCAACCTTTATTGAGAGTCCAATACCTTCCCCCAATAGACCAATACATTGGATACCTTCACTTCCACCTTTGCTAATTATTTGATTATGACCTCTTTTTATTAATTCCGAATCAAAATATCCTTCTCCAGCAACGAGCTCTGGATGGTTTGTCATAGCACGAGTTATTTTTTCAAATTCAGGTTGGTCAGATCTAGATAAATGAGCATATAAAACCGCCATTTGAGATAAACGCAAAAGTAAAGTTGGCGCTCCACAGTCATCTCTTTCGGCAATTAATTCTTCGGCTGGTATTTTTAGTAACTCGGAAACCCTCCTAAATATTTCTTTCTGTAAGGGATGATGACCCATTAAATAGCTATCTAGATCCCAGTTCATCTTTTTGCAGGTTGCGAGAAATGCTGAATGCTTTCCCGAGCAATTATGTTGAAGTTTGCTTTCTCTATTTTGAGGGATTGGGCATTTAAGCTCTTTTATATCTATGTCTGCATTCCAGAGGAGCTTGAATGCTGTTCTCGCTTGAAATGATGATCCACTATGAGAACCACATGCCAGAGCTAATGTCTTATTGTCTAAATTATATTTTTCTGAAGCACCACTTGTAAGGAAAGGTAATGCTTGGAAAGGTTTCAATGCTGATCGTATAAAAGTTTCATATTCACATGATCCTGCTTTCATTAATGTCCTACCTTTCGTATCACATATCGATGCGTGGGCTCTATGAATGGATTCAACACTTGAACCTCTTTTTACTAGAACCTTCAAAGAATTGTTGCCGTGATTTGATAAATTGTTTTGTAAATTCATATATTAATTTATTCTTAATAGTATAAATAATAATGAAATTATAATAACTGATAGTAATAATAATATTATTACTTGTAAGTGATTTAAAATTGGTTTGATTTGGTGTTGAGCTATAAGTAAATCTTTTGCTCTCCAATCAATTGGTTTTTCCCAGGTCTGTCCATCATACCATCCAGATTCTTCATATTCAATGTTTTCAGAATTAAGGCGTTTATATATGTATATACAACTTAACCATTGCCTGATAAGTAATAATATAGGAAAAGCAAGTGAGGCTGTAAAGCTTATAAATGTAAGTTCAAAAATATTGTTTCTTAGGTAATCACTCCCATAAGATATTATTAAACTTATTGGTGTCATCAATAACCAACTATATGTTAATTTCCGGTAAAAAGTACTTCTTTCTAAAAAAGGCCAGGAGATTATCCATGAATCTCTAATACTGTTAAATTCATTTAATGGCCTTTGGTTTTTAGGTACAGGGCATATAATTTCATTCATCTTTTAATTTTATTAATTTATTATCAATAAAATTATGGATAATTCCATTGCTCCAAAATGATTCTAAATCATAGAATTTTCTTTCATTGGGTTGAAAAACATTAATTATTAGATCTCCATAATCTAATAATGCCCATTTTGCTTCATTTATTCCTTCTTTTCTGAGAGGGAATAGATCTGCTTCATCTCTAAGTGTCTTTTCTACATTATTAATTATGGCCCTTACTTGAACATCGGAAAGTCCTTCAGTGATTAATATCCAATCAGCTATGCTTGAGACTTCATCAACTTTTAAAAGTTTTATATTTCCTGCTTTTCTATCATCGCAAGCTAAGGCAGCTAATTCAATCAACCTACTACTATCCATAAACATTTTCACTCGTAACTGATTTTTTAGATCCCTCTTGAGAAGCCATCTCTGCACGCGCTCTTTCAGCACTTTTTCTGAGTGCTTCTAATCTATCTTCATAAAATGTTCTCTTTTTTTTCTTTCTAGACTTTTCTACTAAATCTTTTAGAGCACCACCAAGACTTTTATAAGCATTTGGTACGCTATATCCGAACCTACATGCCAGATCAATAGCTCTCTCGTCAGCCGATATCGCATCTTGCAGACGTTTCTCAGAATTATTTTTTAAGTAGAGCCTATAACCTGCAAAGCCTGATAATCCAAGTGCCATTAAAAGTAACAATCCATCTTGGACCCATAATTCTCCTATAGCACCACCTAAACCTATTGCCAGAGCGGCCATTTCCCAGCCATCTCTAGGGATGGTGTCATTTTGAATTCGTCCCACCTCATGCCAAAACAACAAATTTCTATGATCTTGAGCTAAATAGTCCCATTGCTCAAGGTCGACTTGAATCTCAACTTCATCACGCCCAATTTCTTCAAGCGTGATCAAGGGAGGATCTATTGCTGCTGCGGCTTCAATAAATACCCAGCTTTGGTTCTCTGGTGGCAGCAGCCCTTTAAGGCGCTGTAGTTCGCTCATACTCTTTGTTTCTTATTCGGAAAGTTGGTTAAACTTTAATGGTAGTTTGCCGATCTAGACAGTAGATGATAAACAGATACCTAGAATGCGTGACATAAATGAAGTTTACAAGAAATTCAAATGCCACGGCGTAAAGATATACGTCGGATTTTGATACTAGGTTCTGGACCAATTGTTATTGGACAGGCCTGTGAATTCGATTATTCCGGTACCCAGGCATGTAAAGCGTTAAGAAGCGAAGGCTTTGAAGTCATTTTAGTTAATTCAAATCCAGCTTCAATAATGACGGATCCTGAAACGGCAAACAGGACCTACGTTGAACCTCTCACAGCCTCAGTTGTTGAGCAAATTATAGAAAAAGAAAGACCTGATGCTCTTTTGCCCACAATGGGAGGGCAAACAGCATTGAATATTTCTGTAGAGTTAGCGGAAATTGGGATTTTAAAAAAATACAATATTGAATTAATTGGGGCAGATCTGAAGGCAATTAAAAAAGCTGAGGATAGAAATTTATTTAAAATAGCAATGAATAATATTGGTGTCGAAGTATGTCCATCTGGAATCGCTTCCAATCTTCAAGAAGCTGAAATAGTCGGAAATGAAATTTCTTCATTCCCTAAAATTATCCGTCCTGCTTTTACATTAGGTGGAAGTGGAGGTGGTATTGCTTATAACCAGGATGAATTTTTAGAATTATGTAAAACAGGTCTAGATGCTAGTCCTGTTTCTCAAATACTTATTGAAAAATCTCTTTTAGGTTGGAAAGAATTTGAGTTAGAGGTTATGAGAGATTTATCAGATAATGTTGTAATTATATGCAGTATTGAAAATGTTGATCCCATGGGGGTTCACACTGGAGATTCGATCACGGTAGCTCCTGCACAAACTCTCACTGACAGAGAATATCAACGTTTAAGAGATTACTCAATTTCTATAATTAGAGAAATTGGTGTAGCAACTGGTGGTAGCAATATCCAATTTGCAATTAATCCCCAAAATGGTGAGATTATTGTAATTGAAATGAATCCTCGTGTTAGTAGGTCATCAGCTTTAGCAAGTAAAGCTACAGGTTTTCCTATAGCCAAAATTGCTGCTCTTTTAGCTGTCGGTTATAGATTAGACGAGATTATTAATGATATTACTGGCAAGACTCCCGCATGTTTTGAACCTTCAATTGATTATGTAGTTACCAAAATACCTCGTTTTGCCTTTGAAAAATTTTCAGGTACTTCTTCAATTCTCACTACTTCAATGAAGTCAGTTGGAGAGGCTATGGCAATAGGAAGATGTTTTGAAGAATCTTTTCAAAAGGCTATAAGATCTTTAGAAACAGGATTAAGTGGTTGGGGCTGTGATCGAATTGATCGGAATGTATCTTCTATTGAATTAGAAAGACTATTAAGGACACCTTCACCAGACAGAATAATGCATGTCCGCTTAGCAATGAAGAATGGACGTAGTGATAAAGAAATTTTTTCTTTTTCTAAAATAGATCCTTGGTTCTTATCAAAGCTTAGGAACATAGTAAATGCTGAGGATCAATTACTTAAGCTTAAAAATATTAATCAATTAGAGCATAATTTTTTATTCAAACTAAAACAACTTGGATTTTCTGATCGTCAGATTGCGTTTGCTCTTAAAACTGATGAATTAACAATTAGATCTAAAAGAAATTCACTAAAAATATTACCTGTTTTTAAAACAGTTGATACATGTGCTTCAGAATTCTCCTCGAATACACCATATCATTATTCTACATATGAAAGACCAGCGTACAGGCTTGATAAAGAAGGAAATATAATTAATAGTATTAGTCTTAATGAAGTTAAAATTGATAATAAAAATAAAATTTTAATTCTTGGCGGAGGTCCAAATCGTATTGGACAAGGTATCGAATTTGATTATTGTTGTTGTCATGCTTCCTATCAAGCTCAAGAGGAAAATTTTACAACAATAATGATAAATAGTAATCCCGAAACGGTTTCTACTGATTATGACACAAGCGACATACTTTATTTTGAACCTTTAACTCTTGAAGATGTCCTCAATGTTATTGAATTTGAGAAACCTTTTGGAATAGTAGTTCAATTTGGTGGACAAACTCCTTTAAAACTCTCTTTACCTATAGTTAATTGGTTAGAAAAATCGGAAAACTCATATTTACAAACAAAAGTTTTAGGTACATCCCCTATCTCAATTGATTTAGCTGAAGACAGAGAGCAATTTGACAAGGTTTTGAGAAAATTGGATATTAGGCAACCCAAAAATGGTCTTGCTAGGACTTTTGAAGAATCACTGGTTGTAGCCAATAAAGTTGGATATCCATTGGTGGTTAGGCCTTCATATGTTCTCGGTGGTAGAGCTATGGAAATTGTCTATGGGCAAGATGAGTTGGAAAGATACATAAAGGAAGCTGTAAACGTTGAGCCAGATCATCCAATCCTTATTGATCAATATTTAGAGAATGCAATTGAGGTTGATGTTGATGCTTTGTGTGATGAAAGCAAAAATGTTGTTATTGGAGGCTTAATGGAGCATATAGAGCCGGCGGGCATTCATTCTGGTGATTCAGCCTGTTGCCTTCCTGCCATAACTCTATCTACCGAATCAATTAAAACAATTAAACATTGGACAAAATTATTAGCTACTGAACTCGATGTTGTTGGTCTAATTAATCTTCAATTTGCTGTCAAAAGAGATGATGACGGTGATGAGGTCGTTTACATTATTGAAGCAAATCCAAGAGCCTCAAGAACAGTTCCTTTTGTTTCTAAAGCTACTGGTATCCCTCTTGCAAAAATTGCTACTCAGTTACTTTTAAGTAAAAAGTTAAAAGATATTGGGTTAAATCAAGAACCAATTCCACCACTTCAAGCAATAAAGGAGGCTGTTATGCCTTTTAGACGTTTTCCTGGCTCAGACAGTGTTTTAGGACCAGAAATGCGTTCAACTGGCGAGGTAATGGGATCTGCAAATACTTTTGGAATGGCTTATGCAAAATCCGAACTCGCAGCAGGTGAGGGATTACCTACTTCCGGTTTTGTTTTCTTGTCTACTCATGATCGAGATAAACCTGCTTTGATTCCAGTAGCAAAAAAATTAATTGAACTAGGTTTTTCAGTTTTGGCAACATCTGGTACTTCTAATTATCTCGAGAAATTTGATTTAAAGGTAGAAAGGGTTCTTAAGGTTCACGAAGGAAGACCAAATATTGAGGACATGATTCGATCAGGGAAGGTTCAGCTCGTAATAAATACACCTATCGGACGCCAGGCAATTTATGATGATAAATATCTTAGAAAAGCAGCTCTTGACTACTCTGTTCCAACTTTGACAACCTTAAAGGGTGCTAGTGCCGCTGTAAAAGGGATAGAAGCATTGCAGAATCAAGTTTTATCAGTTTCAGCTTTGCAAGATATTCATTCATAATAATTTTTTTGGTAATTATCTAATTTAATGTCTTTTAAATTTCTATTATAAATCAATTAATTTCGTGAATATAATTTCTTTTAGTTGTTAAATATAAATTCTATAATCAATTTTTTTAGCTATTTTTTTTTCGTTTTAGGCAAAGCTCTATTACTACCTGATTAAAAATTCACCTTTTTTCCAAATAAAGACATACAATTGTGTTCTTGCTTGTTAATTAGGGATGACCGCAACAGCTTCTTCACCAAAACTAAGAGTTGATACACGCGGAACCAATGAGTTGCCGCCACATTTAGATGAAAATCTTTTAACCCCTCGTTTTTACGTAACTGAGTTTAAAAAAGCAGCTAAGACAGAATTAACTGATGCACGTGAAGAGTTTGAAGCAATGCTCTCAGAAATGAAAGCAGACTATAACTGTACTCATTTTGATAGGAAGGCAAGTCTAGATAGATTACAAGATTTGCCTCAGAAGGCTAAAGAGACTTATGAGAGTTATTTAGTTAGATCAGTTATCTCAGAATTTTCTGGATTCTTACTTTTCAAGGAGATTTCAAATCGTTTAAAGAAAGAGGGGAATAGGGATCTTGGTAAACTATTTCAGTTTTTAGCTAGAGATGAAGCTAGACACGCAGGCTTCCTTAGCAGAGCATTAGTCGCAGAGGGTATTGAAGTGGATCTCCCTCATTTAGGAGGAAAAAGAGCAGCGACTTGGTTCCCAATTAGTTGGGTTATATATTCCGTGTATCTTTCAGAAAAAATTGGGTATTGGAGATATATCTTGATGGATAGGCACCTTAAGGCTAATCCAGATCAGGCTTTTGCTCCTCTTTTTGATTTCTTTGAACCATGGTGTCAAGATGAGAATAGACATGGCGATTGTTTCACAGTAATGATGAGATGTTGGCCAGGCATTACCAAAGGATTTAGAGGCAAGCTATTAAGTCGTTTCTTCTTGTGGAGTGTTTTCCTTACTCACACTTTGACAGTTTGCGAAAGAGGTGAGTTTTATGAATTGCTTGGTATTGATCCAAAGGAATTTGATGAGGAAGTTATAAAAAGAACAAACCACACATCTAAAAATGCATTTCCTTGGGTTTTTAATCTTGAGGACAATAAGTTTTGGGATTTAAGGAACAAAATTATCGAATCTTTCAGAGCTTTTGTAGGTGCTAAAGGTTTAACAAAACCTGTTAAATTTGTGAAATTCGCTACTTTGATATTTAAGCAATTTTCACTACCAATGGAGAAGACAAATGCATTGAGATATGATAAAGATGTTACTTTTACAGGTCATGACATTTTAAATTTTTGGACAGATAAATAAGACTATTTAGATAAATCAAATATCAAATGGATTACCTGCTTGGGTGTTCAATCCTTTGAAATATTTTCCGAATTGTTCATTATAAACATCGTCTTCATCTTGAGTTTCGCATTCTAACGGCCCAATAGCTTTAGAGACACATAACAAACCATATCCCTTATCCCTCATTTCTTTAGATAGACCAATACAAGCTTGTTGGTCCATTTTCCCTGAAATTATCTTAACAGCACATTCAGAACAACATCCATTCCTGCAAGAGAATGGCAATGTGTCTCCGATGATTTGCCCATTTTTATCTTTTGATTCAAAATTTCTCAATATGTACTCACCTTCAGGAACATCAAAGGTATATGTCTTTCCCTCTTGTTTATGATGAATAGTTATTTTGTGAATTGGTTTCATTTAATATCTATTTAGGCGGTGATATATCTCTTCTTTCGGGTGGATTAGGCGGCTGACTTGCATATTGCCAAAGCTCTTCAATATCTAATGTTTTAGTTAATCTTTCTCCACCAAATCGGAGTTTTAACCAGGCAATTGTTGTTGAGTCTTCTGCCACAACAGCTTCATAACCTTCTTCCTCAGTGATATTGAATTTGTTAACTAATGAAGAATTTAGGAACCACATAGGATAGTCTCCACCCTTGCGATCCCTTCTCTCATGGAAGGATTCTCTTAACTGTCCATTACCCTGTAATTGGCCTTCTGGGGCAAGAAGAATATTTAGGGTTTTGGTCTCCGACATTATTTAAGAATCAGAAATGGTCTTGACCTTAGGTTTAATATTTCCTAAGACCTTAATCAGATAACTTTAGTAAAAGGAATTACATAGATGCAAGAAGTTTGATAGATCTTCACAAGACTTTCTTATTATCTGTATGTTATTTTTCTAATAATTTAAAAGAGGTAAATATATTTTTTTTATTTATTGATAATTAATTATTTAAGCCTCTTTTTTGGGTGCCTCAGCCTTTGCTTTAAGAGCTTCAGCTTCAGCTGCTTTCTTTGCTTCTTCAAAATCAATTCTGTTTTGTAATTGACCTGAAGCTCTCATCCAATCATTTACAGTGGCCTCCTTGCCAGCGGCTTCACATTCCTCCTGATACTTCAAGAATGGATACCAATGATGTGTAGCATTCTTGGAATCTGTTAAATTAGTCATCTTCTTAAGTATTCAATGAATTAATTATCGCATCATATTTTGTTCTTTTGGCAGCATATTAATTTTTTATAGTAATAGTTCAAACCTTTGATGTAATTATTACTCTTAGTTCGCTTTGAATAAAAATATGAATTTGATGAAACTAGCTTTTGTTGGCCTTGGAGCTATTGGTAAGCCTATGTCTGAGCGGCTCATTGATAATGGTTATGATTTAAATTTATTTAATAGAAATAAACTTAATAATGACGGCCACAAAGGATATTTTGTTGATCCTAAAGAAGCTGTTTATGATTGCGATGGCCTTTTGATTTGTGTTACAGATGATAATGCAGTTGAATCTGTTTTATTTGGAGACAATGGAGTAGCAGAAACGCTAAAACCCAATTCGTTTGTAATAGATTTCTCTACAATAAGTCCTGATAAATCTATTTCTATACATAAAAGATTAGCCGTAAAAAATATCTTTTATGTTGACTGTCCAGTTTCAGGGGGGACAGAGGGAGCTCAAAAAGGCTCACTGTCTTTATTTGTTGGTGCAAGCAAAAAAGAGTGTTTATTTTTTGAACATATATTTGATGTCCTTGGTAAATCAATTAATTACTTTAATGGCGTAGGTAAAGGTCAACAAGTTAAAGCTCTTAATCAGATATTAGTCGCAGGAACATATGCAGCAGTAGCCGAGGCAATGGAATTGGGGAAATTGCTTGATTTGCCCATGGAAGATGTGGTTGATGCTTTAAAAGTTGGAGCAGCGAATTCCTGGCCATTAGAAAATAGATCAAAAGCAATGTTGATTGATGAACATCCATTGGGATTTAAATTAGAGTTGCATCATAAGGATTTATCTATTGCCATTGATCTGGCTAAATCTATAAATATTGATTTACCCATAGCTTCTAAAGTAAAAGAGATTGAGCAAAGATTAATGCAGGCTGGTTTAGGTGAATTGGATATTTCTGTACTGCATAGATACATCTCAGCAGCAAAAAAAGAAGGATAGAATTTACTGCTAATATTAGATTTCTGTTACTCATTTTATTTACAAATTTATATCTATATGCTAAGTTAAAAATAAGTTAACAAATTATTTAAATTAAGTTATGAAGCTAGAAAAGCAGCATGCAAAATTAATAAAGTTACAAAGCAAAGCTGAGTCTTGCCTTTCTCGTGATGAGGCACAGAAGATTATACGTAAGGCCGAAAAAACTCAAATGAAAATTTCTGGCTAATTTGTATGTTTTAGATTGTTGAATAATATTCCTTCATGTTTTTTAAATTGAATACTCCAAAGATTTGAACATATTGATTTTAATTTTTCTATTAAAGTATCTGTATCTCCACTATTAATCCAATTTGATTTAATTACTGGAATATTATTATGCATACTTTCAAAACTAATTTCTGCTAGTAACAATCCTTTTTCATCGTTTGATATTTTAAGACTACCTTCTGTAGTTCTTTGAAATATCCTTAGTAATAAATCAAGTATTATCTTTTCGACTTCTTTTTTTGAGGATTGACTTAAAGTATCATTTCCAGAATAAGTTTTTCCTCCAAGAGGCATTATTCTTTTATTATTTTGCTCTGCTAGAGCTATCGCTATTACATATTTTTGTTCATCCATTTAGTTTTAATAACCTATAGATTTTTCACTACTTTTATTTTATCGACTATATAGGAAAAATGTTTTATCTTAATGTTGAAGCATTTGAAAATTAATTGCACAATAATCCTAGTTACTTGATCGTTGTAGATCAGCTGAGTAAATATTATCGTGTTGCAAACAAACAGCCTGGGTTTAAGGGTACTCTTAAGCATTTTTTCGATCGAAAGACTTATGACGTCCCTGCCGTTACTGATATTAGTTTTAAAATCTCACCGGGAGAGGTAGTCGGATTTCTTGGGGCTAATGGAGCTGGTAAGACTACATTATTGAAAATGATGTGTGGTCTTATTCATCCATCGACAGGGTTAGTTGATGTTGGTGGTTTCTCTCCACAAAGAAGGCAAACGGCTTTTCTTAAGGAGATTACTTTGGTTATGGGGCAAAAGCAGCAGTTGATATGGGACCTTCCTCCCATGGACTCTTTGTATGTAAACGCAGCTGTATATGGTTTGTCTGACCACGAAGCAAAAGTAAGAATTAATGAATTGGCAGAGATGCTTGAACTAGGAGAAGAACTTACAAGACCTGTAAGAAAGTTGTCGTTAGGACAAAGAATGAAATCTGAAATTCTAGCTTCCTTATTGCATAAACCATCTGTCCTTTTTCTAGATGAACCTACTCTTGGTCTAGATGTAAATGCTCAAGCTAGAGTTCGTAGCTTCTTATCCGAATACAATAAAAGAACTGGTGCTACTATTTTGCTGACTAGTCATTACATGGCTGATATAACAGCATTATGTCCAAGAGTTATTTGTATTCATAAAGGAAAGCTTTTTTATGATGGCGATCTTGATTCACTGGCTAATTCATTATCACCATCCAGAGAGGTAAAAGTTGAATTGAAAAAACCATGTGCAAGTGAACAATTTGAAAAATATGGTGAGATTCAAGATTTAAATGATCGTTTTGTATGTTTGTTAGTTTCAAGGGATAAATTGACAGCTGTAGTAAGTAATCTATTAACTGATTTCGATATTATCGATTTAGAGATAAGTGATCCTCCTATTGATCAATTAATAGGAGAATTATTTATTAAGGGAGAAGTCAATTGAGAATATTTGGATTGTCTTTCAAGCTTATTAAGACTTTACTTACAACACAATATGCATACATGTTGGAATATCGCATCGAAATAGCTTTGTGGGCTCTATCTGGAGTACTACCATTTATTATGTTTTCTCTTTGGAGTCAAAATGATGTTGGTAATTCATTTGGTCTAACTGATATTGGGTTGGCAAGATATTTTTTAAGTGCTTTTCTCGTTAGGCAATTTTCAGTTGTTTGGGTTGTCTTCTCGTTTGAGGAAGATTCTCTTTCTGGTCGATTATCACCATATTTGCTTCAGCCTTTGCACCCTCTATTTAGATATGTAGCTTCTCATTTGGCAGAGCAAGCAACAAGACTTCCTTTCGCAATAGCTATAGCTATTACTTTTTTCATTTTAAATCCTTCATCTTTTTGGCTTCCCTCACTACCTCAATTATTTCTGGCGTATTTATCAACTCACTTTGCTTTTACTATCGCTTTCCTTCTTCAAAGTTTAGTCGCTGCACTATGTTTTTGGACCGAAAAATCTAGTGCTCTAGAAAGATTAATATTTGTTCCTTATCTTTTTCTATCTGGTTTATTAGTACCGTTATCAGCGTTTCCTTCTAACGTTTTAAAATTTGCAATATTAACTCCATTTCCTTATCTAATTAACTTTCCAGCAAAAATTTTATCAGGAATGCCAGTTGATATCTTTAATGGTTTTTTAGCTCAAATTTTGTGGATTTCAATTCTCATCCCTTCTGTAAATATTCTCTGGAAACTTGGAGTAAAAAGATATACAGCTATGGGAGCCTAATATGAATCGTTATTTTAAAACTATTAGATTATTTTGGTCTACAGCTTTTGCTTCTCAACTTGAATATCAATTAAACTTTTTAATTGAATTGTTAGCGATGTTTGGCACTCTATTGGGAAGTATATTTATATTATCCCTTTTTTTTACTGGAGGAAGGCAATTAGGAGATTGGACTTGGGAATCGGCTTTAGTTATTCAAGGTGTTTATACATTTCTAGATGGTTTAACAAATGCTCTTTTACGACCAAATTTAACCGAAATCGTTAATTACGTTAGAGAAGGTACTCTTGACTATGTTTTATTAAAACCAATTGATAGTCAATTTTGGTTGTCTGTTAAAAAGTTTTCTTTTGCAGGATTACCTGAAATCATTTTGGGACTTTCCATTGTCTTTTGGTCGTCTATTCAAACAGTTTCTTCTTTTTCAATTTACTCCCTATCTGTATTCATTATTTCCTTATTAATTGGTTTTGTTATCCTTTATTCAGTTTGGTTCTTAATTGCTGCATCTAGTATTTGGTTTGTTAAGACATGGAATGCAACAGAAGTACTTAGAGCTTTGTTAGCTGCAGGTAGATATCCCATTTCAGCTTACCCAGTTATTTTGAGATTCATATTTACGTTAGTTTTACCTGTAGCCTTTTTAACCACTTTTCCAGCTGAGGCGATTTTGGGAGAACTTAAATTTAATATCTTATTTTTAGGTCTAATATTAAGTAGTTTATTTTTTATTTTTAGCAGATTATTCTGGGAATTTGCTCTTAAACACTATACTTCTGCATCAAGTTAACTATTTAATTAATTTAGTTAACTCTTTTTTATTTTTCACGATATTTATAAATTATGGGTTTATTGCCCGATCCCAAAGAATGAATTGAATATGAATAATAAACTAAAGATTGTGAGGAATGAAATTCCAAACCAACAAATTGTTTTTAGAGCAATGCCATAACGAAATTGACTTTTTACTAATGAACTATTCATTGTATCCATAGCCATCCAGGCGAATAGAGGAGCTGACAGAAAACTACCGGTCATAGCCCCAAATACATAGTCTTTAACTCCAATTCCTCCAGATTTGGCAATTAAAAGTGCACAAAGCGATGCAAAAACATGAAATAGAATCCATTTTTTTAGACGTTTCTTTTCTGTCAAACTAGTGCTATTTCCCTTATCTGAACGAGTAATCAAACCATGAGCTGATGAAATGCTTCTGGGATATGCGTCTAGGCATGTAAGCGTGGTGCTAAACATTGCTGCAAATGCTGCTGGAACAATGATCCACTTTGCCCATCCACCAATAGATTCTGTATACAAGCGTATTAAATTCTGAGCAAAACTAACACCTGAACCTGTCAGCATCTCATCACCAGTGCCATACATTGTATATGCACCAAGAGTTAGAAAGAAAATTGCAGTAATAACAGTGATGAAATATCCAAGATTAAAATCAAATTCTGCTTCTTTTAACGTAGCGGTATGATCTGTCTCTTTAGCTCTTGAAAACATCCATAGTGATGGCCATATACAAAGTTCTACCGGACCAGGCATCCAACCCATTAAGGGAATTAAAAATCCTAAGTTTGAGAGGGTCCATGGAGAGGGAGTGCTATTTAATAATGAAAGATTGCTATCTCCAGCAGGTCCTTTTATTAGTAAAGATATAACAGCAAGAAATGTTAATAATGTAAGCAAAAAAACAAGAATCTTAGATATCCTATCAAGGGCTTTATATTGACCTATAAATAATATTAATGAACATAATATTAATATACCTATCGCTAAATCTAAAGGAGGAAAGGATGAAAAAATTACTATATTTTTTAAAAGAAGACCTGTAACAAAACTAACGGCCGAAATAGTAAATGTACCAGTAATTAATCCAACTATTAAATATATAGGCAAATAAAATTTATTACGTTTTTGAAATCCCTCTAAAAGCGATAGTCCTGTAACAGCTGTAAATCTTGTACCGACAAGTAAAAATGGATATTTGACTAAATTTGTTAATAAAATAAGTCCAATTAGCGAAAATCCAAATTTTGCTCCCGCTGTAGTAGATGACATTAGGTGAGATCCGCCTATGCATGCTGCAGCTAAAAGGATTCCAGGGCCAAGACTTTTTCTATAACCATTGGATTTACTTGGGACTACTTTTTCCATATTTTTGAGAAGATGTTTTTATTTTTGCAATAAAAATAATTTTTTCAATTTAAGTACATAAAGATTAGTATCTTATAGGTAGATATCTTTTTATTAAATTACCTTTTTCTAGGTTCTATTTATTGCCAAGCTTCTATAGACTTTTCATAATGACCAAATCAGTTAATCTATATTTAGCATCAGGTGTTAGTGAAGGTAAAGGCTTTTGGCTCGTTAACTTTACTGAGGATGATGACATTTATAACTCTCTTGGTACAAAATTACTTGAGTGTTATAGAAAAGAGTTGTTTGGTCTCGAAGGCGCAATTGAAGTTAAGGAAGCAATTAATACAACATTAGATATTCTTGCTTTCGATTCTAAATTTGATCGATATACATTAGATAATTCAAATATAGCTTATTCTTCTGAGATTCCCATTAACCTCATTGAGGATATATTTGACCTGTGGGCATATAATTATAATAATAAAAGTATCTGGAAAAAATATATTGGTTTATTAAACTTTAGGAAAAAAATTAAAGTAAATAATTATTATATTAACACAGGATTAAAAGGTGAGACATATGAGTTCGCGATGAAATTAAATGAATTACTAAGTTTCAAGCCTAGTAATTTCTCATTTAGAATAGATAGAAGTAATGAATTAATGTGGTAAAGAGATTAATATCTAGATTGGTAATACATTTCTCTATCTTTATCAACTGAATTTATATTTTCCCAAGGGAAAATAATCCATTCATTATCTTTGATGTTTTTATAGCTATTCCACCATGTAGGTTGTTTTTTGCTAATCCATACATAAGCTTCTGAACCCTTTATATGCCTTATTTTTTCAAGTGTATATCCAGTATCGTAAATATCATCAACTATGAGTGAATTATTTCTAGGCTTGTTTAATAAGGGCAGGCCCAGTGAATGACTTAGTGCAACGGCAAGACATAGTCCACCCCTAGGGAATCCATAAACTCCCTCAAACTTTTTATTTTTGCATTGGTTAGAGATTGAATATATGCATTCATCAAAATTTGTCCAACTTAACTTTTTCATTTATCGGTTATTTATATCTATTCTTTACTCTTATGGTATAACTTCTAAAACTTCCTAGATAAACTGTAATAGCCCATAAAGCCACCTATAGTTATTATTCCAGCTATTGGAGCTGATAGATTTAATGGCGTCGCCCATTCATGAACCATCAAGGAAGCCAACATAATTAAGAATTAATAGATAAATCTCAAAATACTACATCTAATATTCTTTTGTTATTTTAGTTTGCAATAATTCACAACTCTATTGCTTTATTAAAATACTATTTTGTTTTAAATGTATTTATTTTATAGATATAAATAATTTTTATTTATTTTATCTACTAATCATTTTTATTATTGCTCTCGAAAATCTTGGCTACTTGTGCATATATTTTCCCAAACAACCATGAAGCTACAATTAGGCCAATAATACCTAGAATTATTGTTACTGCTGATATACCGGCATCATTTGGACCATAATTTATCGCTGGGTCAAATCCTTCCACGATGATTTTCATTCATTTTCTCCATATTAATATTTTTTTGATTAAAAATCTGAATTTTAACTTTTTTGAAATTTGAATATATAATTTACTTATAGGTTAATTATGTATAATAAATATTATTTTAAATTATATTTATGAAGTGGGAATATCATGTAGTCCACCTAAACGTAGATGATTCATCAAGTCAACATGAAGAATCAAGCAATCCTGAGGCAGCAAGCGAAAAACTCAAAGGGTCACTGAGTCCAGATTTTCTTAAAGATCAATTTCCAGAACAATATCAGGAAAATGAAGGATCCGAGCATCCTGCTATTCAGCTAAGTAAATTTCTAAATAAAAAGGGATTGGAGCGATGGGAACTTTCAGAAACAATAAAAATTGGAAAAATGTTATTTCTTATAATGAAACGGCATGTTGATTAGTAGTTTAAAAAATATCTTTTATTGTAAATATTAACCAGTTAATTAGATTTATTGGATTTGTTATCGTTTTAATATTTCTATTTCCATTTATCTCATAAGCCACTTTATATTTTCCTAGTATAAAATCACTATTTTCTCGATTATAATATTTTTTAGTCTCTGCCAGCCTATATTCTTTTCTTGTTTCTTCATTTAATTCGGTGGTGAAAATCCAAATTTTTAGACTATTTTCAGTCATTAATACATATCCAATACCCATGCCATCTGTCATTTTATAATCAACAATTTCCCCATTTATTATTTGAGGTAAGTCATCCAATAATTTGTTTGGTAGAAGATTTTCTATTTTCGACTTATCTACTTTTATCTTTTCCCCAATTGGTATCAGTGGATTTACTTCCATTATGAATAACTTTAGATCTTACTAAATTAACATATTTTTCGAATCAATGAATTAACTATCCATCTACTAATAATTCCTTTACGTGTTGAAAAGCATATTTTGGTTTTTTCTTTATTTATGTCTTTAAAAACCTTTGCTTTCGCTTTTGATCTCCTTTTTTCCCTTTCCCTCTCCTTCTTCTTTTGAATAATTTATTTTTATATAGTTAATTCCAATTATCGTTAGCCTTACAAAGACAAAAGCCGTAGCTATGAATCCGATTAAGATAAAAGTTGATAAAAGGGCAGATCCTAGATCTATTTCAGCTAATTTGATCATGTTAATAATCTCTACTAATTTATTTGATCTTTTATAAATCGAATTTTAATTCAAATTCAAATTTTAAATAAATTTTAATTTATATTGGTTACAAGACATCCGTAGAAAAATCTTTCTAATGGATGCATAACTGAAATAGGAATATAAATTGAAAATGAATCAAACTCAATTTAAAATCCCACTTTCAAGCTTAAGGCCTTACACAGTACATTATAGAAACTGTGATAATCAGCGTCTTGAGAATTGCTTTTATGCATGTGATGCATATGAAGCAAGATTACTTGCGATGGAATTTAATAGGTATATTCATGAGCACCCAAATTGTATTGACCTTATTAGAAGAGAAACTATTAGGAATATTTAGAACATCAAATGACAGATGATTTTTGTATAAAATATATCATTTAGATTTATATGTTAAATAATGATATTATTTCTCAAATCTTTTTGGGATTCATATCATTTTTATCTAATTTCATTTCTGCGTTATCTGGAGGAGGCGCAGGGTTAATACAACTTCCAGCTCTGATATTTTTTGGCTTACCTTTTTCAAAAGCTTTGGCAACTCACAAAGTTGCTAGTGTTGCACTAGGGTTTGGTGCTTCAGTCCCACACTTAAAGAATAATCGCTTACAATTAAAATACGCTTTTTTGATATTAATTTCTGGGATACCTGGCGTTTTATTAGGGGCCTTTACTTCCTCCATTTTACCCAATAATTTTTCAAGTATATTATTAGGTTGTTTGACTTTGTTCCTTAGCTTTTACTCAATAAAGCGGAAAAAGCTTGGCAGTTCAAATAAAAAAATTCGAATTAATAAGTTAAGGATACTAATTGGCTCATTAGGCCTTTTTATTATTGGCTTCTTAAATGGCTATCTTTCTTCTGGTACTGGACTATTTGTTACAATTTGGATGATAACAATATTTGATTTATCTTTTTCTTTGGCAGTTGCTTATACCTTGATTTTTGTTGGAATTTTTTGGAATGGTATTGGCGCACTTTCTTTAGGTTTGAAGGGAAATATTATTTGGAACTATATACCTATCTTAATTTTATGTTCACTTCTAGGTGGTTATTTTGGAGCTTATTTTTCAATAATTAAAGGCTCCAAATTTATTAAAGTAGTTTTTGAATTAGTTTCTTTTTCAGTTGGACTTTCACTACTAATTAAAGCCTTTTTATGAGTATTAATATGTTATTAGTTTTTTAAGCGCATCCAGCCTTTTCTAAATCATCTTGCAATTTACTTTCACAGTCTAAAACCCTTGCCCAGCAAGGTAATTGCTGCTTGACTGGTGATTCAAGGAATTTATTGATAGCGGGTCTTAATAGTTTTCCAAAAGTATGAACTGCTAGTTCTTCTTTATGTCGACTGTAGGGCAATTGATTAACGGAGGAATCTAAACTAAATTGTTTAACTCTGTCTTCTCCTGCTCTTCGATATAAAACCTCCAAGTTTGCTAATTGCGAACTTGTAAGTGTTCTTGCTTCGTGTTCCATTAATCCTCTTAAAACGCTGGAAAGAATTTCAGTAGACATTTTTTGTAGACCTTCATTCGCCTTGGAACCTATTTCTTTGTGCTTATGGTCGAAAATACCCAGATCAACTTGTGCGATTCTTGATATTCTCACGTTTTTGTAAACCTCTGATAGAAGCCCTATCTCTAAACCCCAGTCACATGGGATTCTTAAATTCATAGCCAAGTCTGTAGTAAAGGCAAACTCTCCGGCCAGTGGATATCTAAATGACTGTAAATATTGAAGGAATGGTGCATTTCCCATCAATTGTTCCAAACTTGATAGAAGTGGACCTACAAATAATCTCGTTGCTCTCCCTTGTAGTGCATTTGTCTCAAGAGATAGACGGCTGTAAAAAGCTTTTACATATGAAATCCCATTTGATTTTTCCAGTAAAGGACCCAACATTCTTGCTGGATAATTAGAGTTGAATGTTCTGATATCAGCATCGAAAAGTGCCACGACTTCTGAACTTTTCGTGGCAACACCAACTCCTTGCCATACTGCCCATCCTTTCCCTGGAACACCTAATAGGTCTAGGCCATTCTTTTCTTGGTCTTTTAGTAATTCAATAACAGTTGGACTATTAGTCCATTGGACATGAACTGGATATGGCATTTCTTGAAAGAAATCTCTTGCCTTCTCGACCTCGTCGCGATTACTTGCGGATAGGGCTATGACAAGCTGATTTAAATTTTTTAAATCTTTTAAAGTAGTTCTTATAAGTTTTAGGGCTGGCCTGCTGAACTCATCGAATAGGCATGGAATAAGTATTGCTGTTGGCCTCTTTAATAGGTCTTGATTTAATTGAGTTACTGGATCTTTTGCTAGTCCGTACTCATGAATAGTTGTGATTAAACCCTGCTGAAAGTCCATTCAAGAAAAAAGTTTTACAGATTCAAGGTGGGAGCTACGATGAGGTAGAGAAGATTGTTTTCCTTTAAAGAGTGTCTGAGTTGGATAGTGAATTAGCTGAGCTGAGATTGTCTCTCAGAGAAATTTATCCTGGGCACTCTGAACAAGAAATCAATTCAGTGTGGTCACAATTGTTGCAGATTCTCAATCCATTTCGTGTTAACCAGGACACCAAAGAATTAGAGATCGAATCAATTTGGGATTCTTCTAGTGTTGTTTTGATTACTTACCCAGATTCAATTTATAGGAAAGATGAATCAACTTTAAAAACATTAACTGAATTCGTAAAAAATAGATTAAGTGGTCTTTCTTCAGTCATTCATGTTTTACCATTTCTTCCTTCTACAAGTGATGGAGGATTCGCTGTCTCTAATCATGAAAAAATTGAAGATGCTTTTGGTAATTGGAATGATTTAAAGGATTTGTCCATTAAGCACAAAATAATGGCAGATCTTGTTTTAAATCATGTCTCTTCTTCTCATCCATGGGTTCATCAATTCATAAAATCAGAGGATCCTGGCAAGTCGTACATAGTTGCTCCTTCTGAGACTGATATTTGGGAGCAAGTTATAAGGCCAAGAAATTCATCTCTCTTCACTAACGTCAATACTAATCAAGGCTTTAGGAACGTTTGGACGACATTTGGACCAGATCAAATTGATGTTGATTGGAAAAATCCACATATTTTTCTCGAATTTATGAAACTATTGGTGAGATATGTATCTAATGGAGCTGAATGGATTCGACTTGATGCAATTGCATTTGTTTGGAAGGAGCCATATACGACTTGTTTACATTTAGACCCAGTACACTCAATAGTTAAGCTTTTAAATAAATGCTTGAAGATTATTAAGCCTTCGGCTGTATTAATTACCGAGACTAATGTTCCAGAAAAAGAAAATCTTTCTTATTTGATTGATGGTAATGAAGCTAATCTTGCATATAATTTTACATTACCTCCTTTATTATTAGAAGCTATTTATACCGGTAAAACTGATTTATTGAATAATTGGTTATCTAATTGGAATGAATTGCCAAGTCATACATCTCTGCTCAACTTCACTTCTTCACATGATGGTATTGGATTGAGAGCGTTAGAAGGAATTATGGACGATAATAGAGTCCATAATCTATTGGTTGAATCTGAGAAACGGGGTGGATTAGTGAGTCATCGTCGGCTGTCAAATGGCGAAGATCAACCTTATGAATTAAATATTAGTTGGTGGAGTGCGATGTCTAACGTAGGTCCTGATAATACGGTATTTCAATTTGAACGTTTTTTACTAAGTCAGCTTTTTACTTTATCTATAAAAGGTGTTCCAGCTTTTTATCTTCCAGCTGTGTTAGCCTCTCCTAATGATCTTGATTCTTTTAGAAAAACTGGGCAAAGAAGAGATTTAAATCGTGAAAAATTTGAGGCTAACAAATTACTTGAGGCGCTTAAAAACTTTGATTCTCCAGCTAGTAAAAATATTTCATACCTCACTCATATTGTTAAAGTTAGATCAAGACTTAAAGCTTTTCATCCGGAGGCGAGTATGAAATGTATCTCTACAAATATAGCTAATTGTGTAATTCTACAACGAGGTTTTGCGGAAGATAGTGTTTATGTTATTTGTAATATGTCTCATGAATGTTTAAGTATTTCTCCATTAAATGAAATTAATTCATTAGAATTAATTTCTGATAAACGTTTGCTTGATAATATTACAGGTTCTTATTTGAATACTAATACTTTCCAACTGAATCCTTATCAAGTAGTTTGGCTTACATTAGCTGATTAGACTTATGAAAAATAATTCTAAATATTGGATAGTTACAGATCTAGACGGGACATTAATGGATGAATATTATGATATTTCTCCTGCCATAAAAACATTAAATAAGTTAGCAGAATTGAATATTCCTGTAATACCTTGTACAAGTAAGACTGCTTCTGAAGTTAGATATTTTCGAAAAGAGAATGCATTGACCGATCCTTTTATTGTAGAAAATGGAGCGGCTATTTATGGCTGTTATGAAAAAAGTTCGACAGAATGGGAATTGATCTTAGGAAAAAGTTACACAGAATTAAAGATTATATTATTTAATATTTCCAAAAATGTTAACTACCAGTTAATGCCATTAAATGATTTAAGCATAAATCAGATATTTGAACTTACTGGTTTATCTGATCAAGGGATTACTAGAGCTCTTGATAGGCGATGGAGTGTTCCTTTCCTAAATCCTCCTGATGATATTTTTGAGAAAGTAAAACTTATTTGTGATTCCTATAATGTTCATGTTTTCAAAGGAAATAGAATGAGTCATTTGCTTTCCAGTGAGAGTCATAAAGGCCAAGCTGTTAATAAATTAAAGGTTTATCTACAGAACAATGATGTTAAGATTATTGCGCTTGGTGATTCGCAAAATGATCTCCCTTTGCTTGAATATGCTGATATAGCTATTGTTATTCCTGGTAAAAACGGCCCAAATAAGTATTTACAGAATGGTATTGATAACGGTTCCTTTCGATTAGCAAATGCTCCTCACGCAGAGGGTTGGTCGAATAGTGTCGAGGATGTTATTAATGATTTTATGGATTTGTGAAAGATAAAGATATTAAATATGAATTTAACGATATTTTTCCAAAGGATATAAGGAAAGATTTCCTTTTTTCTTATGATAATTATCGTTTATTTCTTGAAGGATTATCTATTAACCCTTTACTGTTTTATCAATCATGGTCTGATGTTAAGATGCAATCCATCATTCATAAATATTGGAAACAAAATCAAAAATCAGATTGGAAATGGTCGTTAACTTTTCCATTTTTTTCTCTTTTAGAAAATTATTTAAATACTATTAATAAACCAATAATAATAGGTTTTTCAGGACTTCCTGGATCTGGAAAATCTACTCTTGGATTATGGATTGATAGTGTGGCTAGAGAATTATCATTAGATATTAAAGTTATATCTTTGGATGATTTTTATTTGCCTGGACAAGAAATGGATTTAGCCATGAAGGGTAATCCATGGAATGTCCCTAGAGGTTTTCCCGGTAGTCATTCATTAGATTTATTGGATCAATCACTAGATACTTTTTTGAAAACTGGTGTTTTAACCAGTCCAACTTTTGATAAGTCTTTAAGAGATGGAAAAGGAGATAGATCAGGTTGGTGTGAATTACAACCTAAAGTTTTAATCTTAGAGGGATGGTTTGTTGGCTGCTTGCCCGTTTCAGATTTATTTAAAATTGATTATTTGGAAGTGGATAAATTCAATTTGTTCTTGAGTCAGTCTGAAAAAAATTATCGTTCTTTGATTCAGAAATCACTTTTAGAATACAGCACAATTTGGGATAAATTTCATAAAATTTGGCATCTTAAATCTTCTGATTTTAATAATATAATTCTGTGGAAATCACAACAAGAGAATGAAATGATTAAATTAAAAGGATCTGGTTTGAAAGGTAATAATCTATCTGATTTCATACGTATGATTCAAACAGCTATTCCACAGCAATCTTTATCTTTTATTAATTCAGATACGACAATAGAAATTAATCAAAATCGTCGCATCAAATACTTAAAGACAGCCAAATACCATTTTTAATATATAATTGATATATATTAATCTGTGTACACTACAAGTTTTATTATATCTTCTGCTTATTTTATTTTTTGTTAAACTTTTATCTTTTAATCTATTTACACCCTAATATCATTAAAAATAAATCTTACACACGCCTATAATATGGCTTCATATGTCTATTTGATTCAAAACGGTGATTTATTCAATATTGGTTTTACTAATAACCTTGAACGAACAAGAATTGATTTAAGACCTGGTGAATTGGTCGCTTTTTTAATTACAGAAAATCCTGAACCGCTTATTAAAAATCTTAGAAAAACATATGTAGATAACAGATTACCTGGTTCTGATTACTATCGACTTGCTAATTCACAGGTAAAAGAATGCAAGTCTCTTCTAAATGTAGACGGATCGACTAATTATTTTCAACCTTTTCTCAAAGGCCCAAGTTTATTTATTTTCTTTATGGTTTCTTGGTTTACGCTAACTTATATCATTATACAGTTTGCAGCAGATCCTATACTTAGTAGGTTTGGCTAATACGTATTTTTTTAAATAGATTAATAATTTATAAAGATTATGAATTTCAAAAAATTGATTTTCTTGTTAGATTGTGTTTATATTAATGAATTAATGTAATTTGAATTTATCTAATTTTTTAATTTTCGTAGCTTTACCTTTTGTCCTCTCTGCTATTTTTTTTGGCACTAAGAATGGATATTACAATAGTGATGATTATGAAGGAGATGGATGCGCTCATGATGTACAGAGATGATTAATTTTTCATCTAATCGTTAGCTAATCTTACGACTTCCTTTTAATTACTTGAATTTTTGATGCATGTCCATTTGCTATCAAATTGCCATACAGGCTTGTAGATATCATTCTCAATTTTTCTTCCAGCTTCCATACACATCCTTTCGTTCCCAACTGGAATAGCAAATAATGACGGACTTGTTATCCCACTTACTTGTGGTTTCCCTCCAGGACCTTGTCTATAGCTACCTATCACTAACCAGTAATCTGCTTTAGCTTTTCCTTGTAACCCAGCTAAGGAGGTTAGAACAAGAATTAATGAGAATATAAATCTTTTACCCATAATTTATTTTGAAATCATATCTATACTAATTGAAAATTTAAATAAAAATTAGCCAGCTCCTCTTTTTATTATTTTCAAAATATGCATGAAGAAATTAGTCCTTATGTATTTATTTATTTTAAATCATTTTTCTTAGGCATTATTCAAGGTCTTACAGAGTTCCTTCCTATTAGTAGTACAGCTCATTTAAAAGTTGTGCCTTATTTTTTGGGATGGAATGATCCTGGTGCATCCTTTTCCGCTTCTATACAATTAGGAAGTGCAGGTGCTATTATTTATTATTTTAGAGATCAGATTAGTTCAATTATTCATTCCTTTCTTTCGATTCTTAATCATCGCAAAGTTCTCAAAGACGATAATACTAGACTTGCTAATTATATCATTTTAGCCAGCCTCCCAATTTGTATTTTTGGGTTTATTATTAAATTATATTGGCCTTATTATTCAGATTCCAACTTTAGAGGTTTGTTTTTCATAGCTATTACTTCTATAATTATGGGTTTAATATTATCTCTTGCGGAGATTTATGGTAAAAAGAAAAAGCTATTTAAAGATATTAATTTAAAGGATATTATTCTTTTAGGCCTTGCTCAAACTCTTGCTATATTTCCTGGGGTATCAAGGTCTGGTATAACTTTTACCTCAGCTTTGTTTTCTGGAATTGAAAGAAAAACAGCTGCTAGACTATCATTCCTAGTTGGTATCCCGGCTATTTCTATTTCAGGACTTGTTGAATTTTTCACTTTATTTAGAACATTATCTTCAATAGATATTCTACCTACAATTATTGGGATAATATCATCCTTCTTTTCTTCATTAGTTGCTATTGACTTTTTTCTTAAATTCTTAGCCAAAAATAATACTTTTGTTTTTGTTTATTATCGTTTAGCCTTTGGTATCTTTATATTGTCAGCTTTATAAATATTAGCTTTCTATATTCCTTGGTTTAATATTGATTTATGATAATGATTCTTTTGATGAACATTTTAGCTAATTTATTCATTGTTTCTTTTGGTGAGATTGATATACCAACATATCTCATTGCGTTGATTATTTTCTTAAGTCTTTTCGTTTTTCTAGCAGTTTTGATTAGTACAACGAAATTAATCCAATCTTTAGTAAACGACTCTGAGCAGTAATTCATTTTTTGATTGTATCGGAACGGCGGGATTTGAACCCACGACCCCCACTACCCCAAAGTGGTGCGCTACCAAGCTGCGCTACGTCCCGTTTTTTCAAATTATCACAAGGTCTTGCTGATATTTCTATTTTTTAATGATTTCCATTTAATTCTATTTTTAGACTTTCTATTTATTCGTCTAATGAGTGAATTCCTATTTTCACTAGAATATCCATGAATTGATAATCTTTTTGCCATTAATCTTAACTCGTATATATTCATCTTTGAGAGTTTTAATTCAGTATTGTTTTCCCAGGCATCTCCCTCATTTGGTAAAATGGATTTATGTTGCGATACTTCGATTGAATAGATTAACTCTGCAAAGTATTCTGGAATAATTACAATTAAAATTGCAAGAATATTGTATATGTTTATCCTCGCTCTTTCTATATTTTTTTCTAATTTATTATTTTTCATAAGTTTTAAAAAATATAATTAAATTTAAATATTTTTTCTTTAGCTTGGATAAGCTAATTCAGTATCCAATGAACTATCCATCCATTGGATTGTTTTTTCTTGTTCAATTTTTGGAGATTTGAAGCTAAACACTAAAAAAAATACTAATAATAACGTTGCTAATATTATTAGCAATACTGTTTTATCAGGTAATTGATCATTCATTAAAAGTTTGATTCAATCGGTGTATTCTCACCTCTAAGAATACAATGACTTATATCCCAATTATAATTAGTCCAAACTTTATCATTTAGTTTAAAGTTTGCCCCAGAAAAGTCTTTAAGTTTAACCTTTGTTGGCATCGCAGAGCAATATGGTCTGCTACCTGGCTTTGCTAAATATTGTTGATGATAATCCTCTGCAAAATAGAACTTAATATCATTCCGAATCTCTGTGGTAATTTCCCCAAATCCATTATTTTTCAACGCTTTTTGATAGTGATTTTTACTTTCTATTACTTTATTTTGTTGATCCTTGCTTGTCGTATAAATTGCAGATCTATATTGGCTTCCACTATCGTTACCTTGACGATTGCCTTGTGTTGGATCATGGCATTCCCAAAATAATTTTAATAAATCACTTAGATCAATTTTATTATTATTCCAAACAACCCTTACAACTTCAGTATGACCTGTTAGGCCTGAACATACATCTCTATAGTTCGGGCTTTCCATCTCACCGCCGGCATATCCAACGGCAGTTGTGATAACACCTGGTAGCCTCCAGAAACCTTTTTCCGCCCCCCAGAAACAGCCGCATCCAAAAAGTATTTCTTTCTCATTATCTTTTAGTTTCGCAAATAGTTCATTTTTTAATATTGTATGGAGCACTTTCTTTTTAGGCAATTCTGTTGATTTATTAGTATATAGCTTATTAATTAAGCTTGTTAAATATGTACTTATTATTTTAATCATAATTTCAGTTTGTCGTTTCTATTTTTATATGATTAATCAATGTAGTAACAAATGCAAATAATAGGAATGGAAGGCTTAATACAAGGATTAAGCCAACACCTAAAAGAGCAAATATTGGTCTTGATGAGCCCATAAGTGCTAAGCCTGCAGCAAGACTTACAAAAATTACACCCATCCATGCAAGGATTTGAATGTAAATATCACCAAATGCAAGATCGCAAATAAGTTTATATCTTGTTAATGCGCTCATGATTTCTTAATTATTAAAATGAACATAAATGTTTTCCTATCTTATCTCTAATTTAGATCCAATTGATTAAAAAACTTTAATAAGTAATGATTAATCATCTGATTGAATTTGCTCTTTAGCTTTTTCTCTTTCCCACATGCTTTTATACAAACCATCTTTCTTAATTAAGACTTGATGGGTTCCCTCCTGGACTATTTTCCCTTCGCTCATAACTAATATGCGATCACACGAAGCGGCCGCTGATAGTTGATGACTAATCATCAGTACAGTCTTACTATATTGTCCTTTTATGGTTTGAAGTATTGCCGCGGCGGTTTTGTTGTCCACACTTGCTAAGGCGTCATCAAGAACAATTATTTTTGAATCTACTAATAATGCTCTACTAAGAGCTGTTCGTTGTCTTTGTCCGCCGCTAAGTGTAATACCTCTTTCTCCGACAAGTGTTTTAAAGCCATCTGGGAATCCTTTTATATCATCTGTCATTCTGGCTTCATAGGCTGATTCTTGAACTTCCTCTATAGACGCCTCTGGATTTCCGTATTTTATATTTTCTGAGAGTGTTTCTGTAAAAAGATATCCTTCTTGAGGGACTAAAGCGATATTTCTTCTTAACTGTTCTAGTTTTATGTCAGTTACATCATTGTCGTCTAAAAATAATTTCCCTCCCTCAATATTTATCATCCTTCCTAAAGCTCTTGCTAATGTTGTTTTGCCACAGCCAACAGGCCCAACTAGAGCAACTATTTCCCCAGGGTTTATTCTAAAAGAAATTTGATTAAGTATTTTTCTAGGAGAATCTTCATAACTTATTGATAAATTCTTTGCTTCTAATTTACCTAAAATTGGCTTAGATATTTTCACTAGATTAGCTTTATCTTTAATTGTAGGTTCATGATTTAGTATTTCTTCTACTCTTTCTAAACTTACTTGTCCTAATTGAAAAGTATTTAGTGTAAATCCCAATAAAGCTGTTGGAAAAACTAGTCTCTCTACATAAAGAATTAATGCAACTAACCCGCCAACTGTAAGACTTCCATTAATTAGCTGACCACTCCCAATTGCAATAAGTAGAAGCAAGGAAATTGAGGATAAACCTTGAAGTAGTGGGAATAATGTGCTCGCAGTTTTTGCAAGGCTAATAGCAGCATCTCTATATTTAATATTTAATTTCTTGAAAGCTTCTTGCTCAGCTTGTTCTTGACCATAAATTTTAATGGCGCTAATGCCAGAAAGATCTTCTTGGATTAATTCACTCAATTCTGATAATGCTTGCTGTTGCCTTTTTCTTTGTTTGACCATTCTTCCACCGAATAATCCAACTGTTCCCAACAAAATTGGATAGACAGAAATAGCAAGGAAAGTTAAAAGTGGATCGATTGACAGCATCGCTGGCAAAGTGAATGTATATGCTAAAAATGTGTTTGTAAGACTTAGTACTGTAAAGCCAAGCAATCTCCTTATGTTTTCTAAATCACTTGTAGCTCTTGTTATGACTTCTCCAGTACCTATAGTTTGAACCCATCCCGGATCTTGTTCCAGCATCCGATCAAATAATTTTTGTCTTAATGAAACTTCTACTTGTCTACCAACTCCAAATACGAGTTGCCGAGATATCAACCTTGTCCCCCCCATAACTGTTGCTAAGAGAATTAACCATGTCGACTTACTCAGGACATATGAAAATGTAAACCCCTCCTTTAAATCATCAACGATATTTCTAACTTCCATTGGTATGGCAACACTCAGAATATTTACAAAAATCAGACAGAAAGCTCCTATTATCAGCTGCTTCTTGTGAGGTCTCAAATAGTTTTTTATTAGATCTAGTCTTAATGCAGCCATTCTTTTATTAATATGCTCAATAACCTAGGCAATATAAGCCCATGGACGTGAGCAAATCCAATTTAACTTATTTATGAATGAGGCTCAAAATCATCCTCTGTATTCAACAGATCGTGAAAATCTTGATCGTTTATGTGCAATAGTTTCGCCAACTTCTAACAATTTTGTTGAACTAGCTAGATTAATAATTCGCTATCAAGATTTCAGAGGTGCTGAAGATCTTAATTCTGACATGGATAAACTATTAAAAAAATGGAGCATTAATCGAGACAAATTAGAGGTGATAACAAGAGAACTTTGGTCAGAGGGATTTCGTCCTACGAGTCATTCAAGTCCTGATAACGTTGGTTCTGGATTCGACACCTCGGATTCTTCTCAAGCTTAATGTTAGGAAATTATTTTTTTATTTAAACAATTTCTATAGTTGATATATTAATAATTAAGTTAAAAAAATATTCTGCCTGGAATGCATACCATTCATGCATTTTTCTAATAAATGACCCCATTAAATCCTATTACTTTTTCAGTGATTCTCGAATCACTTCTTTCAGCGAATGATTTAACTGAAGAGCAATCTAATTATTTAATGAATTCATGGCTCGAAAATAAAATTGAACCAGTCCAAACGGGAGCTTTCTTAGCGGCATTTAGAGCAAAGGGGGTTTCTGGCGATGAACTTTCTGTAATGGCAAAAATACTTCAAAATGCCTCTATCACCCCCTCAGATCTTCCATCCTTTGATTTGGTTGATACATGTGGTACAGGTGGTGATGGAGCTAACACATTCAATATTTCTACAGCTGTTGCTTTTGTCTCAGCTGCTTTAGGAGTGAAAATAGCTAAACATGGAAATCGAAGTGCAAGTGGCAAGGTTGGATCAGCTGATGTCCTAGAGAATTTAGGATTACCTTTAAATGTTTCTTCCGAAAAAGCTATTGAAGCTTTAAAGAGTTTTGGTATTACTTTTCTTTTCGCTCCTTCTTGGCACCCTGCATTGGTAAATCTTGCTCCTTTAAGAAAAAGCTTAGGAGTAAGAACTATTTTTAATTTGCTCGGACCTTTAGTCAACCCACTTAGACCGAACTCTCAAGTATTGGGAGTAGCCAAAGCAGATTTGCTTGATCCAATATCAATAGCTTTAAAGGGGATGGGGCTTAAAAGAGCTGTAGTTGTTCATGGTGCTGGTGGTCTTGATGAGGCTTCATTAGCAGGGTCTAATCACTTTCGGTTCTTAGATAAAGATGTTATTAAGTCTGAAATTATTAACCCTACTGATCTTGGACTTACTGAAATCTCTAATGAAAGTTTGAAAGGTGATGATATACAAGCTAATTCTCAAATTCTAATGTCATTACTTAAAGGAGAAGGAAATAAATATCATAAAGAAGTCGTAGCATTAAATACTGCTCTTGTTTTATGGGTATCAGGATCTGAGGATGATTTAAGTTCAGGTGTCAAACGATCATTAGATTGTTTGAATACAGATAAATCATGGCTCCTCTTCAAGCAGTTAAGAGATTTTTTAGCGATCTAATTCTTTTAACCTTATAAACCATAGTTCTTATGTTTTTTGACACTGATAGCTCTGCAATATTGTTATTAGAGGATGGAACCTATTTTGAAGGATTATCTTTTGGAGCAGTAGGCACTATTACTGGAGAAGTCGTATTTAATACTGGTATGACAGGATATCAGGAGGTCATAACTGATCCAAGTTATTATGGTCAGCTTATTACCTTTACCTACCCAGAGATCGGAAATACTGGAGTCACTTCTGAGGATAATGAATCATCACAGCCTTCCGTTAAAGGGGTGATAGCTCGTCAAGTTTCAAAAATTTCAAGTAACTGGAGACATGAAATTTCTTTTGAAAAATGGCTAAATGATGAAAATGTTGTTGGAATTCATGGAATAGATACAAGAGCACTTGTTAGACATTTAAGAGAATCAGGTTCTTTGAATGGAATTATTTCATCAGACTCAAACTCTTCGATAGCTGAATTATTTTCACTTTTACAAAAATATCCTTCAATGAGTGGTCTGAATCTTGTCGATAAAGTTACAACGAAAAGCTCTTTTAAGGTTAATTCAAGCTGTTCGGTTTCATTTGATAGGAGAATTAAAAATATTCAAAAAATTCCATACAAAATTGTCGCTATAGATTTTGGGATAAAGCAATCTATATTAGATCGTTTAGTTGCTCATGGTTGTGAAGTAACTGTCTTGCCTGCAAATGCTGATATATCAGATGTCTTAGCGTTATCTCCTGAAGGAGTTTTCCTTTCTAATGGCCCTGGTGATCCATCTACAGTTGATAGTGGTATTAATCTTGCTAAAAATTTAATTGAATACAATAAACTACCAATATTTGGAATTTGCCTAGGACATCAGATACTTGGATTAGCTTTAGGTGGAAAAACTTTCAAACTTTCTTATGGGCATAGAGGTTTAAATCATCCATGTGGATTGAATGGAAAAGTTGAAATTACAAGTCAAAATCATGGTTTTGCTTTAAATTCAGAATCTCTTAGTCCTGAAAAAATAAAAATTACACGACTAAATTTAAATGACAACACAGTTGCCGCTATTTCAGTGATTGATAAGCCTTTCTTTGGTGTTCAATATCACCCTGAAGCAAGCCCAGGACCTCACGATGCTGATCATCATTTTAATCATTTCGTAACCTTAATAGAAGAACGAAGAAGAATCGTGGATTAATTTGGTTTCTATCACTACACTTCCATCATGAAGTCATAGGGGACTAATCCCATAACTGAATTACAACGACTTACTGTTTCTCTTAGAGGTGGTTTTAGCCAGCAAAGTGGTTGTTTGGTGATTAATTTCACTGGTCAACTAGATGCATATTCAGAGAAGCAATTCACTACATATATCAATGAAGTTTTAGCTTCTAATCAACTATCAGTCGTAATTGATTTAACTAATATCGATTTCATTGATTCTTGTGGCCTTGGTGCCATGGTTCAAGCAGCTAAAAAATGTACTCATTCAAAAAGATCATTTAACGTTGTGGGAAATCCTAGAGTCATTCAAACAATTAAACTTGTTCGTTTAGAGGAATTCCTTCATTTGGCAACAGATCTGAATACTGCAATTAGTAATTTATCAGCTTGACTGATTGGATTCGCTCTTACAAATCAACCATTTCTCCCGATGGTTTGGGCCCTCTTCAATTGGCTTGGTTGGGTGACGCTGTATGGGAGATGCATCAAAGGTTGCGATATTGCAATAGTCCAATGCGTTCGAAGGATCTTCATAATGCGGTTGTTAATGAGGTGAATGCATCCAGTCAAGCTAGGGCAATCAGCAAAATCGAACCTTTTTTAACTGATACTGAAAAAGATTTCCTTAGAAAAGGTAGAAACAAGGCAGGGAAAGGTCCCAAAAATGTAGATGCAGCGACATATGCAATTGCTACCGGATTTGAGACTATTGTTGGATGGTTGTTTTTGAAAAATCCAAATCGGCTTGCTGATTTATTCGATCTTCTTGATCGACCCATTAACTAGAAATTAGTTCTTATAAAATGAGTTATCGCTTCAATAAAGACACTACCAATTCAAGAAACTCTTCATCTAATAAACGAAGTAATAAATATTTTCGTCAAGATAATGATTCCAAAAGGTCTAATTTTAATGATCGAAGAAGAGCAAATAATAAAAATAATCGTCTTTCATCTGATCAAGTAAATCACTACTCATTCGATAAAGAATTATCTGAACGATCAAGAAGTACTAATAAGGCACATTCAGATTACAGAGGATCAAATCGACATGAAAGAAAATTGACTAACTCTTCATACAGAAATCAAAATCCTCAGGAAACTACTAATTACAGAGGATCCAATAGATTTGAGAGAAAATCAACTAATTTTTCATATAGAAATCAAAATTCTCAAGAAAATAACAATTACAGAAGAGCAGAAAAAAAAGAACCTCTTTCATATTCGGAAAGTTTTGCCAAAACGGTAAGTGATGATTTGATTTGGGGTCGTCATTCAACTGAGGCAGCTCTTTTGGGTGGCAGAGCAATTCATAGGATTTGGTGTACCTCTGAATTACGAAGTTCTTCAAAGTTTTTTCAACTTCTCAAAGAATCAAAATCTTCTGGTGTCTTGGTTGAAGAAGTTTCATGGTCAAGGCTTGGACAGCTCACGAATGGCGCTGTTCATCAAGGAATAGTTGTACAAATTGCCGCATCAAAAACACATGACTTGAAGAAATTAATAGATGCTTGCAAAGCTTTTGGAGATTCATCCTTGCTATTGGCCTTAGATGGCTTAACTGATCCACAGAATCTTGGAGCAATAATTCGATCTGCCGAAGCTCTCGGTGCTCAAGGCTTAATCCTTCCACAAAGACGCAGTGCAGGATTAACAGGATCCGTAGCAAAAGTTGCTGCAGGAGCTCTGGAACATTTGCCTGTTGCTAGAGTTGTTAATTTAAATAGGTCTTTGGAGAAATTGAAAGATGAAGGTTATACAATTGTTGGCCTTGCTGAGGAAGGACCTTCTACTTTATCTGAAATCAAATTTCAAGGTCCCTTAGTTGTTGTTGTTGGGTCTGAAGATAAAGGAATTTCTCTAATAACAAGAAGGTTGTGTGACCAGTTAGTAAGGATTCCTCTTAAGGGAGTGACTACAAGCCTTAATGCATCAGTAGCTACCTCCATTTTCTTATATGAAGTGGCTAGGTCTAAATGGATGCGCTCAATCTCTGGACAAGATCCTTCTCCTAGATTATTGAAACCTCAGATTTCAACTGAAAATAATAACTAATGCCTTTAAAACTAAATTCGAAAAGAATCGTATATTTTTTATAGTTTTATTAGGATTTTTAAAATTTCATAATCAAATTATATTATTAATTACTTCTCTCACAGGTTTTTAAACTCATCATTTTTCACTTCAAATAAATCTTTCATCATCAAGTGAACATAATATTCCTTTTTTATTTGATAAAAATCTAGTTAAGTAAGTATGATAATTAAAATGCTGTTTACTTATGGGTCCCATCAGGGCTCTTCGAAGCTTAGGTAATAGTTTTGGCTTGGCCTGGTGGGCTAAGGTTGAGACAATTCAACCTGAGGTTACTTATTGGTTTGGCCCATTTCTCACTCGTCGTAGTCTGAAAGTTAGATTAAATAGATTTGTAGAAGACCTTTCTGCAGAGTCACCTCAAAAAATAAATCATAGTTTAATTAGGTGTCGTCGTAACGAGCCTCTTACGTCATAAGCTTAAAAATATTTTTTTTCTAATTTTTAATGACTTTTGCAGACTTACGCCAGAAATTGAAAAGTGGTGAAGTCTCTTCCAAAGAGCTTGTTCAAGAAAAAATCAAACGAATAAAGGAATTAGATCCTACTTTGAATTCCTTTTTAACGGTTAATGCTGATCAGGCATTAACCGATGCTGAAGAAATAGATAAAAAAATATCCTCTGGCGAAAGTCTTCCGACTTTGTCAGGAATCCCATTGGCCTTCAAGGACAACCTTTGCACAAAAGGAATTAAAACGACTTGTGCTAGCAAGATTTTGGGTAACTTTGTTCCCCCATATGAGTCGACAGCCACGAAAAAGCTTTTGAATGCAGGAGCAATAATGATTGGTAAGACAAACATGGATGAATTTGCGATGGGAAGTTCTACTGAAACCTCTGCCTTTGGTCCTACTTTAAATCCATGGGACATATCTAAAGTTCCAGGAGGAAGCTCAGGTGGTAGTGCAGCATCAGTTGCCGCTGAATTATGTTACGGATCTCTTGGCTCTGATACTGGCGGTTCAATCCGACAACCTGCTTCATTTTGTGGTGTAGTTGGAATGAAACCAACTTATGGTCGTGTTAGTCGATGGGGATTAATAGCTTTTGCTAGTTCTTTAGATCAGGTTGGTCCGTTTGCGAATAATGTTTCTGATGCTGCTGAAATCTTGCAGGTAATCTCTGGCAAAGATGATTTTGATTCAACTACTGTTGATGTTCCTGTCCCCAATTATTTAGAGATACTTTCTAAGTCAATTAAGGGCATAAAAATAGGTTTAATTGATAACTGCTTTGAACATGAAGGTTTAGCCTCTGATGTTAAAGAGTCCGTTCTTGGCTCTGCTTCGTTGCTTGAAAACTTAGGTGCAGAGATCATTAATGTCTCTTGTCCTCGCTTTAATGATGGAATAGCTACTTATTACGTTATTGCCCCATCAGAAGCTTCGGCGAATCTCGCTAGATACGACGGAGTTAAATATGGATTCCGCTCGGAAGATGAACAAACTCTCATCGATATGACCACTAAAAGTCGGGCACTTGGTTTTGGAAGTGAAGTTAAACGAAGAATTCTTATAGGAACCTACGCCCTATCCGCAGGCTATGTAGATGCTTACTACAAGAAAGCCCAGCAAGTTAGAACTTTGATACGAAGAGACTTTGATGATGCTTTCAAAAAAGTAGATGTTTTGTTGGCTCCCACAGCTCCAACTACTGCTTTTGGTTTTGGAGATAATATTGACAACCCTATGGCTATGTACTTATCAGATTTATTGACGATCCCAGCTAATTTAGCTGGATTGCCAGCTATCAGTCTTCCATGTGGTTTTGATAAATCAGGTTTACCAATAGGTTTACAGCTTATAGGTAACGTTTTTGAAGAAGGTAAGCTTCTTCAAGTTGCTAGTCAATTTGAGAAAGCTGCCGAGGTTTACAAAAATAGACCTAAAACAGACTTCACATTATAAAGCTTGAACCACTTTATGTGGAGGATATAATTATCGCTACACTATATGCAGTGTAGCTTAATGCGATATTAATGGCTTTTGTTCCTATTCATAATCATAGTGACTACAGCCTGCTTGATGGAGCCAGTCAACTCCCTTTAATGGTTCGAAGGGCAAAGGAATTGGGGATGCCAGCTCTAGCCCTAACTGATCATGGAGTAATGTATGGCGCGATTGAATTATTGAAGTTGTGTAAGGCCGCAAATATAAAGCCAATTATTGGGAATGAGATGTACGTTATCAATGGTTCAATTGATGACCCTCAGCCCAAAAAAGAGAAAAGATATCATCTTGTTGTTGTTGCGAAAAATCAAATTGGTTATGAGAATCTTGTTAAATTAACAACACTTAGTCATTTGAACGGTGTAAGAGGTAGAGGCATCTTTTCAAGACCGTGTATAGATAAGTCTTTGTTCATGAAATATAGTGAGGGATTAATTTGTTCAACAGCTTGCTTAGGTGGTGAAATTCCACAAGCGATATTAAAAGGAAGAAATGATGTCGCTAGAGATGTTGCGGCCTGGTATAAAGAAATTTTGGGTGATGATTTTTATCTTGAAATTCAAGACCATGGATCAATTGAGGATAGAATTGTTAATAGTGAAATAGTTAAAATATCTGAAGAGCTTGATATTCAAATCATAGCTACTAATGATGCACATTATGTGTCAAAAAATGATATTGAAGCACATGATGCATTGATTTGTGTTTTGACTGGGAAATTGATTAGTGATCAAAAAAGATTAAGATATACAGGGACTGAATATATTAAATCTGAAGAGGAAATGAGAAGTTTATTTACTGATCATTTAGACAAGAATATCATAAACAGTGCAATCGAAAATACCGTTAAACTATCAAACAAGGTTGAAGAATATAAAATATTAGGGACTTATAAGATGCCTAATTTCCCTATACCTAATGGATACAAACCAATCGATTATCTTAAGGCGATAGCTATCAAAGGTTTGAAAGAAATATTAGATATTAATAAATTTGAGAATTTCCCAAGTGCTTATAAAGAAAGACTTGATTATGAGTTAGACGTAATAGACAAAATGGGTTTCCCTACTTATTTTCTTGTGGTGTGGGATTATATAAGGTTTGCAAGAGAAAAAAATATTCCTGTAGGTCCAGGTAGAGGTTCAGCAGCTGGCTCCTTAGTCGCTTTTTCTCTTCATATAACTAATATTGATCCAGTAGAAAATGGATTATTATTTGAAAGATTTCTCAATCCTGAGAGAAAATCAATGCCTGATATTGATACTGATTTTTGTATTGAAAGACGTGGTGAAGTCATTGATTATGTTACTAAAAAGTATGGTGAAGATAAAGTTGCACAGATAATTACTTTTAACAGAATGACATCTAAAGCTGTTTTGAAAGATGTTGCTCGTGTCCTTGATATTCCCTATGGAGATGCAGACCGTTTAGCGAAATTAATTCCAGTTGTAAGGGGCAAGCCTGCAAAATTGTCATCTATGATTTCAAAAGAATCTCCAAATAAGGATTTCTATGAAAAATACAATAATGATTCAAGAGTAAAGAAATGGGTTGATATGGCAATGAGGATAGAAGGGACAAATAAGACTTTTGGTGTACATGCGGCAGGTGTAGTTATTGCGGCTAATTCACTTGATACTTTAGTTCCTCTTCAACGAAACAATGATGGACAAATAATCACTCAATACTTTATGGAAGATATTGAATCACTTGGCCTTTTGAAGATGGATTTTCTAGGTCTTAGAAATCTTACAATGATCGAAAAGACAATTAGTTTAGTTGAGAAATCAATTGGTAAGAGATTAGATCCTGATTCTTTGCCTTTCACAGATGAAAAAACATTTGAATTACTTTCTAGGGGTGATTTAGAAGGGATTTTTCAACTTGAATCCAGTGGAATGAGACAAATAGTAAAAGATCTAAAACCCTCATCTCTTGAGGATATTTCATCAATTCTTGCCCTTTATCGTCCAGGTCCTCTTGATGCAGGATTAATTCCTAAATTTATAAATAGAAAACATGGTAAGGAGAGTATAGATTTTCAACATCAGTCACTAGAGCCTATCTTAAGTGAGACTTATGGAATCATGGTTTATCAAGAGCAGATCATGAAGATCGCACAGGATTTAGCAGGATATTCGCTTGGTCAAGCAGATTTATTAAGAAGAGCAATGGGTAAGAAAAAAGTTTCCGAAATGCAGCGTCATAGAACGATCTTTGTTGATGGAGCTGTTAAGAATGGCGTTTCAGCCATTCTTGCTGACCAATTATTTGATCAAATGGTTTTGTTTGCTGAATATTGCTTTAACAAAAGTCATTCAACTGCTTATGGTGCCGTTACCTATCAGACTGCTTATTTAAAAGCACATTTTCCTGTCGCATATATGGCAGCATTGCTTACAGTTAATGCTGGCTCGACTGAAAAGATTCAAAGATACATTTCTAACTGTAATTCAATGGGCATAAACGTAATGCCTCCAAATATAAATACCTCTGGTGTTGATTTCACTCCAAAAAATAATTCAATTCTTTTTGGTTTTTCAGCGGTCAAAAATTTAGGTGATGGTGCAATTAGAAAAATTATTAGCTCTAGAGATAAAGATGGCGAATTTACTTCATTAGCACAATTCTGTGATCGAATTTCACTTAGTGCCGTCAATCGAAGAGGACTTGAGGCTTTGATACATAGTGGAGCGTTTGATTGTTTTGAAGAAAATGCAAATCGTGCTCAGCTTATTGCTGATTTGGATTTAATTATTGAATGGGCTTCTTCTAGAGCAAAAGATAGAGCTAGCGGCCAAGGCAATCTTTTCGATCTTTCTATTTCCACAAATACAGAATCATCACCTGCTGATGATTCTTCATCAGCTCCAAAGGCGAAACAAGTCAATGATTACCTTCCTTCAGACAAACTTAAATTAGAAAAAGAGCATGTTGGATTCTATCTATCTGATCATCCTTTGAAGCAACTTTCAGAACCTGCAAAATTGATTGCTCCTATCAGCCTTGGTTCTTTAGAAGAGCAAAAGGATAAGTCAAAAGTTAGTGTTATTGCAATGATTCCAGAGATGAGAGAAGTCACAACTAGAAAAGGTGACAGGATGGCGATTATTCAATTAGAGGATTTAACTGGTTCTTGTGAGGCGGTTGTCTTCCCAAAAAGTTATGAAAGATTATCTGACCATTTGATGGTTGAAACGAGGTTATTGATATGGGGCAGCGTAGACAGGAGAGATGAAAGTGTTCAATTGCTTATTGATGACTGCCGTGAAATTGATGATTTAAGATTTCTCCTAATTGATCTGCGTCCTGATCAAGCTACAGATATAAATATTCAGCATAAATTAAGAGAATGCCTTTCTAAAAATAGACCTTCCAGGAATGAATTAGGCGTAAGAATCCCTGTAGTAGCCTGTCTAAAGGACAAAAATAATACTAGATATGTTCGATTGGGCGATCAGTTTTGCGTAAAGGACACTGACTTAGCGTTGGATTCACTGTCTAAGAATTCATTCATAGCAAGATCAAGTAAAAGTCTTGTAATTTAAATTAAATTTTTAACTAGAAATATCTTTTTGACTTGTTTTGAATGCATCTTTAATCCTATTGATATTTGGCTTTATGTTTTCAAAACCAAAAAAACTTCCTGGATTAAAATCCCAACTCGCGGAGAGTATTCCATAACTTAAACCTAATAAGCCTACCAAAAAACATATTGCTGAACTGACAAGAGTGAGTGTTGGAGATATTTCAGCAATACCTTTACTGATTAAATAATAACTCCCAATAAATACTCCCATGCCACTTAGGGTTGGAATACCTGTCGTAAAAGCTATTCTTCTTGCCATTCTATTTGCAACATAGCTTGGTATTCCTGATTTTTCTCTACTATTTTTTGAAGATTTCTTTGAAACTATTTTTGGCGCAGTGTTGTTGCTGGAGAATCCTATGTTTAGTTCTTTAGGTTGCTCCTTCTTGTTTTGTTTTGCACCTTTCATTAGCTTCTCGTAATCTAGTACCAGTAATTATCCTCTAATAGCTAATTTTTCTATGAGCTCTGTATATCTTTTTTCACTTTTAGTTCGTACATAACCTAAAAGTCTTTTGCGCTGTCCAATCATTTTAAGCAATCCTTGCCTTGAGGAGAAATCATGGATATTGTCTTGAAGATGTTTGCTTAATTTTGAGATCCTTGTGGTAAGCATCGCAACTTGAACTTCTACTGAACCAGTATCAGTTGGATGTACTTGATGTGTGTTGATTAGCTTTTGTTTCTCTTCTGTGCCAAGTGACATTTGTTTAGCTTTTCTTATTCTTGAAGTCTAATTTAATCCCTAGCCTTCTATCAAGTACTTTTTTCACTTAATTTCATAAGAATCTCTTTTAGATGTTTATCCATTAGCTCTTCTTTTTCTTCTGCAGATAGTGAATTCAAAATTAACGAATTTTCTTTTTCGTTGGTTGTTAACATTGTAATTGAATCTTTTATTTCATTATCTACATAGCCAAGTGAATTTAGAATTAAATATATTTCATCTATATATTTAGAAAATTGATTAGGCTCTATCTCTTTTCTGTCGTAAGGAGTTTTTTCTTTACTATCTATAAATCTTTGAAGTTTGTTTCTTAGCTCAACTATTAATCTATCTGCGATGCGTTTACCTATCCCTTGGGTTTGTGTTAATAAATTAGATTCTTTATTTTCTATTGCATTAACTAGTTGAGTCACATCAAAGTCCTCTAACAATGCCATACCAATTTGTGGACCTATTCCATTTACACAATTGATTTCACGAAATAAATCTCTTTGATTAACCTCTATGAAACCATACAAACTTGTGCCATCTTCTCTATCTATTTGGTGAATCCATAACTCAATCTCATTGGAATCTTCTGCTTGATCTATTTGTGTTGGTAATAGTTGTATTTCATAACCAACACCTCCAACATTTAGAACGACTCCTTTTTTGGAGGATATTTTCCAGGTATGAATTATTTCTCCTTTTAACCAGCTAATCATTAATTTATTTTGATTAAATTACTCAGAATAGAAATATACTCAACCACCATCAATTTGACATCCAACCATTGACCCTCCTACTAGACCAGCAGGAATTGCCCACCAACGATCTTTCCCTCTAGATATTGCCGTGGCAAAGCCAGCACCTAAGATACCACCAGCAATTTTGCCTTCAGAGCAATCATTGTTATCAAATTCAATGTTTTTGTTAGTTGACCCATCACCTGGGCAAGGAACTTCTACCGTTTCCTCCCATTTTTTGACATATCCAGGATCATTTCTTGTCCCTGGAATATATTCTTCTCTGTATTCGTTTCTCGTACAAGTTCTACTTGATGAGTAACCGCGCTGATACTCATCTGCAAGAATGGATGTTGATCCAGTGCAAATAAGAACTAATGTAAAAATCAAAGATTTGCAATTCATATTTTTGCTTGTGATGTTTTGGATGCACTTATGCTAATAATAGTGGAAATAAGTACACAAAAACCACCTAAATAAATTGAACTTGTTATTGTTTCATGGAATAACAACACTCCCCATATACTTGCAAAAATAACCTGTGAATAATTTAGGGAAGTTGCTTGTCCTGCTGGTAGTAGTCTTAAACCTTCTGTTATGCAGAGTTGACCGATCTGTGTAAAAATACCAATACCTATTATCCAGAACCAATCTGTTCCGACTGGTAATACAAAATCATTAATAATAAAAGGAATAGATAAAGGAATAGAAACCAAAGGAAAGTAGTAAATAATAACAAGAGGGTGCTCTTTTGAAGAAAGCTTTCTTACACATATATAAGCTAATGATGTCATAAAGGCCCCTAATATTGCAATGAAAATAGCTAACATTGTCTCTTTAATATTACTGTTAGTTGTGAATTCTGGTTGACTAACTAAAAGAATTCCTACCCATCCAATTATGATTGAATATACTATTCTTCTTAAAATTAATTCTTTTAAAATTATGTATGCACATATTACTGTAAATGTTGGATAAATGTATTGTATTACTGTTGCTATTGCTATGGGTAATATTGTTAGGGCTTTGAAGATACAAAATAGTGCAGCTGTTCCAAATAAACCCCTAATAATTAATAACCTTTTCTGATTTCCCCACGGGTTGATTTTGTTTTTATATAAGAAAAATCTTGTTATTATTATACTTATTGTAGCCCTAGCAAAAACAAGTTCTGAAATAGGTATCCTATCTCCAATAGCCTTAACACAAACACTCATAAGGCTAAATGCTAATCCGCTTCCTATTAAAAATCTGATCCCTTTTAAATTTTTTTCTAAATTAAATTCATCTGTAAGTTTTTTTTCTCTCAATTTCTAAATCTCTTAACTAAATATTTAAATATCAATTAAAATTATCATATGACATCTGCTCGACTACATCCTAGGACAATTGAGTCTGTCAAAGAGCGTGTAGATATTGTTGATGTAGTTGCTGAGCACGTCGTATTAAAGAAAAAAGGTAAAGAATACGTAGGAATATGTCCTTTTCATGATGATAGTAAACCTTCAATGTCAGTGATTCCTGGCAAGCAATTTTATTATTGTTTTTCATGTGGGGCTGGTGGAAATGCCATTAAATTTCTAATGGAGTTTCAGAGACAAAGTTTTAGTGATGTTGTTCTTGAACTGGCTAAGAAATATCAGGTTCCGATTGATACGGTTGAAGGACCTCAACAAGAAAGACTCAAGCAACAGCTTTCACGTAGAGAGACTCTTTATCGTGTTTTAAAAATCGCTACTGGTTGGTTTAGAAATCAATTAAATTCTAAAGATGGAGAAAATGCTCTTAATTATCTTAAGAATAAACGTAATTTAAGTGATGGTACTTTAATTAATTTTGAGCTTGGATTTGCACCAGATAATTGGGACTCATTACTCAAATATTTTGTAGATATAGAAAAAGTCAGCGTCGAAATCCTTGAATCGGCTGGATTGATTGTTCCCCGAAAGGGAGGTAATGGTTTCTATGACAGATTTCGCAATCGTATAATTGTTCCTATTCACGATAGGCAAAAAAGAGTTATCGGTTTCGGAGGAAGAAGTCTTGATGGCTCAGAACCTAAGTATTTAAATTCACCAGAGACTGAGATCTTTGAAAAGGGTAAAAATCTTTTTGGTTTAGATAAATCAACCCTTTCCATTAGGAAAAAAGATTATGCATTTGTAGTAGAAGGATATTTTGATGTGATGGCACTTCATGATTCTGGTATTACAAATGTTGTCGCTTCTTTGGGTACAGCATTAAGTCGCAATCAGATCACGCTTCTCTCTCGTGCTACAGATAGTAAAAAGATCCTTTTAAATTTTGACTCAGATAAAGCTGGTATTCGTGCTGCTAATAGAGCTATTAGTGAGGTGGAAAACCTTGCCATTCAGGGTCAGCTAGATTTAAGAGTCCTTCAATTACCTTCAGGTAAAGATCCAGATGAGTTCCTTAAGGATAATTCTCCATCCGAATATGAAGCATTAGCAGTAAAAGCACCACTTTGGATGGATTGGCAAATTGATCAATCTTTGAAGGATTTAGATATAAGTAAATCTGATCAATTTCAGGAAGCAGTTAGCAACTTAGTAAGTCTTCTTGGTAAGTTACCACAAACGGCAATAAGAACTCATTATTTGCAGAAGGTTGCTCAACGTCTTAGTGGAGGTCAAGGTAGATTCGCCCTACAACTAGAGGAAGATTTACGTAATCAAATTAGTGGTCAAAGATGGCACGGTCGCTCTAAAAAAATTGATAAACCTCAAGAAATTAGTCTTAGAGAAAGAAGTGAGGCAGATATACTTTTTACTTATATTCACTGCCCTAATTATAGATCTTTTATTCGTTATGAACTTCGCCTAAGGGACTTAGATGACTTTGCAATTAATCATCACCGTGCAATATGGTCTACTATAAGTAACATTGAAGAAGATAAGTTTGGTCCTGAAGTCGTTGAGAAGATTAATCGTTTTAGTGATTCAAACAATATTTTAGCTGATGTTGATTTAATTAAATACTTGTTAGATAACTTTCTAGCCAATGATAATGAACACATTACTAAACTCACCCCTTTACTAGAGGCTAATGAACTCCGTCTGGCAACATTGAGTGACCCCGAGTCGCTTATTCGTGGAGCTCTAGCTGCTCTTGAAAAGCAAAAATCTTTAAAACGTTGTAGACATCTAATTGAAGCATGGAGTACTCAACGATTACAGACTCTTGAAAACTGTATTGCCTCTCTTATTGTTCAAGAACATTCAGAGCCTACTGATTCATCTGATATGGAACAGAGAGTTATTAAAATGTTTGAAGACTTAAATAATGATGCTATAAATTTTCAGCAACTTTATTATGCAGAGCGGAAACATATATTAAATTTAGATCAACAGAGATGTTATAAATAGTATTTTATAGTTTATTTATTGATGAAAAATACCTCCCGTATTAATTTGGAAAAATGTTCTTTATCTAATAAACTTTGGCCAGATTTTATCAATAAAATTGGACTTGTAAATGCAAATTTAGCCGTACGACAATCTCTCGATCTACAGAGAATGCAAGGATCTAATACAACTCTACCTGTCCTTATATTTGAAACTTGTGGAACTGCTCTAGTGGATTCCCATGCAGTTAAGACCTATGTTGGTCTTTCATACATAGATCAAGGAATGGTTTTAATTTTCAGTAGTAAACTAAACGCTATTCAATTACTTAAAGACAATTAATATTACCTAATTTTTATAGACAATATTTTCTCAATTCATTCTTTATTAATCTTGGTTTATCTTCTAATATATATGCTTGTCTTTCTTTTTCTTCTTCTCCTGAGATTCTTATAGATCCTTTCAATGCATTAATCTTCGATGGGTTCATTGATAGTTTTCTATCTATTTTTAATAATCTTCCATTATTGCATTCTTGAGCGACATGAACAGCCTCATGTCTTAAAGCCTTTTTTATATGTAAGGCTGTCCTGTCATAACTATTCTTATTTTTATTTCTAAGTAATGTATAGCCCTCTCTCTTCTTTGCGTTACTTGTACAAATGATAATTTCTTTTTCTTTTCTATCTAAAAAGCCTACATATTTTTCACTTAATAAACATAGTTTTGTATCTTCTGCTGTTTTATATCCTGCCTTTTCAACCATCTGTATGATTTCTACTTCTATTTTATTTAGAAATTCTATGAACTCCATTATTTTTTCATTTTCACGATTATTATTTATTTAAACATATCATAATAATCTATTTCTATCTTAATATGTAGCATAATTGTTAAATATTATACTAACTTCTAAATAGCATATATAGTTGGAATATTTTCTATATTTGTTGTCTTTGTACTAGATAGTTTTTTTCTTCTCGGTTCCCATTCTTTATCAATCATTGATGATCCCCAATTTATTGTATCTATACCATTTTTCAAATTAATATTATCTATTACATTATCTAGTCTCTTTAGATATAAGTCTTTTTGAATATTTTTTGTATCAAATATTAGTTTTTGTTTATATTTGTTGCTTTGAAGTTTATGCAATGTAACACCAGCCTTTATAAATTTCTTATAAGGTTTAAAAATTTCTTTTGTTAGCAATAAACTTTTTTCAATCATGATTTTTGAGTTAGATGTTGGAACGCTTATTTTTCCTGTTGCTTCACTTCTAAAAAAATCTTTTGAATGAGTATTTGTATTCGTAAAAACTGTAATAGCTGATGATAATTGATTGTATTTTCTCAACTTAGCACTTGCGGTTAAAACATATTTAATGATTGCTTGGCTCAAATCTTCTAGGCTATCAATGGGATATGCAAAACTCCTGCTTACGCAAATTTCTTTTCGATCTGGTGAGGTCTCTTGTATAGGGATACAGAGGTTTCCTTTTAATTCATTTTGAATGCGTAGACCAACTACACCATACTTCCCATTGATTTGTTCGCTTGACATATCTCTAAATTCTCGTGCATTTGTTATCCCTTTACTTTTTAGCCATATCGACATCCTTTTTCCTATACCCCAAACTTTATCTACTTTAATTTGATTAAGATAATGATCTTTATTTTGAATAATACCTATATCAAATATACCTGAATTATTTTTTATTTTTTTCGCTAGATGATTAGAAATCTTTGATAGGACTTTTGTCTCACCAATACCGATAGATATTGGTATTCCTATGTTTTGATAAACTAAAGCTCTTAAATCTTTTCCCCATTGATATAAGCACTTTCCTTTTGGACGTTTTATAGTTCCAAATGCTTCATCTATAGAGTAAATTTCTAGGTTTTCACAATTTCTTCTTAGTAGCTGCATTAATCGATTACTTATATCACCGTAAAGCTCGTAATTTGAACTTCTCACTTCTATATTTAATTGAGTCAACTTATTCTTTAATTTGAAATATGGCTGCCCCATAGGAATTCCCATTTTTCTAGCCTCTGAATTGCGAGCTATTATGCATCCATCATTATTCGAAAGTACAACTAAGCCTTTTCCTTTTATGGAGGGATCTATCATTTGTTCACAAGATGCATAAAAATTGTTCCCATCAATTTGAAGTATTACTTTAGACATAATTAGACTGTTTGTTTTTGTAGTTCATGTATCGAATAAATCGCGACTCCCCATATTTGTATATCTATATATTCATATAAGTTTATTGCTGGATAATTTTCTTTATCTGCCTTTAGATAATAATTATCTTGCTTTTTTATAAGTCTTTTCAAGGTGAATTCTCCATCCAAGAGAGCAACTACAATATGTCCAGGATTTGGGTTGATACTGCGATCTATTATTAATAAATCATTATTATAAATTCCTGCGTTATTCATTGAATTACCGCTTACACGTAGAAAGAATGTACTTATTGGATTTTTGATTAAGTATTTATTTAGATCGATACCGAGCTCTATGTAGTCTTCCGCAGGAGAAGGAAATCCTGCAGAAATACTTTCTTTTACTAATGGAATTAATAGTGTCGAGGAACCTTCCTTTGAGGAAGCGTAATTGCTATTTGAATCCATAGATAGTGACCAACACAATCTATTATAGTACAAATGAACTATCTTCTGTTTTCACGCGCGTGTGTGTTAATCCTTGTGGTAAGGACCTCCTTGGATAATGGTATTTGCACGGTAGAGTTGTTCTATTAGTAGAAGACGGGCTATTTCATGCGGAAAAGTTAAAGGTGAGAGACTTAGTTGCCAAGAGGCGGAATTATTGAGGGAATGAGGAAGGCCCGAAGCACCTCCAATAACAAAAGTAATATTTTGATTGTGAGAATTTAGAAGTTTTGTTGCTAGCTGCTTTGATGTGAAGGATTGACCATTTTCATTAAGAGTTACGAGCGTTTGATTTTTGGTGATAATTTCTTTGATCGCATATTGTTCTTTTATTTGTGTGCTGTCTTTTATTTCTTTAACTTCTAAGCCAGGTAATCTTTTTAAGTACATTTCTATACCTTCCTGAATCCACTTTTTTTTTATTTTTCCAATTGCAATGATTTTGTAGTGTGCAATATTAAGCATAAAGTAATATTTCTTTAATCGATATCATCTTCAAGGAGAAATTGTTGAAATTGTGTATAAAGGTTTAGTGAGTCTTCAATCGAAAGATCATTAGAATTTTTATTAATATATGGATCTGAATTGGAAGGAATTTTTACATTATTTGATTCAAGCTTTTTAAGTCTTTCTAATAAATGAGGGGGGACGTTTCCATCTGGACTAATTTCCATCAACTCTCGAAAAAGTTGTTCAGGGTTAGTTTCGATTTCAACTGGGTGTAAATTTTGTTTTTTTGCTTCTTTTTGATTTTGTAATTTATTTGCTTGAGGTTTCGATATTTCTTTAGGAAGTTTGCGTCCTAGCTCTTTTAAACGTTCAAGGCTATGGCTATCAAAGGTCATTTTAGAAATGTATATTGATTGAAGATCTTCTTGTGAGTATATTTTAAATAATTTATTTTTTTTTGAGTGAAATATGTGATCGTTTCTAATGTGGTTTGGAGATTGTGCGTATGGGTGATGACACTTTGAATAATTTTAGGCATATTCCTCGAAAACGCTTTGGACAGCATTGGTTGAAAGATCAGGGCGTCTTGGATCAAATAGTTAAGTCTGCGGAATTGAATCTTGAAGATTGCGTATTAGAAATTGGTCCAGGTAAAGGTGCTTTAACTGAAAAATTAATCGAGTCCCAAGCAAGATTCATCCAAGCAGTTGAGCTAGATAGAGATTTAGTCGTTGGTTTAAAAAAACGTTTTAGTCATCAAAATAAATTTAGTTTGAGAGAAGGAGACATTCTATCTGCCCCACTGGTAGCTGAAAATGGACTCACTATCAACAAAGTTGTAGCTAATATTCCTTACAACATCACGGGCCCACTATTAAAAAGATTAATTGGTGACTTAAGAAAAGCACCTGAAAATAGTTTTCAAACTTTAGTTTTATTGATGCAGAAAGAAGTTGCACAAAGACTTGTGGCTTTACCTGGAACTAGTAATTTTAGTGCTTTAAGTGTACGGATTCAGCTTCTAGCAAAATGTAAGGACGTATGCGATGTGCCTTCTAAATGTTTTCAACCCGCACCTAAGGTAGATTCCAAAGTAGTCATTATTGAGCCCTTTGTATCTAATGAGCCAGGATTTTATGTAATAGGTAATTTATTAGAGAAACTTTTAAAACATGCTTTTGCTGGTAGAAGAAAGAAGTTACGAAACACGATTGGAAGTTTTGTTACTTCCAACGATCAAATAAAGGAATTTTTCGCCTACAGAGGTATTAGTCTTGATCAAAGACCACAGGAAATTTCACCTTCCAATTGGTTCGCCTTGGCAAAAGCTTTAAAAGAAACTTGTGTTATCGAAAATGGTCCCTTCCAAAGCAAATAAAGATTTTCTTATTGCAGAAGCACATGCAAAAATTAATCTACATTTAGAGGTTTTAGGTATTAGGACCGATGGCTTTCATGAATTAGCAATGGTCATGCAAAGTATTAGTTTAAGTGATCAATTGAAGATGATAGAAAGTTCAGATAATAATATTACACTTAAATCTAATAATAAAGAGATTAGTAATGGTGAAGATAATCTCATAATAAGAGCTGCACATCTGTTGAGAAATAAAGTAGGAAATAAACAATTAGGTGTTGATATTGAACTAAAAAAAAATATCCCTATTGGGGCAGGATTGGCTGGTGGATCTACAGATGCAGCCGCAACATTTGTTGGATTGAATAAACTCTGGAAGTTAAATCTTAAGATTGAGGAATTAGAGAACTTATCAAAAGAAATAGGTTCAGATATACCTTTTTGTATATCAGGTGGTAGGCAGATATGTTTTGGTAGAGGTGAAATTTTAGAAAAATTAAAATATGATCGGTTTGACTTGGGTCTTATTTTGGTAAAAGACCCGTTAATACAAGTTTCTACTCCAGTTGCATACAAAACTTATAAAGAACAATATGGTGATAGCTATCTTGAAGATGATTGTGATTTTGAAATCAAGAGAAACTTCATCAGATCTAATGACTGGTCTGATCAGTCGCTATTCGATAATCGTAAAGAAATAATAAATGATTTACAAAAAATCGTTCGCCCTATGACACCAGAGGTTGAAAAGTCATTAAATATATTGTCTCGTTTACCTTATTCCCGACTCGTTTCAATGAGTGGTTCTGGACCTAGTTGTTTTGCCTTGTTTCAAAATTATGACCAAGCAAATAAAGTATTAAAAGAACATGTTAATGAATTTGAAAGGGCTGGTTTATCAGCTTGGGCATGTTCAATGATGTCTCATGGAGTTGAATTAAGAAATGAATTCACCTAGTAATGGGTTTAAAAATGATTCTGAAGAGTTAGCTAATTCTTCAGCAAGTCCTATAGATAATACTAGCTCTGAACAAAAGAAAGGCCCCTTAAGCTTTCTTTCAGGTGCGATTACGAGTTTATCTTTTAGTTTCTTAAGCCTTTTTATTAGTAAAAAAATAGTTTTATATTTTTCTATTCATACTCCTAATTATTCTTCACCAATTGCCCAGAGTATTGCTTCGGGTTTTAAAACACTAATTATTGGAATTAGCTTTCTTTCAACTTTTACATTTGGTTTTATTGGAGTGGGTTTGTTTTTAGTATTTATTCGAAGTTTGATCGAAGGCAATAAGGAGAAAATAGACTAATATTTAAATATTAACTGTCATATATAGATTTTTTTATGACTCTTCATGATTTAGGACTTCTTGTTTTATTACTCTCTCCTGGGATGTTGCTTTCCATATTGCTGTTATCGACTTTTGCTGCAGGTGGGTAATTAGGCACTGTTTGAGATAGTTTGGAATAACAAACCGGTAATCCGGACGATCTGTTAATGCTGTGAAAGGGACTCTTTTATTTAACGCTCTTCGTGAAGCAATTGATGAAGAAATGGACAGAGATCCCTTGGTCTGCGTAATGGGCGAGGATGTTGGACAATATGGCGGATCTTATAAAGTTACAAAAGATTTATACGAAAAATATGGAGAGTTGAGAGTCTTAGATACACCAATCGCTGAAAATAGTTTTACTGGTATGGCTGTTGGTGCAGCTATGACAGGTTTAAGACCAATTGTGGAAGGTATGAATATGGGGTTTTTATTGCTTGCTTTTAATCAAATTTCTAACAACATGGGAATGCTTAGATACACAAGCGGTGGAAATTTTACTATTCCAACAGTTGTTAGAGGCCCTGGTGGCGTTGGAAGACAATTAGGCGCAGAACACAGTCAAAGACTTGAAGCATATTTTCATGCAGTTCCTGGTATAAAAATTGTTGCTTGTAGTACTCCTACCAATGCTAAAGGCCTAATGAAGGCTGCTATTAGGGACAATAATCCGGTACTTTTCTTTGAACATGTTCTTTTGTATAACCTTATAGAAGAGCTGCCTGAGGGCGACTATGTCTGCGCTCTAGATCAAGCCGATCTTGTAAAGCAAGGAAGTGACATTACAATCTTGACCTATTCAAGAATGCGTCACCACTGCTTAAAAGCAGTCGAGCTTCTTGAAGGTAAAGGAATTGATGTTGAATTGATTGATTTAATAAGTCTTAAACCTTTTGATATGGATACAATTTCTAAATCAATAAAAAAAACACATAGAGTTATTATTGTTGAAGAATGTATGAAAACAGGTGGCATAGCTGCTGAATTGATGTCTTTAATTACTGAGAATTGCTTCGATGATTTGGATTCTCCTCCTGTACGTTTGAGCAGTCAGGATATTCCAACTCCATATAATGGTAATTTAGAAAATTTAACTATTATTCAGCCTCATCAGATAGTAGAAGCTGCTGAAAAAATTATTAATAATGGTGGATTAGATTAATAATGGGCAGAAAGAATTATTGGTTCCTTGTCGTTATCATTTTGGCAGTATTAAGTATTTTTATATGCAAAAATATACCTTTTCAATTAGGTTTGGATCTTCGCGGAGGTAGTCAACTAACTCTAGAGGTTAAGCCTACTCAGGAAATTACTAAAATCACCCCCAATGAAATCGAAGGAGTTAAGGCTGTTCTTGATAAGAGGGTAAACGGATTGGGAGTTTCTGATTCTCAACTTCAAACTATTGGAACAAATCAATTGTTATTAGAACTTCCTGGGGAACAAGATCCTTCTGGTGCAGCGAAGGTTTTAGGAGAAACTGCTCTATTAGAATTCAGAATTCAGAGAAATGGTACAGATGCTCAATTGAGAGATTTACAAAATCAACGAAATAGCGTTGAATCTATTATTAAATTATTAGAAGAGAATAATAATTCAGGTCAATTGATAAAAGAGATAAATATTAACAATGAAATTAATCAGTTATTTGAAAAATATAATATTCAATCTGAGCAGATATTAGATGTTTCTCAATTTAATCTTCTAAGGAATAAAATAAGTTCTGACATAGCTAGTCTGTTCGAACCAACATCGTTAACAGGGCAATATTTGACAAATGCAGGTAGAAGACAAGATCAAAATACAAATAATTGGGAAGTCACTTTAAGCTTCAATAACGAGGGAGGAGAATTATTTGCAGATCTTACAAAATCTATTGCTGGTACCTCTAGATTGCTTGGAATTGTTATTGATGGGATTTCGTATAGCGAGGCTAGTGTTGGTAAGCAATTCGAAACAGCCGGTATAACTGGTGGTGCCGCGACTATAAGTGGAAATTTTAACGCTGATGACGCTAGAGATTTAGAAGTTCAATTAAGGGGAGGTGCTTTGCCTCTACCTATTGATATTATCCAAATAAGAACAATAGGCCCTTCTCTAGGGACTCAAAATATTCGCCTAAGTCTTTTTGCTGCCCTAACAGGTTTGCTTTTTGTAGGTTTTTTTATGATCTTTATATATAAACTAGCCGGATTTGTTGCTGTGCTGGCATTGTCTTTTTATTCGTTATTCACACTTTCTATCTATGCACTACTCCCCGTAACTCTTACTCTTCCGGGTATCGCTGGATTTATTTTAAGCATTGGAATGGCTGTTGATGCTAATGTCCTTATTTTTGAAAGATTAAAGGAAGAATTACGCAATGGAAATACCTTGATTCGTTCAATAGATGCCAGTTTTAAAAATGCTTTTTCATCTATAATTGATGGTCATTTAACTACTTTAATAAGCTGTATTGCTTTATTTTATTTGGGCACTGGATTTGTTAAAGGTTTTGCAGCTACATTGGGTATTGGGGTTGTTTTGAGCTTGTTTACGGCTTTAACATGTACAAAGGCAATATTGAAGTTCCTAATGAGTTATCAAGGCCTTAGAAAAATTTCTAACTTTATAAATCCTAATCAGATTCCATCTCCAACTAAGACCATTTAATAACAACTAATTTAACAAAATTATGAAATCTAATTTTAATTTTCAACTCTATAAAAATAGAAAAATTGTTTGGTTTGTTTCATTCTCTTTATGCTTAATATCAATAATTGGAATGCTAATTTCCCTTAAAAGTCCTTATATAAAGGCCCCTTTAAACCTTGGTTTAGATTATACCGGTGGAACACAAATAACTTTAGAGAGGAGCTGTACAGGGGATTGTATTACATTAAATACAAGTGAGATATCTAACAATATAATCGCTCTAAACAATCAGGATAAGAAGTTTAATTCAAATACATCTCCTAATTTAAGTAATTCACAAATACAATTACTCGATAATTCAAAACTAATATCAATTAGGTTGCCATTTTTATCCTCTGCTCAATCTAATTCTGTAGTGGCCGAGGTTGATAAATCATTTGGTCCATTTAACAATGAAAATACCTCAGTGGAAATTATTGGTCCAAGTCTTGGGACTCAGTTACTTAAAAGTAGTTTAATTTCATTATTATTTGCTTTCTTTGGAATCGCTTTATATATTAACTTTAGATATGATCGAAGATACTCATTCTTAGCTTTATTTGCTCTTTTGCATGACATACTTATTGTTTGTGGTGTATTTGCATGGCTGGGATATTTCTTTAATGTAGAGGTAGATTCTTTATTTGCTGTTTCTCTTTTGACTATTGCAGGCTATTCAGTAAACAATACTGTTGTTGTTTTTGATAGGATAAGAGAAAAAGGTTTAATAGAGAATGAATTAAGTTTTAAATATCAGATTGATAAAGCTGTTGGCGCAACATTAACAAGGACACTGTATACAAGTTTAACGACACTACTCCCATTAATATGCATATTGATCTGGGGAGGATCAACATTGTATTGGTTTGCATTCGCCCTGGTGATCGGCGTCATAACAGGTTCGTGGTCAAGTATAGCTTTAGCTCCTTCATTGTTATCAATAACAAGCAATAAAGAGTTTGATTGATTAAACATGTGCTTCATTTCAATTGATAGATTATTTATTTATATAAAATATAATTGGTTACAAATTCTTCTTATTACACTTTCAATATATGATTTAAGAATTGACCTTCGAATCCTAATAGATTTTTTCACTTTGTCGACTCTTTTTTATACAGTTACAGAACATCCATTGGCGATAACAATATTAATAACAAGCCCCACACTTTTTAAAAAAATTAATAAGTCTTAAATAATAGATTTTGATGCTATAAATGTTTATTTTAATAGTTGTGCTCTAATTTAAAAACAAATGGGTGATTTCTTTACTTTTTTGCTTTTCTAGATGACTTTGGTTCAATTACTACCAATAGCTCCTCCATTTGAGTCATTAATTTTTTTACTTCTGTTGGTTCTGGGAGTGCTAGTTCTTCAGTTACTCCTAAATGCATTTTTCTCAGTTCAGATCGTAATATCTTGAGAGATGCTTTTACTTCTTCCTTCTTTTCCTTAGCGGTTGCCATGTTTTATAAGTCTTAATATCTTTTATTATACATGATGTTATTAATTCATAGTTATGTTAGATTCCCAAATCAAATTCTTAGGGATATAATTTGGTTTAAATGTAGTTCATTATAATTGAACTTATGAATTTCTGATCATATTCGACTATGCAAATTCTTCGATCTAATATTATTAACTTTAAGAATAATAATGTAGGATTTAAAAAATTTTTATTAAAAAATAAATTAATTATTGTACCTTTCATTTTTATTCTTTTTTTTATATCTTTTTATTTCCTTATAGATCATTCTACACAAAGTCTCGTCGCTCATGATGAAGGACTTTACGCTAGAAGAGCAAGATTGATTGAGTTGTCTGATAATTGGTTCTCCCCTCTATTCTCATCTCCTCACCATAAGACATTAGGAAGTTATTGGTTTATAGCATTATCTATAAGGTTATTTGGAAATAGTGAACTTGCTTTAAGATTGCCAAGTATTCTTTCTTCTTTCCTTTGCCTCATTAGCTCATATTTAATTGCATTAAAAATCACAAATAAAAAGACTGCATTGATTTCTGTATTCTCGCTATCATCAATGCCTTTATGGATTCAATATTCTAGATACGCTAGTCCAGATATTCTATTCGTTCTTTGCATTCTTTTAGTTATTTTATTTTTCCTTAACTTTCTAGATTCATCAGAATATATAAGACAATATTTTTATATATTTTTGTCTGGTCTTTTCATTTCTACTTCTTTTTTTATTAGAAGTTATATGGCTTTTGTTCCTCTTATAGGACTAACACCCTTTATTTATTTTAATTTATTTAGAAAAGAATATATAACTAAAATATATTTTTTTGCTGGTATATTCATTGGCTCTTTCCCAACCTGTCTTAATTTTTATTTTTCATTTAAAAAGTTTGGAATAATAGGAATTACTTCCCTTTTTGATTTTGCAAAAAAACAAGCAATTGGCGGAAACAATTTTGATAATTTAATATTAGTTCCTGTTAATTTTCTTTATTTTACATTTCCGATTGGATTATTAATATTTATTCTTCTTATTTTTACTAGATCGAATATTAAGATCAGTTATCCATTATTGACCTATTATTACCCTCTTTTATCTTTAATTTTATTATTATGTATGTCTACTTCATATCCACATTACTATCTTTTTCTATTACCCTCTTTATCCTTAATCTTCTCGACTTACTTAACATCTAATTCATTTAGATATTCCATATCAAGTAATACCATTAGATATCTTTTATTCATGATATTTATATTTCTTTCCTCTATTCTCTTGTTTGCTCTTTTTAGTTATAAAGACTTCTTTTTTCAGTATTCTTATGGAAGTCCGTTAATAGTTTATATCCTTACTTCATTTCTAATTCTATCTTATTTATCATCAATTAGATTTCTATTTGACATTAAACAACTTAGTTCTAATTTAATTAATATCTTTTATAATATAGTTATACCTCAATATATTACCTTATCATTATTGTTTAACTTCGGCGTACTTGGCAATCCTAATTCTAAAACAAAGCTGTTCTTAAAGGACGAGGTTGTATCATCAATTATAAAATCTAATACCATTTACTTATTCAGCGTTTCCAGTAAGACCCAAACTTTATTGTCATATTATTTGCCTTCCTCTAAGGTTGTAGATAATTTCGATGTAATTACTAATTATAAGTATGTAATTACTTCTAATAGCAATTCCTTAGAGAAACTTGATGTACAGCAGTTGTTTATTCCTGTTAAAAAATTTGACAATCACTTATTATTAATGAATATTAGTAAATAATATTATATTAATAGTATTATTTTAAAATAAAAATGAAGAAAATACTTAAAACCGCTTATGTTAGATTTTGGGTTCCAGTCATGGGGAGGTTTGTTTCTAAATTGATTCCTTTACTTGAAGGCAAGGCTCCTGATCAACCTCCAACATATGATATTGATGGTACTAGGTCTAAATGAAGAATAGGTGATTATTCCGGCAAGGATCCGCCATGACAATATCCAACTGCTAGAGAATTTATGTCCATTTCATTTTGAGATCTATATTTTTTATTTGATTTTAGATACTTTGTAGTGTTATCTATGCATGAGGCACTTGAAGATGTATACCTTACTATTGGGTATATATATAATAGTCCTGCAATTAAGATTGCGGAATATGCTATGTATTTTTTATTTTCATTAATAAAAATTGCCGCTTCTTTTTTCTTCTTAAGATATTTAGAGAGCCATGAGTCAGGTAATCCGATTTGAACAAATAACAGTTCAACCCACCATGGCAGTTTTGTTTGATTTTTATTTGAATTACTTTTCATAGTTAAAGTTAGATGTTTTAGCCCTTTAATAAACTATGTCTTGGGCTTTTATCACATCAATATTGTACCAAGTAAAATATATCCCATTTTTATAAAAATGGAACACTCATCTAAAACTTTTATGAGTATTTACTCTTATTCCTATGATTTTCTATTTCCCATCCTCCTTTGATTGATTTTTCTATTAAAAATAGTGTATTATTTTTGAGGATGAATTGTATTCAATGGCAAAAAGAAGACGTAAACTTAGTCCTGAATTAGAGAAAAACATTTCATTAGCTAAGAAGCAAATTGAATTAATTACAGCTATAATTCATGATATAGATGAGGATGATATACAGGAAGAATATAAAACTGCTTTTTTTCCTGTAATGAGCGCCTATATGTCACTTGAACAAATGTATAGGGAAGTTGGTTTCAATGATGAAACTACTAACCTTCATCAACTATATTTGACTAATTTAGATAAATTTAAAAATGAATATGAGCTATAATGATTTCAAAGTTTAAATATAGGATCTTTTTAAATCCTTTGATTTGCCTTAGTCAATAGCTATTTTTTTAATCTTTAATTTTCATGATTTTTATCTAATTTTCATTTGATAAAATTTTAACTTTTTATTAGTTTTAAGTTGTATTGTTTTTACTTTATACAAATCCGATTTCTTTATTAATTAATAGAGCTATTTTACCTTTAAGAATTATCTTAACTAAAATTACTATTTCTATGGCTGATAACCTATTCGAAATTGATTCCGCAATGAATTTGATTAAAGAAGATATCATAAGAGAACTTTCTGAAACTGTATCTAAGCAAAATAAATCCACCTATTCTAGTCAGACTTCATCTAACAACCTTTCTTTTTCCGAGAAGACATTGGATTAGTTCTTTGAATTATTTCTATAAGTTCACTCTCATCCATGCTTGTAACCAGAAAGACCTCTTGAACAAGTTTTCCTTTCCTTGCTAGCAGCTTATAACCTTCATTAGTTTTGACCGTAATTTTTAGACCCAGATTTTGACCTCTTCCATTAGTCTTTGACAGCGAAGCAGGTGTAACTGTTTTTACCCTTTCACTTGCTGCAATTTTTTTCAACCATTTTATTAGTCCTTCTATATGTGTGCTGTGATTTTGAACAAGTCGTCCCATTTTTCTAGTGTTTTTGTCTGATTTCTTAATTGCTTTTGATTTCTCTAGCAGTACACAAATTAAACCTTTTTAATAAGTTATAATTTAGAAAATAATTCTAGTCATGATCTTTACCTTAGGTTGGGCTTCCCTAGCTGCTATTTTCACTTTTTCAATTGCTATGGTGGTTTGGGGTAGAAATGGTGATGGCTCTATCGATATTTAGTTATACCGATGCCTATAGACTTTAATCTCTATAGTTTCCTATCTTTTTTCTCTGTTTCACTACTTTCTTTTATCACAATAGGTGTGATATACATTAGCTATATTGATTGGAAAGATAAAAGAAGAAAGAACTGATTTCTAATTTTATTTGGATTTTAGGTTTAAAGCGATAATTTCTAATGCTTGTTTCATCTTCTCAATATTTGATTTATACATACTTATGTCTTTTTCAACCCGTGAGTATTGGTAACCAAGTGATTCTGAAATATTATTTATTTCTTTATTGATATCTTCTTCTTTTCCATCCTTGAATGATGGCATTTCAATAACTAACTTATATATACCTATGGCATTGATACGACTGTAATAGTTATTGTCTTTATTATCTTTATTTAGTTGTGATAGAAATGAGCTTAGATCTTCATTTGTGAATTTTTTTACCTTACTCAATAACTCTTCTGAGGAGTTGTTTATTTCAGTTGGGTTAAAACCATTACAATTACATATTGCCTGAAAAAGCTTAGTAATGTGTTCGCTAGGTTTATACCCACAAGTAAATTGACTAAATATTTCTTTTAATCCGGTAGCAAAAATTGAGTCTTTCTTAAAGTTTTTCTGATGACTCAGCAGGTGAAGTTCCACTAGAAGTTCATCTGCAAGTTTTCTATAAATTGGCGGTATGACATAAGGAAATTCCTTATGGAAATCAGATTTGCTGTCTGAAATTGTTGCTCTAACGCTCAATGCCAAACCTAGATAATTCTTAAGAGACCTTAGCTTACCCCGCGACTTAGCTAGGATCATGAAAACCGACCATTATTAATAGTTAAATGATCCCAATAGTTATTGAAGAATCTGGAAGAGGAGAAAGAGCCTTTGATATTTATTCAAGGCTATTAAGAGAAAGAATAGTTTTCTTGGGTGAACCAGTTACAAGTGATTCTGCTAACAGAATTGTTGCTCAGCTTCTTTTCCTAGAGGCAGATGATCCTGAGAAAGATATTTTTCTCTATATCAATTCTCCAGGAGGATCTGTTTATGATGGCCTTGGTATCTTTGACACAATGCAACATGTAAAACCTGATATACATACCGTTTGCGTTGGCCTTGCGGCAAGTATGGGAGCCTTTTTACTTTGTGCAGGGGCAAAAGGAAAGAGAAGTAGCTTGCTACATTCAAGAATAATGATTCATCAACCACTGGGAGGTGCAAGAGGTCAAGCTAGTGATATAAGGATCCAAGCTGATGAAATATTGTTTATAAAAGATAAATTAAACAAAGAATTATCTGAAAGAACTGGTCAACCTATTGAAAGAATTAAGGAGGATACAGATAGGGATTTTTATATGTCTCCAACTGAAGCTATCGAATATGGAATTATTGATAATGTCTTTAACAAGCAGCGACAAATAAATTCAATTTAAGTTTTATTTTTGATCTTGTAAAACTGGTATGAATCTGTCTTTTTCAGGAACAACTGTGTATTCAGATAAAATTTTACAAAACTCTTCTCCATCCATAGTTTCCTTTTCTATTAATATATCAACTAATTTATCCATAGCAGATCTATTTTCAGCAACTAGTTCAAGTGTTTCTTTATAACACTGTTTAACTATTTTTCTAACCTGCTCATCAATTTGCTTTGAAATTTCATCTGATATATCAGAGGTATTCATCAGACTTCTTCCAACAAAAACTTCTTGACTATCTCCTTCTAAAGAGACAGGACCAAGACTGCTCATCCCAAATCTAGTAACCATCTGACGTGCCATAGAGGCTACCTGCTGCACATCTCCACCTGCACCGGTTGTTACTTCTTCTCTTCCAAAAATAATATCTTCTGCAGCTCTTCCACCTAATGCTCCCATAATTCTCGCTTTCAATTGAGACCTACTTATTAAAGCCTGATCATCATCTGGAGAGAACCAGGTCAATCCTTTTGCTTGACCTCTAGGTATAACAGTAACTTTTTGTACTGGGTCATGATCTTTTACTAGCGAACCTATTAAGGCATGACCAACTTCATGATAAGCGATTAGTCGTTTACTTCTTCCGTCAACTAACGGTTGACCTTCCATTCCTGCGATAATTCGATCAACTGCATCATCTATTTCTGAAAGGCCTATATGATCCTTTCTTCTTCTGGCTGTTAAAATAGCTGCTTCGTTAAGTAAATTGGCAAGGTCTGCTCCTGTAAAACCAGGCGTTCTTCTAGCGATACTTTCTAAAGTTAAATCCTTTTCTAATTTTTTATTTCTGGAGTGAACTTTAAGAATAGATAATCTTCCTGTTATGTCTGGTGCGTCTACTGTTACTTGTCTATCAAATCTACCTGGCCTCATCAATGCTGAGTCAAGTACATCAGGTCTATTTGTTGCTGCAATGATGATAATTCCACTATTACCTTCAAATCCATCCATCTCGGTCAGAAGTTGATTGAGTGTTTGTTCTCTTTCATCGTTTCCTCCTCCGATTCCGGCACCTCTCTGTCTACCCACTGCATCAATTTCATCTATAAAAATTAAGCAAGGACTATTTTCTTTAGCTCTTTTAAACAAATCTCTGACACGACTCGCTCCTACACCTACAAACATTTCTACAAATTCTGAGCCCGAAAGGGAAAAGAAAGGTACATCTGCTTCTCCGGCAATTGCCTTCGCTAAAAGCGTTTTTCCGGTTCCAGGAGGTCCTACTAGCAAAACACCTCTTGGTATTTGAGCTCCAACAGATGTAAACCTTTCAGGCTGCTTAAGGAAAGTGACTACTTCCTCTAAATCTTTTTTGGCTTCATTAACACCTGCTACATCATCGAATTTGACACCAGTTTCAGCTTCCATGGCAAATCTTGCCTTTGTTTTGCCAAATTGCATTGCTTGTCCAGGACCACCTGGCATTGAATTAGATCTTCTTGAAAGAAGAATCAATCCCCCGATTAGAATAATTGGGAAAAGTAAATTCCCTAGAACTCCTACTCCAGCAGGAGCGGTTTTAGGTGGATGAATGTCAAAGCTTATTCCCTCTTCTTTTAGTGAGGAAACTAATTCAGGCGCTAATCCTGGCAGATCAACTCTTAACCGCTGAACTCTGTTATCAATTTCTGGATCAACTGACTCTACGATTGCATTCCTCCCACCGTCGTAGATGTCAACAGAAGTTACTCTTCCCGCTTTTACATAATCAAGAAAACGTCCATAACTGATCTTTGCAACAGGTGCATTTCTTGATGGATTAGATGTATTGGTTTGACTGACTTGAGTATTTGTTGCAGAGCCAAGAATTTGCCAAGTAATTAGAACCACAATTGTTATGGGGAGCACCCAAAGAGCTATAATTTTCCATTTTTTATCCATAATTCCTTAAAACTTTCGAATGATTCTAATGGTGTAATGCCCCTTTCTGTTGGATATTTTCACCACTTTCTCAGAAAGTTTCAAAAATAATTTTTTAAAGTTCAACAAAATATTTAATATTTATTATAAAAAAAGACTATTTATAAACTTCTAAGTGCGGTTATTGGATCTAGTTTTGCTGCTCTTTTTGCTGGCAGAACACCAAAAGTTAAACCTATTGTACCGGAAATTATAACTGTTATAAAGACAGTACCCAAACCAATTGTTGCAGGTAAAGGTGTCAATATTGCTACAATTTTTACAGTCGATAGTCCTAAACCGGTTCCTACTATTCCACCTAGACTCGAAAGTATTAATGATTCAATAAGGAATTGTGTTGATATATCAAGTCTTCTTGCTCCTAGTGCTTTCCTAAGGCCTATTTCTTCAGTTCTTTCGCTTACAGATACCAACATAATATTCATAATACCTATCCCACCAACTAATAATGATATACCTCCTATTGCAGCGAGCATTAATGTTAACCCCCCCGTAATGGTTGAGACTATTTGTAAAGCATCTTTTTGAGATCTAACAGCAAAATCATCATCTCTAATTATTTTATGTCTTTGTCTTAATAAGTTTGTTATTTGGAATTTTGCAGCTTTTGTTGATTTTTCATTTATTGCCTCAACACTGATGAAACTTAGACTTACCCCATATGTTGGATCTTTACCAGTAATTCTGCTGACCATTGTTGAGATAGGAATGTATGCATTTTCATCTTGATTATTTCCAAATACAGCACCTTTAGGTTTCATCACTCCCACAATTTCAAAAGACTGATCTTTTATTCTTATCCTCTTACCCAAACCTTCTTTGTCATTAAATAATTTCTCTTCAAGATCGGGGCCAATAACCACTACGTTCTTAGCTCCTTTTGTATCTTGATCATTAATGAAACGACCTTTAGCTATTTCAAAGCTTCTTACAATTAAGAAATCTCTTGTAACTCCAGAAATAGAACTACTTGTACTTTTAGCACCAATTTGAATTACTTCATTTGATGAGATTTGTGGAGCAACTCTTTTAACAGTAGGAACTTGTTCTTCTATTGCTTTTGCATCTTTCAGAACGAGGTTCTTTGGAAAAGCAACTCCTCTTCTTCTTGTGTCATTATTTCCAGGCACTACAAACAATACATTCGCACCTAGATTGCTTAACTGGTTTTCCGCAAGATTTTGTGCACCTTTCCCTACACCTACAAGTGTTATCACAGAAGCATTCCCAATGACTATTCCAAGCATTGTTAATAGGCTTCTAAATTTATTAGATTTAAGATTCTTTATCGCCATTCCCGAGGTTTCAGCAAGCGGGAGTTTTCTTTTCATATGTTTTTAGATAAAAAGAGATTCATTTTCATTTTCTGAACTAACTATGCCAACTTTTATCAAGTCTGTTGACCCACTTACTCCTGACAATGTTCCTGCTGTTTCAACTACCAGATCTCCTTGCTTTAGGATGTTCATTTCTTTTGCCATAGCCATAGCATCATCAAATGTTTTTGATGTGCTTGTTTGATTCTCTATAAGTAGTGGTGTAACTCCCCATACAAGCTGAAGTGTGCTTGCAACACTCTTTTCGTTTGTAACTGCTAATACTGGAGTCGCAGGTCTAAATTTACTTACGTTTTTAGCTGTAGCACCACTCTTTGTTAGAGGAATTATTGCCGCCGCATTTATTTGTCTAGCAATACTACTCACGGCTGCGCTAATTGCATTTGGAATAGTGCTTGGAAGATGACTTTCTAGTGCTTTCTGTGGATAATCTCTTTCTATTCTTTTCGCAATAGTGGCCATAGTTGCTACTGCCTCAATTGGATAATCACCTACGGCGGTTTCATTGGAGAGCATTACAGCATCTGTACCATCAAGTATCGCATTTGCCACATCACTTACCTCAGCTCTCGTAGGCCTTGGGCTTGAGGCCATTGAATCAAGCATTTGAGTGGCTGTAATAATTGGTATTCCAAGACTATTGGCTTTTTTAATTAGTTGTTTTTGTAGTAATGGAACTTCCTCTGCTGGCATCTCTACACCAAGATCACCCCTAGCCACCATCACTCCATCGGAAAGTTTTAAAACAGCATCGATTTGATCAATAGCTTCAAATTTTTCTATTTTGGCAACTACAGGAGTGTCAAAACCATGATTTCTTATTAGATCCTTTATTTCTATTAGGTCTGATGGGTTTCTCACAAAACTAAGCGCTACCCAATCAACACCTTGTTTTAAGCCAAATTCTAAATCTTCTTTATCTTTTTCTGTTAATGCCCTGATCGACAACTGAACATCAGGGAAATTTACCCCTTTATTGTTAGAAAGAACTCCCCCTACAGTTATTGAGCAAATTAATCTTTGTTCTTTTAGATCAACTTCTTCAACTTTCATTTCTACCCTTCCGTCGTCTAAAAGAATCCGATTCCCAACTGTTACTTCTTCAGCTAGTTTCTCATAAGTTACATTTGCTTGATCCTTATTACAGTCGATATTTTTTGATGTGAGAATAAACTTCTCTCCATTTTTAACATTCACAGGACCGTTTTTAAATCTTCCAAGTCTAATTTTTGGTCCCTGAAGATCTTGAAGGATTCCTATGTGGATACCTAAATCATCTGAAACTTGTCTAATTGTTTTTATTCTTTCAGCATGTTCAGCATGATCTCCATGACTAAAATTTAGTCGGAAGGTAGTTGCACCAGCTTCTACTAACTTAGTTATTTGACTCGCACTCTCAGTGGCGGGCCCTATTGTGGCAACGATTTTGGTCCTTCTAGCTAGGTCGAGTATTGTCATTTATGTGACTTGTGATAACAAAAAACTAACATCTGATTGTGTTTTATTTGTCATCTTTGCTTTTTTAAGAGAATAAACATGGAATTAAATGATTATCAAAGAGAATCTCGTAAGACAGCTCTTTATCCTGATGTTGGAACTAATGCTATTTATCCAACTTTAGGTCTTGTAGGGGAAGCAGGGGAGGTCGCTGACAAAGTGAAGAAAATTCTAAGAGATAAAAAGGGTATATTTGATAAAGATAGTAAGGATGAAATTAAATTTGAACTAGGGGATGTTCTTTGGTACATATCACAACTTTCTAGCGAATTGGGATATGAATTGGAAGAAGTCGCTAATGCAAACTTGCAAAAGCTAAATAGCCGAAAATCTCGTGGAAAAATCCAAGGCAGTGGAGATAAACGTTGATTTTGAATTATCAATACATTTGAAATCCTCCCATCGCTAATGCAGCCGCATTACCAAGAATTCCTTGAACAACTCTGATAACTACAAAAGCTAAAATAGGAGATAAGTCTAAGCCTCCTAATGGAGGAATAATCCCTCTGAAAAAATTTAAGTAAGGATCAGTTATGGCACATAAATTCACTAGAATGGGATTACTCATATCAAGATTTGGGAACCAGGTCAGCAAAACCCTAATGATCAATATTGTTGAATAAATCCCAAGCGTTTTTAAAAGTACAAGAAGAATTGTTGGAATAATTTCGTAACCCATCAGTCTTAAATTTTTGTACTATATTACGCTGCTTTTTTGTCTTCTGCTTGATCTGGTTCTGGTAATACAGAAAATGTTTGATGAAATTTTTCTGAGAGAGTTAGCCAGTACGAGCGTCCATCCTTTTGCCGCCTTCTTTCAACGAAGTTTTTGTCTACAAGTTCTTTAATGTGATCGTAGGCGCCGGAACCTCTGAGATCAACCAATTCTGATTGGAGTATTTTTTTCTTAAGTGCAACAGTCGCCAATGTTCTTAATGTTGCAATCGATAAATCTGCTGGAAGGAGATCCTGAACCAATTCACCTAGTCCTTGCCTTAACTCTAAGCTGTAATAATTTTTGTCTTCGTTTATTTCTAAAGAAGTGTCACGCTGAGCATATCCAGCCTTAAGTTCCCAAAGTGCTTTTTCTATTTCAGCAATATCTTTTTGCAGTAAATCAGCCATCTCTTTTGATGATGTTGGTCTTCCTTTGAGATAAAGGATTGCCTCAATCTTCGCCGGTAACGAAATTTGTATGCTCTCAATCATAACTTTGTAATTAAGAATTTTTTATTCTTTATATCCAAAATTACCGTGTCTAATTAAACTCTGCACCTAAAAACAATTTATATGCTGGATTATCGGTTTCTTTCCAACTTTTGTAACCTATTTTTTGGACAAATTCATTCCAAGCTGCAATGTCACAATCGTTTACTAGTACTCCTATCACAATTCTTCCAGTATCAGCGCCATGGTTTCGATAATGAAAAATGCTTATTGTCCACTCTGGTCTCATAGAGTTAACAAATCTCATTAAGGCTCCAGGTCTTTCAGGAAATTCAAATCTATATAGTAATTCTCTGTATTCTCCTTTAGATATTTGATTTATTGATCTTGGGAGCCTGCCACCAACCATATGTCTGAGATGAACTTTTGATAATTCATCATTACTTAAATCATGACAATCAAAACCCTTTCTTTTAATCTCAGCGATTAATAATTCTCTATCATCAATATTCGAGACTTCTACACCCATAAATATTTGAGCAGTTTTACCTTCTGACATTCTGTAACTAAATTCAGTTAAACTTCGTGATCCAAGTGTTTCACATAAAAGTTTTAAACTACCTGCTTTTTCTGGTATTCCTACTGCAATCATTGCTTCTTTTTCTTCCCCTAACTCAGCCCTTTCTGCTACAAATCTTAGTCGCTCAAAATTCATATTTGCTCCACAAGCTATTGCTACTAGGTTATTATTTTTTAACTGATTATTAACAACATGTTTCTTTAAACCAGCAATAGATAATGCACCTGCTGGTTCAAGTATTGATCTTGTATCTTCGAAAACATCTTTTATAGCTGCACAGATTTCATCAGTATTTACCGTAACCATTTCATCAACATTTTTTTTACAAATCGAGAACGTCTTTTCTCCTACTTTTCTTACCGCAACACCGTCTGCAAAAAGACCTACACTCTCAAGCTCAACTGGCCTGTTAGCTTTTATTGAAAGTGTCATTGCGCAGGCATCTTCAGGTTCAACACCAATAATCTTTGTATCTGGCCATATCGCTTTTACGTATGCACTTACTCCAGCAATAAGTCCACCTCCTCCCACAGCGATGTAAATAGCGTCAGGTGGTTTATGACTCTGTCTAAGTATCTCTAGACCTATTGTTCCTTGTCCCGCTATGACTTCAGGATCATCAAATGGATGGATAAAAGTTAGATTTTCTTTTTTAGATATTTCTAGTGCTTTTTCGTAGCATTCATCATATGTTTCACCAAAAAGAATAACTTCTGCTTTGTGTGATTCAACGGCCCTTACCTTCATTATGGGAGTTGTCAGAGGCATTACAATCACCGCTCTGCATTTTAGAAAAGATGCACTTAAAGCAACTCCCTGTGCATGGTTTCCAGCGCTTGATGCAATTACTCCTTTATTAAGCTCTTGCTTTGTTAGCTGAGACATGCGGTTAAAGGCACCTCTTAACTTGAATGAAAAGACTGGTTGAAGGTCTTCTCTCTTAAGCCAGATGTCATTTTTGAATTTTTTGCTTAAGTTTTTTGCCCTTTCTAGTGGGGTTTCTTCAGCAACGTCATAAACACGAGCTCTTAGTATTTTCTGTAGATAGTCCTCCATATCTAGTTTTTCACCGATTTTTGGTTTTTGTATTTTCTACATTCCATTTGTTCTTGTGCAAGTTTTATCAAAATGTAGGGTAGACCTCGTAGATTGGAGAGATTAAATCTCAGAGTTATATGCGTCTGAGCCAGTTAAGTCATCCGAATGAGCTTCATGGCTTAGCCATAAGTGAATTGGAAGATGTTGCTTGCCAAATCAGGGAAAGGCATCTTCAAGTAGTTTCTACTAGTGGTGGCCACTTAGGTCCAGGTCTTGGTGTTGTTGAGTTAACAATTGCTCTTTATCAGACCTTAGATTTAGATTTAGATAAAGTTATTTGGGATGTTGGACATCAAGCTTACCCACATAAGTTGTTAACAGGAAGATACGGAAGATTTGACTCTCTTAGGCAGCAAAAAGGGGTCGCTGGTTACCTAAAAAGATCAGAAAGTAAATTTGATCATTTTGGAGCAGGTCATGCGAGTACATCAATTTCTGCTGCTCTTGGTATGGCGCTTGCTAGAGACAGAAAAGGTGAAGACTATAAATGTGTAGCAGTTATCGGTGATGGGGCTTTGACAGGTGGAATGGCCTTAGAAGCTATAAATCATGCTGGACACTTACCAAAAACACCACTTTTGGTTGTTTTAAATGACAATGACATGTCAATTTCTCCACCTGTTGGTGCATTATCGACATATTTAAATCGAATGCGTCATAGTCCCCCTGTTCAATTCATATCGGACAGTGTCCAAGAAAGTGTTAAAAATCTTCCATTTATGGGAGATGCTATCCAAGAGGAATTTAAATCTCTTACTGGTAGCGTTAGACGTTTAGCAGTTCCAAGTGTTGGTGCTGTTTTTGAGGAGTTGGGCTTTACTTATATGGGCCCTGTGGATGGCCATGATATTTCTGAACTGACTAGGACATTTAATGCTGCGCATAAAGTTGGCGGACCTGTAATGGTCCACGTGGCTACTACAAAGGGTAAAGGTTATCCATATGCTGAGGCTGATCAGGTTGGTTATCATGCACAGTCTTCTTTTGATTTGACGACAGGAAAATCTATTCCTTCTAAAACACCTAAACCTCCAAGTTTTAGTAAGGTTTTTGGTCAAACATTAGTAAAGCTTTGCGAGCAAGACAGCAAGATTGTTGGGATTACTGCGGCGATGGCTGAAGGTACTGCATTAAATCTTTTAGAGAAAGCTATTCCAGATCAATATGTAGATGTTGGTATTGCTGAACAACATGCTGTAACTCTCGCTGGTGGAATGGCTTGCGAAGGCATCAAACCAGTTGTAGCTATTTATAGTACTTTCTTGCAAAGAGCATATGATCAGTTGATTCATGATATTGGAATACAGAATTTACCTGTAACTTTTGTATTAGATAGGGCTGGAATTGTTGGAGCTGATGGTCCAACTCATCAAGGACAATATGACATTAGTTATTTAAGATGTGTCCCTAACTTTACTGTTATGGCTCCAAAAGATGAGTCTGAATTACAGCAAATGTTAGTTACATGTATTAATCACAATGGTCCTTCAGCTTTAAGAATTCCTAGAGGCTCTGGAGAAGGAGCAGCGTTGATGGAGGAAGGATGGGAGTCTCTCGAAATTGGTAAAGCCGAGATAATAGAAGAAGGCGATAATTTATTAATAATTGGTTATGGCTCTATGGTTTGCCCTGCAATTAAAACAGCTGCAATACTTAAAGAGTATGGTGTAAATAGCACTGTTATTAATGCTCGCTTTATAAGGCCATTAGATGAGGAAACTATTCATAATGCAGCTAAAAGGATTGGTAAAGTAGTAACAATGGAAGAAGGAACATTGCTGGGCGGTTTTGGATCAGCAGTTGTTGAATCATTTAATGATAATGATATTTTTGTACCTACATTAAGAATTGGTATACCAGATCAATTAGTAGATCATGCAACTCCACAACAAAGTAAAGAATCCCTTGGTCTAACACCAGAAATCATGGCTGATAAAATTAAAAATAAATTTAATTTTACTTAATTACATATAATAAAAAAAAGGACTGTTGATATCAACAGTCCTTTTTTATTATTATTTTATTTAATTGTTTTTTGTAATTCTTTTTATAAAACTCCTCTAGCCGCAAGCCCCAAAATTGAGCCTATTCCCAAAACATGACCTAAGCAGTTTGCAGCAACAAAAGAACCATGACTTAGTCCACCATAAAACTGAGCATTAGGCATTGGAAAACCTTCGTTTGGCTTTTCAATATTTGATCTCGCTATGGCATAAGCAAGCAAATTGCAAATGATCATCACAACGGCACATTTTGGAGACCACTGAAATGTCACTGGATCAGCAGCTGCTAATAATGTTGTGAACATCTTTTATCCCTATTGAATAATTTCATTATCGACCATAAAGAATGCTTTTGCGTCAAATGTTACTTACCTCTTAAGAGTTTTTTACTTCCGTTTTAGTTTTGATCGACTGCAACATCAAAACAAAACCGTAAAGAACAAATGCATCGCTAATCGTTAAAAACGATTCTGCTAGTCCGTGAAGTAAATCTACATTTGTTAATTCATCCCCAAAATAAATCTTTGCGATTATTGCAAAAACTATCGTCATTAATACAAATAAGAGAGTTAACTTAAAACCTAAAAATGATATTTTTGGGATTACTTTTGTTTTGCCTGCGTAACGCAGGAATACTAGATAAGGAACTAGTGAAAGGATGAAAAATGGACTAGGATCAATTCTTGCAATTGACTCAAGACTAAGAATTGAAATATTCATTTGTTTGGTTGCGAAGACTCAGATATAAACAAGTTCCAGGCAGCAAATGCGAGACAGATATTTCCTATAGTTGTAAGAGCTGCCTGTAGAACAACTAACCCTTTTAATTCAACACTGTTGTCAAATATATGCCAAGTGATTGCGGCCATAGCACTTGCTAAATTTGGCAACATTGCTAAGGCAAAATAACCCAAAGCTTTGTTATTGGATATTGATGAAATATAGTCAATTATTATTATTGCAATCACCCACTCAAAAAGAGTTGCAATATGTATAAACCATGTTCCTAACGAAAGTTCATGCATATATTTTTTTTTGTCTAATAAGCTCTTCTAGAACTTCTTGAGCATGTCCTATGGGTTTTACTCCAATCCATTTATATACAACTATACCCTTTGGATTGATCATAAATGTATTTCTTTTTGAGTAGGGATCCATCCATGAATCATATGATTTACTTATTTCTCCTGTTGTGTCTGAAAGCAGGGTATATCCAAGCTTTGCGGATGTACAAAATGTTTCATGTTCTTCTTCATTGTCAGCAGAGATTCCAACTATGGAGGAATTAAGTTTTTTAAACATAGAAAGATTATCTTGAAATGCTTTGGCTTGTAATGTACAACCACTTGAGAAATCCTTAGGATAAAAATATAAAATTAACCATTCACCTGAAAAATCATCCAGAGACCATTCCTTTTGATTTGTATTGATTTTATTGACACCATTTAATAAAAAATAAGGTGCTTTTTTACCAAGCCTAACAGAATTTATACTTGCGAATAATATTGAAGGTTTAACTAATAAAATACTTGAAGATAAAATAAAAGATTTTATAAATTGTCTTCTTTTCACTTTGATTAACAAATCAAATTTAAAGTTTGTTTAAATCTACCCCTAATGCTTTGGCATACTTTCCTAAACCCTTCTTCTGAATAGTTTTTAGTGCTCTTGTCGTTACTCTTATATTGATCCATTTATTTTCTTCTTCCCACCATAATCTTCGCTGCTGCAAATTTGCTTGCTGCAATTTTTTGGTTCTAATATGGGAATGGCTGACTGACATTCCGTTGTTAGCTCTTGTGCCAGTAAGTTGGCAAACTCTAGACATTTTTCAAACTTAATCGTTTTTTCATTCTATCAAATGAGGTTATGTTTAAACGAATTTTTGCATTAATTTCCCTAATAACTCAGAATTCCTAGTTTGAAAAGCTGCGATATCTTTATTCTCAAGACCTCCAATTGACAGTTTTGCCATCTCATAAACATGGATAGCGATGTCACTTGCTAATTGGCCTTCCTCTGATTTGCTAGATCCTTCAATAACTATTGTATTGGAATTTAACTTGATTAATCCTTGAATAAGTGGATGGTTTGAATTGACGATTAAATTATGATATTCAGGTAGACCAGGAAGTTTCTGTTCCATTAATGCTGTTATATCATTAATTCTTCTCATTTGTTCTGGTAATAATATTAATGAAGGTGGAGAATTCTCACCTTTAAGGCTCTGCACTTGTACGCTTACTTTTTCATTTTTTAGAGCTGAGCTAATCATCTTTTTAAGTGTTTCTGACTTTGTATTACCATCTTTATCTGCGATTTCAGGAGAATCATCTTTTATACTTTCATCAAGCTCGGAGTCAACTCTGACAAAATTTATCTCTTTATTTTTTTCTTCTAACCAAGGAATAAATTGGGTATCAATAACAGTATCAAGTTTTAAAACTTCTTTGCCTTGCGAAGTCCACATGTTGAGTGCTGTTGATTGAGAGACTTCATCCGTGGAATATAAAACCTTTTTGTTCTCATCAGTTAGCCTATTCTTATAACCATCAAGTGTGGTAAAAGTCTTTGATCCAGATTTTATTAGTTCGTTAGTGCCATCAATATCTGTTGATGTGTTTTTTGTTGTTGAATATAAAATTATCTCTTGTACTTGCTCAGAAAATTTCTCATCTTCCATAGCTCCTATTTTTATAAAGGGTGATATAGAGTCCCAAATATCAGCATAAAATTGCGTTTCATCTTTCTTTAATGTTTTAAGCTTATCGGCTAACTTCTTTGCAATAAAGTTGCCGATAGACTTAACTCTTCTGTCTGATTGTAATGCACTTCTACTGACATTTAACGGAATGTCCGGTGAATCTATTACTCCCCTCAGAGGTAGCAAGTATCTAGGAACAATTTCTTTAATTGAGTCGCTAACAAAGACCTGATTACAGAACAGTTTGATTTCACCACTTTCCCAGTCGGCTCTTCCACTTATCTTAGGGAAATATAATATCCCTTGCAAATTATATGGATAGTCAGTGTTTAGGTGAACCCATAAAAGTGGATCTCCTTGAAAGGGGTAGAGATATTTATAGAGTTCAATATAATCTTCGTCTTTAAGATTTTGTTTGCTTTCTCTCCATGGTGGATTCATTTTGTTGATAATTTCTTCTTCAAGCGAGATTTCAATAGGCATGAAATCACAATATTTCTTTATTAATGTTTTAATTCTGCTTGGTTCAATGTATTCAATTTCTTCTTCCATTAAATGTAAAATTATATCTGTACCTATTTCTTGTTTATTTGATTCATTAAGTGAATATTGAGGTGAACCATTACATTTCCATTTAATAGCCTCTGAATCTTTTGTTGCTGATTTTGTTATTATTTCAACTTCATCTGCAACCATAAAACTTGAATAAAATCCGAGTCCAAAATGTCCTATAAATCCATCATCGGGTTGTTTATATTTTTCAAGAAATTCTTCTGCACTTGAAAAAGCTACTTGATTAATATATTTCTTAATTTCATCACTAGTCATTCCAATACCATTGTCACTAATGGTCAATGTCTTTTTTTCTCTGTCAATTGAGATTTTTATTTTTTCATTTTCAGCTGCGTCGCAATCACCTGCAAAGGCAGCCATTTTTCTTTTTTTGATTGCATCTACGGAGTTACTTATAAGCTCTCTAATGAATATTTCATGATCTGAGTAGACTGCTTTTTTTATTATTGGAAATATATTTTCTGTGTGAATAAGAATAGTTCCTTCTTCTTTAACAGGCATGACTTATCAAAGTTTCTATTATCATAGCGATACAAATTTTATTTAGGCGTTAAACGCAGAAGTATTATAGATTACGGCTCAATAGTTTCCAATCCCTGACAATTATTAAAATAGATAAAGTTAATTTATTTATATCAATCTATCCATTCAATTTTAGTGCATCTATTTGATTTTAAAAGTTGATTTGATGCATCATTACTCTTAAGAGGTTCATGTGAAATTACAGAAATAATTCCCTTGTTATGCCACTCCTTTTGTTGTTTTAATGCTTTATACAAACTTGCACTTTGCTTGTATGCTATTAATACTTTTTCATTATTACATTTTATATCTTCGTTTGAGGAAACTAATTCCCTGATTTTATCAATGCTAATACTGAACCCAATTCCGTAGCAATTATGATCGCTAGTACTAAATTTCTTTACTAAATTATCATATCTACCGCCTTTAGCAATAATAACAGGAGCACTTGGGGATAATGAAACAAGTGAAAAGGTTAAACCACTATATAATTTATATTTAGTCCCTAACGTAGGGTCTAGTTGAACTTCTATCCCCTTCTCTTTAGCTAATGGTTCAATAATTGTAAATAATTCCTTTAGGTTTTCTATGTATGAATTCGATCCATAGATATCTTTTAGTTCGGTTAATATTTTTTTTGGTGTTCCTCTCATATTCAAGATCTTTTTTATAAACATTCTTTGTTCATCTTTTACATCTAGTTTATTCAATGCTATGTAATCAAGATCGCTAAGAATATTTTTTATTTGGTCTATTCTGGATGAATCAAATGAGCTTAAAATAAGTTCCAATAGATATGTATTACCTATTAGCAATGTCATTTTATATTGCTGATCAATTTCAATTATTTCTAATGATTCAATCAGTAGAGATAGAAGTTCAATCTCTGCATTAATTGCTTTAGTTCCTATCAATTCCACACCGCTTTGGAATGACTCCTCGATATCAATACCACCATCAATGCTTTGATTGCATTTAAATGAAGTACCTGTCGACCAGAAACGAAGTGGCCTTTCATATTCATTAAATCTAGTTGAAGCAGCACGTACAATTGACGCTGTTATTTCTGGTCTTAATCCAAGCGCTTCATCAGAAACGATTTTTAGTATTTCATTGCTCGAAATTCCACCAGCTGCCATTAGTGTGTCTAGTCGTTCAATATGTGGCGGTGATATTCGCTCATATCCCCATAGTTGATATAAAGATGAAAGCTTTGAGGCAATGAGATGGTTCTTTTTTACTTGCTGAGGATTTAAGTCGCGTGCACCCGAGGCAGGTTGCAATGTCATTATTTGAATCTTTTTATTACTTAAGGATCACATAAATTAGGACTATTTTCCACCATAAGAGTTAGGAGTTAATGGCCTAATTTTCTTAAGTTCTTTTATAAGCTCATTTTGTATCTCCTGATTACAGGCAAGAATTCGGCCGGTATTGAGATCGAAATCTCCGGAAGGATAGTTCGAGACTATTCCACCTGCCATTTCAACTAGTGGAACTCCTGCTGCCATATCCCATTTTGAAAGTCCGCGTTCCCAAAAACCATCCACTTTCCCAGAGGCTACAAATGCTAGATCTAACGCGGCTGCTCCTCCTCTTCTGACTCCATGGGTACGATGTGTTAGCCAACAAAATTCTGAATAATTGTTATCTATTACATCTCGTCTGTCATATGCGAATCCAGTAACTAAGAGTGACTCAGATAAGGAATTTGTATCAGTGACATTTATTTTTTCACCATTACAAAATGATCCATGATCTGGAGAGGCATAATAAATTTCATTTAAAGAAGGTACTGATATTGCACCCAAAATTGGATTGTTATTCCAAATTAAACCTATTGAAGTTGCAAAAAATGGATATCCATGGGCATAGTTTGTTGTTCCATCAAGAGGGTCTATACACCATTTTAATTCTGCATCTTTTAACTTATGTCCACTTTCTTCTGCAAGAATAGAAATGTTAGGAGTCTCTTCTTCTAAATAATTTATTATTATCTTTTCACATTCTATATCTGCATTAGTAACAAGGTCTCCAGAAGTTCCCTTACATTTTATAGTTTTAATCCTGCCATAATTATTCATTAGCGAGGCTCCGCCTTCTTCTGCGGCTTTCTTTGCAATTTCTAATAATTTATTAATTTCATCTTTAGTTAGGCCTGAATCCAAAGCTGCAGTTTTACAGGAAGGTATATTCATGACTATTGTTTCTATTTATAATAATCATCTAGTATTGGAAGAGTCTATTTATCTTTAAATCAATTTATTCTCATTAATAAAAATAATGATTACTGGGACCTTGTTGTTAAAAAATATTTAACAAATAAATCAGACACTTAAGTTTTTAACAAGACCTCTCTTGTGGTATATATTTAAATTCAGCAATGTGAAAAGCATTTCATTGCTGCATAAAGGAGAGGTGGCCGAGTGGTTGAAGGCGCAGCACTGGAAATGCTGTATAGGGGCAACCCTATCGAGGGTTCGAATCCCTCTCTCTCCGTCTTTAAAGTTGTTTAAAATCAAAATATTTACTGATTAGCCAAATTTTCCAGAAATATAGTCTTGAGTTGATTTTTGCTTAGGTGAATTGAACATATTTTTGGTTTTACTAAACTCTACTAAGAACCCAACTTTGCTTTCAAGATCTTTTCCTTCCTTTTCTGTATTAAAAAACGCTGTAAAATCACTCACCCTATTAGCTTGTTGCATATTGTGAGTAACAATAATGATTGTAAAATTCTTCTTTAATTCATGTATTGTCTCTTCAATTTTTAAAGTAGATAATGGATCAAGTGCTGAGCATGGCTCATCCATTAAAATCACATCGGGTTCGATTGCGATTGTCCTTGCTATACATAATCTTTGTTGTTGGCCTCCAGATAATGAATAGCCACTTTCGTTTAATTTATCCTTGCATTCATCCCATACAGCTGCTTTTGTAAGAGATTCCTCAACTAATTGATCCATATCTCCTCTAAAACCATTTACTCTCGCTCCGAATGCAATGTTTTCGTAAATGCTTTTTGGAAAAGGATTAGGTTGTTGAAATACCATTCCAATTCTTCTTCTAACTTCTACTGGATCTATATTTTTGGCATATATGTCTGTACCTTCAAAAATCACACTACCTGATAATTTACAACCTTCAATTAAATCGTTCATACGATTTATTGCTCTAATAACTGTTGATTTTCCACACCCAGATGGTCCAATAAATGAGGTAACTTGATTTTTTTTTATATCGCAGAAGATATTTTTAACAGCAACTGAACTTCCATATTTTATTGAAACATTTTCTAAGGAAATAGAAATGGAGGAGTTAGTTATTGATTTTTTGTTATTTTGACTTAATTTATAAATCATTTTATTATTCACTATGCAATTATTATACTTTGTTTTTAGAAAAAGCACCAAGTGTTCCTATCCATCTTGACAGGATATTTAGACTTAAAAGTAGAACGACTAATATAAAAGATGCTGCCCACGCTAACTGGTTTTGTGCTTCATATGGTTCAAGAGCAAAATTATATATTAGTACTGATAAAGATCCCATTTCATAGAAAAGATCATCAAAACTTGTTATGTAATATCTAGAAAACAATGCAGTAAATATCAATGGGGCAGTCTCTCCTGCAGCCCTTGCAAGTGCTAAAAGTATTCCGGTAGATATTGAATTAAATGCTGCTGGTAATGTGATATTATATATCATTGTGAATTTAGATGAACCAATACCAAAGGCAGCCCTTCTCAGATTATCTGGAACTAGCTTTAATGCTTCATCAGTTGTTTTGATTATTGTTGGTAGCATCAAAATTGAAAGTGAAATACCACCTGCAATTCCACTAAACATTGAACCAAATAATATTTTTGTAGATACAATTATTGCGTATATAAATACCCCCGCAATTATTGAGGGAACTCCAGCAAGAACATTCGTTCCAAATCTAACAAATTTTGCAAATCTTCCAGACTTAGAATATTCAGCGAGATATATTCCTCCTCCCACTCCTACTGGTATGGATATTATTGATGCAATAACTGTCATTATAAAAGTTCCAGTTATAGCAGGCCCTATGCCTCCTGCAGATAACAGATCATCCCCTGGAGGTTCAGGCTCGAGTATTAATGTCTCAATATTTATATAGCTTCCACCTTTAACTATGACATAGCTTATAACTAATAATAATGGAAGGACAGAAATCGCTGCAAAAGAGGCAGCAGTAATTGTTAATATTTTATTTCCTACATTTCTCGCTAAAGAAGGTTTATAGGTTAAGTTCTTAAGTGAAGATGATTTCATTGTTATTGATATTTTAAACTTAATTTTTTAACAATCCATTGAGCAAATACATTAACCATTAATGTTAATATCATTAATATTAATCCTGCATACATTAGAGAAGAGACCTGGCTACCATCTGCCTCCCCAAATTGATTGGCTAGCATTGATGAAATGGTATATGAAGGAGCAAAAATTGACCAACTAAAGTTATTTGAATTTCCAATAATCATTGTTACAGCCATTGTTTCACCCATGGCTCTTCCTAGAGCAAGTAAAACACCTCCAGTTATGCCAGAAATTGCAGCTGGAATAATTACTTTAAAAATAGTAGTCCACCTTGTTGCTCCAATTCCATAGGCAGCTTGTCTTAGATTTGATGGAACTTGATCTAATGAGTCTTTTGAAATCGATGTAATTATAGGTAATATCATTACGACTAAAATTAATATTGCAGGCATCATTCCAGCTCCTAGAGGTTCAGTTCCGAAAAATGGGATGAAACCAAATATTTCATAGATCATGTTCAAAAATGGCCTTATAAAAGGTTCCATAATGAATACTGCCCAGAGTCCTAAAACTACTGATGGAATAGCAGCTAAAAGTTCAACCATTATCCCAATTAAATCTCTTATATATTTAGGAATTATATTTTCAGTTATAAATATTGCAGTGCCAACACCTAATGGAATCGCAATTAATAACGAAGCAATTGATGTGAAAAGGGTTCCATATATTGCAGTGAATGCACCATACTCATCTGTAACAGGATTCCACGCAGAGCTAAAAAGAAACCTCAATCCATATCTTGTAATCGATTCAGTTGATTCATAGTAAACTACTGCAAATATAGAGAAAAGCACCACGGCTACCAATGAAGCCATAGCTAAGACAAAGTTCTTAAAGCCTATATCTACCAACTTTTCAGAAGTTGGTCTTCTTCTTTTTAAAAATAGTGATGTAGTTGCTTTGTCCACTCGCAAAGGCATTTACATTATGAATCTATATCTAATTTCAAATTTTTCACTAAGAGACGGTTAATGATTGGCTTTAAGTGTTGAAGGGTACATAATAAGTATTGAATACCCTTAAATGCTAGTTACTGTGGGGCTCAAATAAGTACTGCCATGGGGAGAATAGTTGGCATTGACTTGGGAACAACAAATTCCGTTGTAGCGGTGTTGGAGGCTGGTAGGCCTGTTGTTATTTCTAGTGCTGAAGGAGCCAGAACTACTCCATCAGTTGTTGGCTTTACTAAGGAGTCTGAATTATTGGTGGGTCAACTAGCTAGAAGACAGTTGGTTCTCAATCCAAAAAATACTTTTTCTAATTTAAAAAGATTTGTTGGTAGGGCATGGGATGAGCTTGAAGAGACAAGCCTCTCAGTTCCTTATAGCGTTCGGTCAAATGATCAGGGAAATGTGCGTATTACCTCTCCAATAACAAAAAGAGAATATGCCCCCGAGGAATTGATGGGAAATATTATTAGGAAGTTAATAGATGACGCTGAAACCTATTTAGGAGAAGATGTTGATTCTGCTGTAATCACAGTTCCAGCTTATTTTAACGATTCACAAAGACAAGCGACTCGAGATGCTGCGATTTTGGCAGGTATATCTGTTGAAAGGATTCTCAATGAGCCGACTTCAGCTGCTCTTGCTTATGGATTTGATAAAAGTTCTTCTCGTAAAGTATTAGTCTTTGATTTAGGAGGAGGCACATTTGATGTATCTCTAATGTCAATTTCCAATGGTGTTTTTGATGTCAAAGCTACATCTGGAGATACACAGTTGGGTGGTAATGATTTTGATCAACGAATTGTTGATTGGCTCGCTGAAGATTTTTTAATAAAAAATAAAATAGATCTAAGAAGAGACAGACAATCTTTGCAAAGACTTACTGAAGCGGCAGAGAAAGCTAAACAAGAACTTTCTGGTGTTCAAACCACTCCAATATCTCTTCCTTTTATTTCTACAGGCAAAGATGGTCCATTACACATAGAGACGACTCTTAATAGAAATAAATACGAGGGGCTTTGTAATGATCTTTTAGATAGATTATTTGATCCTGTTAATACTGTTATTGATGATTCAGGATGGGATCCTCAGGAGATTGATGAAGTTGTTCTTGTAGGAGGCAGTACAAGAATGCCAATGGTAAAACAGTTAGTTAAAACTTTAGTTCCAAATCCACCTTGTCAATCTGTTAACCCTGATGAAGTAGTAGCTATTGGTGCTGCAATTCAAGCTGGAATTCTGTCCGGAGAGTTGAGAGATCTTTTATTAAATGATGTCACCCCTCTTTCTTTAGGCCTTGAAACTGTGGGTGGTTTAATGAAAGTTCTTATTCCTCGAAATACCTCGATACCAGTAAGACAATCAGACGTTTTTAGTACATCCGAATCCAATCAATCATCAGTGGAAATTCATATTTGGCAAGGAGAGAGGCAGATGGCCTCAGATAACAAATCATTGGGTAAATTTAAATTATCGGGTATTCCTCCTGCTCCAAGAGGTGTTCCTCAAGTTCAGGTGGCTTTTGATATTGATGCTAACGGTTTATTAGAAGTGAGTGCAACTGACAGAACTACCGGAAGGAAGCAGTCTGTTAGTGTTACTGGTGGCTCAAACTTGAATCAAAATGAAGTTAATAAATTGATCGAGGAGTCAAAAATAAAAGCATCTGAAGACAGAAAAAAACGAGCTTCTATTGATCAGAAAAATAATGCTTTGACGCTTGTTGCACAAGCTGAGAGGCGTTTAAGAGATGCTTCCCTCGAATTAGGTCCTTATGGTGCTGAAAGACAGCAAAGATCTGTGGAAGTTGCGATGAGGGACGTTGAAGATTTGCTTCAAGATAATGATTTGCAAGAACTTGAATATGCAGTCGGTTCTCTGCAAGAGGCATTATTTGGTTTGAATCGTCGCTTATCAGCGGAAAGAAAAACAGAATCTAATCCCATACAAGGTATAAAAAATACTTTTGGATCTTTAAAGGATGAATTATTTTCAGATGATTACTGGGATGATGATCCCTGGGATTATTCTCAAAGAGGGCAAAACAGGAATGGTGATAACAATTATGGGAGAAGGGATATAGATCCTTGGGATAATGACTACTACCGTTGATCCTAATTATTGGTCTTTATTAGGTGTTTCACCTGAATGTGATTCTAATGAACTTAAATCCGCCTTTAGAAAAGAGGCAAGAAAGTGGCACCCTGATTTAAATAAAAATGATGTTAATGCTGAGGAAAGATTTAAATTAATAAATGAAGCCTATGCTATTCTTAGCGATCCAAAGAAGAGAAGAGAATGGGAAAAACAAAATGACAAAGACAAAGACGTCTTTGATAATAGATTTCCAACTTATGAGGAATATTTAGAGGTTATATTAGGAATAAGAACAAATCTAAATAATGAAAATGATGATATAGCCGAGCAACATTCGGTAAACTCTGAAGACGAATATGAAGACGTTTATCGAACTAATTACAATGAATATATTCCTACAACAAGTGAACCATCACCACCACCCACTTTAATTTATGAAGATCAAGAATCCATTGTAGAAATCTCGCCAGAACAAGCTCTTTACGGCTCTTCTGTGGAGATTCAATTGCAAGACGGTACTCTTGTTGAAGTGTTGACTCCGCCCTTTGCTGGTGATGGATGGAGGTTAAGAATAGAAGGTGCTGCAATCGGTTGTCGCGATCATTTTGTTCAATTAAAAGTACAGACAGAGGATGGCTTAAGAATTGATGGCTTAAGAGTTATGTATCGCCTTGAATTACTTCCACATGACGCTTTATTAGGATGCGCTGTGGATATACCAACTCTAAATGGTTCGGTAACATTGCAAGTACCCCCGAATTCTTCAACAGGTAGGTTGTTAAGACTTAGAGGACGTGGATTGGAATACGAAGACTATCGAGGTGATCAAATTGTTGAAATAATTATTGTGTTACCTGATAATCTAAGTGATTCCGAAATTGCGTTATATCAACGTCTAAATGAACTAGCTATTGAAAATTATTAGGATCATATTGTTTATTCACTTAATCGATTTATAATTCAATTGGTTATTATATTCTTATGTTAGTTCATGTCCTTTTGTATGAGGCGGGGACTGAAAGTGAAGGAATACATTCCCTCGAGCTTAAAGGCTCAACAGTTATTCTTATGTTTGAAGATAGGGACGATGCTGAAAGATATTGTGGTCTTTTAGAAGCCCAAGATTTCCCCACTCCATCTGTTGAGGAGTTGATGAGGAGAGATATAGAAGCTTTTTGCGTTGAAGCTGGATATGAGGCTCGTTATGTCGAAAAAGGCTTTATTCCAAGTACTGATGAAGAACGCCTTATGATTTCACCACCTCTTTCGAATTTGGAAGTAGGAAAATGGAATAACCAAGAAAATGTAAATGAACAAGCTTTTTCCACTAATGATCAACTTGAAGATATAAAAAAACGTTTAGAAAATCTTTTATGATTAATATAAATAATGAATCTAAACATAATAATAAACGGATACTAACAGAGCAGATTAATTTATCATCAAATGATTTAGATTCTAAGTCAACTAATGAAATAGTAAATATTTTTTCCGAAGCTGATAAAGAACCTCAAAAGGCTGTCGAGAAAGCTATTCCAGAGATAGTTAATGCAATTGATGAGATTACATTAAGACTTCAATCAAACGGTAGATTGTTTTATATTGGTTCTGGTACTTCCGGAAGATTGGGTGTACTAGATGCTTCAGAATGCCCCCCAACTTTTTGCACAAATCCAGATTTGGTTCAGGGGATAATTGCTGGAGGGATACCATCATTAACAAGAAGTTCTGAATCTCTAGAGGATTTATCTGAGATTGCTATTACTGATCTTAAAGATAGAAATTTTTCATCTAGAGACGCCTTAATAGGTATATCAGCTAGTGGCAGAACGCCATATGTTCATGGGGCATTAAATTATTCTAAAAGTATAAATGCACTTACTATCTCTATTTCATCAGTTCCAGAAACAGATTCAACCTTAAATAATGATATCGATATTAGGCTGATTACAGGACCAGAGATTCTCGCGGGCTCCACAAGATTAAAAGCTGGTACAGCCACCAAGATGGCTTTAAATATAATTTCTACATCTGTAATGATTAAATTAGGAAAGGTTTATAGTAATAGAATGATTGATTTATCCATAAGTAACGATAAATTAATGGAAAGAGCAATTGGTATTCTATTTGATATCGCTTCGGTTGATAAAGAAACTGCTATTCAACTTTTAGAGAAGACAAATGGATCAGTAAAATTATCTTTATTAATCGCTTTGTCTGGTATGGATGTTATTGAGGCTAAGAATTTACTTAATCATTCAAAGGGAAACTTAAGAACAGCACTAATAATGTTTAATAGTGATTGAATTAATGTTTATTTAAATTTCTGTTATTCATAATATACTTTCTGCATTAAAGTTTAAAAACAGTTAATATAAGAAAAAATTAATTTGATCTATGTCTAAAGTATTGATGAACACAGATAAAGGCCAATTGAATATTGACCTGTTTGATATTGATGCACCCAAAACGGTAGAAAACTTTTTGAAGCTTGTTAAAGAAGGTTTTTACGATGGTCTTTCTTTTCACAGAGTAATTAATGGCTTTATGGCTCAAGGCGGATGTCCTAATACAAGAGAAGGGGCAAGAGGGATGCCTGGAACTGGAGGGCCCGGATATTCAATCAATTGTGAAATTAATTCAAACAAACATGTTGCTGGTTCTCTTTCTATGGCTCACGCAGGAAAGGATACTGGCGGCAGTCAATTCTTTTTAGTTCATACCCCCCAACCACATTTGGATGGAGTTCATACTGTCTTCGGAAAGACTGATGATATGAAAATCCTTTTATCTATTACTAATGGTACTAAAATTAATAGTGTAAGTCTAATAAAATAGAATCTATATTTATTTTATTTCCATTCTATAGTGCTGGTTTTATCTTTTAAATCCCAACCAAATAATGGCGAACTTTCAAATTTTGATAGTTCGCTAATTTCTTTTTCTTCAATTAATATATTTTGAGAAGGATGCAAAAGTCTTTCATAACTATCTGTCTTAATTATTCCAATTCTTTCTGTATTTTTCCAATTACTTAGTTCTTTTAGAAGTGACTCAAGTAATCTTTTATCTATTAAGTTTCCTTCTAAATGAGTCTTAATATCTCTGTGTCTAACATTCCATATAAATAATGGGTTTTCACACAGAGCTATCAACCTTGGAGCGTTTTGAATAGAAATATTTAAAAAATGATTTTCTGACCATTTATTTGCTTTATCTTCAAAATGTTTTAATTCATTATTATCTACTTTACCATCCCAATAGACAACAATGTTTTGTCTTTCATTTGTTAGATTAGTCTGAATATTATTATCAATTAAGTGTCCAAGTTTTTCTCTTTTTACTTCAAGATAAGCAGCATTATGATCTCCAGGGCAAATTACTAATGGAACTCTAGATTCAACCTGAAGTCCATATCCACCAAGGCCTGCTATTTTCCTTGGATTATTGGTTAATAACTTTAGTCTGTTTATTCCTAAATCTGTCAGAATTTGTGCACCAACTCCATAATTTCTTAGGTCTGCAGGAAAACCCAACTTTTCATTAGCTTCAACCGTATCTAAGCCTCCATCTTGAAGGTTATAGGCTTTTAATTTGTTAACTAAACCTATACCTCTACCTTCCTGCCTTAGATACACAACAACACCTTCCCCTTCTTCAGAAATTCTTGACAAGGCCGCCTCTAATTGTGGTCTGCAATCGCACCTTAATGATCCAAAGGCATCTCCAGTTAGACACTCTGAGTGCATTCGCACTAAAACTGGTTCTTTTAAATTTTCTGGATCTCCTTTTATTATCGCGACATGTTCTGATCCATCCAATTCGTTTTTATAACCAATTGCCTTGAAATCTCCAAATAGGCTTGGCAACTTTGCTATTGCTTGTCTATATACAAATCTCTCATTTTCAAGTCTGTAATGAATTAAATCCGCAATACTTATCAACTTTAAATTTTTTTCCTTGGCATATTTTTTTAATTCTGGGAGTCTAGCCATTGAACCATCCAGATTTTGGATTTCACAGATAACGCCAGCAGGAGATAGACCAGCTAACAAAGATAAATCTACTGCTGCTTCCGTATGTCCAGCTCTTTTTAATACCCCACCTATTTTTGCTCTTAAGGGAAAAATATGACCTGGTCTCCTCAAATCTATTGGTTTTGTTTGACTATTAAGAGCAACTTGAATTGTTTTAGCTCTATCCTCAGCCGATATACCAGTTGACACTCCAAATTCAGGACCTGCATCGATGCTTACAGTGAATGCTGTTTGGTTTGAATCGGTATTTCTGTCGACCATTAATGGCAGATCTAATTGATCTAGTCGTTCCCCTTGCATTGCTAGACATATCAAACCCCTAGCTTCAGTTGCCATGAAATTTATTTGCTGAGGAGTCGCAAATTGAGCAGCACAGATTAAGTCTCCTTCGTTTTCTCTCTTTTCATCATCAACTACAACAACACATTCACCATTCCTAATAGCAGCAAGAGCATCCGCTATAGCATCAAATTCAACTTCATAACAATCTTCTGATTTCAACTTATTCCTCGTGTTTGTGGTGAAATGGTTCTTTGCTACTTATTCTCAAAATGAATATCTCACCATTCTACGAAATAACCTTGATGTTATGGCAATTAGTACATCGAAAGCAGGGAGTATCGCAATTATTGGAGCATCTGGATATGGGGGACTTCAACTCGTTAAGTTGATTGATGAGCATCCAAATTTTGAGATTTCGTCTTTAAATGGAGATCGATCAGTAGGTAAAAGCTGGAATGAAATAAATCCTTTCATGAAACTTTTGGGGGATAAAGAGATAACTAAAAGCAATATTGATCAAATTGCTCAGGATTCTGATTATGCAATATTGAGCTTGCCAAACGGTCTATCATCACAATTAACTCCTTTCTTATTAGAAAAAGGTGTTAAAGTCTTAGATTTATCGGCAGATTATAGATTTAAATCATTAGATAAATGGAAGGAAGTTTATTCCAAAGAAGCTGCAAAATATCAAAGATATGACTACGAATTATGTGAAGAGGCTATTTATGGCTTTTCAGAGCAGTTTGGTAGTGAAATCTCAAAATCTAGATTAATTGCTTGTCCAGGTTGCTACCCAACATCATCTCTTAGCGTACTAATTCCATTCTTAAAACAAGGATTAATAGAAAGTGAGGGAATTATTATTGATGCAAAATCTGGGACATCTGGAGGAGGGCGAAATCCAAGTGAACAACTTTTATTGTCTGAATGCTCTGAATCAATTAAACCCTATGGAGTCATTGGACATAGGCATACGGCAGAAATAGAAGAGATCGCTAGTCACTTTGCTGGTCATGAAGTTAATTTGCAATTTACGCCTCATTTGGTGCCGATGGTAAGAGGTATTTTATCGACAGTTTATGCTCGTTTAAGAGATCCTGGATTAACAGCAGATGACTGCAAAATTGTAATTGAAGCTTTTTATAAAAATCAACCATTTATTGATATTTTGCCTGTAGGAATTTATCCAGCTACTAAATGGGTTAAAAATACAAATAAAGTTATGATTTCAGTTGAAGTTGATAAACGTAATGGAAGAATAGTCTTAATGAGTGTTATTGATAATCTTCTAAAAGGTCAAGCAGGACAGGCTATACAAAATCTAAACATTATGCATGGAATTGAATCAGATATTGGTCTTCCTAAGATTACTTATTATCCTTGAGGCTAGTTCTTATATTCTTTGCGACTTTTGATATCGCTAAAGGTAATATTATATGCTCCATGTCTTGAATTCTTTTTTTTAAAGTCTCTTTACTATCTTGTTCTTTAATAGGGACTGCAGCTTGAATAATTATTGATCCTGAGTCAACTTCCTTTTGTACATAGTGAACTGTACATCCAGTAATAGTTACCCTCTTGTCTATCGCCTGCTGTATTGCGTCAACTCCTTTAAATGATGGCAAAAGTGAGGGATGTATATTAATTAATCGGTTTTTAAACCCATTAATTATTTCTTCACCAACAATTCTCATCCAGCCAGCCATAACAACTAATTCTACGGACAATTCCTCTAGCTTTTTCATTACCAACATGTCGTGTTCAAATCTCGATGAACATTCTCTATGATTAATAATTACAAAAGGTATTTTGTATTTGATTGCCTTTTTTATTGCTAAGCAATTGGGATTATTTACTATTAATATTGAAATATCTGCATTAAGTTGTTTATTTTTAATGGATTTAACAATGTACTCAAAATTTGAGCCGTTACCTGATGCAAGGATTCCTAATCGGATTTTTGGCGAATATAAAGGGATTGTTGAATCAAACGGACTAATTAGGCTCTGCTCTTTTAAATCGTAAGATAATTTATTCTGCTTATATTCGTTTTTATCCTGTTTCATCAAATAATGATTATTTACAACTAAATATATGACGTTTAGAAGAAATTACAATATCAAAATATAAAGACATATTTAATAGTAATGAAAGTGAAATCAACATTTAGAGATACCCATCGTTAGATAAAAATAACTATCAAGCTTATGGACATTCCTATTTTTCAATTACTAAACATTCGCGATTTGAAAACCATTCTTCACTAATATAAATTAAATTAATTTGTTTAACGGTTCTCGTTTGAGAATACGGACTAACAGAACTCATTAAGGAGTATTCTTTTAACAATAATGGCAATAACTGACATCATCCAGATGAATAACAACGATAAATGGATAAGGTACTGCGATCTTTTATTTAGCGATGATTCACTCGGGTTTTGGCTTGATATAAGTAGAATGGATGTCGAGAAGAGCGACTTTTCAAATTTTAAGGACATTTATTCCAAAGCTTTTGATTCTTTAGAAAGTCTTGAGAATGGATCGATTGCCAATATTGATGAAGGTAGACAAGTTGGTCATTACTGGCTTCGCAATCCGAAAATTGCTCCAACTCATGAAATTTCAGAATCTATCACCAAAGCAATTCAAGATATATCAAAGTTTGGTGCATCAATATTAAATGGTGAAATAACTAACAGCGGTGGAAAAAAATATACAGATGTTTTTTGGATAGGTATAGGTGGTAGTGGTTTAGGTCCCTTGCTTATTAAAGAGTCATTTAAGAGAGAGTCAATCGGATTGAATCTTCATTTTCTAGACAATGTAGACCCCGATGGGATTTCACATAAATTAAATTCCATTCTTCCTTGTATTGAATCAACTTTATTTGTAGTTGTTAGTAAATCAGGTGGCACTCCGGAACCTTTGATAGGAATGGAGCAAGCCATGAAGTTTGTCCAAGATAACAACCAGAATTGGTCATCTCGAGCAATAGCAATTACATCAAAAGGGAGTAAGTTAGATGTTTTAGCAGCTAACGAAAATTGGTTAGATATTTTTGATTTACCTGATTGGGTTGGTGGAAGGACAAGTATTACTGGTGCTGTTGGATTATTACCTGCCGTACTAATTGGTGCTGACATAAACAAATTTTTAGATGGAGCATCTCATATGGATGTTCTAACAAGAAAAAAAGACATTAAAAATAATCCAGCAGCACTTTTATCCTTAGCTTGGTATAAATCTGGAAATGGAAAAGGGCTAAGAGATATGGTTGTACTTCCCTACAGAGACAGATTAGAAGTTTTTAGTAGATATCTTCAACAACTTGTGATGGAATCCTTAGGCAAGAAATTAGATAGAGATGGAATTCAAGTTAATCAAGGTATCGCAGTTTATGGAAATAAAGGTTCTACCGATCAGCATGCATATGTGCAGCAATTAAGAGATGGTATTGATAATTTCTTTGTTAATTTTATTGAGATTCTTCACGACCCATACGACATAGTAGAAGTAAAAAATAAGCGACCAGGAGACTATTTATCAGGCTTTCTTCAAGGAACTCGATCAGCTTTGACTGAAGGCGGGAGACAGAATTTGACAATCACATTTAAATCATTTGATGAGTCAAGTCTTGGTGCATTAATTGCATTATTCGAGCGAGCAGTTAGTCTTTATGCTGAATTGATTAATGTTAATGCTTACAATCAACCTGGAGTAGAAGCTGGGAAAAAAGCTGCTACAAACATAATTAATCTTCAAAAGGCAATTGAAGAACTTTTGGAAGATGGAAAAGAAAGAACTTTAAGTCAGATTAATGATGCATTGTCTACTGACTCAACTGAGTCGATTTATTTAATTCTGAGAAAACTTTCAGAAAATTCTGATCATTATTCAATGAATGGTAATCAATCAAATCCAGATCAATTAATTATTTCCAAAAAATGATCTCTAAATAACTATATTAACTAATTTATTTGGAACAACAATTATTCGTTTTGGTTCTTTTCCTTTTATCCATTTCTGAGCCGCCTCGCTTTTAATAGCTATATCCCCTAATTTGTCTTTAGATTGATTTTTACTGGCATCGATTGATCCTCTAACTTTTCCATTGATTTGAATCATAAGTTTAAAAGTATCTTGTTCAATTGCACTTGCATCGAATTTTGGCCATGACTGAAGATGAATACTTTGATTATATCCGATTGTCTTCCAAAGCTCCTCTGCAATATGAGGTGAAAATGGAGAAGTTATTTTAACTAATATTGAAATAACATTAGTTAGAGTTTCATTGCTACAGTTATTAACTATTGAACTTAGGCCATTCACCGCTTTCATAAGCTCAGATATTGCTGTATTAAATTGAAGATTGTCCAAATCATCAGTTATTTCTTTAATAGCAATATTAATTAAACGCAAAGCATCATCATCTTTAGTCTTTTCTTTTTCTAAATTTAGTCTTGAATTACTCTTTATTAGTTCTAAAGTATTGATGACAAATTTCCAGAGTCTCTGTATAAATCGATATTGCCCTTCAACATCTGAGTCATCCCATTCTAAATCTTTTTCTGGAGGAGCTTTAAAAAGAATAAACATTCTAGCTGTGTCTGCACCATATTTATCTATGACTAAAGATGGGTCTACACCATTATATTTAGACTTTGACATCTTTTCATAGATAATTTCAATATTTTCTCCAGTAATTGGATCTTTAGGATCATCAATATCTTTAATTTGATCTTTTGAAAAATATTTATTATTATTTGGATTTTTAAAAGTAATAGCTTGAACCATTCCCTGAGTTAATAGTTTCTTAAAGGGTTCATCAATATTTACTAATCCACAGCTTTTTAGAGCTTTGGTTAAAAATCTTGAATAAAGCAAATGAAGGATTGCGTGCTCAATACCACCAACATATTGTTTAACAGGTAGCCATTTATCTATTTCACTTTTTATAAATGGATTTTCCTTATTTTTAGGGTTTATATATCTTAAAAAGTACCAAGATGAACACATAAAAGTGTCCATGGTGTCAGTTTCTCTTTTTGCTTCATTTCCGCATTTAGGACAAAAAGTATTTATCCATTCTGTTCTTGTTGTTAAAGGTGACTTTCCTTTACCAGTTAATTTAATATCAACAGGTAGAGAAACAGGAAGATCCTTATCAGGGACTCTTACTTGACCACACTTCTTACAATTAATTATCGGAATCGGGCAGCCCCAATATCGTTGTCTAGATATAAGCCAATCCCTTAATTTATAAGTAATTTTTGGTTTAGCCCAATTAGAATTAGAACCTAATTCAAGTATTTTAGTTTTTGCAATATCAGACTCAACTCCATTGAATCTATCTGAATTTATCATGATTCCCTTATCTACGTACTCAGCATGTAAATAACTTTCATCTTCATCATCATTGGGTCTTATGACATAATTAATTGGTAAATTATATGATTTAGCAAATTTATAATCTCTACTATCATGAGCGGGAACACCCATCACAGCGCCAGTTCCATACTCCATAATCACATAATCGCCAATCCAAACAGGTATCTCTTTATTATTGGCTGGATTAATTGCATTGACTCCTAAGTACATTCCAAGTTTTTTTCTACTATCTGAATTACGTTCTAGATCACTTAGCTTTTCTTGAGTTTTTCTAAATTCTTTTAATTGATCAATATTTTTATTGTTTATTAATTGATCAATTAATGGATGATTTGATGCTAAGACAAGATAACTTACTCCATAGATTGTATCGATTCTTGTTGTAAAAGCTCTTATTTTTTGGTTATGATTTTTGATATCAAATGTTATCTCTGCACCGATTGATTTACCAATCCAATTTTTTTGCATAACCCTGACTCTTTCTGGCCAGTCTTTAAGATTAACTAAATCCTTATTTAGATCTTCGGCAAAACTTGTAATACTTAAAAACCACTGGTTTAATTCCTTCTTCTCAACTTTAGCTCCAGATCTCCAAGATTTACCTTCAGAATCTACTTGTTCATTTGCAAGAACAGTTTGATCAATTGGATCCCAATTTACTGTTGCTTTTTTTTGATAGGCAAGATTATTCTTATGTAATTGATTAAATATATATTGAGTCCATTTATAATAATCTTCTTTGCAAGTAGTTACTTCTTTAGACCAATCTATTGATAATCCAAGTCGATCTAATTGATCTTTCATTTGTGAAATATTTTTATCTGTCCAGGTAGAAGGACTTGTCTCTCTCTCTATTGCTGCATTTTCAGCAGGTAAACCGAACGCATCCCATCCCATTGGATGAAGTACGTTATAACCTTGCATCCTTTTATATCTAGCTAGCACATCTGTAATGACATAATTCCTCACGTGCCCCATATGTAAAGAACCGGACGGGTATGGGAACATTGACAAGGCGTAAAAAGTGTTGTCTTTGTTTACCTCAGTATTTGTTCTATAGAGCCCTTGATTAGCCCACTCTTTTTGCCAATAAGCCTCTATTTCACGAGGTTCGTAACGCTGGTCAATATTCTCTGAAGTAGTATTATTCAAGGAAGATCTCCTTCAGTAGTTGATTTGCCAATCAGATAATATTCTCATAAATTGATGCCCAATATGCGAATAGTTCTGAAATTACTACTAAGAATGCTTTATTTTCTAACACCCTAGTTAACCAAGATTTTTTAAATCATGAAAAATAATTTCTCAAAATATCAAGGACTTGGTAATGATTTTATTATCTTTGATGCTCGTGGTAATAACTTAGTAAATTTATTTATTGAAAATAAAGATAACTTTATTGAACATCTATGTAATAGAAATTTTGGTATAGGAGCTGATGGAATTATTCTTATATTAGAGTCCAAAAATAATTGCTTTGTTAAAATGAGGATATTTAATTCTGATGGTTCTGAACCAGAAATGTGTGGAAACGGTATACGATGCTTGATTGCTTTTTTAAATGATAATTATGAAATTAAAGATAAGTCTGAGATCCGAGTTGAAACTAAAGCTGGTCTAATTATTACCTCTATTGACGGAAATAAAAATATTAAAGTAAATATGGGGGAACCTATACTTTCACCTGAAGATATACCTACTAAATTGTTAATGAATAATTTAACTATTCCCAATGGTAAGATTACAATAAACGATCAAACTTTAAATGTTTATGCTGCTAGCATGGGAAATCCTCATATGATCGTATTTGTTGATAAAATTGAAAATATTCCATTTGAAGATTGGGGAAGATGCCTTGAAAAACACAATACATTTCCCAATGATACCAATGTTCACTTTGTAGAATTAATTGATAAATCAAATATTAAAGTTAAAGTATGGGAGAGAGGTTGCGGGCCAACATTAGCTTGTGGTACTGGAGCTTGCGCATGTCTTGTCGTAACAGCTAATTTAGGTAAAACTTTAAACAAAGCTAATGTTTATTTACCAGGCGGAAAGTTAGAAATTGAATGGCCCAATCAATCAGGTCCAGTTTTAATGCAGGGGCCTGCATTAAAAGTATTTAGTGGAGAGATAGATATTTAACCACTCTTCTATATGAAAAATATTTATCTCGATGCATCAGCGACTACTCCGCCACATATTGATGTAATTAATAAATTAAAGGATATACAATCTGAATGCTGGGGAAATCCATCAAGTATTCATAAAGTTGGAGTTATTGCAAGAGATATTTTAGAAAGATCTAGATTATCAATAGCTAATAAATTAAAAGCCTCTTCTGACGAAATATTTTTCACTTCTGGAGCAACTGAATCGAATTATCTTGCTCTTAAATCTGTATCTAAAAATCTTGATAAAGGAAGACTTGTTATAAGTAACGTTGAACACCCTTCTATTAACTTAATAGCCAATCAATTGCGTATTGATGGCTGGGATATTAAATACTGGCCTGTAGATAATTATGGAATTATTGACTTAGATCTGTTGGATGAAATGTTATCACCTCCGACAAAAATTGTTTCGATAATCTGGGGGCAAAGTGAGATTGGGTCCATTCAGCCCATAAATCTTATAGGAATGGAATGTAAAAAACGAAATATACTTTTTCATACTGATGCGACACAGGTCCTCCCTAGCGGCCTGTTTGATTGGAGTCATTTAAATGTTGATATGCTTAGTGCCTCTGCGCATAAACTTCAAGGCCCTAAAGGAATTGGATTATTAATGTTGCGAAAAGGTGTTCGAGATTTATTGATAAATGATCCTTCCTATGGATTTAAGAATGGCTCTATAAGATCTGGCACTGAGTCAGTTCCGCTTATTGCAGGCTTTTCGACAGCAATTGGCCTACTAAATGAATATATAGAAGTTAGTGCTAATCAAACTTTATTTCCTGAGAATAATGTTTCTAAAATGACTTCTACTTTAAAAAATAATCTAGTTAAGAATAAACAACTTACATTTACTGGTCACCCTAAAGAACGATTACCAAATAATCTCTCATTTCTCTGTCATACAAAATCAATGATTCCAATTCATGGTAGAGAAATTGTTCGATTATTGTCACAACATGGCGTCTATATAAGCAGTGGGAGTGCTTGCTCATCATCTAGTCAAGGACCAAATCCCATACTGGTAGCAATTAATATTGATAAACCACTCCAAGAATCTGGATTAAGAATAACTATTGGTCCATGGATTTCAAATGATGATATTAATTCAGTTTCAAATATAATATATGAATTATTGCAATCTTTAGAACTCAAAAAACAATGATCATCAAATCATGAATATCTTACCTTCAGATCTTAGAGAAGCTGAAACAAATGTATTTGAATCAATTCAAAGTTATTTTTTAAGTAATTCTGAACAATCTTTTCTTTCTATCAACCTTAAATTTGAAGGATTACGAATCAATCCAATAATTTTTCGTTTATCTAACAAACTAACTGAAATTAAATTAGATAATGTTTTATTATGGGCCGATGCTGGTGGAGCGGCTCTTGCTAAAAGAGATAACCCTGAATTGGCCAGTAAGATTTTTACATTTAAGGAGTTTATTAATTCTACAGATTCGTTGAATTCATTATTATTAGTCTGTTCTCCTCAACCATATGATATTGAGATGTTTGAGCAAGTATGTTCTCATACTAATTCAACGGTAATTATGGTTAACGGTAAGTTGGAAGATCCAATAGTAGGAATAGGAAGTGTCGGTAGGGAAATGAGAAAAAGATTTGCTGAAAAATGGAAAGTACTTTATTTTGTTCAACCATTATCTATGGGTGCATTGTTGAAAAGATTTCCTAATAACTGGGAGCTTTTTAAATTAAATCCTAATGGATATTCTTTTGTTAAATCATTTGATAAACGTCCTGATGATGAAACTATAATTCTAAACTTATAACTCTATGAGTAAAAAAAATTATTTATATATTGGCATAATTTTATTATCAATAAATATATTAAATAGTAATTTATTCAAATTATATTCATATTTACGACAAAGAATTAATATTAATACTATAGGTCTTGAAAAGTTTAATATCTGTCAGCCATTGCAAAATAAAATTGAAGATTATACTTATCATTTTAATCCTAATATTAGCGTTAGTATTTTAGATGATTCTGGTGACTTCATTGCAGATATTAATGGTCAAATCCCTCGGATTCCTGCCTCTAATCAGAAGATCCTTTCCAGTGCTTTCTCTTTAGATATTCTAGGACCTTATTATACTCTTAATACATCTATTTTAGAGATGAATGATGGAAGCTTATATATAGATGCATCAGGTGATCCTGATTTTGATAAAAGCCATTTAGAAGATTTAATTAGTGATCTTAATAATACTAATTATAATTTACGTTTAAAAACGCCAATAATCGTTAAACAAAGCAATCCAAAAAATTGGTGGCCTTCAAGCTGGTCATATGCCGATAGAAGAGAAGAATATGGTGCACCTATTACTAAATATTCAATAGCTAGTAATACAAGTATTTATTCTTTAATTAATCCAATTGATAATTTTATTAATGAGCTAGAGACTGCTCTAAGAAAAAAGAATTTATCAAAAAAATATTTTGTAAAATCAGTGAACGAAAACTATCCTATTGATTACATTTCGACAATTAAAGTTATCAATTCTGCTCCTTTATATATTTTACTAAACCTTGTTAATTCTGAGAGCCATAATTTTACTGCTGAAGTTATTTTCAGACATTCAATAAGTGACTGGTCTCACGATTTCCCTAATCTAAAGTACAATAATTGGATAAAAGATCAAAACTTTAATTCTGACAATTTTATCTTTGCAGATGCTAGTGGCTTATCTAGAAATAATAGAGTAACAACTTATGGTTTATCTCAGTTTTTGAGAAGAATGAAACTTAATAGATTTTCTGACTATTATTTCTCATCATTTTCTATATTAGGTGTTAGAGGCTCGTTAGCTAATGTAAAAGCTCCAGTAAACCTTAAGGGTAGAATTTTGGCTAAATCCGGGAGACTTAATAATGTTAGATCCGTTTCTGGTGTTTTTTTAGGAGAAGGCAAATTTTTTAGTATTATAGTTAACAATATGGATAATTCGACAAAACATATAATGAATATATTATCAATAGTAGATAATACTGATAATTGTAATTAATTAGTATTTAGTGCCAATAGATCTTTGGCTATAAACTCAGGAACCATATGACGAATCTCTCCACCAAATCTTGCGACTTCTTTAACTACAGAACTACTTAAAAAACTATGATGTGTTTCTGTCGCGAGAAAAATTGTTTCGTATTGATTATTTAAAGACCTATTTGTATGAGCAACCTGTAGTTCATATTCAAAATCACTCATGGCTCTTAAGCCTCTTAAAATTAGATCCGCATTATGTTCACGAGCACAATCCACAGTTAGACCTTTAAAAGCTATTGTTCTACAACCTGGTATATCTCTGGTTGCATTTTTAATCTGCTCTATTCTTCTCTCACAAGAGAAAGTTGCCTTTTTCGAAGGATTTTCTAATACCGCAATGAGAACTTCTCCAAATAAATCACTTCCTCTTTGAATTAGATCAAGGTGTCCAAACGTTAAAGGGTCGAAGCTACCAGGATAAAGTGCCTTCATTGTTTTTTAACTTTAAAAAAGTCCATTTCTTTCATAGAATCTCATATCTATAAACGTATCAAAGCGCATGACTCTTAATCAGGATGCCAAAAAAGTTCTTTTGCGCAAAATCCCTCATGGATTATTTATATGTGCAGTAAGAGAAGGAGATGAAATAAATGGTTTTACTGCCAGTTGGGTAACACAAGGATCATTTACGCCACCATTAGTTGTAATGGCTGTTCGCGCTGATGGATCTAGTCATGGAATTATTCAAAGAACTAAAATGTTTTCTCTAAATGTTTTGAGAGAAGATCAAAAGGATCTAGCAGCTGTGTTCTTTAAGCCCCAAAAAGGATTAGGTGGACGATTTGAAGCTTGCAAATTCACTTATGGAGAGCTTGGCATGCCTTTAATCGAAGATGTAATAGGTGGAGTTGAATGTGCAGTTATTTCGGGCGTAGAACACGGCGACCATACAGTCTTTGTCGCTGAAGTAAAGAGTGCAGTATTGAATAAAGATGGTTCTGCCTTAAATTTAGCGAGTACAGGTTGGAACTATGGCGGCTAATTTAACGAGACATGATCGGTGGAATTAACGCCGTTAATTAAGGACAAGTCAAGACTATCGGATTTTTTGAAGGATATACCAAACGATCCTGGTTGTTATTTGATGAAAGATCGTGAGGATAGATTGTTATATGTTGGTAAGTCAAAAAAGTTAAGAAATAGAGTTAGAAGTTATTTTCGAGCCAGTGATGAATTGAGTCCAAGAATCTCTTTAATGGTTAGGCAAGTTGTAGATATTGAGTTGATAGTTACTGATACAGAAAGTGAAGCCTTAACTCTAGAATCAAATTTAATAAAATCTAATCAACCCTATTTTAATGTTCTATTAAAAGATGATAAGAAATATCCCTATATTTGTATAACCTGGGGTGATAAATATCCAAGAATCTTTTTAACTAGGAAAAGACGGGATAGACAGAAAAAAGATAAATATTATGGTCCGTACGTTGATGTTTACTTACTTAGACAGACCTTATTTAGTATAAAAAAACTGTTTCCTCTTAGACAAAGAAGAATACCGCTTTACAAAGATAGAACGTGTCTTAACTATTCAATAGGAAGATGTCCAGGCGTTTGTCAAGAAGAAATAAGTTCAGAAGATTATAAAAATACACTAAAAAGAGTTGAAATGATATTTCAAGGGAGAACAGAAGAATTGAGACTATTATTAGAAAAACAGATGCATTCTTTTTCAGAGTCATTGAAGTTTGAAGAAGCTGGATCTGTCAGAGATCAGCTAAAAGGTATAGATAGATTATATGAATCTCAAAAGATGATTATTCCTGATTCATCTGTATGCAGAGATATAATCGCATTGGCATCGGAAGAGAATATATCCTCTATTCAAATTTTTCAAATGCGTTCAGGAAAATTAATTGGAAGACTTGGATATTTCTCAGATAATAATAATCTCACTACTTCTCAGATACTCCAAAAAGTTGTAGAAAATCATTACTCTAATGTGGATCCGATTGAAATACCTTCAGAAATATTAGTTCAACATCAATTACAAAATACAGATATAATATCGGATTGGCTAAGTGAATTAAAAAAGCAAAAAGTTAATATAACAAACCCAAAAAGATCTAAGAAGGCGGAAATTATAAAATTAGTACAAAAGAATGCAAATATGGAGTTACAAAGAATAAAACAATCTCATGATAAAAATCTAGTTGAGCTAGACGATTTAACAAATATTCTTGAGTTAATGAAAATTCCAAAAAGAATTGAATGTTACGATATTAGTCATATTCAAGGTAGTGATGCCGTTGCTTCTCAGGTTGTATTTATTGATGGTATCGCAGCTAGACAACACTATAGAAAATATAAAATAAAAAGTACAAATATAAAACTAGGGCATAGTGACGACTTCGAATCATTGGCTGAAGTTATTACTAGGAGATTTAGAAGATGGGCTCGCTATAAAGAAGATGGTGGTGATATGAATAAACTATCAAGTAATGAATCTAGTGTTTTAGACAAGCATAATTTGAATGATTGGCCTGATTTAATCGTAATAGATGGAGGTAAAGGTCAATTAAGTTCGGTATTAGAGGCTTTAGAAGAGTTGAATCTTGATCAAGATATAAATCTAATATCTTTAGCCAAGAAGAAAGAGGAGATATTTATTCCAAATAGTAAACAATCATTAGATACTGACCCTAATCAACCTGGAATGCTTTTGCTAAGAAGACTTAGAGATGAAGCCCATAGGTTTGCAATTACCTATCACAGACAAAAAAGAAGTCAACGTATGAAACGTTCTCAATTGAATGAGATACCCGGTTTGGGACCACAAAGAATCAAATTACTATTGGAGCATTTTAGATCAATAGAGGCTATTCAAATGGCATCTCTTTCCGAACTTTCATCAGCACCAGGATTAGGATCATCTACTGCTGGTGTTATTCGAAATTATTTTCACCCAAATGAAAATAAATAATCTATTGATAAATTATTAACGACAATGGGACAGTTAATCTTTATTATAGTAATGTATAGAGTGATATGAAGGTACGAAACATTTTATAGAATATGATTTTTTCACCAGAGACATATTTATGGTTTAAATCTTTTCATATTATCGGTGTAGTTGTTTGGTTTGCTGGCTTATTTTACTTAGTCAGATTATTTATTTATCATGTAGAAGTCCAGAATGAGAAAGAAGAAATAAGGGATTTATTTAATAAGCAATATACATTAATGGAGAAAAGACTAGCTAATATTATAACAACACCTGGCATGATCTTAGCTGTCATTATGGCATCTGGATTGTTATATATGCAGCCTATATATCTTACTCAAACATGGATGCAGATTAAATTATTGTTTGTTGCCTTTTTACTTATTTATCATTTTTATTGCTATAAAATTATGAATGAATTAACTAATAGTCAATATAATTATACTGGACAACAACTCCGGGCTTTGAATGAGTTGCCCACACTATTATTAGTAGTTGTTGTAATGCTTGTTGTATTTAAAAACCAGTTTCCAACAAGTGCAGCAAGTTGGTTGATATTTGGTTTGATTCTCTTTATGGCTGCAAGTATACAGTTTTATGCTAAATGGAGAAGAAATAGGAAACAACTCACTTAGTTAGTATGTCTGATATTGATTCTCCTGAATTAATTAACATAATAAAATCAATTACTAAGAATAGTTGTCCAAATTCAATCAACTTTCATATGCATTCAACATATAGTGATGGAAGTTTGACAGCTAAACAAATTTATTACCAAGCGATTGAACTAAATATTGATCATTATGCAATTACAGATCATCATTCAGTTGATGCATATATTGAATTAAGTAAATTTAACGACTCTAAATATAAAGAGAGTACAAATCTTCCTAAGCTTTGGACTGGTATAGAAATTACTTGTCTATTAAAGGGGTGTTTAGTTCATGTTTTAGGTCTTGGTTTTGATTATAAATCAAAATACTTATTACCATATGTTGAGCATAAGTCTGCTATTGGTCATGAATTATTAGCTTCGACTGTAGTTAACTCGATTCATAAAGCCAATGGAATTGCTGTATTGGCTCATCCTGCTAGATATAAGCTTCCATTTGATCTGTTGATTAATGAAGCATCTAAACTAAATTTTGACGCTGTTGAAACATGGTATAACTATGAAAGAGCAAATAATTGGATCCCATCAGAATTTGTCTGCGATAAAATATTTGATTGTGCAAACTCTTATTCTTTATTATCAACATGTGGTACAGATAGCCACGGATTATCTCTTCTTAGACGTTGAATGATTTATAAGTTGTTTTTAGAAGAATAGGTTTCAATTTTACTATCTACATCTGATAATAATGTTTTTATAGATGATATTTCTTCATTAGTTGGATTTGTCCAAAGTTTTCTATTAGATGCTTCTAGTAATCTTTCAGCGATATCTCTTAAAGCCCAAGGATTGTTATCACTAATAAAATTTTTTGTATCATTATTCTTTAACCAATTATTCAAAATAGATTGATAACACCAATTAGGAACTAAGTTTGTAGTTGCATCAAAAGAGAACAAATAGTCAAGGCTAGCTGACATTTCGAAAGCACCTTTATATCCATGTTTTTTCATCCCCTCTATCCATTTAGGATTTAATAATCTGCTACGAACGACCTTATCAATTTCTTTTGAGAGTTTATGAATTCTTGGACGTTGATACCTTGAATTATCGGCAAAATAGGCTTGAGGATCTTTCCCACTAGTTTTTTTAATCGCAGATATCAATCCACCTTGAAATTGATAGTAATCATCTGAATCAAGGATATCGTGTTCTCTATTGTCCTGACTATGAAGTACTACTTTTACCTTTGACAAATTATTTTCTAATCCTTTTTTGTCTTTTATGATTTTATTTGAACCTTCATATCTCCATTTACTCCATTCGATAAAAGCATCAGCGAGTTCTGATTGATTCTCCCAAGAGCCACTATTAATTATTTCTTGTAATCCTGCTCCGTATGATCCAGGAGCTGAACCATATATTCTTGATTTTGTATTTCCATTTCTATATGACTCAGCAAGTGGATTAATAGAACAGGATTCTTTTAAATTACCAATAAGGTTTTGACCTCTTCGAATCAATTCAATTATCTGAGGAAATGCATCCCTGAATAAACCAGAAATTCTTAAAGTTACGTCTACTCTTGGCCTGTTCAATACACTGATGGGAATGACTTCTACGTCAACTACTCTTCTTAAAGTCCCGTCCCATATTGGCCTTAAACCCATGAGAGCAAAAAGCTGACAAATATCTTCTCCACCATTTCTCATTGTTGAAGTTCCCCAAATTGAAATAGCAAGATGTGAAAGGTGTTCTCCATTCTCTTGTAGATAAAGTTCCATTATTTGTTCAGCGCTTCTTTTCCCTAAGTCCCAAGCTGTTTCAGTTGGTATTGCTCTTATATCAACGGAAAAGAAATTCTTACCTGTTGGTAAAACCTCTAATTTCCCTCTTGTAGGAGCCCCAGAAGGACCGCTAGAAATTCTTTTTCCTTCTAAAGCACTGAGGAAATTAGTTTTTTCGTTGACTGTACTGTTTAATAGTTTGGGTAAAATATTGTTTAATAAATGATTTATAAAAATATTAGGTTTTTCATGATCTATGTAATTTAAGATTTTACTATCAAGTCTTATTTTCTTTTTTGATTTTATTTTGTAATTAAGAAATTTAAAACAATGAAACTCTATTATATATTTTCCAATGTCATTCAACCAGTCAACTACTTTACCGACTTTCCTAGCATTAATTGCTGTATAAGCTTTAAATAAATCAATGTCTACTTGATTTAAGTTTTCGCTCTCTTCGTCGCTCCAAGGGTCAAACGTAAACCCTAAATCTTCTGCTAAGCATTGAGAAAGACCGAGATTAGTTGCCGTCGGGACATTAGAAATTGTGAGTGTTAACTCTATTAATTTATCCATACTCTGATTAACTCCAAAAACATGAAGACCAGTTCTTATCTGGGAATTCTTTATTTCACATAAATAACTCTCTGCGTTATCTATTAGATCTTGTATAATTACATTTTCATTTTCTTCTTTTATTTTATTTGATTCGATTCCTGGCCATGAATTTTTAATTAAAAGATCTACTATTTTTTTTTCTAATAATTCACTTCTATTATCTTTAATTAGTTTAGATTCGTAATATTCATCTATAAGGTTTTCAATTATTAGTAGGTCATTAAAACTACCCGAATGAGACAGTGGAGGAGTCAAATGATCTATAATAATTGCATGTGTTCTTCTTTTTGCTTGAGAGCCTTCACCAGGATCATTTACAATAAATGGATATATATTTGGAATCGGAGGACAAAGAATAAATGGAAAACAATTATGACTTAATCCAACTCCTTTTCCTGGTAACCATTCCAAGCTTCCATGTTTACCTAGATGTACAATTGCATTAGCTTTAAATGAATTATTTAACCAAAAATATTGTGCAATATATTTATGTGTAGGAGGTAAGTCGGGAGAATGTAAATCAGATAAATTATCACTCTCATAACCTCTATTTGGCTGAATTAAAATTGTTATATTTCCAAAGGGAATGCCATTAATTGGAAATCCATTCTTTTCTAATTGAATAGAATTAATTGGATCTCCCCATCGATTTGATACCTTTTCTTTAACGTCTGATTCAAGGTCTTTCCAATGAATTAAATAATCTTGAATATTTAAATATGATTGAGGATCATTTGAGATTGTCTCTTCAGAATTAGTTCTATGACTTACTAAGAGGTTAATTAATTCTTTACTATTAGCAGGAATATCTTTATTTCCTAGATTATATCCCTTGTCTTTAAGCCAGTTTAAAATATTTAATAGGCTTTCGGGAGTATCTAATCCTACTCCATTTGCAATTCTTGAGTCTTTTATTGGATAGTTTGCTATCACGATAGCTATCTTTTTATTTGAATTATTCGATTGTTGTAGATAAGTTAGATTTTTTATATATTTAATGCACCATTCAATATGTATTTCATATGGCTCTGTTTTATATACAGCAATTGATAATTCATTATCTGTATAAGTAAGGTTTTTAAATGCAACTGGAATTGTACAGATTCGACCATCCACTTCTGGTAGAACAACTTGAATTGATAAGTCAATTGGGTTAAGGCCTACTGTAGATTTATTCCACTCAGTTATAGATGAGCTAGATATAAGAAGTTGATATACAGGTAAATTTATTCTATCCCACAAGTTTTTCTTCACATCATCATTTTTATATTCAACTGATGAAAATGAGGTTGTTGTTATTATTGCTTTTATGTTCTCTTTCTCTAATAAACTTATAATCTGATTCTCTATATTTTTAGATTTAAAACTTGTAATCCATATTATTTTGGCATTTAAGTTGTATTTGTTAGATATATCTTTTATTTTATCAGCTAACTCTGTATTACCTGATTGTAAAAGTGATTTATACAGAAATACGGCTATAGATGGATTATCATTATTATTCCATTTCCATTTTATTAAGTCATCATGATATTCAATTATATCTGAATTTAATTGAATTTCTTCAACATCAATTATTTTCTCTAAGGTTTGAAGCATATAATTATAGTTTTTTATACCTCCTTGATTTAAAAGTGTTTGAATTAAATCAACTTTCTCTTGATTTAAGCTACTAATTTCTTGAACATCATTTGCTGTACTTTCAATTCCAGAGACTACTATCAGATGTCTATTTGGTTTCTCTAATTGCCATAAGCCTAATTGTTCAAAGCCATAAGACCAGTAAGATCTTGACCCTAAAAACCTAACAAGAATAATTTCAGCTGTATTACATGTATTAGATATATAATGATCAATTGATGCATTTGAAGATAAATAAGCTAAAGGTAATGCTCTTATTTTATTTTTCCAATTATTATTGTCAGGGAGCTTTAATACTGTAGATAGACAGGTTATATCAGATGTAGCGCTAGTTAGGAAGATAACTGGAGCTGATGGCTGTTCGATAAATGTATTTTCTTCTTGAGGTTCATTCCCTGGAAGGGTGGAAATTCTATGCATTCATTTATTATGTGTAATAAGAGCAGTAAAAACTTAAATGCTGATTGTTTTCATCTTAGCTGGAACTAATAATGCATAATTTTCTTCCATTCGCTTGGTTTGAAGGGCAATGTATCCCATTTAATGAGGCTAAGCTATCTATAGCTACTCATGCACTTCATTATGGAACTGCAGCTTTTGGAGGAATGCGGGCTATTCCTGATCCAAATAATAGTAAATCATTTTTATTATTTAGAGCAGACAAACACGCCAAAAGATTATGTCAAAGTGCTAGATTTTTGATGACTGAATTAGATGAGGATTTTGTCATAAAGTCTCTTGAAACATTTCTTGTTAAAAACAAACCGACTCAACCTGTATACATCAGACCATTTGTATATACTAGTGATTTAGGAATTGCACCAAGGTTACATAATATAGAAACTAATTTCTTTATTTATGGAATAGAACTAGGTGACTATCTATCACCAGATGGGGTTACTTGTCGCGTTAGTAGCTGGACTCGTCAGCAAGACAACTCACTTCCATTAAGAGGTAAAATTAGTGGAGCTTATATCACTAGCTCGTTAGCAAAAACTGAAGCAGTAAAAAGTGGATTTGATGAAGCACTATTATTAAACAGTCAAGGAAAAATCAGTGAAGCTAGTGGTATGAACATTTTTATTGTTCGTAATGGTGAATTAATTACACCTGGTGTTGATCAAGATATTCTTGAAGGTATAACTCGTTCAAGTGTTATAGAACTGGCGAAAGGAGATGGCTTAAATGTTATCGAAAGGCCAGTAGATAAAACAGAATTGTTTATCTCTGATGAGGTATTCCTTACAGGAACGGCTGCAAAAATTACCCCTATAAAAATGATTGAAACTACATCAATGAGCAAAGATATGCCAATAATGAATTCATTAAGAAAGAAGTTGACTAAAATTACAGAAGGTTTAGTTCCTGAATATGAAAATTGGGTTAAACGTGTACACATAGATTAAAATAAGAGTATATAACTTATTTAAATTAATGATTTTCATTTTTATAAGTTATATATATAATTTATGACTGATTTTTTAGGCTATCTCAACTCTGAAAAGAGACCGATATTAGTCTTTGATGGCGCTACCGGAACCTCTCTGCAAGATCAACAACTTACTGCAGATGACTATGGCGGTGCTTCTTTAGAAGGTTGTAATGAAAACCTAGTATTGACATCAGTCTCCAGCGTTGAAAAAGTACATGAATCATTTTTAAATGCAGGTTGTGATGTAATCGAAACAAATACATTTGGTGCTACTTCAATTGTTCTAGATGAATATGGAATTGGTAATAAAGCTTATGAAATCAATTTAAAAGCAGCACAAATAGCAAGGAATGTTGCAAATAAATATCAATCAGCGGAAAAACCACGATTTGTAGCTGGATCTATTGGACCAACAACCAAGCTACCAACTCTAGGTCATATCAGTTTTGAAGAGCTAAAAAATTCTTACTTGCAGCAAGCTAAAGCACTTATTGAAGGTGGAATAGATCTTTTTATTATTGAAACTTGCCAAGACGTTCTTCAAATTAAGGCTGCTCTGCAAAGCGTAAATGAAGCTATTGGTTCTGGAAAGAGAATTCCATTAATGGTGTCGGTAACCATGGAAACTACTGGTCAGATGCTTATTGGTAGTGATATTTCTTCTATTACAACAATACTGGAGCCATTTAATATTGATATTTTGGGCCTTAATTGTGCAACTGGCCCGGAAGAAATGAAAGATCATATTAAATATTTATCGCAACATTCACCATTTCATATAAGTTGTATACCAAATGCAGGACTTCCAGAGAATGTAGGTGGCAAGGCTCATTATCGATTAACTCCAATGGAACTTAAGTTCCAACTTAGTCATTTTATTAATGATTTAGGAGTTCAAATAATTGGCGGTTGTTGTGGAACTAGACCGGAACATATTAAGCAACTTTCAGATTTATCTAAAGAGCTTTTATCTTCTGAGAAAAGATTGGATACTCTTTCAAAAGAAAGATCTATAATTCCTGCGGCATCATCAATATATGAGTCTATTCCGTATGAGCAAGATAACTCTTTCTTGATCGTAGGTGAGAGATTAAATGCTAGTGGATCTAAAAAAGTAAGAGAACTCCTAAACGATGAGAATTGGGACGGACTTGTTGGAATTGCAAAATCTCAACTGAAGGAAAATGCTCATGTTTTAGATGTAAATGTAGATTTTGTTGGAAGAGATGGAATCGAAGATATGTCTATGTTAGTCAAAAGACTTGTTAATAATATTAATTTGCCTTTGATGCTTGATTCAACAGATTATGAAAAAATGGAGAGTGGTCTAAAACATGCTGGCGGAAAATGTATTTTAAATTCTACTAATTATGAGGATGGGCCAGATAGATTCCATAAAGTAATTGACCTTGCTAAACGATACGGTTCAGCGGTCGTAATTGGAACAATTGACGAAGATGGAATGGCAAGATCTGCTGATAAAAAAGCAGAAATAGCAACCAGAGCATTTAAGGATGCGAAGGATTCTGGATTAAAATCTTATGAACTTTTTTACGATCCGCTAGCATTACCTATCTCAACAGGATTAGAAGAAGATAGAAAGAATGGTTTAGAAACTATAAAAGCAATTAAGTTAATAAAAGATCAACATCCACAAGTTCATTTAATCCTTGGAATTTCAAATGTAAGTTTTGGTTTATCTTCTAGTGCAAGAATTGTTCTTAATTCTATCTTTCTTAATGAAGCAATTAAGGCCGGTCTTGATTCTGCAATTGTTTCTCCCTCCAAGATTTTACCTCTAAACAAAATAAGTGAAGAAGAGATAAAAATTTGCATGGATCTTATTTATGATAGAAGAATATTTGAAAATAAAGTATGCACATATGATCCTTTAACAACCTTAACTAGTTATTTCGATGACTCAAAGACACTATTAAACAAAAGTACAAATAATGATGATATTAAATTACCAATAGAGCAAAAACTAAAGAATCATATTATTGATGGTGAAAAAACTGATTTACACTCCAATCTTGATTTAGCATTAAAGAAATACAAACCTTTGGTAATAATTAATGAATATTTACTAGATGGCATGAAAGTAGTTGGTGAATTATTTGGATCTGGTCAAATGCAATTACCCTTTGTCCTCCAATCTGCAGAAACAATGAAATTTGCTGTTTCATATTTAGAGGATTTTATGGATAAATCTGAGGTTAATCAATCAAAAGGAAAATTTATTATCGCTACAGTTAAGGGTGATGTTCATGATATTGGCAAAAATCTAGTAGATATAATTTTATCTAATAACGGTTATGAAGTTATTAATTTAGGAATTAAGCAAGAAGTTAATTCAATAATTAATGCTCAGAAAGAGCATAAAGCTGATTGTATAGCCATGAGTGGTCTACTAGTTAAATCAACTGCATTTATGAAAGACAATCTTAAAGCATTAAATGAAGAAGATATATCTGTGCCTATTATTCTTGGTGGTGCAGCTCTGACTCCAAAATTTGTTAATCAAGATTGTGCAAGCGTTTATAAAGGAAAAGTTATTTACGGTAAAGATGCTTTTACAGATTTAAAATTTATGGATTCATATATGAAAGCAAAGGAATTAAATAATTGGGATGATTTCTCAGGCTTTAAAGAAGATGCTCCAGAGGGGATTACTATTGGTAATTATAAAAATACAAATACTCATCAAAAAATTAATATCAACAAAATCAAAGAAAAGCCTATTGAAGATACCTCAAGATCAAAAGATATATCTCAAATAGATCCTATTAAACCACCATTCATAGGTCCAAAGTTTTTATTAGAAAAAGATATAGACATAACTAAAGTTTATAAATTCTTAGATCGTAATGCTTTATTTGCAGGCCAATGGCAAATGAAACGTTCCAAGCAGATGTCTGCTTCTGATTATAAGGACTTTTTACTTAAGAAGGCAGAACCCAAGTTAGATTACTGGATGAACAAAATAATAAATGAAAGGCTTATTAATCCATCATTAGTGTATGGATATTTCCCTTGTGGTAGAGTTGGTAATAATTTAAAAGTATATGATAAAGATCACCAAAGCCTTTTAGGTGATTTTTTGTTACCTAGGCAAAGATCTGGAAAAAGATTTTGTATTGCAGATTTTTATAATGACTTAAATAACAATCAGCCTACAGATTATTTGCCAATGCAGGCTGTAACAATGGGTGAATCAGCTAGTGAATATTCTCATAAATTATTTAGTCAAGATTCATACTCAGATTATCTATTTTTTCATGGTTTGACCGTTCAGCTGGCAGAAGCACTTGCTGAATTCATACATTCTGTTATTAGGATTGAATGTGGATTTGAAGAGTATGAACCAGATAATATAAAAGATATCTTAGATGTTAAATATCAGGGATGCCGTTATTCTTTTGGTTATCCAGCTTGTCCGGAAGTCTCAGATTCTAGGAAACAATTGTTATGGCTTGATGCTAAAAAAATTAATATTTCCATGGATGATAGTGAGCAACTTCACCCAGAACAAAGTACAACAGCTATTGTTGCATTACATCCTGTAGCTAAATACTTTGGTATCTAAATATTTTCGGCAATTTACAAATTAACTAAGAAAATTTGTTATTAATTTCATCGATAGTTTCTAATACTTCCATTTGAAACTCAGCCATCGATTCTGAGTCACTTAAATCAATACCCTCTCCTGCGGCATTTTGAGTTAATTCCTGAAAGTGAAAAGCACCCTCGCCCGTTGCCAAAAATTCCATGGCAGATGTTTCACCGCTCTCGCGAAACGCATCGCATAGAGCTAAAAAAGATTCGTCTTCAGAAAAGTCCCAATCCATTGAGGACACATTACTGAATGAGGTTTTACCTCTTTCCCCCCTGCTTTCGTCAACCTTATTTGCTAATAATCTTAAACTATTTTGCAAATTGATAAATTTGAATTTTCAAGTCTTGTCTAAAAAACCAATCACTACAATCGATCTCGAGGGTTTACTGAGTTGATTACTAATTCATGACTTTAAATTTTTATTCTTTTTACAATTCATAAAAAAGTTTTTCAATAGAAATTTTTAATCAAATAATCAAAAAGATCCTGCAAGCAGTCAAGCCGTCTCCAGAACCCCGCAAATCGTCTCTAGAGCGTCGAATCAATTTCCTGCATATATTTTGACTATTCATGCATTAGTCGGCTTAGAATGCATAAATTCCATGACTCCTAGAATATTTTCTACGTTCTTTAAGCTTTTTAAGTTATTGATTGGCCATTTCTTAGTAAGCTTTTATTTAAATTTTAAATTTATAGTTTATTAATTATATAATCTATAAATATATTTATCAAAGGTCTATTTGAGGTGAAGAGCCAATTTATATGGTCAAGAGCTTTGGAGATTAGTAGAAAAGCTGTTAATTGCGGAGCAGTAATTCCTCTGAATACTATAAAATATAAATCCAGTGAAGAATTTTGTGACTTTGAGCTTCGTTTTCTCAAAAGTCCAATACCTAAGTATTTAATAGAATATGGTCCAAAACGAAATCCATTTATTCCTTGGGATTCTAGACTAGAAATACAGCCAATAAATGATAAACATACATTAATATTAAATAAATATCCAGTACAAATAGGGCATATGTTATTAATAACTAATACCTGGAAGCCACAAAATGGATGGTTAAATAAAGATGATTTTGAAGCTATTCAAAATGTTGATAATGATACCACAGGTTTATGGTTCTTTAACAGTAGTAAAGAGGCTGGGGCCAGTCAGCCTCATAGACATTTTCAATTATTACCAAGACACTTCACTGAGAGTATTTGTCCTAGATTTGATTGGTTTTGTTCATTATTAAATAACACAAAGGAGAATAAGTCTGAAATATCTCATTGTATTTCAATTAGACAAAGGAGTAAAAACGAAAAATCAAGCGAGTGCGATTTATTCAGCTCATATAAATCTATGATAGATCAAATGAATTTAGGTGATATAGATATAATTAATAAACCATTAAAACCATATAATTTACTTATAACATCTGAGTGGATTGCTCTTATAACACGCAAAACTGATAGATCAAACGGGTTTAGTATTAATGCGCTTGGTTTCGCTGGTTATTTTCTTGGAACAAAAAGATCTGATGTTGATACTCTTATTAAATTTGGTCCAGAAAAAATATTAAAAGATGTAATTTAAGAAGTAGCTTAAGGTTAATTTAGCTTTCTACACTAGGAGTTGTTGAATTCATTTGTTCTTCAAGCTTTGATATTGAAGCTGTGATAGCTGCAAGCTTTCTCTCATAAGATTCTTTAACGGATATTAAAAAATTTAATTTTCTAGTTTGAAAAAATTTTTTTCTTTCACTCCAGTTTTTGGAAGATTCGCAGAAGTTCATTTTTGATTAACTTTTGATTCACTTGCAAATAATACTTAATATTATTGATCTATGTGGCCATAATTTAAGATTAAGATAATATTAGAATACTTTTTTGAATATTTTGTTATTAGAGATTAATTATATAAATTCAAAGCTAAAGGTGTGTTGAATATAAAAAGGCCATTAATATGGGAGTAGATATAAGGATCTTGTGACAGAAGGGGAAGGGAAGGAAGTTAAGAGAATATCAATTGATTTACCAATTGATCTAGTTGATGGCGTCGATCGACTTCGCAAAGAGTGGGGATTTAGGGCTAGAGGACTAGTTTTCGAGAGATTATTAGAGGTTATTTTATCTAACGATTTAGATGATGAAATAATTGAAAATGAACAATTAGATTTTATTCATAATAACAATAATGATTCTTCAACTCCTCAGAACGGAATAGAAAATAGTAAACAGGAAGAAAAAGCACTTGTGATAGTTGGTACAAAGAATATTGAAATAAAAAATGTTGCTGTCAATGATGTCAAAGCTGATGATGTTGTAAGTAATAAAAAAGATACCGTATCCACGGGCATTGAATTACCAGGTTTTATTAGAAAACAAACTACCAACCTAAAGAGAAGTTTAAGTAAAGATAAAACTTTAAAAAATATGGAAGATACCTCAATTACCACTATTGATATTGATGATCTATTAAAGGCGAAAGACGCTGCTGAAAAACATTGGATCTATCTTTACGGTCAAAAACCTACTGAAAGTGTGATTGAGGCATCAATGATATGGCTTGCTAGAGATATCTGGCCAAATGTAGATGGCACAGACAGTGTGCCTTTCACCTGGAATGCTGCCTGTAAAATGCTTCATTCCTATTGCAGTGAATGGAAAATTGATTCGGTAACATTTGATGATGTGGTGATATTGGCAGGTGCTCTTGAAGACCCCTTTTCAGCTAAAAACCTTAGAAGTAGAATCCCAACTCTCATTCGAAGATTTGTTAATAAATTCAAACGCAGCCAAAATGTGACTTCATTCCAAACGCTTGAATCTACGATGACAGTTCATGGTGCTCTCAAGTTATTGGGTTTACCAACGAAGGCTGGATCATCACTAACACTTTCTTTTATTAGAGATGCCTATAAAGAAAAAGCTCTTTCCAATCATCCTGATGCTGGAGGATCAAATGAAACCATGAGAAAGCTTAATGAGGCTTATCAATTACTCAAGGATTTATACAAGAATTAGATTCTCAACCATCTTAAATGTGTCCAATACTTGGTCTATCGATGAGACGCACGCAAGATAAGCTAGATTAGATCCGGGCCAGCTATCCTTTCACTAATAAACCAATGAATCTGACAATAATTGATCCGTTAAATTTAAATATTGCTAGCAATGCTTCTTTGTATAAAAAATTTATTAAAGGTAGAACACAAGTCATGAATTACATTTTTAAATGCATAAAAATTGGCTTTTATTATTATCGATTTGGCTAGTTTCATTGATTTTGGATATTCCTAAACGCTATTTATGTCCAGCTACTGTCCATTCATTCTATTGATCAAATGATCCATTGCTATGACAATCTTTATAAGTCTGCATAACTGCTTTATAGACAGTTATGCGAAATAATCAAAATAAGAAATCTCTTGTATTGAAAGAATTAGATATTTCTACGGAAATGTCATTAAAACGATTCTCGAGTATCTAGCATGAGACCCGTTATAGGTCTAGAACTAAGTCCTCTTTGAGACTCATAATACTATTGTTTCGATGATTTATGAAATGTTTATCGAGATTACAGTTAACCATTGTTCATCGAGTGCAATAATATTCAAAAAAACAATCTAATTGGCGACTAGATGCGCAGCATTTTTTATTTTAGGGAAAATTATTATCTATTCAGTCCCGTATAAGTCTTGCAATAGGACCCTCACTGAGTCGCATTCTAGACTATCGAGACTAACTTCTGAGCTCCGCCTTTAATTTTTCTTTAAGAGCAGTTCTTATTTTTTCGTGTATTGGATTTATATCTTCTTCTATTAGGGTTTTTTTAGGATCTCTGTATTTTATTCTAAAAGCCTGGCTAACCGAATCCTCGGGAATAGAAGATCCCTCATAACGGTCTATCAATTCCACTTTCTCTAAAAGTGGTCTACCAGATTTCTTTATTAGATCTATTATTTCTAAGGAACTGTATTTTCTTGAATGAATAAGCGCAATATCCCTTTCCATGTATGGAACAGTAGGGTAATCCTTGTAAATTCTTGTCCAATTTGTTTTCCTTGTCGAGGCCTTAATCAATGAATCAAACTCAAGGTTAAATAAGTAAGTTTCCTTCATTAGATCATATTTCTCGGAGAGAGCAGGGTGTATTTCTCCGAAGAAGCCGATACTTCTTCCTTCAACAAATAATTCTGAAGTTCGACCCGGATGCATGAAATCTTTTTCGATAAGTTGCTTATCAATAGTTTCAATTCCTAGAACTTCAAGGGATTGCTTAAGTTTTCCTCTTGCTTCAAAATAATCTAAAGAAATATGTTTTGATGCTGAGCCCCACTTACTAAATCGTTTACTTCCAGTCAAAGCTCCTGCTAATAAATTTGTTTCAACAAAGCTTTCTTTATCTTTTTTGTATGTCTTTGCTATTTCAAAGATCCAACACCCTTCAGCTCCAAATGATACATTTCTCTGAAGAATTTTAAGATGTTCATCCCATAAATTTGTTCTTAATCTACTAGTCTCTGATAGTAATGGATTTTTGATTATTACTGCATTTCCATCAGTGTTATCAGGACCAACAAGTGATGAAGTAACTACTTCTTGAAAACCATTGTGGATAAAGGAATTTCGTAAGCGTCTTTCAACCAAATTTGCGGGTGTTAGTACTCCTGGCTCAAGAGGATAAGGCATATTTGAATCAAAATTATCATATCCAATTAGCCTTGCTATCTCTTCTATTAAATCGATTTCTCTAGTTAAATCAGATGATCTGTAAGGCGGAATTTGTACATCCCAACCACTAGAAGTTGACGTAATTAGGCAGCCAAGTTTTGTTAGAAGAGGCTCAATTTCATCCTTATTAAGATAACGGGATGTATTAGAACTTTTTTCTAATTTATTATTATCTATGCAAATCAATTTACCTAGAACCTTATTTAGTTTTTCTATTCTAATATTGACACTAATATCTTTTCTAATAAATTCACTATTGACATGATTAGATTTAATATTACCACCTAATTCTAACGAAATGAGATCACTAGCTCTTACTGAAACGGCAGTTGTCATATTAGGTGATATACCCTTTTCATATCTACTACTTGCATCTGTTCTGAGCCCTATTTCTCTACTACTATTTCTAACTGATGTAGGAGTAAATACTGCTGCTTCCAACCAAACTCTTGTAGTTTTAGCACTTACGGAACTGTTATTTCCTCCGATAACCCCAGCTATCGCAATTGGAAAATCACAGCATGTAATTACCTTTATATTTTCATTTAATTTATATTCTTTTTTATCGAGTGCAATAAATGATTCGCCTTCTCTACCATTTCTAATACCAAAATCGTTTGGCATAACAAGTCTACCAACCATATTATCTAATAGATCTGCATCAAATGCATGTAGAGGCTGGCCTTGCTCAAGCATTAAAAAATTTGTTATGTCAACAATTGGGTTTATACAATTTTGTCTTAACGAAGTTAATTTATTAGATATAGATTTAGTTATCTTTCCAGTATTGTCTATATTATCTATATACGTAAGTGTGTAAATAAAGTCCGATCCTATCGTTTCTTTTTCTTTTATTTGTGGCTCAAATTTTTCAAATTCTTTATTGAAATTTAAAGATGGTAATGTTAATTTTGAATTTGTTATGGTTGATATTTCTCGTGCTATACCAGCCATAGACATACCATCAGGTCTGTTAGCAGTAATAGCTAATTCAATAATGGTGTCATTCAAGCCAAGATAATCGACAGCATTTGATCCAATTGGAGGGATATTTGATTCACTTTCTTCAAGAATTTCTATACCTTCATTACTATTTTCTATCCCTAATTCATCCAATGAACAAATCATTCCTGCGCTTTCTACGCCGCGTAAATTAGATAATTTTATTTTTAATGACTTTGAAGATAAATAGGCTCCAACCTTCGCCACAAGGACGTGATATCCAGCTTTTACGTTTGGTGCACCACAAACAATACTTAGCTTTTTGGGTAAACCAACATCTACTGAACACACTTTGAGCTTTTCGGCATTTGGATGAGGTGTGATTTCATCAACAAAACCAATAACAACATTCTTTGCTTGGGCTGATAAGTCTTCTATTGATTCAACTTCAAAGCCAGTCATTGATAGCTTTTCAGCCAATACATCAATATCATTGTTAAAATCGACAAGATTTTTTAGCCAAGAAACTGATACCTTCATGATTTGCTCTTACAGGAGTTAAACATAGGTGCTGATAAATTTATAAAAAAGGGTGCTTAGCCTAGTAAGATTGTACTTTGTTCCCTAGACTCACAAAAGTTGAGCTAAGTTCATATGGCTAAAAAAGGTACCAGAATAGTGGTCACTTTAGAATGTACTGAGTCTAGATCTGTACCTAGCTCAGAAAAGCGTTCTGCAGGTGTATCTAGATACACCACAGAGAAAAATCGTAGGAACACTACTGAGAGACTAGAACTTAAAAAATTCTGCCCTGAATTAAATAAGATGACTATTCATAGAGAAATCAAATAATCATTTCCTTTTATACACTTTTTAAACATGACAAATTCAGTATTCAAACAAAAGCTCTCTCCCATAAAGCCTGGAGATCCTATTGACTATAAGGACGTAGAATTATTAAAGAAATTTATTACAGATAGAGGAAAAATCTTACCTAGAAGACTTACTGGATTAACAGCTAAGCAACAAAGAGACTTAACCACAGCAGTTAAAAGAGCACGAATTATTGCCCTACTTCCCTTTGTTAATCCAGAAGGGTAAGTTAATATTCTATTAATAATAGAATGTGCAATAAAATAATAGATAATGAAGTTAAAAATATAATATCTAGTATAAAAACAACCTATAATGTAAATACTTCAGTTAAAGACCTTAGACATCTTAAAACTTATTCAATCGATGATTCTGAAACGTTTGAAATAGACGATGCTATTTCATTAGAAAAAATTTCTTATCAGCATAAGTTATGGATTCACATTGCTTCCCCTGCTTCATATTTTGAATATAATTCAGCTATTGATAGGAAGGCAAGGACACTTATTTCAACTGTTTATTTATCAACTAATACTTATTATATGCTGCCTAAAATTTTAATAAATGATGTATTTAGTTTAAGTGATAAAGAAATCAGGAAATCTTTAAGTTTAGGCGTTATTTTTAATGATGACGGTAGTGTTTGTTCTACAGAAATAGTCCAGAGTATTATTAAAGTAGACTTCAGGTTAAATTATACAGAAGCTGATGAACTAATAGATTATGCGCCAAAAGAAGAAGAAGATTTAAGTAAAATCTCTGAAATTTTAGAACGTAGAAGATTATGGAGAAAGAATTCAGGTGCTTTGGAAATATTAGAATCATTTGGGAAGATCATTGTAGAAGATAACATTCCCACCATTAAGATAATAGATCCAACCTTATCGAGACAATTAATAAGTGAAGCAATGATCTTGTATGGAAATCTAATTTCGAATTTTACTAAGGTCAATAATATTCCTGTTCCATATAGAGTCCAACAAGGTATAGATAAATTTTCTAAAAATAATGTTCAAGATTCTGATAATAAGGTTTTATACAATTTTGGACTTAAGAAAACTATGGGTAAGTCATATTATTCTATAAATGACATGCCTCACTCTAGTTTAGGATTAACATCTTATCTACATGCCACATCACCGATAAGAAGATATGCTGACTTGTTGGTTAACTACCAACTAAATAGATATCTAAATAATAAAGTACTTATATCTAAAGAAGAAGTCGAACAAATTACTCTTGAGATTAATAATCAAGGAAGACAAAATATTATGAGATATAGAGAAGATCAAAAATATTGGCTAATTAAATGGTTCAAAAAAAATTCATTTAAGGTATATAATGTGATTCTACTAAATTGGATAAATAAAAATAAATGTATTTGTATTATATACTTTTTAGAATATCATTTTTCTACTATATGTAATCTAAAATCAAAAAAGATCGTAAATATCGGCGAGAGCCTTAACGTAAAAAATATAGTCAATAATAATGATGATGATATAATATGTTTTGAATTAATTTCATTATCAAGATAAGCCTTCATAATAAGTATGCAAGAGTTATAAAAATACAATATAATAATTTGAATATATGATGAATATGAAATACACAATTACAACACCACTATATTATGTTAATGACAAGCCTCATCTAGGTAGCTCATATACAACAATTGCTTGTGATGCAATAGCTCGATTTCAAAGACTAAGTGGTCATACAGTACTTTTTCTTACTGGTGTTGACGAACATGGTCAAAAAATAGAGCGAACCGCAGAAAGTAAAAACCTTGAACCCCAACTACATTGTGACAATATCACAGAAAAGTATAAGTATTTATGGGAGAAATTAAATATTAGTTATGATCGTTTTGTAAGAACAACCTCTGAAGATCACACATCACTAGTTCATCAATTTTTTTCAAGAGTTATTAAATCTGATGATGTTTATATGGGTAGACAAAGTGGTTGGTATTGTGTTGGATGTGAGGAATATAAAGATGTAGACGAGGATGATAAAAGCCCAATATGTTCTATTCATAAAAAGGAATTAGAATGGAGAGATGAAGAGAATTTATTTTTTAAATTATCTAAATATCAAGAGCAAATTGAAAAATTAATTCAAATTGATGGTTTTATTTCTCCTAAAAGTCGAAAAAATGAAATTATTAATTTTGTTTCAAAAGGATTAAGGGATTTCTCAATTTCTAGAGTAAACTTAAAGTGGGGTATAAATGTTCCAGGAAAAAATGAACACACTTTTTATGTATGGTTTGATGCTTTATTAGGTTATATTAGTGGATCACTTCGTGATCAAAATTCTCCTGAACTCACCGAGGAATCTTTATGTAATTGGCCTGCAAATATACATGTGATTGGAAAGGATATACTCAGATTTCATGCAGTTTATTGGCCAGCAATGCTTATTTCTGCTGGTATGAAACCACCTGGGGGTGTTTTTGGTCACGGGTTTTTAACACGAGAAGGGCAAAAAATGGGCAAATCATTAGGTAACGTGCTCGACCCGATTGACCTCTTGGAATATGGGGGTATAGATGCGATGAGATGGTATCTCTTAAGAGATATTGAATTTGGTGAAGATGGTGATTTTCAAATGAGAAGATTTGTGGATATTGTTAATAGTGATTTAAGTAATACCATTGGTAATTTGTTAAACAGAACAATTACAATGTCTAAAAAATGGTTTATTGATAAAATCCCAATAGATAATTCTTTATTATCTGAATCTCCTCTTAAAGTTCAATCAGAGATAAAAATAAATGAATACATGCAATCATTTAGAGATATCAATTTTAAAGATGCAGCCAATTCAATTATAGACCTAGCTAATAGTGCAAATCTTTACCTAAATGATCGTGCACCATGGAAGCTAATTAAAGATACAACAAATAAGAATATTGTTGCTCTTGATATATATTCTGTACTTGAATCTTGTCGAATTATTGGAATATTGCTCAATCCTTTTGTACCCAATTTAAGTATTAGAATATTAAATCAATTAAATATTGATTCTTCATCTATTAATTTTCAACAATCATTACATTGGGGTTTGTTAGATCCTGATAATGAATTACAAGATCCTAATCCGGTAATGGATAAAATTGAATTTAATGAGAATTCTTTCTAGTGAAGTATTTACCAATTTATTTTCTTCTAATAATTTCTACATTACCTCTTTTTGGGTGTCAAAAATCATACAAATCTTCTAGTCAGATAGATAATAAAAGCTACATTAAAGATTTTGAACTACTTCAAGAAAATCCTAATAATCAAACCAGCGTAAGAATCACAAGTCCTAAAGCCATAATTGACTCAACAAATAATGATATAGATATATTTGACAGCTCAATTGAATTGCTTAATAAAAATGGTCAAGACTTTAAAGTTAAGTCTAGTAATTCGACTCTCAACAATTTAACTAATTCCATTAGAGTTTTTGATAATGTAAACATATCATTTCTTGACAACCAGGATTACTATATCACTACTAATTCCATTGAATGGGATTTAAATACCTCTATTATTTATATAAATGATCCAGTTAATTTTATATTTGATAATACAAGAATAAATGCTACTAATGGATTTTATAATGTTGAGGCAAGTTTACTTACAATAGATAATAGTGATTTCATTAGATATATATATAATTCAAAAGGTGAAGAGGAGTATCACGTAAAAATCAAATCTGATTTTGCTAAATGGTTTAAAAAAGATAATACTTTAGTATTTACATCTAATGATAAACAGGTAGAAACAACTATTAACTTGCTACTTACTCAGTAGTACGTATAACTTGTCAGACCATCCTGATATCCATTTTTCATCTGAATTAGTAAATGATCTCTTTGACCAACCTCCAACTATTGTGAGGCCTCTATTCTCAAGAGGATAAACAATTACTGCTGGTAAATTATTTAAAACGCTATCAAACTCATCTCTCCCAGGAAATAATTCAGTATTAACTAATGAGATTAATCGGTTTTGATCAATTGACCTTTTACATATTTCTCCAGGAATAAATATCTTTTCAGAAATCAAGCCTCTTCTAAGTATTACTTTATTATCCCAATATATTAATATTGTACTAGCTGCCGTTGCAGTAAGTATTTGCTTGCTTCCCCAGGCTAATTCATTTCTTTGGCCTTCAGTTAATTCATTACAAAGTTCAAAACCTTCCTTTCCATTTAAAATTGCTTTAGAAGGTTGTTTAGATTTTACCTCAGTCCAGAGATAGCCTATAGTTATTAAGGCAATTGAAGCAATTCCAGAGATTGTCTCGGCTCTTATTAATGTTGGATTAACTTGATTAGCTGTAGTAATATTTATAATCGATAAAATTAATAAAAAAATTCCAAATATTATAACTAGGGTTGAAATTTTATACATTTATCTATTCAATCAAGTTTAAATAAATATATTTATTCTTTATTATACATAACAATGCCTACCTTTAATCTTTATGATATATCTATATAATATATAACAAAACACTATTAATAGATTTATCCAATAGCTCAGAATATGATCACACCAATATCCAAAAACTATAAAGGACTCATATCAATCACTGGACCGACAAAAAGTGGAAAAAGTAAATTAGCTGAATTTTTAATAACGGAGCAAGATCCCGTTACTTACATAGCAACTTCAAAACCAAGACCCCATGATCCAGATTGGCAAAAAAGAATATCTGTTCACAGGAAGAGAAGACCTGATAGCTGGAGTCTCATTGAGTATCCAAAAGATATCTGCAAAACAATTGAATCCATTAATGGAAATCAGTCAATATTAATTGACTCAATAGGTGGCTTAGTGGAGCAGCACTTAATATTGGATGACGATCAATGGAACAATTTCCAAATTAATTTTCTTAATTGCCTTTCAGAAGCTAATTTATGTGTGGTTGTTGTTTCTGAGGAAGTTGGCTGGGGAATTGTTCCTGCCTCGCAAATTGGTTATTTATTTCGTGAACGACATTGCTCTCTAACTTCATTGATAAATCGCCAATCCAAAAAAAGATGGCTTGCTGTCAATGGGACTGCAATTGAGTTAGATAAAATTGGCCATCTTATACCATGAATTCATTAAATAGTTCTAGACCGAGAGTCGCCTTATTTGAACCAAGAATTCCACAGAACACAGGAACAATAGGTAGATCATGCTTAGCCTTTAATATGTCGTTAGATATTATTAAACCAACAGGCTTTAGCTTTGAAGATAAATATTTAAAAAGAGCAGGTCTAGATTACTGGGCTAACGTAGATGTACATTTATATGAATCATTTGAACAATATAAAAATTCTTTTTGCAACTCCAGAATTATCGCTTTAACAAAAAAAAGTAGTAATTCAATATCCAATATTATTTATAAAGAGACAGATATTCTTCTATTCGGAAGAGAGGATACTGGTTTACCCGATAGCATAATGAATAAATGTGAAATAGTGGCTGGGATACCAATGCCTGGAGGTGAGAATCAATTAATGACTGGTGGAGTTAGAAGTTTGAATTTATCTGTTGCATGTGGGATTGTTTCTTATTCAGCATGCTTGCAATTAAATTTATTAGGAATGTAGATGGTTTTTTTATCCAAGATAATTACAGTATAAGACTCCATCATTTATTATATTATTGTCATCTATTTCTAACCATTCCTTGTATTCATCATAAAGAGCTTCCCTGTTTTCCCCTTCTAAGTTAGTGAGTTGTTTAAGAGATCCGTTAAGCATTACCTCAACAGACTGTAAAGCTCCAGATTGCTTTGAAGACATAGAGGAAATATATTTAAAATAATAATAACCGATTAACAAATATATTTCAGTTTCATTTATTACAGAATTTATAATTAATCATTAAAACATATTAAAATAAAAAAGTATATATGCTAATCCAATATTTATGTCTCTGTAAACCGAATTAAAGAATTTAATGAAAATCTGTGGAATTACGGGATTTACTAATTAACATAGGTTTAAACAGGGATTAAAATTATAGTGATCATAAAACAGTAATGAAAAAAACAAATTTAGTTAGCAGCTGTGAAGTCACAATTAATTCTGCACTTAAGAGAATTTCAAGACTAGAAGGTAAGAACAAAAAAGCACTAGAAAGTGAATTCAGAGAATGGATAACTGCTATTAATGGTGATAATAAAAACTATGATGTCCTCTATACAAATAAAATCAATTAAAAATATAACCCTCGTACATTTTGCATGATATCGGATATCTTGTAACATGATATATTTATCGAGTTAGAATTTTACTTGTTGAACTTCTAAAGGCGTTAAATAGATTGACAAATGGGTTAAATATAGAAAAGAAATAATGTGTAAAAGAAGATCTTATGGCAATCAAGAATTCCCATAATCCGACAAAAATAAATCAGTTGATAATATTGATATATTTCAGTAAGATTTCAGACAATTTATATCAGATTAGTGTTCATCGTGAGTTAGTTATTAGATCAGGTTTATAAAAAGCTTTAATTTACCTTCAAGTCACTAAACACTCCTGATTACTTAATTTTTATATATAAACTATAAAATAATATAGAAGATAGATTATGAATTCGAATGCATGAATATATATATGAATCAAATTATATTACAAAAAGATATAAATTTAAATTAAATACACTAAGGGATACTAATAAATTGATGTTTGCATAAATCAATAAGCGAACTATAGTGAGATGATAGATTATTTAATTTAGGAAAAAATGAAGTCCATATCTATTTTTCTTAAAAATATAAGGAATCTCTTACCCTATTTAATATTAATAGCCATTTATTTCTTTTTTATAAATCTTGAGGCAAGAAAAGAAACAGGTAATAAAGTAAATAAAAACGAAAAAAACATACCATCAGTTGACAAATCAAGCTTTGAAGAGAAAAATTTTAGGATAAAAATACCTGTTATTCCATATAAAAAGTAGATTAATACCTAATATTTAATTTAGAAGTCCTCATCTTAAATAAGTCTGTTTGTCTTTGTTCTGCTCTTTCAAGCTGTTTTTTAATTTCTAAGCAGTGTTGGCAGTTGCAAGTCATTTTATTAAGAAGAGTAATTAAGGACTAATCTTGATTGAGATGAACTAGTGATGGTTCGTTAAATTGGAATAGGTAAGTAATGTAGAATAATTTTTTTTCAATTTATCAATTATATTAATATTTTCAAGTATTTTTTTAGATCTGAGAATATTCATAGGTAATGATTTATATGTTGAGTTAGTTGATTTTCATTTTAATTGTATATAGCGATCTGTTGAATCAATATCGATTTCGATAATGGACTCTTTGTACACATCCAATATGGAATTGAAATTAGATTGTAATAAGAGGATTCTGGCTTTTTAGGTTGAACTTTTTCTTGATCTATGTGTTTCAATTTAAAATGAAATGTTGAGAAGAATCACATACAGTAATAAGTGATACATAAACTATTACGATTTTTTATTTATATATATATTATTGAATTATGATAGCAATGAGAAATTAGTATTATACCTTTTATTCGATTAACGTTTATACGTGTATTAACTATGTTTGTTTAACCTTCTATCGGTTATGTTAAAGCATTAAATTTTAACTCATCAATAATTATCTTTTTATTAAATATCATTATCAATAATCATAATGATCTAATGTGTCTTTACTACTTATATTAACTTTATGAACAGAAAGTTATTTACTTCAGATAGCAAAAGTAGTCATTTTTTACTTGGCTTTGACAAAAAAGCCGCACTCGCTATCCAGAATCACTTTCGTTTAAGTAATTATCAAATGTTAGTCCTTTGCTGGCTAAAGGGATTATGGACTGGTATTTTAATTTCTCTTGCTCTCCACTATTTTATAAGTCACTAAAGATATTCATCAAGTTTTATATCTAATATTTGTTAACCTAACTAATAAATCAAATTAAGTTTAGAAATAAATAAATTTAATAATTAATTTGTTTCTTGAAGTGTATGATTATGAATTTAATTATAATATATATAGTCATTCAAATTTTTTTGTAATCAGCTATTAATGATAAAAATTGAGGGTTTTTTAAATTTTGTTTGTTTTTTCTATAACTTTTTGTGATTCAACTCTGGAGAGAGAAGCCTCAATTTGTGCCAAAACTTGCTGCAGTTCTGCAGTCTTATTCAATGAGTTCTCAGCCATGGATCTAAGTTTTTGAAGTTCATTAGAAGCTGTTTTCATAGAAAAGATGAATGTGTGAATTTTCCTAGATAAGGAGAGTAGAATATAAAATTTTTAATTAAGGAAGACACGAATAAATTGCCAGACATTTTCCTGATGTCAATACCTATGATCGTGATCTGTTGATAAATCTATTATTAGAATTACTTATTTATTCTTTAGAATATATTGATTATTATTAAGCTAGAATTAAATAATAATAAAAGAGTTAGATAAAAAAAGAACATTGATTTACCAATGTTCTTTATAGAGTTAAATAAACTTGATCAAGTTGAAGATCAATTAAGTAGCTAGATTAAAATTTAATCGTCTTTTCCTTTCTTTTCAGAGTCTACTGGTCTAACTGGCTTAGGCAAAAGCATGATAAAAGTTTATCTCTGTTCTTATTTATAGGTGTTTTTCAAAATACGTAAATAAGAATTATAAGTTTGAAACTTCTTGATACATGACTATTTTAGTTCTGTGACTTCTCATTAATCTTTTGATTTTCCTTTCTTGAGAGTGCCGCTTCGATTTGTGCTATGGCTTGTTGCAGTTGAGCATTTTTACTTATTGATTCATTGTCCTTTGCCAGATGCTTCTGCATAACTTGTGATTAATTTGTCTTAGACAAAATAAATTAGCAGCTAAGCAAGCATCTTTAATTTAAATGAAGAAACCAAGACAGTCTTTAACTAACTAAAAGCTAAAATTTGAATGTTCATGAGATATTCCATTATCTAACCTAAATGGGGAGTAACTATGACAGAAGATTGGAAACCTGTAGATTCTCAAGTACTTGTTGATGCCTGGGAAGAAATTAAAGACTGTGCTGAAGGTATCCAAAAAGATCTTGCCTGCCCAGATGAGACTATTTCAAAAATGCTGAGGTCAGTAGCTGAAACTTTTGACAATAGTGTTGAAGAATTACTCGATAAAGCAGAAGAGGATTGGGAAGAAGTAAAATAGATGTATCATCTAATTATGAATCCAGATTTCTTTCAATCTCCTGATCCAGTAACTCATATTGGCCTATGGAAATCAATAGTTGGCTTATTCATAGTCTTATTCGCTACCTTTGTTGGTGTAGAAATCAGGCTAGGCAATGAAGATGAAGAACCATAATAAATTCTTAATTGTTAATTAAAAGTAATTAATTAAAAACTATATTAATTATATTATCATCTGAATTTCTAATATAATTTTTATAATTGAATAAAAAAATTATATTTATTATATAGATAATTATTATTTTTAATCATAAAAAATATTATGCCTCCATGGATGTCTGAAATCAGATCTGCGCAGAGAAAAGAATTTGGACTTGATTTCTCAAGATTTGTTCAACTAGCTACAATTGGAATTGATAATACGCCAAGGGTAAGAACAGTCGTATTTAGAGGATGGAGTGAATCATCTGAGATGGAAATATATATTGATAAAAGAAGTCAAAAATATTATGAATTAGATTTGAATAATAACGTAGAAATTTGCTGGTTTTTTTTAAGATCAAAATGTCAGTTCAGGCTAAGAGGAACATCTAGAGTTGGTTTAGTTAATGAAAACATTCATCATTGGAAGCACCTAAGTCAAGAATCTAAATCAATGTGGAGATGGCCAATGCCAGGAGAGGCTTATGATTATAATAAAAATATAGATTTAGCACTTAACGATAATGAGGATAAGTCTAATAATTTTATTTTATTAAAGATTAATATAACTTACGTTGATCAATTGCTACTACATAAACCTATTCATATAAGAAGAAGATGGTTCCTAAAAAACGAATGGATTGAGGAACGTATCAACCCATAAATAATTGAGGATGACGAAGCTTACTGTTGGGGAAGCTTCATTATGTTCCGATCACCCTCTTTTTATTCATAGCAACGTTTTTTACTAATGGCAACAAGATTAATTAAATGCCAAAAATAATAGTTTATTAATATCAAAAACTTTTTGTTTTAAATTACTTAAATAAAAGAGTTATTTAGAGTGAAATTCTTTTTTTCCCCATGCCTTATGCTTTCTATCTAAATCTGATATCGAATTACATTGAGCTTTTAATTTCAGTAAATATGAAACCTTCGAAATTTTGGTGTATGAGATTTTGTCTGTAGAGTCTACTATAGACTGGTATGCGGTTAAGTAATTACTACTCATTAAGACCTTTTTCTAATATTATAATATTGACTACACAATTTATAAAATTCAAATATTTTAATATTATTTTTCTTTTTCCTATACACTCTATTTGACAATATGAGCAATATAGATTTATGCAATATTCAAGATAATGCGATTAAAATAAAGCTAACTTGATTAATTATTCTGCTATTTATACAATCATTTTTACTTGATTAATAAGTGCCTTTACATTCATTCCACAGTAATGAAATATAGATTATCTAGTCTTTCTTTGAACACCACTCATTTAAAAATAGATTAATGGTCTTAACTTATTTAGAAAATTGAAGAAAAATTGAGATCTAAAGATTTCTTCCTTATAAGACCATCCTGAATTATTATGTTAAGTGTATGCCTTTTACTATAAGATTTGATAACTCTTTTCAAGAAATTCACTTGGAAAAAGTCAGTACACAATCTTTTCTTATAAAGGTATCAGTGAGTCAGTGTAGCTCAGCCGGTTAGAGCACAGCATTCATAACGCTGAGGTCGAGAGTTCAAGTCTCTCCACTGACATTCTTAATTTTTAACCTATCAACGATATAGGTGATATCCAATTTAATATGTTTTTTTTATGTGAAATCTTAAAGGACTATCTTTTATAAGAAGTTATTATACAAAATGAAGAATTAATATTATTTCAAATCGATTTGATTAAGTCGGTCTTTGAACGTTGCAGATGAAGAGTTGTCACTAGATTTCGATGGATCAGCCAGGAATGATTGATTTTGGCGGCTAATATTATTATTTATACTTTTATTATATATAGAAAAATCTTTAGCATTGTTAAAACTTACAGTTGATTCATTACTATTGAGCTCATTACTTTTATTAGAATTATTAGATAATGAACTATTTTGTTTATTTGAAATAATTGATTCGTTTGAATTATCTAGATTAGTATTATTGTTCTTATTAGAAGAGGCATTTTTCTTATTATTTAATGGATACTTTTTGACTTCATTTTTCAACTGATTTAATAGCTTATAATGATTTGAAGAACTATATTTTTTAACAAGAGATGGGTCCCAACTTATTGGATCATTCATTTTATGGTTTATCCTCGATTGGATAGAAAGGCTAAGTTACTTTGGTGTTTACATGATAAATTATAAGTAGGAAAAGGGGAAGTTCTTCACCTTCCAAACCAAACAAATACAAATCAATTTCCATGACGACAAACGAGTGCCTAAGGGTTGGAATGCAAGCTCCTGATTTTGCTGCTACAGCAGTCGTTGATCAAGAATTTAATGAGATATCGCTTTCTCAGTACAGGGGAAAGTATGTGGTTCTATTTTTCTATCCACTAGACTTCACATTTGTTTGCCCTACTGAGATAACAGCCTTTAGTGACAGATATAGTGATTTCAGTAGCAAGAACACTGAAGTGTTAGGTGTTTCAGTAGATAGTAAATTTACACATCTTGCTTGGATTCAAACACCAAGAAATGAGGGCGGGATTGGAGATATCAACTATCCTCTCGTGTCAGATCTTAAGCGTGAAATTTGCCAAGCTTATAATGTCTTAAATGAGGATGGAGAAGCTGATAGAGGGTTATTTATAATTAATCCAAGTGGAATAATTATGCATTCAACAATCAATAAAGCCCCAGTTGGTCGCAACATAGATGAAACATTAAGAATTTTGCAAGCATATCAATATGTTGAATCTCACCCTGATGAAGTATGTCCTGCTGGTTGGACACCTGGTGACAAAACCATGAAAGAAGATCCTAAAGGTAGTAAGGAATACTTTTCAGCTCTATAGAAAAAAATAAAAATTATATTTTAGGTCCTAGAAAGGTAGGCATTAAGTGATTTAATAACATATTCAGATTCAAGAGTTTCATTAACTACTAATTCTTCAACAAGATTATCCATTAAAGAAACTTTATCTGAAAGGAGTGTAATTGCATGATTAATAGCCTTATTCGCTATGGATAATATTTGCTTATCAATTTCTCTGCTTGTCTTTTGAGAATACTCTTTTGTATTTTTCAAAATATCCTTGCCGAGAAAAATTGAGTCTTTTTTTGAGTTATATGCAATAGGACCAAGATCAGAAAAACCAAATTTAGTAACCATTTGATTAGCCCAGAAATAAACATTTTCAAGGTCCTTTTGGGATCCTTGCGTAACTTCCTTAGACCCAAATACAATTATTTCAGCAGCTCTAGGACCAAGGGAAATAACAATTTTGCTATAAATATAACTGCGGGTTAAGAGACCACTATCTAAAGTCTCCTCATCAGGAGTGAAATAAGTCATTCCTGATAAATCTCCGAAAGACTTAAATAAAGAGATTTTTTCTAATTTATCTTGTGTAGGAATTAATAAGGCAACTAATGTTTTTCCAATAATCTGATATGCAATTTGTCTTTTTTTTGTGAGATCTGAAAGAGGCTTAGACAATATTCCAAATTTTGCTTTGTCGAGTGCCTTATCAAGTTCAATACTGCTAATGAGTGATTTATTTTTTCTGGCGGTATATATTGCAGCCTCGTTAAGGAGATTTTGCAAATCTGCTCCAGAAAAACCAGGCGTCTTAGTGGCCCAGTCCATAAGATTCACAGAATCGCATAATCGTTTTGTTCTGGCATGCACAGACAAAATTTTATATCTAGATTTTCTGTCAGGAAGGGATATCTCGATCCGACGGTCAAATCTACCAGGTCTTGTTAATGCTTGATCTAGAACATCGGGCCTATTCGTAGCAGCAATTACTATCACACCATTATTAGATTCGAATCCGTCCATCTCAGTTAGGAGTTGGTTTAGTGTTTGCTCTCTCTCATCATTTCCTCCTCCAATCCCAGCCCCCCTCTGTCGTCCAATTGAGTCAATTTCATCAATAAAAACTATGCATGGAGATTTTGATTTGGCACTATTGAATAAATCTCTTACACGACCAGCACCAACACCTACAAACATTTCGACAAATTCCGATGCAGAAATAGAAAAGAAAGGAACATTTGCTTCTCCAGCAATTGCTCGTGCTAATAGTGTCTTACCAGTTCCTGGGGGACCGACCAATAAAACACCTTTTGGAGTTATTGCACCAAGGTCTATTAATAATTGAGGATTTCTTAAAAAGGTAACTATTTCTTTTAATTCCTCGGATTCTTCATTTAATCCAGCCACATCATCAAAAGAGTATTTTCTCGCATCTTCGTCTCTCACTTGAGAAGAACGGGTAGAAAAACTCTGAATATTGTTTAATAACTTTGATGATCTTCTAATTAAAAATGTAAGGGATAAAACAAATAATAACGTAAGACCAGAACCAGTAATTATGTTTGCTAATCGTTGTTCAGATCTAATATCTCTTACAGTAAGAGGAACATTATATTGTTCTGATATCCTTAATATTTTCTGATCGTTAAAAAATATTGGAATTAACTTTCTCTCTCCATTAACAAATTTAACCAAGACCTCTCTTCTATTTGGGATTAAAATAATTGATATAATTTCTCCGCTTTCAATATTCCTTAATAATTGACTATAACTTTTACTCATTTGATAGTTAAATCAACAAATTCAAAAGTATCTATATTTAAACTATAGTCAAAATGATATCTAACATGAGTTTATATAGGAAAATAGACAAGAAGTTAGTTTTTTCTCAATGGGTTTTTGTTAAATTGGTGCATGACGTTATAAAATAAAAAATCTGTAAATGTTTAGAAAAAATGGCGGTACCCAAGAAAAAAACCTCAAAAGGCAAGAGAAACCAAAGGCATGCTACATGGAAAAGTAAAGCTGCTATTGCTGCAGAAAAGGCTTTATCAATAGGAAAGTCTGTCCTGACTGGAAGAGCTCAAGGATTTGTTTATCCAATGAGTGAGTCTTCTGAAGAAGAATCTGATTAAACCATTAAGAACCAAGCTTAAAGGCTTCAAGAATCAGGGCATATGTTGATCCAATTCTAAAATTATTAATTGAAATTATAATTATCGATAATTTTGAAAACTGAGATATTAGTGATAATCGAATTGATAGCTCCATAATAATAACAATTAAGATAGCAAGTAATATTGTGTTAACAGATTTATCTAATAAAAATGAAAGCAAACTATTGGTAAAATAAAAACCAATTAGTAAAGAAAGTACCATAATACTTCTCTTTCGCCAGGAGTCAGAGATAATTGAAGTGATAATACTGTCAATTAAATCTTGTAATTTGAGGTAGTTTGTTTTTTGCATTTGTCAATTTATAATATTTGTCAAATAGTGAAAATCAACATTATGATTAATTAATTTCTTTCCATAAACTATTTTTGATGGACTATATAAATCACCAAGACTATTAACACATGCATTTGCTTTTCTAGATATATTTTTAATAGAACATGACCAGGGGGGCAATGTTAAAAGGCAATTAAGTTTTGCAGCCTTTGCCGCCTCAACACCAATTAACGAATCTTCAATGGCTATGGAGTTAGCTTCTGATGTTTCGCTTAATTTAAGTGCCAGATTGTATGCGTCAGGATACGGTTTGTGATTACTAACATCTTCGTATGTAATTACTTTAGAGAAAAAACTTAAGTGTGAACTAAGTGAGGAATTTAAAAAAGGTTCCAATGAATCTCTGCCGCTGGTCGTAACTATAAATTGTTTTATTCCATTGCTGTTGAGTTCTTTAATTAGCCTCAAGACACCTTCTCTAACTTTAATCTTTCCTGAAAATATTAAATTTTTATAATGATGACGCTTCCTTGATTGGATTTTAGAACATTCGCTTTCCGAGAGGTGACTATGAATTTCATTCCGATAATGAATTATACGGTTAAAACCTCCTGATATTTCAAGAAGCTCTATATATTTACTCTTATTCCAGTACCAATCCAGATCAAAATCTTTAAAAGCTAAATTAAAAGCAACTCTATGGCCACACATTTCTGTGTCAGCTATCGTTCCATCTACATCCCAAAAGACTGCTTTTAATTTGTGCATGTTATTTCAGTGTAAAATAAATATAATTCTGATAAGTAAGGAATCAATCTAGGATAAGCTTTTGAAAACAGATCATAATTTAGTTAAACAATGGATATTGCCAAAACCAATAAACGAAGTTGCTATTGATAATATATATCTAAATAGCATATTGTCGAAAGTCTTAATAAGACGAGGAATAGCCTTAAATAATGAATTAAAAGAATATATAGAACCTTCGGATCTTCCTGATCCTGAGGATCATTTCAATCAATTACATATTGCAACTCAAAGAATAATAGAAGCCTGCGAAAGAAACGAGCAGATAGCTATATGTGGTGATTATGATGCAGATGGCATCACAAGCACAGTACTTTTAGTAGAACTATTATCCAAACTTGGTGCTAATGTAAAACCATATATTCCATCAAGGCAAGATGATGGGTATGGACTAAATATAAATATGATAAATGAAATAAATAAAAGCAATGTTAGGCTTGTTATAACAGTAGATAATGGAGTATCAGCATTTGAAGCAATTAATCGTTCAAAAGAGCTTGGAATCGATCTAATTATAACCGATCATCATAAATTACCTGATTTTGATTTAGATATCTTTTCATTACTTCATCCAGAAAAAACACCATTTAATTCACCTTATAAATATTTAGCTGGTGTTGGTATTGCATATCTATTAGCAAAAAATATATGTAGTAAATTAAATTATGATATTGATAAAACTACTGCCAATGCCTTCTTCTGTATAGGAACAGTGGCTGATATGGCCCCGCTTAAAGGCGCTAATAGAAAATGGCTCAAAGAGTGCCTTCCAAAACTACATCATACAAATAATAAAGGAATTAAATCAATTATTAATAATCTATCAATCCAAAATACTTATATAACGACTGAAGATATAGGTTATAAAATAGCCCCATTAATCAACGCAGTTGGAAGAATAGGTGATCCAAATCTAATAATTAATCTTTTTACAAATGAATCTAAAACTAGTATAGATATACTTACAAAAGAGTGTTTTGAAATGAATAGAGAAAGAAAAAGATTAACATCGCAAATTGAAGTTCAGGCCTCAGAAATAGCACGAAAACAATTTTTGAGCGATAAGAAGTTTCTCGTTCTAATGAATAGAAGATGGCATCCAGGTATAATAGGAATCGTAGCTGCAAGAGTCGTTGATAAATATAATTTACCTACAGCAATCCTGGGAAGAGCAAATGATGGAAGCTTCAGAGGATCAGTAAGATCTAATAACAGATTAAAAGTAAATACGGCATTAGATGAATGTAGTGATCTTTTAATAGCACATGGTGGACATTCTGCTGCTGCTGGTTTTTCAATAAAAGAAAAAAATATTAATCTTCTTAGTGAAAGACTAAATAAAATAGCTATCAGAGAATTTAACAATATTGACTTAAATAAATCAATAAACCCTGATGCATGTTTAAGACTCAAGGATATTAATCAAGAATTTTATAGGCAGTTGAGTTTGCTTGGTCCCTTTGGAATCATGAATCCTACCCCGATTTTTTGGACTAGAAAATGCAAAATTCTCGATATATTTAGGCTTAAAGGTGTCCACATAAAAATGATCGTTGATGATGGGACTTCATCAATAAATGCAATAAAATGGAATGGATCAATAAATCTAAAGAAGAATGATTTAATAGATATAGCATTTTATATTGAAATTAATAAATGGAAAAATTCTGAAAGTATTCAATTAAATATCATTGATATTAAATATCATACAAGCATTATCGACTTAAAGTTACATAATCATTTATATAAATGCCAACTAATTGACAATAAACATATTTTAATCACAAACGCAAAAGGTCAGTGTATTAGTTCAGATTTATCAAATTCTTCTAAAAATTTAAATAAAAAGCAAATCATATTTGCAAAAAAGATACTCTCTTTTGCAGAGATAGCTCTTGGCAAGGCTGCTTAGGCTTTTATACTCCTCTTCTATAGAAAATTAAAGCAATAATTGCTGGCCCTGCAAGAAAGACTGCTACAAGAGGCAAAAGGTTTCCCATGTTGTTTAATAAGTTTTGAGCATCCTACTAAAGAATTGGCGTTTCTACGAAATAATTTAAATAATTTGATGTTCAATCGTTTCTGTCAGAATTTATTAATTTGCTTGGTATTGATTGACCAGCCTAGAGTTGGTGGCTTTCTACTGCGAAATACCTTATTTATAGTTTAGCAGAGTAAAATCCTAGTTCTGGAATGAATAGTCTAGATTTAAACTAATTATTGATAACTTGATCAATTAGGCTTTTCTATATATTATGGTCTTGTTTAAGAAACATTAAAAAGGATAACATCACTTATTGGTTAGTAATGGGTCAACCTAATTCAGATTTTAAAATTGAGAAGAGTGACGCAAACGATTCGAATTCTTTTTTTAGTATATTAATTACATCTTTTAGTACTATTTTTTTAGCGGAGTTAGGTGACAAGACTCAACTTGCTACATTAATTCTTTCAGCCCAATCGGGAAGACCTCTAATTATCTTCATTGCTGCTGCTCTAGCACTTATTACAACAAGCCTTCTAGGAGTTCTAATCGGTAGGTGGATAGCAAATAATTTACCCAGACAACGATTTACAATAGTTTCAGGAATAATTATGTTAAGTTTAGGAATATACTTAGTATCACAAGGTTTAATTGACTTTGTTCAAAATTAGAAATTAACTAATTTAATGATTCTAACGCTACTTTTCACAACATTTGTCACTGTATTTTTAGCTGAAATGGGCGACAAGACTCAATTAACAACTATAACTTTAAGTAGTACAACTAATAAACCATTAGCAGTATTTATTGGATCGTCAATTGCACTTATATTAGCTACCCTTTTAGGGGTTTTGGCTGGTGGATCTATTGCTAATCTAATCCCTGCGTTCTTGCTTAAACTACTATCTGGAATAGTATTCTTAATTATAGGTATTAAACTTTTAGAACAATTCAAAAAAGAATCTACAAATGATGGCCAGTGAACTAAAATTATTATCAAAAATTTAGTCTTATTCTTATAAGGCACAAATCCAAGAAATTAAATTAATTTGCATACTTTATTATGACATCAGTCTTAACAATACTAGAAAGTCTCGATAATGAGGATGGCCTTGAGATTTCGAAACTTGAGAAGACGTTAAAACTGACAAAGAAGATTGATAGAGATAATTTGAACATTGCAATTAAAGCACTTACAAAACTAGGTATAGTTGAAAATAATATCGACGAGAAGCTGAGTATTAAGAGAGATACTGAATTTCTACAAGGAAGGGTTCGTTGTAGTAGTAAAGGATATTGTTTTGTTGTTAGAGAAGATCAAGGAGAAGACATTTACATTAGAGAAGCTAACTTGAATAATGCATGGCATGGTGATTCTGTAATTGTATTAATTACTAAAGATGGAGTAAAAAGAAGAGCTCCTGAAGGATCAATTCAATGTGTATTACAAAGATATAATGATATTTTGCTGGCAAAGGTAGAACCAAGCAAACTCACAGGAGAATTAAAGGCCTACCCTTTAGACGATAGAATAGCCGTGACAATTGAGCTCGAGAATGATATTGATGTTAATTACAATATTAATAATAAAGATTTAATCTATGAAATAAAGATAATTAAGTATCCAATTGCACAATTCAAAGCAAAAGCTAAAATTGTTAGAGAGTTGTCAATAAATGCTGGTGTAGATGGTGATATTGAATTATTACTTTCAAAGAATAATATCTTTAGACATATTGAAGCTCCAAAGATTGCTCCCAAAAAAATTCCTTTAAAAGGAAGGGAAGATTTAACTAGTCAACCTTCATTATTGTTTGAAAGTTGGGAATCAAAAAATTCTCCATCTTTGCCTGCATTATTTGCTGAACCTTATGAAGGTGGCAATAGAATTTGGCTTCACGCTCCCACTATTGCAGAAAGAGTTAATTTAGGCGGAAAACTAGATAAATATCTAAAAGAGAAAGGAGAAGTTATTTGTTTGGGAAATAGCTGGTTAGAGTTCCTCAATCAATCACTTGCATCAGCATCTGATTTAAAATTAAATGAAAAATGTGATGCTATTTCATTAATTATAGACATCAATAGTGTAGGTACAATAACTGATTGGAAATTTATTTTAAGTACTATTAAACCACAAAAACTTATCACTTCAAAGCATCTTAAGGCTATTAATAATAGAAAAGCAACATCTAAATCAGTTCCAATTACACTTAAGCCTATTAAAGATAATCTAGAGGTCATTTATAATATCATACATTGTTCAAAACTTATCAATAAAACTAACAATGTTTGTATAAAATTAGACGAAAGCGTACCTAATCTTGAAAGATTAAGTGAGTTACAAAAAACCTTTCCAGGTAGGGACTTTCACGGATGGTCAAAGACATACGACAGTTTCGATCCTCAATCAATAATTGATGTATATATTAGACTATCGAATAATATTCTAGCTAAACATCTATTTGGCTATAAATTACCATTTATTTATAAAGAACACGAAGAAATTGATCAATCATCTATTAATGAATTATCAAAAACAGCGTTATCTCTAGATAAAAAATTAATTGTTAACGTAGATGGTACAGTAACAACATCAGAGTTAATAAAATCTTTTGAATCAAGTACTGAAAAGCAAATACTTCATAAGCTTATGAAGCATATTATTCCAGGAAAGCATTTAAAACTATTTAAAGATGTCCCCAATCTAAATAATGAGGAATTAAAATACAAAATAACCAACAATAATATTGAATCTCCATGGACTTGCCCCTCATTAAATTATTGGAACGTATATAATCAATTTGTTCTATGTTCACTTTTAACTGATGGTAAAAATAAAGCCACAAGCCGAAGTAAAGAAACAGTCAATTTAGGTAAAAAAGATAGCTGGAATGATGTTCATTGGGATATTTTTTCATCTAAAATCAACGAGAATATTGATAAAAATTCAAATTTAAGGTTAGTTCATAATTTAAATGAAATAAGAAAAAAAACTAAATCATTTAGAAATAATATTATTTCAATTGCTCAAGGAAGGGAAGCTCAGAAAATTATTGGTAAAGAAGTATGTGCAATTATTACTGGAGTACAAAGTTATGGTTTTTTTGCAGAGATAGATGATTTAACTACCGAGGGATTAGTCCATGTGAGTACATTAGGTGACGACTGGTACGAATATAGATCTAGGCAAAACCTTTTAGTCGGAAGAAAGAACAAAAAGACTTATCAATTAGCACAAAAAATAAACGTTAGAGTTTTAAAAGTAGATATTCTGAAAAATCAAGTAGACCTAGAACTTGTAAAGGAGAATGAAACTGAATTAAAAAATGATTTGGATATCGATACTGATAACTAATAAATAATGAATAGTATTGTTGTTGCAATAACTGGTGCTTCTGCTATGCAAATAGGTGAGCGATCAATACAGGTTTTGTTAGAAAATGACAAATCTGTAGAATTAATCCTTAGCAAAGGAGCTTACGAAGTAGCCAAAAGTGAACGTAGTATAAATATTCCTGTTGAGCCAAATTCCCAAAGAGATTTTTGGAGAAATAAACTACATGTTAACTCAGGGGAATTAACCTGCTATAGATGGAATGATCATTCTGCGTCAATTGCTAGTGGTAGTTATAAAACTAAGGGTATGGTGATTGTTCCATGCTCAATGGGAACCTTGGGAAGAATTGCTTCTGGGTTTTCATTAGATTTAATAGAGAGATGTGCTGATGTTCACTTAAAGGAGAATAGACCTTTAATTATTTCTCCAAGGGAATCACCATTAAATTTAATTCATATAGAAAATATAAAACGGTTAGCACATGCTGGAGCGTTAATTGTTCCGCCAATTCCAGCTTGGTATACAAACCCGCAAACGATAGAAGATATTATTGATTTTATAGTAGTTAGATTATTTGATTCCCTTGGAGAGAATTTAAATTATATTAAAAGATGGGATGGTCCGATCAAATGAAATTCAATTATTTAATGAAAGGAATTCCATTTTTGTCTACATTATTAATAATAATCTTTCTATGCATCAGTAATCAAAAAGTAAACACTAAACTAAAAATACTAATTTGGAATACACCTTCACTTACATTAGGTAATTATATTGCTATATCAACAGCTTCTGGTTTTATTTTTTCTTACATAATAACAAATAATATTGCTAAAGCATATCAAACAAGAGCAAAAGAATCACTGAGATATAAAAAATATGATAATTATGAAGAGACTTATGATAATATAGAAACAAATACCAACATTGGATACGATAATACTTTAATAGAGAGAAATATTAAAGATCCATCCCCTACAATTGATGCAAGTTTTAGAATAATAGGAAGAAAAGATGGGAGTTATAAAAATTATACAAAAAAGAATTCTGAATATGATGCATCCATAGAATTAGATGAACAATACGATAAAAGATATGAAGATTCTGAAACTTTCAATAACTTAAAGTCTATATCTAATGATTGGAATGATGAATCTTATTCTAGATGGTAAACATGGAATATAGCAATATTTTTAATCAGAAATATCTCAACAAGCATTTTATTTAATTTGCTAAAATAAAAAAATGGAAAATCAAAAGCCCTACAACAAAATCGATTCAATAAGTGAAGTGAAAAATTCTGATTCTGATTCTATAGAAATTAATGAACCGTCCCCTGTTTTAAATAATGATTCAAAAATATTAGAAAAAGAGAAAAAAGCTACTGACACCAATGTTGAAAAACCACCCATCCCTAAAAAGCCAGTAAAACCTCCAAAGTTAGAGGATAAACCTTTTGATGAGTTTATAATTAATCATTTAATTCCTGGATTAAAGTCGTCAATAGAAAAGAAAGGAACATTAGTTTATGATATTAAGTTAATCGAAGGAACAAGACCAGTCGTAGGTGGTAATTGCTGGATGGTTTTTTGTGAGTTGTCTGAGCAAAGAAAATTTTGGCTTTGTTTTAATAAAGATCTAATTACCTCAGACAAAACTATATTATTAGCCGAGTCAAATACTGATCCAAGTATTGTTGAATCATTTCTTATTGACGAAAAAAAGACTACATTACCATTACTTATTTCAAGAGTACTACAAAGATTAAATGGCCAGAAATGGATTGGGGCTAATTGATTTGATCTTATTCTCAAGTAAATGATAGATCCAACATAGGTTATTAATTAACTAATAACAACAAATATTTCTTCTTAAGATTAACGTACGCACTTTAGCAAATCAAATGCCATAATAAGAAAAAAAAAAATTGACTAACACATTACTAACTAAACAAAATCAAAATTTGTTATTTCATATTTTTGACGAAACTTTAAAACCACAAATTGAAGAATTACTATATCTTGGCAAATCTGCAGGAGCGGATCTTGTAGAAGTATTTCTTGAAAAGTCAGACAACATATCACTTCTAGCGGAGCAAGATGATATTTCAAATGTGAGTCCCTCTTTTGGCATTGGAGCAGGTATTAGGGTATTTCTTGGCAAAAAAGATGGTTTCGTTAGCACCAACGACTTATCCAAAGCTGGCCTTCTCTTTGCTCTTAATCAAGCATTGGGGATGTTAGGTCTCGTAACTGGATCGAAAACAAATAACAAATTTGAAGGTTTATCTGATTTGAGTGATTTTGGTAAAAAAAAGAATGCATGGTTGGAATTTATACCAGATCTCGATGAATCCACTCTTAAATTATTGGAAGCAACAAAATTATTAGGTGATAAAAATAAAAATCTACAAGTAAGAAGAGCTAGTTATTCCAGGAATTGGCAAGAAGTTCTTGTTGCTGCTTCAGATGGGGTGTTTGCTAGAGACATCCGACTTCATCAAACGGTTGGTATAAATGTAATAGCTCAGAAAGATAACAACCGCTCGACTTCTGCCAGAAGATATGGAAGTTCTGATAATCCAGACGATTTAAGAAATTGGAAAATTGAAAAAAGTGCTAACGAATTGAATGAAAGTGCTCAGAAAATGCTCTATGCAGGATATGTTGAAGCAGGTCAAATGCCTGTTGTACTTGCCAATAAATTTGGAGGAGTGATATTCCATGAAGCTTGTGGTCATCTTCTCGAAACAACTCAATTAGAAAGAGGAACCTCTCCTTTTCATGACTCTCTAGACAAACAAATTGCTCACGAAGCTGTAAGTGCCGTTGATGAAGGTATTACAAATCATGCTTTTGGCTCAATATCAATGGATGACGAAGGAATGGAACCAGAAAATACTTTGCTAATTGAAAATGGGATATTAAAAAAATTCCTTTCTGATAGAGCAGGCTCTTTAAGGACTGGACATCCAAGAACTGGTAGTGGAAGGAGGCAAAATTTCTCATACGCTGCTGCAAGCCGTATGAGGAATACATACATCAAACAAGGTAATTTCTCTCCTGATGAATTAATAAAAAGTGTTGATGATGGACTTTATTGTAAATCGATGGGAGGAGGTAGCGTAGGGCCCACAGGTCAGTTTAACTTCTCAGTTGAGGAGGGATATTTAATAAAGAATGGAAAGCTTGAAAAACCTGTTAAGGGAGCAACCTTAATCGGTGAAGCAAAAGAAATTCTACCAAGAATATCTATGTGTGCTAATGATTTAGATCATGCCGCCGGTTTTTGTGGCTCTGTAAGTGGAAGTGTCAACGTTACTGTAGGTCAACCACATATAAAAGTAGATTCAATCACTGTAGGAGGTAGGTAAAAATGAATAATTCAATTGCTAATCAACAGATATTCAAATTAGATTCAGAATATCTGAATAGTCTTTTAAAAAAATATAGTTATGAATCAGAAATTAAAAAATGGGATATGGGTGCATCATCTAGTAGAGATTTGTCTGTACAAGTTCAACAAGGTAATGCTAAACAGTTAAAAGGATCTCAAAGGAATTCAATGACATTAAGAGTATGGAATAAATATAATCAAGTAGGCATAACTACTACTTCTGATTTAACTAGTGATGGCATCAATAAAGCAATGAGAGGAGCAATTGAAGCAAGCCTTTTCGGAAATGAAAAAGAATCACCAGAATTTTCTCCATTAGCTAAATCAGAAATAGAGGAAATAACTTCTAAGATTTCTAATCCTCATTCGATTGATGAGTTACTTACAATTCTAAAGAATGCTGAGAAACAATTATTAGATACTCATCAATCTATAGATTCTGTTCCATATAATGGATTAAATGAAACTTATATAGAAAGAATATATATAAATAGTGAGGGAGCTAATAGACATATGAAACTATCACAATCTTCTATATATTTGTATGCAAAAGCGCAGGAGGAAAACAAAAAGCCTAGAAGTGCAGGCAGCATACGAATTAAATCTAGTATAGATGAACTTGATATAAAATCTTGTATAAACGAAACATCTAATAAGTTAATTAGTCACTTAAAGTATAAATCTATAGATACTAAGAAGTATCTAGTGTGTTTTACACCTGAGGCATTTCTTCAACTAATAAATGCTTTTAGTTCAATGTTTAATGCACGATCAATTATTGATGGGCTAAGTTTGATGAAAGAAGACTCAATTGGTGATCAAATTTCAGTTTCTAATCTAGACATAAGCGACGAGGGGCTTCACCCTGAAAACGTTGGTGCATTTAGTTTTGATGGTGAAGGCACTCCAACACAAAATATAAAATTGATCTCTAAAGGTATATTGACTAACTTACTTCATTCAGAGGCGACTGCAAGGAAGTTTGGCGTTAAACCAACAGGGCATGCCGGATTAGGAGCAAAGGTATCGGTTTCTCCCGATTGGCTAATTGTAAGCAACAACGGTTCTGAAAATGATAAAAATGAAAGTCTAAATGTTAAAGATACACTCAATGAATTTATTTTAATTGATGAGCTCTCTGCCATTCATTCAGGTGTAAAAGCTAGCCAAGGTTCATTCTCTTTGCCCTTTGATGGTTGGATCGTTAATGATGGGAAAAAGACATCAATAGATGCCGCAACAGTTGCAGGAGATATATTATTCGTATTAAAGAGTATTGTGAAAATTGAAAATGAACAGATCGTTACTCACCAAGGCATAAGCCCTCATGTATGGGTTGAAAACATGTCAATAACTGGTGAAGCGTGAAGATAGTTTTTTGGGGAACGCCTAAATATGCTGCTGAAAATTTAATAAACATAGTCAAAGCTGGACAAGATGTAATTGCAGTAATTACACAGCCAGATAGAAGGCGTGGTCGTGGTAAGAAATTGCTCCCTTCCCCAGTAAAAGAAGCAGCTATAGAATTATCTATACCTGTCTATACTACACAATCAATAAGTAGTGATCAAAATACAAAAGATATACTCAAAGAATTGAACGCAGATGCTTATGTTGTTGTAGCTTTTGGTCAAATCCTGCCAAAAGAAATTTTAGATCAGCCAAAAAAGGGATGCTGGAATAGCCATGCATCCTTACTACCTGTATGGAGAGGAGCAGCACCAATTCAGTGGAGCATTCTTAATGATGATGAAAAGACAGGTATTTGTATTATGTCAATGGAAGAAGGGCTTGATACAGGACCGGTTATTGATCAAGAGCACACGCCGATTACTGATTCAGATAATCTAGAAGTACTAAGTAATAGATTATCGAACATTTCATCGAAGCTTTTAGTTAAATCACTGGAAAGGATAAGGCTTGTTAAATCCTTAAACAAATCATCAATTTTAGATGAATTAAAAGCTATCGATCAATCAATGTTAAATGGTAAACCTAGTTATGCAAGACAAATAAAAAAAGAAGATTATTTAATAGATTGGAATCAAAATTCAAGAACAATAATAAAGCGAATACAGGGACTGTATCCAAATGCATATTCAGTTTATAATGCTAAAAGAATAAAAATTCTAGACGCAAATAGATTACCCAATGAAGAACATTTAAACGTAGATAAAAATATTTATAATGTATTAAGAGAAAAAGGAAGGCCTGGTGAAATTCTTATGATAAGTAGAGAAATCGGAATAATAATAATGTCAAAAGATTATCCAATTCAAATTAAATATGCTCAACTTGAAGGTAAAAAAGGAACGGACGGTTTTACTTTGTCAATTCAATCTAATCTAAAGACGAAAAATATATTGGGAAGCTAAGTATTGACAATATCATATTTTCGTGAAAAACCCCATAGGAAAAGACAAAGCATTAGTAAAAAGAATAAGTATTCCGGTATAACTAATTTGTAAAATATTAACTGAACAATTAACTTTACTCCAATAATTGCAACTGCAATATAACCAGCTTTCTCAAGATTAATATAAATCTCCAACCATTTAATGAATAATCCAGAAGTGAAGCGTAATGCAATAACACCAATAATTGCTCCGGTAATAACTAAAAGAAATTGATCGCTGATTGCCACCGCCGCTGTAATACTATCGATAGAAAAGGCTAAATCAGTTACAGACAATAAAAGAATAACCTTTAAAAGGGAAGTTTTAAATTTGTGAGTATTGATTTCATCATTATTAGTTGACTGATTGTTGTTAAAAACGAATAACTTTGAAATTGATAGAGATATTAAGTAAATACCACCAATTAGTTTAACTGGCCAAAAGTTCAAGAAGAATTGAGCTGTTAAAATGACAAGTATTCTCAATAATAAAGCAATAAATATTCCTATATTCAGTGCTTTTTTTTGAAGATCAATATTATTTAGGTTCTTTGTTATTGAGGCTAGAGCAACAGCATTATCAGCAGACAAGACAAGCTCTAACGAGATAATAATTGGCAGAAGGGGAGCTAATTCTACCCATCTGTCAATACCATCAAGTAAAGGAGTTAAGGATCTAAGAGATGCTGAATCCATTAAATTACAAAAAAAGAGCTATCAATACTCCCTATTTGGTATATGTTAACGCTAATAATTCTATTTAGGCTAATTCAAAAGGGTTATGAGGATTGAATCTAGGCTTTGTCACCTAACAGAAAACAAAGCTGTTGTGCGAGTCAATGGATGGCTTAATGAAAAAAATATTGGAAGTGCACTAGCTGAAGGATCAACAGTTGAAATTGCTGAGGATAAAGCCATATCAAGATTAAATAAAAGGATTAATGGAGCAACAAATATTGACTTAACTAAAAAGTCAAGTTACGCAGAAAATGTCATACCCCCAGAGAAAGGTGAATCATTTCACAGGGAAGTTATTGATAATAATAATATCAATAATGTGCCTAGTGATTGGAGTAACGAATTAACAGCAATAGATATTGAATTGCAAAGGTTAAAATGGACTAGGGATGATGAAAATAATTTTCTTGAAAAAGCATTAGGATATAAAAACCGAAATAAAATAACAAACTATAGTGATATATTAAAGTATCTAAGTCTTATAAAAAAGACAACTATTAAAACTACATCTAACTTAATTGATGAAGATACTAATAATTTAATGGAGGAGTCCGAGCTTATACTTAGAGATTTATCATGGGATTATAAGCAGGGAAGAGAATATTTGCAAAAGGAGTTTAATGTATCAACGAGGAAGGAACTTAACGAAGAACAATTACTATCATTTATTGAAAAGCTAAAATCAATTCGTAATAAATATCTCGCTCATTAGCCCTACTCATAATGATAGAAATAATGATATGATAAATTAATTAATTAAATTAGAAGGGCAGAGTGTCTTTAGAGTCAATAGCAAATTATTTAGAAAGTCATCATTTAACAAATGAGTTGATTCATCGAACAAATAGGGAAGAAAGATTAATATTAACAGGTGCTTCCCGAACAGCAAAAGCATTAATTACAACATCGCTAGCAAAAAAAGAATCTAAAAAACTATTAGTAATTGTACCAACATTAGAAGAGGCTACTAGGTGGTTTCCACTTCTAAAGGATTGTGGGTGGTCTAAAACATGTTTATATCCCACGAGTGAAGTATCACCATATGATTCCGTAAAAGTTAGTTCAGAAATCATATGGGGACAATTACAAGTACTTAGCGATATAATGGAGTTTCAAGAGGATGATAATATCGCTATAATTGCAACCGAAAGATCATTACAACCACATCTTCCTCCTTTTAAATTTTTTCAATCAAAGTGTATAAAATTAAAAATAGGTGATGAAATTAACCTTAGTGAATTATCATTAAAATTGAGTGAATGTGGATATATAAAATCTAATAGTATAGATCAGGAGGCAACATGGACAAGACGCGGAGATATAATTGATATTTATCCTGTTAGTAGTGAACTTCCAATTAGATTGGAGTTATTTGGCAACCAATTAGACAAGATTAAAGAATTCGATCCAATATCACAAAGATCATTAGATAAAGTTGACAACGTTTGTATTACTCCTACAGGGTTTGAGCCACTAATAGTTAACAAGCTTAAATCTAATAATGATATTGACATTTCATTATTATTTACGGATGATGAGAACACTAATAAAATAGATTCTAATATATTAACTTCTGCTAAAAGATATTTAGGTGTAGCATTTAACGAACCATCATCATTACTAAATTACTTAGATGATAATATTTTTATTGTAGTTGATGAAAGGGCCCAAGGCTTATCACATGGAAATGCCTGGTATAAAATTGTTGATGAAAGTTATAAAGAAATAATTACGAATTCATATTTAGATGAATCATTTGAAGATTTATTTAAGCCTAATCTTCATAATAGTATTAGTGATATATATGATGAACTTAATGATTATAAAGGAATCGATATAACTGATTTAGAAGATACAACAACTAAGCATAATGTTTTTAATATTTCTAGCAAACTTCATCCATGGCTTCCTAATCAATATGGAAAGATAAGTTTATCATTAAAAGACTATATACAAAATAAATATTCAATTTGGATAATTTCTGCACAACCCAGTCGTGCTGTTTCTCTCTTAGAAGAACATGAATCTATCTCAAAGTTTATACCAAATAATAAGGATCTAAATGCTATTAAAAGTATTATAGATGATAAAATACCTGTAGCGATTAAAAATAATAATGAGGGCGAATGTGAAGGATTTATCCTTCCAGCTTGGAAGATTGCCTTAATCACAGATAAGGAATTTTTTGGACAACATAGTATTTCTACTACAGGTTATGTAAGAAGAAGGAATAAATCACAAAGTAAGAAAATAGAACCTAATAAAATGAAGCCTGGTGATTACGTTGTTCATAGAAATCATGGGATCGGTCTCTTTCAGAAAATTGAGAAACTTAATATCAATGGAGAGTCTAGAGACTACTTGGTCATAAAGTATGCGGACGGGAAATTAAGTGTTGCAGCGGATCAACTTGGTAGTTTAGGTAGATATAGGAATTCAAATTCTAAAACTCCCTCTATAAGTAAATTAGGCGGAGCAAATTGGCATAAAATCAAAGAAAAAGCCAAGAAATCAGTTAAAAAGGTTGCGATTGATTTAATTAAGTTATACGCCGAAAGAAGTAAAGAAAAAGGATTCAAGTTTCCAAATGATGGTCCATGGCAATGTGAATTAGAAGACTCATTTCCATATGAACTAACACCTGATCAAGCAAAAGCTACATCACAAGTTAAATCCGATATGGAAAGTGACAAACCTATGGATAGATTAGTTTGTGGTGATGTGGGGTTTGGGAAAACAGAAGTTGCAATTAGAGCAATATTTAAAGCAATTACATCAGGAAAGCAAATAGCATTGTTAGCTCCAACAACAGTATTGTCTCAACAACATTGGAGAACAATCACTGATAGATTTGCACCTTATCCTATAAAAGTTTCTTTACTAAATAGATTTAAAACTAGTAGCGAAAGAAGACAAATAGTAAATGGACTGAAAGATGGACAAATTGATGCTGTTGTTGGTACACATCAGCTATTAAATAAAAAATTAGTTTATAAGGATCTGGGATTACTAGTTATAGATGAAGAACAACGTTTTGGAGTCAACCAAAAAGAAAAAATAAAGGAATTAAAGAAAAGTGTAGATGTATTAACTCTCTCAGCGACTCCTATTCCGAGAACACTCTATATGAGTCTTTCTGGGGTACGTGAAATGAGTTTAATAACAACACCACCACCACTACGTAGGCCAATTAAAACTCATTTAGCCCCCTTAGATAATGAAATAATAAGAAGTGCAATCTCACAAGAAATTGATAGAGGTGGACAAATTTTTTATATTGTTCCTCGAATAAGAGGTATCGAGGAGGTAGCACATAAATTAAAAATAATGATTCCAAATGTAAGATTATTGATTGCACATGGACAAATGGAAGAAGGAGCATTAGAGAATGCAATGCTTGCATTTAACGCTGGAGAGGCAGATATTTTGCTTTGTACAACTATTGTCGAAAGTGGATTAGATATTCCTAGAGTAAATACTATTTTAATTGAAGATTCTCACAAATTTGGCTTGTCTCAACTTTACCAATTGAGAGGCAGAGTAGGACGAAGTGGCGTACAAGCACACGCCTGGTTGTTTTATCCAAATAATGCCAAATTAAATGACACTTCAAGACAACGTCTAAAGGCCATAAAGGAATTTAGTGATTTGGGTAGTGGCTATCAGTTAGCTATGAGGGATATGGAAATTAGAGGTGTTGGAAACATTTTAGGTATTGAACAAAGTGGACAAATGGAAACAATAGGATTTGATTTGTATATGGAACTATTGCAGGAAGCTATCGCCGAAATACAAGGTCAAGATATTCCTTCTGTTGATGATACTCAAATTGATTTACCTGTTACAGCTTTTATACCTGGAGATTGGATAACTGATCCAGATGAAAAAATAAACGCTTATAGATTAGCAACACAATGTGAAAACAACGAAGCCTTAGTTAAATTTGCTAGCAATTTGGTTGATAGATATGGAACTTTACCAAAGGCTGTTGAATCATTAATCGAAGTTATGAAATTAAAAATAATCGCTAAAAAATGTGGGTTCTCGAGAATTAAGTTGTCTAAACCTAACGTTGAGCTTGAAACATTGATGGATGAGCCAGCTTTTAAGTTATTACGAGAAGGTTTAGCGCAGCATCTTCATGGAAGATTTATCTATAAAAAAGGAGATCGGTACTCCACCGTGACCATTCGCGGTCTCGGTATTTTGGATAACGACAAACTTCTAGATCAACTTACGGAATGGCTGAAGTTAATGAACTCTCAATTAAACGCTAAATAAATCTACGATTAATTCGGATAAGATTGGAATGTCAATCTTTCAATTGGTTGATCTCATCGTTTTTAATTTAAAAAATTGCTATAGTCACCAAAATTTGAGTATTTTTACCTTGGGTGAAGTAATAGAAGTCAGTACTAACCAATTTGGGCTAAGTCTTTTTAGTGGAATGATAAGTCTTTTAGCGTTAGGGATATATACACTTTTAACTGTCGACGCAGGAAATGACGATGATGACTCAGACTCAGGTAGTGGTGGCTTGATGCAACCTGTGAATTAATTAGATATTAAATTTGCAAGTCTTTCTCTAAAATCACCTTTAGCAATCCCACCTTTAAGTTCACCAATAATTTCAAATTCCCCCTCAGGGTCATTAACTAATAGATAAGTAGGCCAGCCCATACCTTCTTTTGTAGGATATTGTTTTAATAGTATTGGTCTATATTTTCGATAAAGTACTGTATCCTGGAGTTTTACGCTAATAAATTCAATACCTAATTCATTTGCAACTTTAGAATCAAAGAAGCTCATCCTGTGACAAGTACCACAATCCTCAGAACTAAATTTAATTAAAGAACAGGTCATAAAAAATTCTATTTATAACTAATAATAAATATACCTATTAATAAAAACTAGTTCAGTTATTAGACTTATTGTTTCTTGCAATAACAGAAAAGAAAGGATCACTCTCAGAGGAATAAAACCCAAAAAACTTTCTATCCTGAGTTTTTTCATTGATTATTTTATCAATCCTCCATCCATTAGTCTTAAGAACACTGGTTACGTATTCAATTCTTTTTGCTTCAGACGAATAAGTCCAGATATTTGGAGCCTTGGTCCAGAATGCTCGATTAGTGAATGAGATGATCAATAATGAATCGGATTTGATGATCCTTGATAGTTCTATTGAAACCTTTTCAGGATATTGAAGATATTGCCATCCTGCAACGATTAAACAAACATCAATAGATGAGTCTTCAACTGGCATATTTTGTGTCTTATTTAAATTTTGAACCCAGAACCTATCAAGCCTTTTATTTGAACTTAGCTCTGCTTCATTCATTCCATGACCAATAACTTTTTTATATCTAATATTAGAGGGTAAGTGACTTACCCAACTACTCATTAGATCTAAAATCACATAATGATTGAGTAAATACTTTGAGTATAAGTTTGTAAGTCTAGATCTAAATGAATCACTGAGGTGATGAACATATCTAGGCTGTTGATAAAAGATTTGATCATCTGTAACATCTATTTTATCTCTATCATGAATTGAAAGCTTCATCTAAATTAGCTTTTGATTTAATTTTATATCATATTTTATTTATTGGCGAATAAATAAACACCTTAAAAACTGATAAATGCAAGAGTAATAAACTTTCTGATAATACATATATTTAAAAAATTCTAATAAATAAGAAAATTAATATAATATTAAGTGCTTATGGATCGTTATTGTTCTTTTTGCTCTATTAAGCTTTGCGAGGAATCAGTAGTCTCTCTTAACTCAAACTTATCATCTATAGGAATAATTAGTAAAACAGTACTAGTAAATACAAATATCATAAGAGCATAGATGAAGTTATAATTTTTCTTAGTATTAGTCAAACTATTATATATATATTTCTTACTAAAAGGTCTTTCTGTACTGATATTCCATCTGATATTAAATCTAGGATCTAATCTTAAAAAATCCAAACATCTTGTTAAATCTGACAATTCAGAATCATCTAAAATAATTTCTAATGGCTTAACTCCTTTCTTTGAACTATTGAGTAATAATTTATGATTAATTCCCGAAGGAGATATTGTTACAATCTTTTTATTAGAAACAAATGTTTTTCGTATCCCTGAAATATATAACCTTGTATATTCAAGAATCACTTGCATCAAATTATCGAGATGTTCCTTTTCGCCTTCTAATAGAGGTGATCCTATGATTTTTAATGTCCATGAAGATAAGATACCTATAGTA
>QCIQ01000002.1 GCA_003216595.1 Prochlorococcus sp. AG-402-M18
AGCGTTAGCGTAAGCGGGCGTGGACTGCATAGAAGTGAGAATGTCGGCTTGAGTAGCGAAAACATGGGTGAGAATCCCATGCCCCGAAACCCTAAGGGTTCCTCCGGCAGGCTCGTCCGCGGAGGGTTAGTCTGGTCCTAAGGTCAGGCCGAAAGGCGTAGTCGATGGATAACAGGTCAACATTCCTGTACCAGTTATGTTTTGGGAAGGGGGACGGAGAAGGCTAGCCAATCCAGATGTTGGTTACTGGTTCAAGCGTTCGAGGCTTTGAGGAACGGAGAAAACGTTCTGAGCTAAGGCGTGAGTACGAGCTGCTACGGCAGCGAAGTTGGTGACGTCATGCTTCCAAGAAAATCCCTATACCCGTTAAGGCATAACTGCCAGTACCCGAAACCGACACAGGTGGGGTGGTAGAGAATACCGAGGGGCGCGAGATAACTCTCTCTAAGGAACTCGGCAAAATGGTCCCGTAACTTCGGGAGAAGGGATGCCAGCGCAAGCTGGTCGCAGTGAAGAGGCCCAGGCGACTGTTTACCAAAAACACAGGTCTCCGCTAAGTCGCAAGACGATGTATGGGGGCTGACACCTGCCCAGTGCCGGAAGGTTAAGGAAGCTGGTTAGCGTAAGCGAAGCTGGTGACTGAAGCCCCGGTGAACGGCGGCCGTAACTATAACGGTCCTAAGGTAGCGAAATTCCTTGTCGGGTAAGTTCCGACCCGCACGAAAGGTGTAACGATCTGGGCGCTGTCTCGGAGAGAGGCTCGGCGAAATAGAATTGTCTGTGAAGATGCGGACTACATACACCCGGACAGAAAGACCCTATGAAGCTTTACTGCAGGTTGGTATTGTTCTCGGGCTCTGAATGCGCAGGATAGGTGGGAGACATTGATGTAGTGCTTTTGGGTGCTACTGAGTCAACGGTGAGATACCACTCTTTCAGAGCTAGAGATCTAACGTTTACCCGTTATCCGGGAAACGGACAGTATCTGCTGGGCAGTTTGACTGGGGCGGTCGCCTCCTAAAAGGTAACGGAGGCGCACAAAGGTTTCCTCAGGCTGGTTGGAAATCAGTCGTCGAGTGCAAAAGCAGAAGGAAGCTTGACTGTGAGACCTACAAGTCGAACAGGGACGAAAGTCGGTTTTAGTGATCCGACGGTTCTGAGTGGAAGGGCCGTCGCTCAACGGATAAAAGTTACTCTAGGGATAACAGGCTGATCTCCCCCAAGAGTTCACATCGACGGGGAGGTTTGGCACCTCGATGTCGGCTCATCGCAACCTGGGGCTGAAGTCGGTCCCAAGGGTTGGGCTGTTCGCCCATTAAAGCGGTACGCGAGCTGGGTTCAGAACGTCGTGAGACAGTTCGGTCCATATCCGGTGTATGCGCAGGAATATTGAGAGGATTTCTCCCTAGTACGAGAGGACCGGGAGGAACGCACCTCTGGTGTACCAGTTATCGTGCCAACGGTAAACGCTGGGTAGCCATGTGCGGAGTGGATAACCGCTGAAAGCATCTAAGTGGGAAGCCCACCTCAAGATGAGTATTCCCATGGTTTAAACCAGTAAGATCACGGGAAGAACACCCGTTGATAGGCTCTACGTGGAAGTCTGGTAACAGATGCAGCGGAGGAGTACTAATAGATCGAGGGCTTGACCTTCTTTTGCTTTTATTCAAATAATAGCTTTATTCTTTCAGATTATTTTTCAATAATTACTATCTATGCAGTCTTCAGGGTTCATTAATAACACTATCCTGGTGTTCATGGCGATGTGGAACCACTCCGATCCATCTCGAACTCGGTTGTGAAACGCATCAGCGGCGACGATATTTGGGGGGTAGCCCCCTGAGAAAATAGCTCAATGCCAGGTAAAATATTAAAAAAGGGTCCTTAAGGACCCTTTTTTAATGATCAATTATTTTTGGCAATTAGGACACCAGTGAGTACTACGACCACAGATCTTTTCTCGTAAAATCTTCTCTCCACATTTTCTACAACTTTTACCACTTCTTCTATACACCCAGGCTTGTCCACCATAATTTCCATTAATTCCCTCTAAATCTCTAAAGTCACTGAACGTTGTACCTCCTTCTCCGATACTTATATTTAAAATTTTGACCAAACTTTTGCAAAGCTTTTTCAATTCATAGCTTTTTAAATCTTTGCTTTTAGTTTTTGGACTAATACCTGCATCAAATAATGTTTCATCTGCATATATGTTCCCAACACCAGCAACAGTTTCTTGATCTAATAAAGCAGATTTAATTGAGCGTGTTTTTTTCTTCAAATATTCTTCTAAATAAATACTATTAAAATCAGAACTAAATGGCTCTGGACCTAATCTTTTAATTCCAGATACTATTTCTGGTACTGATTTCGTCGATGGTACGTACCACATTTGTCCAAAATTTCTAATATCTATAAAACGAAGTTCTTGTCCTCTCTTCTCAATAAACCTCACTCTTGTATGCTTACATGGGAGTATTTGTTTGTTTATTAATTTAAATTGGCCTGTCATTCTAAGGTGAACAACTAGAAAACCTTTGCTAATTTTATCTTTCGTATTTAGTGAACCTATTAAATATTTCCCTCTTCTTTCCCATTTCCCTAAATAACTATTTTTAATATTACTTATGAAACTTTTAGATCCACCAATACTTGCAATTGATCTTTCTTTTAATACTTCTATTCTTTCAATATAAAAATTATTTAGAAGTTTCTCAAGCCCCTTCCTAACTGTCTCAACTTCAGGTAATTCAGGCAAAAGTAATAATGTGGCTAACTTGAGGCAGCTTCTAATTCTTTTACTGAAAATTGACTGGTGTTGGCACCACCATCAACGCCACTAAAGGCTTTGAAATCACATTTTTCAAATTTGACAGTTACCGGGTACCTCATCGCTGGAGATTTATCGATGGATACTATTTCTCCAATTTGATTGAACCAGTATGATTCTTGTCGCAAGATGCGAACTTTATCCTTTCTAGCAAAGCTCATCTGACTTCTCTAAATGATTAGTATCATTATTATCTATCAGAACAGGAAAAATTTGTATTTGTGTCACAGACTGTCGCTGGTATTTTATAAAACTAGATCGCTTTTAAATGATTTTTTGTTTTCAGAAAAAATATTCAAATTGATTTCCGGGCTAATTTTCAATTAGCTTTGAAGTGTTGACCTTAAAAGATTTTTCTTGTGATATCACAGACATCTTTAGACCCCTCTTCTCTTAGTTTTGATTTACCTGATCCTGAGCAAGACGACTTAAGTAATATCGATTTCATTGAGAGATTAGAGAATGCATGGTCAATTTGCGAGCAGTTTGATTTGCAAACCGAAATTTGGAGAGGAAGGATTTTACGTGTTGTAAGAGATAGAGAAAAGAGAGGTGGAAATGGGAGAGGTACAGGATTTTTGCAGTGGTTAAGGGAGATGGAAATCAGTAAAAGCAAAGCGTATTCTCTTATTCAATTAGCTGATTCGTCAGATAATCTTGTGGTGGATGGAATTCTTGAAGAATCAAGTGTAAATAATTTTTCAAAAAAGGCTTTTATCGAAACGGCTCACGCTGAACCTGAGATTCAACATATTATTTCTGAGGCTGCGAATGAAGGAAAGGATATAACAAGAAGAGAAGTTAAGAGCTTAACTGATCAATTTATGGCCGCAACGAGCTCTCTTTTGCCAGATGAAATCAGAGAAAAAACGCAATCGAATTTGTTACCAGCTAAGTTTGTTGCGCCATTGGTAAGAGAATTATCTAAGTTGACACCTATTCAGCAAGAAGAAATCTGCGAAACTTTAATAGAAAACCCTGAAATTGATTCAGTAAAAGATATGACGAATACTGCTAAATGGATGGGAAAGTCTTTAGATGCTTCTCTCGCTTTAAGAGCTTTTCAAAATAAGAATTTAAATTTAGATAAAGCTACTCAAGAAGCTCTTAGGTTGGATTCTTTAGGATTACTTTCGGATGCTTTTGGGCAAGCTAAAACAATAGAGAGTTCGATCCTAAAGTTTCATTCTGCTTGGAAAAGATTAGAAGGCTTGCAAGAGAGGCTATGGCTCGAGTCTGGGAGTAGTACGCCTTATTTAAGAGAGCTTTTAGACACCCTCCAAACGCTAACTGGTTCAACAATAAGAGTCTCTCTTGGAGAACTTTCAGGAGGGAAAAGGTTGAGATTGCAACTTGTTGAGGAAGATTCTGAAAGATTAGAGCCTCCATCTCTTGAAAAGAATAAATAATTTAAAAATTAAAATCCTGATCACAAAAATCATTAACTAATTTAAATTCAAAATCAGTTTCAGGGAAATACCAGCTTCTCCAGTTAGAATTATTTAAAGTATTATTAAATGTCCTCATTTTGCAGTTAAGAGCTAAATAGAAGGCTGTATTTTTCTTTGTTTTTGCTTGCACAATATAATTGCCATCAAAATATGTCCAGTCTGACCAGTTGATAATTAATGATCCATATTTTAGCCATTTTGAAGGTTTATTCTCTCTTAATTTTAACTTTACATTAGGCTTGATTTTTATAGGATCATTTAATTTATTCAAAGTCTTAATTTCTTCTATTGGGATTTTATGTATATGTGCGATAGTTGAAAGATCTTCTGTCTTAGAAGTTTGATGATAAAAAACTTTTTTACTGGCTAATTTAATATCTTCTTCATTAATTACTTTCTTATATGTAGCTCCTTTTGGCAATAAGATAATCTGATTAAGTTTAAGATAAGAATCTTTACTTAGATTATTTATGGAAATAATATCTTTTAGATTGACGTTGTAATCTCTTGCAATCTTATAAAGAGTATCTCCTTCTGAAACTCTATAAGTCAGATGTTCATACTTTTTATATTTATTAATATATTTATGAGGTATTGTTATAACTTCTCCTTCTATAACTTTGGTCGCATCATTGAAATTATTTTTATGCATTAGTTCTTTTAAAGAAACTCCATACTCCTTGGATATCTTGAAAAGGGTATCACCACTTTTTGCGATGATTTTTGTTTCTGCATTAGCCTTTAAAGCAAATACGAATATTATAATTATAATATTATATATATAAAATAAACTGATAGGTATTTTTATCTTTCTCATCTCTGCACTAAATTTATAATCTATCTTTTAGATATTAGATTTATTTTAACCTATTAATTTATTAAGTAAAGATAAATCTAACTTATAAGGAGGATATCTGAAGTTTAGATCTAGCCAAAACGGTTTTTTTAGAACTGATTTGTAATGAGTAAAATTATCGAAACCTGCTTTGCCGTGATATTTTCCCATACCACTTGATCCGACACCTCCAAATGGCAGTTCAGGTATCCCTGCTTGTAATACAACATCATTAAAACAAACACCGCCTGAAGAGGTCATGGATAGTACTTTCCCTTGTTCATTCTCACCTCCTCCAAAAAGATATATAGCAAGGGGTTTAGGTAATAACTTGAAATCTGAAATGGCCTGGTCGAGATTTTCAATACACAAAATAGGTAGCAATGGTCCAAAAAGTTCTTCCTTCATTAGTGGATCATTTCGATTCTCGATTTTGATCAGAGTAGGGGTTATTCTTTTTTCTTTTTCATTACTATCTCCTCCGTATATTATCTGGTTATTTTGTTTAGCCTGCTTTAGTAAATTATCAAGTCTATTAAATTGTTTTTGATTGATAATGCTCCCCAGATGTTTTGAATCTATAGGCGTATTTCCATAAAAATTACTAATAGAAATTTTTAAATGAGAAATTAATGAATCAAAAAGTTTTTGCTCAACCAGTAAATGATCAGGAGCAATACATGTTTGACCAGCGTTTAAGCTTTTCCCCCATATAATTCTCTTTGCCGTTACTTCTAGATTTGCACCATCGATTACAACAGCTGGGCTTTTACCTCCAAGTTCTAACGTTACCGGAGTGAGGTTTTTTGAAGCGGCTTCCATTACTTTTTTCCCTATATTTTCTCCACCTGTAAAAAAGACATGATCAAATTCTCTAGTTATTAAATCAGCCGCAATGCTTCCATCTCCTTCAAAAACTTGTGCAATCTCTGGTGGAAAATATTTTTCTATGAGATTTTTTATTAGATTTGATACGTTAGGAGCATGCTCTGATGGCTTTAAAACAGCAGTGTTGCCAGCGGCTAATGCGCCTACTAGTGGTTGAAGAGTAAGAGAAAAAGGATAATTCCATGGACCTATTATCAGTATGCAGCCCAACGGATCTGGCTGGACCAATGCTTGAGCTGGTTTAAGAGAGATTGGCACATTAATTGGCCTCGTTTTCATCCAATTGGATAAGTTTTTCTGCGCAAGTCTTATTTCTTGTTTGACAGCGATAATCTCAAAGAACGCTTCTGTCGCTGGCTTTCCTAAATCCTGATTTAAAGCATTTAAGATTTCTTTCTGATTATTTTCTAATAAATTTGATAATGCGAGAAGTTGATCTCTTCTCCATTTTTCATTTCTTGTTTTGCCGGATAAGACTAGATCTTGTAATTGATTAAGCACGAAATTTTCTAATGACATTGTTCTTCACGATTTTTATCCCTTCTAACAAAATAAATCATTCATTGAGGTTAAGGCCTAATAATTAGTCTCCTAAGTATTTTAGCTCAGTTTTTGACTCTTATGCTCTTTAACCAGTGGTGCCGTTCCCTTTTAATTAATAAGACTAGAAATGAAACTATCAAAGTTAATAATCATTGTTTTCAGTAAGAGATAAGGAAAAGGATTTTGAGTATTATTAACGAGTTACTTTTTTTGGATATTGAATCTAACATATTAATCCCTAGAAGTGAAAGATTGATTAATCATTTATTGGTTGTTTTTGTATTCTCCTTGGCTTTTATAGCTGTTGCCGAGGTGATGTACTGGTTACATAAAAAAGAATATCTTAGGGCCAAGGCTAAATATCTAAGAGAATTAATAGATCAAAAAAATGATTTAAGTAGTTCAAATGAACCTTTTTATACATGTGTATATGAGAAATGGAACTCTGGAGAAATGCCTTTAACAGAGGCTAATACTATGTGTAGCTTAAAGTTTGAACAGAATTAGTGATCTCTATAGGGATTCTTTAATAATTTCATGACTAAATTTTAAGATAGAATAAAATTTTGATCGGAAAAATAATTTATGACTAAGTATTTGATCATTAGTAAATATTTTAAGTACATAATAATAATTTTCTTCGTTGTTATTTTAAGTATTAATATTATTTTTTTGGATGTTAATGTCATTAGTGATTTCTTTTATGATATTGTTAGCGGTTTAAATTCGAATAATTTTTTTACTTTAATCTTAATATTCTTATTATTTATATTAAGATCTATTAGTATAATAATACCAGTTTTACCTGGCACAATTTTTTCCGCTGCTGCTGGCTTTCAGTTTGGCTTTGCCCAGGGGCTAGTAATTATATTTTTTGCAGATTTTATCTCCTGTTCAATATCATTTCTACTGGCTAGAAAATTAGGAAGAAATTATATTAGTGGATTGCTTGGTTCAAGACAAATGCGAAGAGTTGAAAGCATAAGTCAAGATTATCTAGAAAATAATTATTTCCTTATGACAGCCCTATTGATGTCTGGTTTTTTTGATTTTGTTTGCTATGCAATAGGACTAACAAAAATAGGATGGAAAAGGTTTATGCCTGCTTTGATTTTTAGCATAATAATCTCAGATTCACCTTTTGTCGCTAGTGGTTTTGCAGCAAGAAAAATTAAGGATATTGGATTACAAAAATTCTTGCAAAAAATATTAAACGGAGAATTAGATATGATTTCTGGAAATTATCTTTTTCTATTCATAACATCTTTTTTGATAATTTTTATCTTGGCAATGATAAATATATATTTAAATAAAAGATCTACTATTCTTAAGTAATTTATGAGCGTAAAAAAAAGCCCTTAAGAAATTAAGGGCAAATATATATTGAAATCGTCTCTAGCTTTGGTAAGGCTTACCTCGATATGTAAGTTGTACATGTTGCTTTTCTACAACTGCTTTTTGTTGCTTGTACTTAAGACCTCTGTAGGTTAAAGACATTTTTTCTCCGAAATTATGCTCAAGTCCCCGTTCCTTGGCTTGAGTCAAACTGCGGCTCATCGTTTGACGAGTTGAACGTTTTTGGTAGTTTTTGCTACAAAATCAGTATAAACATTATATCCTGTCGCCGATGTTTAACTTGTTACATAAAAATGATTGTCCTTCAAGTAAATCCTTTTAAATTCTTATGCTCTGTGACAGTTGACAAACTTTACTGCTTGTTGGTCTTATTTATTTCAATCATCTTATTTTGAGATTGTGAGGAGTTGAGATCCTCCGCAGTGGAAACAAGGAAACACTTGCGCCTGATCTCACAAAAAAACCGCCTTGTTCAGAACAGGCGGTTTTTTTGTGCCGATTGATCCTCCTCGTACCCAATATTGTTTCTGGATTAGTAATAAAGAGAATCAGTTGAAAGACTAAGTTTGCAGGTAATGAAATTTTTTAGTAGCCAAACAGTTATCCCCTGTGTCAAATTAAACTTCTGCTTCTTTTTTACTCATATCTTTTTTTCCAAAAGAGATACAGGTGGGAGAATTGTTTGCTCGTCTCAACAATAAAGGCATAGTTAGAATTTACTTCCTTTTGGTAATTAGGAATTTTTTCGGATGCAGAACCTTTGCGTAATTGATTAGAAAAGGAAAAGCAGAACAACTCCTCACACATCCGTTCTGTAAATAAAGAGAGGGACTCAAGGTCGCTGAAGCAGCAGGGTCCCTTTCTTAATACCATTTTAATTCGTTAAATCAGTCTCCTTTATCTTGAATATCTTCTGAAAAATATTGAGTTCCTATGCAAGGGAACTATTCAAGAAGTCCTAACGGCGGTCTGGGTGGTGATAAGGCTAGAGGAATAATTAGATCTACCAATATGGGGAACCCGACATCAAGGGCCGCTCTATTTGGCAAAAAGTTGGCAATTGATCCAGATGCATTTGCTCGTATGACTGATGCTGGAATATTTAATTCCATAGTTAGTAATGAACCAGTAGAAATAAAAGTTCTATATAAATGAAAGTTTTAAAAGATTAGTGATTGTAGTTTGGAGAAATTTCAATGATCAACCCTCTGCCTCTGGAGGTGTTGAAGGAATGGGCAGAAGAATGGTTACTTTTAGAATTAAAAATCGACCCACCGAACCAGACCCCGAACTTAAAGACAAACTTCTAATGGAAGTTTCGGTGATCTTTCAGTGGTCCCTGGATATATAGATCAATTGCTTCTCGGAAGATCTGAGGTGGTTTTAGATCAAGTTTTGCTGGCGTTTCAAGAGAACTTTCAACAGCATTTGCCCACAGTTTCGCAGCGGCCTTAGAGCTAAAAGTTTTGGATGTTTTTCCTTGATATTTCTTCTTTCGAATCAGTGCTTGCCAGCCACTTCCGCTTCTACGAATCGTTGCCATTTTTTAAGGTTGCATCAGGTCAGATGCATCAAGCAAAAATGGTTTAAAACAACAAAAGTGGACCCAAAATTGGACGTCCACTTTCAAAGATTTGTGATCCTAGTGCCTCAGATCACTTGCCCTGGTTAAGCTTCCGACGATGCCCTCGTCGGGACTTGAACCCGAGACCTCTCCCTTACCAAGGGAGTGCTCTACCGCTGAGCTACAAGGGCTTGTGGAAAGAGATGGGCCGGGTTGGATTTGAACCAACGTAGGCGTAGCCAGCGGATTTACAGTCCGCCCCCATTAACCACTCGGGCACCGACCCGATCCACTAGATGAGATTAACAGTAAATGGTGCAACTTTTCTCGAATTTGTTGGTCCTTTGAGGTCGGAATCGATACGATCATGAAAGATGTTTAATTCGTAAGGAATATGGATCTTTTACTTGTTAATGGTCCGAATTTAAATCTTGTTGGGAAAAGGGAACCATCAATTTATGGATTGCAAACTTTAGAAGACATTCAAGAAGAGTTATTGACTTTAGCTAGTGAACTTGATGTAAAGCTCAAATTCTTTCAGAGCAATTCAGAGGGCGAGATGATTGATTGCATTCAGAACAGCGTTGGTTTGATTGATGGAATTTTAATTAACGCAGGCGCTTATACACATACTTCTATTGCTCTTAGAGATGCTTTGTTAGGAGTTGCTATTCCTTACGTAGAAGTACATTTAAGTAATATTTATTCTAGGGAAGAATTTCGCCATAAATCATTCCTTTCGGATAAATCCTTGGGTTTGGTTTGTGGCTTTGGAGCAAATAGTTATCAACTTGCATTGCAAGGGATAGTTGCCTATTTGAAGCGAGTCTGAGGTGCTTATGGATGATTCAAAATCTCAAGTTATTGCGCAATCAAGGATTTGCTGGTTAATAAATAAAACTACTGAAGATTGGATACAGCTTGCAATTTCTAATCCAATGGAAATACTTTTGGATCATGCACATTGTGAAAGAAAGGCTGCTGGTGTGGCGCTACAACTTATGTTTCGTTACGTAAGTGAACCTGGCCTTTCAGAGGTCCTGAGCCCATTAGCAAGAGAGGAGCTTGAACATTTTGAGAGGGTGTTGACTATTTTAAATTCTCGTGGAAAAAAACTTCAAAAATTACCCCCACCTCCTTATGGCGCTATTCTTTCAAAAAATATTTGCAAAGATGAGCCATTGCGAATGTTGGATAGCTTTCTAGTTGCTGGCCTTATTGAGGCAAGAAGTCATGAAAGAATGAAATTATTGTCCATACATTCTCCTGATATTGAACTTCGTAATTTATATGCTGACTTGCTAAAAAGTGAGGCTAGGCATTTTGGAATTTATTGGAAGCTGGCAGACGAGCGTTTTGATCAAAATATTCTTACTTCTAGGTTAAAAGAATTGGCTAAGGTTGAATCTGATGCTTTATTGGAAATGCATCATGAGCCAAGAATGCATAGCTGATTATCTCTTTTAAGTAGACAGAAGTTACCCAATTAAATGAAAGTTTTAACTATTACTGGCGTAGGTCCAGGTGACCCCTCTTTATTAACTTTGGCAGCTGTTGATGCTATTCAAGAATCAACAGTTGTTTCTTACCCTGTCTCTACAAAGGGAGGAGACAGTCTTGCTGAAAAAATTGCTTCAAAATGGATAACCAAAGATAAAACAAAATTACCTTTACATTTCCCAATGGTTGATGATCAGAACACTTTAAAAAGTGCATGGCGAAATGCTGGTAATAAATTAATGGAGATGGTTGTTAAAGGTGAAAGAGTTGTTTTCCTTGCACAAGGAGATATCTCCCTTTTCTCGACAGGTTCTTATCTTTCCAAGGAGTTAGAAAAATATCATTCAGAATGTCTTGTTAAATTAATTCCAGGTGTTACATCTTTTTCTGCAGCTGCTGCGACAAGTAAATTACCACTTGCTTTTCAAGAAGAACAATTGCTTATATTGCCTGTTCCAGACTCATATGAGGAACTAAAGGGTATGTTGAGTGAAGCAGCTTCTAAGAAAAGAGTAGTTGTTTTACTCAAGCTTGGTAAAAAATGGGAATGGGTCAAACCTTTGCTTGAAGAACTTAATCTCATAAAAAAGTCAATTTTCGCAGAAAGAATTGGATTTTCAGACCAACAAATTATCAGGGCATCTGATCTATCCCCAGGCTCTAGGCCATATTTTTCTTTACTTTTGATTCGACAAAGTTGGCCTTTGATAATGCCCTGAAATTTTTTAGTAAAATTTAATAAGTTCGTCTTCAAGTAGCTTTATTGCGTCATTTGGAGTACTTGCTCTAAGTAATCTATGGCGGAGAGTAGAGGCACCTTCAAAACCTCTGCATGTCCAATTCATATGTTTTCTGGCAATCATAAGTCCATGATTACCTTTCTTAGAAACAAGTAACTTTAGGTGTTCTAAAGATAAGCTGACTTTCATTTTTGCGTCAGGTGTTTTAAAAGTTTTTTGATTTTTAATTTCTTCATCAATTTGCCCAACCAGCCATGGAGCTCCCATGCTTGCCCTCCCTATCATCACCCCATTGGCACTAGTAATCTTTAGGCAATCAATAGCATCTCTAGAGCTTTTAATATCACCATTAGCAATGACAGGTATATCTAATGAATTTTTGATTTTTGCAATAGCTTCCCAGTTTGCATACCCAGAAAATCCTTGTCTTCTCGTTCGCCCATGAACAGTTATGAGTTGTGCCCCAGCCTCTTGTAATCCTAAAGCAAAAGATACTGGATCACTTGTGGCTTCACACCACCCCAACCTTATCTTTACTGTTACTGGAATTGATATGGCTTTTGAAACCTTTTTGACGATTAATTGAGCAAGTTCTGGTTCTTTTAGTAGAGCACTTCCTCCTCCTTTTCTGGCGATTTTTTTTACTGGGCAACCCATATTAATATCTACAAGAAATGCACCAGATGATTCGGCTTTGATGGCAGCATCTATCATTGAATCTGGTCTATGGTCAAAAAGTTGAACTCCAATGGGTCCACTTTCTTCTGAAAGCTCGATTACCTTCTCTTCCCCATGACCCAATTCAAGACTTTTTGCATTTACCATTTCGGTAAAAAGTAGAGCTTTTGGAGACCATCTACGAACAAATTTCCTGAATATTTGGTCGCTAACGCCTGCAAGTGGGGACTGAATAACTGGACACTCTAATAATCTGGATGTCCCATTTCCTGATAAAAAAATCGGAGATAACTCTTTCATCTCTAAAATAATCTTTGATTTATATCAGTTCTTACAAACAAACAAAGTTTTATTTGTTTCGCTGATTTCAGAAAATAAGCAAAAAATATTTAATGTTGCTTTTAAGGAAATTGGTATTTGAAGAAAAGCTATCAAAATCAGAAGGATTGCTATTAAAGATGGTTTGGAAGTTAATGAATCCCTTTTTTTGTGGGTCAGTCTTTTTAGGGAAGTTTGATTTCTAAATTTCATTTTGGAATCGAACTCTTTGCTCATACTTGTAGTATGAAGAATTAATCTTAATTTTGACCTATAAAGGGTAAATAATCTCATGAAAGGTAGAGAAAATTGGCGCTACCAATAGTTGCCATAATTGGACGCCCAAATGTTGGGAAATCTACATTGGTGAATCGTTTATGTCAGAGCAGAGAAGCCATTGTTCATGATGAGCCAGGGGTAACAAGAGATCGAACTTATCAAGATGGATTCTGGAGGGATAGAAACTTTAAAGTTGTAGATACTGGAGGCCTTGTTTTTGATGACGATAGCGAGTTCCTTCCTGAAATTAGAGAGCAAGCTAATCTTGCTCTTGAAGAAGCCGTAGTCGCATTAGTAATTGTTGATGGGCAGGAGGGTGTTACAGCAGCTGATGAATCGATTGCTGAATTCCTACGGGGTCATTCCTGTAAAACACTTGTGGTGGTTAATAAATGTGAATCTCCCGAACAAGGGTTAGCAATGGCAGCTGAGTTTTGGAAGCTTGGTCTTGGTGAACCCTATCCAATTTCTGCTATACATGGAGTAGGGACAGGGGACTTGCTTGATCATGTCGTCACTTTGTTTCCCTCTATAGATTTAGATGAAGTTAGAGATTCACCTATTCAATTGGCAATTATTGGGAGACCAAATGTAGGTAAGTCAAGTCTTCTTAACTCTATTTGTGGAGAGACAAGAGCAATTGTTAGCTCGATTAGGGGTACGACTAGAGATACTATTGATACTCGAATTACTCATCAAGGTAAACAATGGAAATTAGTTGATACGGCGGGAATACGTAGACGTAGAAGTGTTAATTATGGCCCAGAATTTTTTGGCATTAATCGCAGTTTTAAGGCAATAGAAAGAAGCGATGTTTGCGTGTTAGTTATAGATGCTCTGGATGGTGTCACAGAGCAAGATCAGAGGCTTGCAGGTAAAATTGAGCAGGCAGGACGAGCTTGTTTGATCGTCATTAATAAATGGGATGCTGTCGAAAAAGATAGTCACACAATGTCTGCAATGGAAAAAGACATTCGTTCAAAACTATATTTTCTCGATTGGGCTGAGATGATTTTTACATCTGCACTTACAGGGCAAAGAGTAGAGGGTATTTTTGCATTAGCTACTTTGGCCGTTGATCAGAATATAAGAAGGGTTAGTACATCAGTTGTTAATGAGGTGCTGACTGAGGCATTAAAATGGAGAAGTCCTCCTACTACGAGAGGTGGAAAACAAGGGCGTCTTTATTATGGTACTCAAGTAGCTATTAATCCTCCAAGCTTTACTCTTTTTGTGAATGAACCTAAATTATTTGGGGAAACTTATCGAAGATATATTGAAAGACAAATCAGAGAGGGACTTGGTTTTGAAGGGACTCCTATAAAATTATTTTGGAGAGGTAAGCAGCAACGCGATGTTGAAAAAGATTTAGCACGCCAACAGAAAGGGGGCCGAAATTAGTAAGTATTTATGGATTGGCTAAAAAAGATTCCAATTGGTCAATATGTCTCTGGCAAATCTAGTTGGCTTCGTGGTATTGATCCTCGAATTAAACTCGCTTGGATCCTGTTTTTTTTATTAACTCCAATTTTAGCTAACTCCATTTGGAGGATCTCAACAGCTTTTGTTCTTGTATTAATTACATTTATTAGCTTGCTCCCTCCACGTATTTGGTGGCGATCCCTAGTTTTTTTATTGGCTTTCTCTTTGATTATTGGATCTTTATCGATTGTCTTACCTGCTAGTGAAGTGCCATTTGAATTGACAATAAGAGCTCCTGATGAAATACCCGGAGCTCTTATATTGACTCCATCATGGGAGATTTTTAGGTTGGGTCCATTTGACTTTGGGGGGATTTCATTAGGACCACTAATTGTCGATCGTCGCTCTGCAGAATTAGGTATTAAAACTTCGACCTTGATTTTCACTGTTATTCACAGTGTGAATTTGATGTTGATTACGACCCCTCCTGAAGACTTTGTGTGGGCAATAAGGTGGTTTTTTGCGCCTTTAAAACTCTTGGGATTTCCCTTAGAAAAACTATCATTTCAACTTCTTCTGGCTTTACGTTTTTTGCCTTTAGTTCAAGAGGAGCTCCAAAATCTCTTTCGAGCAATTGGTGTGAGAGCAATTGACTTTAGGAAATTGGGACTTAAACGTTCATTGGGTTTATTCGTATCGTTAGGTGAAAAGCTTTTGTCAAATATCTTGCTCAGGGCAGAACAAGGGGCTGATTCTTTAATGTCAAGAGAGGGTATTTGGCTATCTTCACGACAACTACGACCTTGTATTGTCGGTAATCCTAAATATTTGTGGATTAATTTAAGTTCGATTTTTTTTCTTTTAATAGCTATTAGCTTACGTTGTCTGTATGGTACGTCTTAATTAAAAAAATTAGCATTGAACGCTGAACGCTATCTAAATCATCCAACTTTTGGAATGCTGTATCTAGTGTCACCAGCAAGTAATGGTAGAGATGTTTATGCAACTTTATATGCTCAGAAAATATTCTTTTTAGTTACATTGCAACCACGGGGAGCAACTTTTGAAGTTATACCATATATGGATGCTCGACACTATGCAGAAATGCATCTGTCTAAATGTAAGAGAGAAAAATCCTCCGATGTTGAAGTTTGGCAGAAATTATTTAATCAAACTTTTATGTGACTCTATTTGACTTGTCCTAATCAATTTAAAATAATTAAAGACTCTTTACCCTTAGGGGTAAGTTTACTTGCTGTAAGCAAGGGTCATCATCAAGAATCCATACGTAAACTTTCTAGTTATGGTCAGTTGGATTTTGGAGAAAGTCGTTTGCAAGATGCTATTCCGAAAAAAATCGATTTGAATGATCTAAAGCAACTTCGTTGGCATTTTGTTGGCACATTGCAGAAAAATAAAGTTAGACGAGTTATTCAAGAATTTGACTTTATTCATTCTGTTGATTCTTTGCCTTTGCTTGAACGAATTTCTAGAATCTCAGAAGAAGAGCAAAAAACTCCGAGTATATTTTTACAAGTAAAATTTAGAGATGACCCAAATAAAGGCGGACTCTTAAAGCAAGATCTTTTGAAAAGTTGGTCCAAGATTATTTCTTTTAGCAATATTAATTTGCTTGGACTAATGACAATTCCACCAATAGCGCTTAATTCGTATGAAAGAAAAGAATTATTTTGTGAATGTAGAAGGCTTGCAAATCACTTGGAATTAAAGGATTGCTCTATGGGAATGAGTAACGATTGGCAAGAGGCTATTGAAGGTGGTGCTTCTTGGATTCGCTTGGGATCTCTTTTGTTTGGCAAACGTCAGACTTAAATAAATTTTCGGAGATATGAAAAAACTAATAAAAAAGCTTGCCCCTTAAGATAAGGAGCGCTATTTAAGTATATGGTTCATCCTTCATATTGTTGAAGATGTATCGATTGTTGGCTTGCCCAACTTTTTAACAAATCATCCCGAGAGGATTAACTGGTGTCGCTTATTTCCCGTCTTCGTGCTGTCGTCGCTGGTGATGACTTTTTGGATAGTGATTTTGATGAGCTCGATTACGAAACAGGTGATGATTTTGAAAATTTCAATAGAGCCAACAAAGAAGGAGGTGGAGAAATGGCAACTATCTCTCAGTCCAATCCTTTTGAGGCAAGGAGTGGTTTTACTTCGTCAAATGTTATTGGAATGCCTGGAATCTCCTCGAATGATTCTGAGGTTAGCTTGATGGAACCACGTAGCTTTGATGAAATGCCAAGAGTGATCCAAGCTTTGCGTGAGCGTAAAACAGTTATTTTAAATCTCACAATGATGGAGCCTGATCAGGCTCAAAGAGCAGTTGATTTTGTTGCAGGTGGAACGTTTGCAATCGATGGACATCAAGAAAGAGTTGGAGAAAGTATCTTCCTTTTCGCCCCTTCTTGCGTAACAGTCACTAATTCATTTCAAGAGGAAGCATCCCCTTCAAGTATGAGTAATAAAGGTACTGATTTGATGTCCAAGGAATCTTCTTCTGCTCCAGAGCCTGCTTGGGGGGAGAAAGTCGCTACAGCTCTTTGAATGAATAAATAGATTGGAAATTTCTATTGGGATAATTGGTTTTGGCAGTATGGCTAAAGCTATTATTTCGCCTCTTTTAGAAAGAGGCGAATACTTGCCTCAAAATGTTTTAGGAATTGTTGGTAGTAGCTCAAGTATTGCATCTACATTGAATGATCTTCCAAAGAAAGTAAAAGTTGTATCTAGTGAAGATCCTTTTTCTAGGGAAGTATGGAAGGCTTCTTTAAAAATATTGGCTGTAAAACCTCAACAATTCAGCAAAATCAAAGAATCTGTCTCATCATTCCAATCGAATGATCAGTTCCCTAAACCACTATTGATTTCAGTATTAGCAGGAATAACATTGAATAGTTTGAAGGAAGCTTTCCCTGGACACACATGTGTAAGAGCCGTTCCAAATACCCCTTCACTCGTTGGCCAGGGGCTTACTGGGTTGGCTTGGGGAAATGACATAACTTCGGATCAAAAGAAAGTTGTTAGAAAGATTTTTGAACCTATTAGTGAAATTTACGAGTTAGAGGAGCAAAAACTCGATTCCTTTTTGGCTTTAACTTCTTCAGGACCTGCATATATAGCTTTAGTTGTTGAAGCAATGGCTGATGGGGCTGTCGCCGCAGGCTTACCCCGTCATTTATCCAATTTATTAGCTCATAAAACCCTCTCAGGTACTGCATCTCTACTAAGAGAAAAGAGTTTGCATCCTGCTGAACTTAAAGATATGGTTGCCTCTCCTGCAGGTACTACAATCAGTGCTCTTCGACACCTTGAACTTGCGGGTTTGAGATCCGCTTTAATTGAAGCAGTTGTTTTAGCAGCTCAGAAGAGTCGTCAATTGGCTGAAGAGGTTTAGAGTTAGATGATCTAAGTACCTCTGCATATAAAGTTTCAAGTGAGTCAATGTTTTGTTGAAGTGTATATTTTTCCTCTACTCTTAAACGTGCACGTCTACCTAATTCGTTAGTAAGTACTGGTTGATCGCGTAAAACAGGTAATAGTGTTCTTAATTGAGAAGTAACTCCCTCAGTGTTCAGAATTATTCCTGCTCCATTCTCAAGAACTTCTCCATCTGCTCCAGCATCTGTCGCGACGCATGCTGTTCCAGTTGCCATGGCTTCGAGTAAAGCGATAGATAACCCTTCTACAAGACTTGGAAGTAAAAAAACCTCAGCGATTTGAAGAAGAGCGACTCTTTTATTTTGATCTGCTTCGTATCCCCACCAAACCACATTATCTTCTTTGTTGAATATTGAATGATTTTCGAGTGTTGGCCTTAATGGCCCATCTCCTACTATGACGAGTCGACATCCTTTTGGCTGGACAAATCTCCATGCACGAAGTAAAGCTTCAACATTTTTTTCAGACGCGATTCTGCCCATGTAGATAAATATTCTCTCAGAACCTAGCTTTTTCCTTATTTCAAGTTGAAGTTCATTTTGTGAATTAGTTTGTTTCATGGGAGCCCATTTTTTTATATCAATTCCATTAGGTATTACATCGAGTCGGCTTTCTTTTACTCCTAGTTTTGCGAGAACTTCAGCTTGCAAATCTGAAAAAACAATTACCTTGTCATACTTAGCTAATGATGGTGCATAAAGTTGGTATGTAAGTTGCTGTGTATTGGCAGTAAGATTTCTAAGTTTTGAATCGAAAGCAGGGTGAAAAGTTGCGATCAAAGGTAAATTAAGTTGATGACAAAGCTCTGGTAATCGGAAATCTAATGGAGACAGAGTAAGACTTGCATGAACCAAATCAGGTCTCAGTCTTGAGAGAGATTCTCTAAGTTCTCTTTGAGCATTTAAAGAAGGGATTGTGTAAACTTGAGATTTTATTAAATAAGGAAGACTTACATCAGGATCATTTGCAAGTAGGGAAGTTTTATTATTCCCATCTCTCATTGGGTTGTCAAAGTGAATAAAACTTGTTTGATATCCTCTTTCTCTAAGCTCTTCAGTCGTGCTAAGCCCATAACAGACGTTCCCGCAAAAAGGTGTTTTTTTGCCTAGCCAGGCGATATGGGTCAAACTGTAAAAAACCGGTATTTCAAGCTAGCAGCTACTCTATATCTCTTATCAAACTATTGTTAATAGTTAAATAATTTATAAATAAGATTTTCTAATAAAAATTCAAATATAAGGCACTATTTTGAATTTAGATCATTACTAATTATTACTTCTCTCATCATTTGAAGAGATGTAATTTTTTTTTGTAAATGAGTTTCTATCCAGGTCTCAACAATTCTTAGTAGTTTTAACCATACGTTTTTAGGACCTAATAATTTCCCATTACTGTGAAAAGGTAATTTTTCTAGTAATAGTCTTTGAAGTAAAGCAAGTTCAGATGGATTAAGTTCTTCTCTTGAATTAGGCATTGTTCCAATAGCAAAACCTTCTTCAGGGACAAAGCTGCACTTCCAGCTCCATTCCCCAATAGGGGGTATCAGCCTGGAACCAGAATGAAAACAGTTTTGAAGTGGTAAGCAATATCCTCCTAGAGCCAATAAATGAATACACGATTGAACGCTTATTGCTAAAGCTTCTAATGAATCAAAGTCTGTTTTATGCAAGTTATTTAGTCTATTTAAATGGATTAAAACCAATTTAAGTAAATCTTTTTGAGGATCTTCATTCCCAACCATAATCATAATTAGCTCTGAAATTGCTTGTGCTGCTGAAAGTGTTTCGATGCTTTTTCCGAGATTCCCATAACTCTTAAGAATCTTTATTTGTGTAACTCGCCTAAGATTTTTTTTTCCAACTATATGTAGGTCTAAAAAATTAAAAGGTGATGTTGCTCCAAGCCTACTTTTGGGTTTTCTTGCGCCTGGTATAGCAAAACGAGATATTCCATTTTCATCACTAAGTATAGTTAATAGCCTGTCATTTTCACCAAGAGGTCCAACTTTTAAAGACAGTCCTTTTATTCTTTGATTTAAACTCATTATTCCTTTTTCTTTTGCTCTTGGGTAATTTCAAAACCAAAACTTGTCCCAATATATGTTGATCCTGCTTCAATAATTTCTATTGCTTGATCAAAGGTTTTTATACCACCAACAGTTTTAATTGAGCAGCGATTTTTAACGATTTTAGAGACATTACTAGTTTGATCCTTTGAGGCAGGTGGCCCAAAACCATTACCTATTTGAATTCCAATTGCGCCCGCATCAATTAGAGCATCTATTGCTATGGAAAGTTTTGATGAGTTTATGAGTATATTTGCATCAATTATTACTCTTACTGGAATACCAAGTTCACTTATTTGATTTATTTCCTCAGCAAAAAGTTCTATATTTCCTTCTTTTAATGCAAAATAATTTGGAACTAGATCTAACTCATCTGCTCCTTTTTCTATTGCATACTCGGCTTCTTTTCGTTTGTTAGAAGTTGGGATGAAACCAAAAGGGAAGGCAATGACGGAGATTAATTTTGTAGTACTTTTGCTACCTAACCTTTCACGTGCAATTGTTAGGTTTGCAAGACTAGTGCATAAGCCTGCGAAGCCATTTTGCTTGGAGGCATCACAAACCTGAACAATCGTTTCTTTATTAAAATGAGGATTTAGGATTGCTTGATAAATCACATTAGAAATATTGGCATGAGCTTCTTCCAAGCTATTTTTACTCATTTGACTGGTAGCTGCTAACTTTTTTCTTGGATTACGCCATATCCTCCGTGATTTCTCTTATATATGACTCGTAATGCTGATCCTTCTTCCTCTCTAAATAAATAGAAATCATGATCAATCAAGTCTAATTGGACTCTTGCTTGCTCAATGGTCATAGGATCCATCTCAAAATATTTGCGTCTTACTCCTGGGCTAGGTAAATGAGGTTCTTTACCTTCAATGAGCGAATGATCCGAGGAAGAAAAATTTTCAGTTTCTTCGTTTTGGACTGATTTTGTTGACTGATTATTATGAACATTATGACTGTTATGTCGCTCTTTGTACTTACGTAATTGTCGTGCAAGTTTATTTGCTACTAAGTCGATGCTTGCATAAAGATTCTCACTTCTTTCTTGGGCTCTTATTACTGTTCCGTTTGCAAAGACAGTCACCTCAGCTGTCTGTTGTGGCACGCGAGGATTTCGAGCCACTGAGAGGTGGACATCAGCTTCTTGCACCATTTCTTGGAAATTGTGAGTCGCTTTATCAATTTTTGTTTTGGTGTAATCACGAAGTGATGGAGTTAATTCAAGGTTGCGTCCATGGATAAGAAGCTTCATTCTGTTTCGCCTGAGTCAGGGCCTAATAGCAACTTAGATCTAACCCCTCAACTTGCACAATCTTCTTCCGCTTTTCTTTTTGAACCTAAAAATATTGTGCCATTTGAGACTGCCTTAGGTTGGCAGAAGAATTTTCAAAAAAACCTTATTGAGGAACCGTTCTCACCCCAGGCAGTATGGCTTCTTGAACATTTTTCTTGTTTCACAATGGGTAGAGGTAGCGATAAAAAAAATTTGTTGTTCGAAGAAAATAATTCTCCTTTGCCAGTTTTTAGTATTGAGAGAGGAGGTGAAGTTACGCATCACATGCCTGGGCAGATCGTTGGATATCTGGTTCTAAATTTAAGTCTTCACAAAAAAGACTTATCTTGGTATTTGAGAGAATTGGAGCAAGTGCTGATTGATGTTCTTGACTTGTTGGAAATAGAGGGAAAGAGGGTAGATGGCTTAACAGGAGTTTGGTGTGAAGATAAAAAGGTTGGTTCAATAGGAATTGGTTGCAAGAGATGGGTAACTCAGCATGGATTTTCACTAAATGTAGATTGTGATCTAATTGGTTTTGAAAAGATAATTCCTTGTGGACTAGATAAAGTGAAGGTAGGGAAATTGAGTGATTGGATACCTGGCATCAAAGTCTGTGACGTTACGCCTCTTTTAAGGGAATCTGTTAAAAGACGTTTTAAATTGAACTGGGAAAAAATAAATCAACCTTTTTAAATATCACTAAAAAAATAACAAATTATTTTTTGGCTATGACAAAAACTAACTCACAAAAAAATATATTTTCTTCTGAGGATGCTTTGGCTTTTTGGATCCCTAATAGGAAAGAGGAACAAGCAATTAATAGAAGATCTCATCTTAATAAGATTACGCAGGTTGATGAGATTTGGGAACTATTAAAAGTTCAGTTAGGGGAGGTATTGGCGGTTGATTCACCACATACTTTCCACCCAGAAAGCTTTACATATGAAGAACTTGCAGAAAATATTTCTATGGCAGCATCGGCTTTTTCTCAGGTCGGAGTACAACCTGATGAGGTGGTCGCTCTTTTTGCCGAAAATAGTCCTAGATGGCTCATCGCCGATCAAGGTCTTATGCGAATAGGTGCAACAGACTCTGTTAGAGGTGCGACTGCTCCACCAAGTGAACTTAGATATATTCTTGAAGACTCAAATGCGGTTGGATTGATTGTTCAAAACTCCGATGTATGGGAAAGACTTTCGCTTAATGATGATCAAATCAATAGTTTGAAATTTGTTCTTCAACTTGAGGGTAAAGCTTGTGAAGGCGTTTTCGAATGGGAGACTTTTTTGAAGAAAGGATTGAATATAGAAAATGTAAGTAAACAGGAGAAAATAATTGATAGGCAACCAAAAAGAATAGCAACCATTTTATATACTTCTGGAACGACTGGTAAACCTAAGGGAGTTCCACTAACACATTCTAATTTATTACATCAAATCAGGTCTCTTGCTTGCGTAGCGAACCCTTCTCCAGGTGCGCCTGTATTAAGTGTCTTACCAATTTGGCATTCATATGAACGTAGTGCAGAATATTATTTTTTTTCTTGTGGTTGTACTCAAACATATACATCAATTAGGCATCTTAAGGAAGATTTGCCAAGGGTTAAGCCAATAGTAATGGCAACAGTTCCAAGGCTTTGGGAGTCAATAAAGTTAGGGTTTGAGGATGCTGTTGATAAAATGCCGAGACTGAGAAAGACCTTGATAAAAAGTGCGATTTCTAATAGTAAGGCATATAGATTGGCACGAAGAAAATTTTATTTTTTAACTATTGAGAGTGTTTCTAGTTTTGAACAAATTATCTCTTCTATAGAGATCCTTTTACGGTACCCCATTCATAGAATTTCCTCTATTTATTTATGGCCAAAAATCCTTACCAAGATTTGTGGAGGAAAATTGAGATTCCCAATTAGTGGTGGAGGTGCAATTGCTCCGCATATTGATGCTTTCTTTGAAGCTTTAGGTGTTGAATTATTAGTTGGTTATGGCTTAACAGAAACTAGTCCAGTCCTCACATGTAGAAGGCCTTGGAGAAATATACGTGGGGGTGCAGGTCAACCATTGCCAGAGACTGAGATAAAAATAGTAGATCCTGAAACATTCCAAATAAAAAAGCTGCGTCAAAAAGGTTTGGTTCTTGCGCGTGGTCCTCAAATAATGTCTGGTTATTTAGGTAAACGATCCGAATCGAAGAAGGTTTTAGATGCTACTGGCTGGTTTAATACTGGAGATTTAGGGATGTTGCTTTCTGATGGATCCTTAATCCTGACTGGAAGAGCAAAAGATACGATTGTGCTAAGTAGTGGAGAAAATATTGAGCCTGGACCTTTGGAGGAATGTTTGATTGCTAGTCCATTGATTGAGCAGGCTTTGCTATTGGGTCAAGATCAAAAATATCTTGCTGCTTTGATTGTTCCAAGAATTGATCACGTAAAAGAATGGTTGGCAGAAAGGGGTGTGAATTCAAAAGTTGTTCTTGGAATATCTCCTGAAAATTATGAATTAAGACAATCTCTAAAATTGGAAATGAATCAAGCACTGGCAAATCGTCTAGGATCTAGAAGAGAAGAGAGATTATTTTCAATTGCCTTGGTAGAGCCATTTACAATAGAAAATGGCTTGTTAACACAAACTCTTAAGCAAAAACGTGAAAAAATTATCCAACGTGATTTGAAACTTATAAATGAAATATATGATTTGTAATTTGTTTGTTTGGCCAATTAAATTGACCAACACTATCTTTTACTGAGACTCTATGTGTCGAATCATGATTGGTTGATCAGGTGGACTCAATTTCTATAAAACGTTCAATAACTGTTAGAGCAGTTGTAACACCTTCATGGAAAGAGGAGGCTGAGCGTGAATTAAGTAATGCAATATCAGCAATAGATCAGCAACTTGGTGAATTAGAAAAAGAAGGACAACAAATTGTTGATGGTATTAGACGTCAGAGCTCTAATCCCCTTGACCCAAGAGTTCAAGAGCAAGTCGCTCAAGTTCAGAACCAAGTTGCTTCGAAGAGATCAGAATTTGAAGAACAAAAAAGAAATCTTCTGTCACAGCAATCTCAAGTTCGTGAGTTGGAGATGGAACAAATCGTCGAGCAAGGACAAATTGACAGCTTTTGTGATTTAAAAGTTGGTGATAACTTAGTCAGTAAAATGGGTGTGAGTATTTTGGTCAGAGATGGGGTAGTAGAGGCAATTGATCAAGATTGAAATTTGGTCGAACTACAATTAATGCAAAAATAATTTTTGATATTAAGAAGAAATCCACATAAAAAAAACTATCGTTGTAAGGACACTCATGTAGAACTAACATTGGTATGTATTGATACTTGCAAAGCTTCTAGATAGAAAATTTTGAAGCCTTGCCACAAACTCTCCATAAAGGAAATAGGAACAAATTATGGCCACTCATGACATCTTTATGCCTGCTTTAAGTTCAACTATGACTGAGGGCAAAATAGTTGAGTGGCTAAAAAAACCTGGAGATAAAGTTGAAAGAGGTGAGTCGGTTTTAGTTGTTGAGTCAGATAAAGCTGATATGGATGTTGAGTCTTTCCAAGATGGCTTTCTTGCTTCGATTGTGATGCCTGCAGGCAGCTCTGCACCTGTTGGAGAGACAATCGGATTGATCGTTGAGACAGCAGATGAGATCTCTGCAGCTCAAGCAAATGCACCTTCTCCTTCCCCTCAATCAGGTGGTCAAGAAAAAGAGAGTTCATCGCCTCAAGTTCAAGACAAACAATCCTCTGTTGACTCTCCTAAAGCAACAGTAGTTACAAAGGCATCTCCTGCACCTCTTGTTTCAGAATCCTCTGTAAATCAGGATCAGTTTTTAAATGATGGTCGAATAGTCGCTTCCCCAAGAGCTAAAAAACTTGCTTCTCAAATGGGAGTGGATTTGGCAACTGTTAGGGGCTCAGGACCTCATGGACGAATACAAGCTGAGGATGTTCAAAGTGCGAAAGGGCAACCCATAAGCGTTCCTTGGATTGCAGAAAGTAATGCTCCAGCGAAAATCGTTTCTGACGTGCCTCGTATAGAAAAAAAATCTGTTGACTCTGGTAAGCCACCTGCTCCAGGGAAAAGTTTTGGATCTAGAGGGGAAACAATTGCATTCAATACTCTTCAACAAGCTGTAAATCGGAACATGGAGGAAAGTTTAAATACTCCTTGTTTCAGAGTCGGATATTCAATTCTTACTGATGAATTGGATGATCTTTATAAACAAATTAAACCTGATGGAGTAACTATGACTGCTTTACTTGCTAAAGCAGTTGGCTTAACCCTGGCTAGACACCCCCAGGTAAATGCAGCTTTTAGTTCTGAGGGGATTGCCTATCCTTCACAAATAAATGTAGCCGTTGCAGTTGCGATGGAGGACGGAGGGTTGATAACTCCAGTGCTGCAAAATGCTGACAAGACGAGCCTTACTGATTTATCCCTACAATGGGCTGATCTTGTTAAGCGTGCCAGGAATAAGCAATTAGAACCGCAAGAATATAGCAGTGGAACGTTTACACTCTCTAATCTAGGTATGTTTGGTGTGGATCGTTTTGATGCAATTCTGCCCCCAGGGACTGGAGCAATTTTAGCGGTAGGAGCTTCATTGTCTAAAGTTGTTGCTTCTAAAGATGGTTCGATTTCAATCAAAAAACAGATGCAAGTAAATCTTACCGCTGATCACAGAGTGATATATGGGGCTGATGGAGCACTATTCCTGAAGGATTTGGCATACTTAATCGAAAAGAACCCTTATAGTCTCTCGTCTTGAGATTTAACTAGTTGAGTTACAAGTGATTTTTTCCTACTTTAATCTGATTTGATGTGTTAGATCAAAAAGATAATCTTTTAAGCTCATATAACTATGATTTACCAAATGACTTAATTGCTCAATCACCTACCAAGAGTAGGCATGATGCCAAATTGATGATTATTAAAGATGGCCTCGATGATTCTTTAAACCTTTTGCATGCAAAGGTATGGGACATAAAGGATATCTTGAAGCCTACTGATCTTTTAGTTGTTAATAATACGCGAGTTGTTAAAGCAAGATTGAAAATTCGATTGTCAGGAGGACGGGCAGGTGAATTATTGCTAATGGAACCGAGGGGTGATGGCCGATGGCTTTGTCTTGGTCGTCCTGCTAGGCGTATGAGAGGAGGTGATCAATTGTGGTTGGATACGTCACGAGATAATTCTTTAATCTTGAAAGTTATTGATAAGGATGAGAGAACAGGCGGAAGAATTATTCAATTTTCAAATGAGTTTACTAGTTGGACGGAAATTGAAAATTTACTTGATTTATGTGGAGAAGTCCCATTGCCTCCATATATAGATAAGGAAAAATCTAGTGGTCATGATGAAAGCTATCAGACTAGATTTGCTTCGAAACCAGGAGCCATAGCTGCTCCCACAGCGGGCTTACATTTAAGTGATGAACTTATAGCAAATTTAAAAACGAGAGGTATTAAAATTGCTCAAATTACTTTGCATGTCGGCTTAGGAACTTTTAGACCATTAGAGAAAGAAGATCTATCTCAGTTGCATTTACATAGTGAGTGGATAGAGGTTACTGAAGAGACCATCAAAGCGATAACTAATTGTAAGGAGGATGGGGGAAAAGTCTTTGCTGTTGGCACTACAAGTGTGAGAGCCCTTGAGGCTGCTTACCTTTCAGGAAGAGGAACTTTGAAGCCGTATGAAGGTAAAGTGGATTTGGTAATTAAACCAGGATTTAAATTTTCCGTCATTGATGGATTGCTCACTAATTTCCACCTACCTAAAAGTTCTCTATTACTTTTAGTTAGCGCTCTAATTGGTCGAAAACGTATGTTGAAACTTTATCAAAATGCTATTTCGAACAAATATCGATTTTTCTCTTATGGAGATGCGATGTTGATAACACCGGAATCAGTTATATAAAATAAAAAGTCAAGCTAATGATGGTTCTTTAATAACACCTGTAGGAACATTTTCAAACATTACGGAGGAGATGTATCTTTCAGCAAGGTCTGGTAGAACTACAACAATTGTTTTCCCTGAGAACTCTTCTTTTTCGGCCAGTCTTATAGCCACAGCTGCCGCAGCCCCACATGATATACCAACTAGAAGACCTTCTTCTTTTGCTAAACGCAATGCCATTGCAATAGACTCATCATTTGAGACTTGCTCAACTTGATCAACTACTGATAAGTCTAGATTTTTAGGAATAAATCCAGCTCCAATACCTTGGATTTTGTGAGGACCAGGTTTTACTTCTTCTTCATTGAGAGTTTGTGTTATTACTGGGCTATGAGTTGGCTCTACGGCAACAGATAATAATGAATGATTTTTCTCTTGCTTAATGTAACGAGAAACGCCTGTGATTGTTCCACCTGTTCCGACTCCGGAGACTAAAACATCAATTTGGCCATCGGTATCATCCCAAATTTCAGGACCTGTTGTTTTGAAATGTATTTCTGGATTAGCTGGATTATCAAATTGTCCTGGCATGAAGTATTTTTTAGGGTCGCTATCTGCTATTTCCTTTGCTTTTGCAATAGCACCAGGCATTCCTTTCGCAGCTTCAGTAAGTATTAATTCAGCACCAAGAACAGCCATCATCCTCCGACGTTCAATTGACATGGACTCAGGCATCGTGAGGATTAACTTGTAACCTCGAGCAGCAGCTGTATAAGCAAGTGCTATTCCAGTATTTCCAGATGTTGGCTCAATAATGACTTTATCTTTATTGAGTAACCCTTTCTTCTCAGCATCCCAGATCATATTTGCCCCGATTCTGCATTTGACGCTATAGGCAGGGTTACGGCCTTCTATCTTTGCAAGAACTGTTGCTTTTGCATTTTTTGTAATCGAATTAAGTTTGACTAATGGGGTATGACCAATAGCAAAACTATTGTCTTCAAAGATTCTGGACATTTTTTAAATGACTTAATTAACTAATACTCTAAATCTAGATAAAAATCTCGGTAATTGGTTATTTAGATAATCTTTATTAGTGATTTTTTTATATTATTGAATTAAACCTTGACCATAATTCATCTTCATTTTCTAGCCCTACAGACACTCGTAATAAGTGTTCCGATACTCCGCAACTTTCAGCCCATTTTAATTCTTTAAAGTGAGCCAACTGAACATAGGGACAAACCAATGTAAAATTTGTACCTAAACTGGGTCCTTTGTTTACTCTTAATGAATCATAAACTCTTTTTGATTCTTCTAGACCCCCCTTAAGTTCAAATGATAATAGACATCCATAACCTCCTCCTTTCTTTAAGAGTGAATTGAAATTTTTACAAAATTGTGGATGTAAAACCTTTGATATTTCTTTTTTTGTTTCTAATTTTTCTTTCAGTTTTAAGCAAGATATATTTAACCTTTTCATGCGATCCTCTACGTCTCGACTAGTTTTTTCTAACTCGATAGCATCAGAATCGGATAGGGTAGATAATGCAACTTTAGGAATTTTCTCAGCTAATTCTTTTTTCCATTTGGAATAAGGACTTATGACAGTACTTCCAGCAAGAATATCTCCTCTTCCAGCAAAACTTTTTGTAAGTGAACTAAAAACAACATCTGCATAAGGAGTTAGATGTACATTTAGAGATGAACCGATGGTATCGTCAACGATGACTGGGATATTTTTATCTCGAGCTAATTTTGAAATAGAGATGAGGTCAACGCATTGCAACAAGGGGTTGCTAGGGATTTCTATGATTAATGCAGCTGGATTTCTTTTATCCAGCTCTTCTTTTATATGACTTAATTTTGTGTTAATAATGAGATCGCTTCCTTGAAAAATAATCTGGGGGAGTTTAAGTACATCAACATATGGGAAGCCTATTTGAAGAGTCGAAGAAGTTCCTTTGATGCAATTTATCGCTGAAAGAATAGTCGTTAGAGCAGCCATGCCTGAACGATGTAGTCGTATTAAACTATTATCACAATTGTATATCTTTGCTAAACGATTAAGAAGTTCATCTCGAGCGCAATGACCATCAGAAGTGGAGGGCTTCTTCTCTCTTCCAAGGGCAATTGCCGCTTCACGTGAAGACAATCCAAGACCAGTGTGTTGCCAGAAAGCTTTTGCTGAAGAGGAACTTCTTGGCTCAACAATTAGACAGGGAATACCAAGAAAATCTTTTATTTTTGAGAAACAATCTGAATTCTTTCGAAGACAATATTCTTGGGCACTTAAAGCAGAAGCGTTGTTGGGGTAAGGCCAACTGCTTTTCTGTGATTCACCATGAAATTCAAGTGATTTTCGAGCTATCTCAGCAACAAAAGGATTAAATCCAAATCTAGGGTAAATTGCTTTTAATGAATTTATACAAGCTGGAACCTTCTCTTCATAAGCTATTACATCTTCCCATCTAGGCAGGGCAACAGATACAGCATGTGGCCTACTAGGTAGAGGCTCTCCTAAATCTTTGGCACTCCAGCAAGGATCAGTGAGTAAATTTCGTTCAGTCAAGAGATAATCTCCAAGGCTTGATTTAAATCAGCACCTAAGTCTTCAATGTCTTCACATCCAACGGAAAATCGAACAAGTGAATCAGTAATTCCAATTTTTAATTTTGTTTCTTTGGAAACAGAAGCATGTGTCATTGTGGCTGGATGGCAAACAAGACTTTCAATTCCTCCGAGACTTTCTGCCATTTTGAAGCAATGAAGACTTTTACAAAATGCATAGGTTTGAGCTTGGGTTGCGTTAACAGTGGCAGTAACAATTGCACCCCCCATAGCCATTTGTTTTTTTGCTAATTTACATTGTGGATGATCATTCCTGAAAGGATATCGAACGTATTTTACTGCTGGATTACCAGCTAATTGATTAGCTATTTTAGATGCATTATCAACTTGTCTTTCTAGGCGAAGTGGAAGAGTTTTTATTCCTCGTGTGATAAGCCAGCAATCAAAGGGAGAAGGATTTAAGCCAAGAGCTTTTTGGGCGAAATTTAGCTTGTCTCTCCAGATAGGACTTTCTGTACATACCGCACCTCCAAGTGCATCTGAGTGACCATTGATATACTTTGTCGTGCTAGTTAAAGATAAGGTCGCTCCAAGTTTAAGAGGTCTTTGTAATAGAGGTGTTGCAAAAGTATTGTCTACAACAACAGGTATTTGCATTTTATTTGAGAAATGACAAATCCCTTCAATATCAATAATTTTAAGGAGTGGGTTGGTAGGACTTTCGATCCAAATCATCGCGGGTTTGTGATTTGAAATAACTTCTTGAAAATTGGGCTTGGTAAAGTCTATCCATAGAGTTTTTAATCCAAAACGATTAAAAACTTGTTCAAATAATCTCACGGTACATCCATAAAGGTTCTCCTCACAAAGGATTAAGTCTCCAGCCTTCAGAGTTGAGACTATTGCTGTAATTGCCGCGACTCCAGAACTAAATACACTTGCGAACTGACTTTCTTCTAGATCAGACAAAACTGATTCAAGAATTCGAAAATTTGGATTTCCTGAACGAGTGTAGTCAAAGCCACCCTCATTGCCATGAACGAACGTTGAGGTTGGGAAGATCGGAGGCATTATTGATCCGGTTTCTTCAGAAAAACTTTCTTTATGATGAATGACTCTTGTGTTTATCCCAGTTCTGTACTCCTTGTCTCTTTTTACTGATCCCATATTCTTTGAGTTGTTTTTCTATAGGCTACAGAAAAACATGAAAAAGCCCGTAAGAAAAGGGGCTCCATAATTAAATTTAATGAGAAAGAAGCTTTGTGTATCCCTATACCTTTCTTGAGGAATACAAGGTTTTAGCTGTAGCAGTTGATTGTAAAGAAATTTAAGTTGGACTCTAGTTTGACTATTTATTCTACAGATCGCACAATACACACGAAATCAGTCTGATTGGCTATCCGTACAAACCCATTATCACGATTATCTTATTTGGGAGCGAGCATTAAACAAAAACTAAAAGATGAATTAATCCGCGATGAATTTCTTTGAGAATATCTTTCATAATCAAGTCTTGATGACTTTCCTGATTGCATCAATATGGATCGTTCCAGGCTTTGTATTTACCAGAATGACAAATCAAAAATTCCAACGAAGAGAACTTGCAAGACAAGCTAGGAGAGTCTCAAGACTTTATCCTTCTTCTTAGTTTGGAAAGGTCAAAAGTAATAGTTCATCTGTTTACATGTAATGAGTTCATTAATTCCTCGGTCGATTGTTTCAGGGTTGCAGTACTCATCTTGATAAATCATATCTGCATGTTTCTTCATGGCTTGAGTCTCTCTTAAATCACTCAACATGGGACGTTTGTTTTTCTCTATATTCCAACTCGCGCTCTAATTGAGACATCAAGAAAACAGGAACGTCTAACTTGATTACCATGTTTTTCATCGCAATGACAACCTTGGCAAGCTCATCGTCTCGAGTTTCATAAGGAACTCCATCCGTAAGCTGGGGATAATCAATGCCAACGAGTCCTAGTTTTTTCACTCTTCTCTGATTTCTCAAGGATTTCTTTGCTCTAACCATATTCTCGGTAATCATTCTTGCGCGTTTTGTTGGGCTATTGGTTTCGATTTCATGCTGAGCTTTCCTGATCGCTACCTCTTGCGCATGCTCTAAAAGCTAGCTTCTTAATGCGTTATATGCATCGAGTGATTTATCAATGGGAACCTCTAATTATTAGATCCATTAAGAACTTTGTATCTGTACTTCTTAGTCCCTTGGATTAGTTCACGATATAAGAAAACATTAGGAGCTCTGGTGAAATAGAAGACAACGCCTTTACCTACGAAAACTTTTGATTTCTCTGCAATATTCGGCAAAAAAACTCTTGCCGTACTGAAAGCAGCGCAGCAAGAGTTTGACTAAAGTTGGACTGAGGTTAAGAAAAGCTAGTAATAGACTAGTTCTAAACTTTTCTTGAGTAATACTCAACAACTAACAATTCATTAATTTCAATAGCAACCCATTCCCTATCTGTTTTTGCAGATATCTTTGCCGAGAGCTTGGTTTTATCAAGCTCAAGGTGTGGAGGCACATTCGCAAGACCAGGGAATTCTAGGTTCGCTTGAGCCAATTGCTTACTAGCTTTGTTGTCTCTGATTGCAATAACATCTCCAGCTTTACATTGGTAACTTGCAATGTCAGTGATCCTGCCATTAACAGTTACATGTCCATGGTTTACTAACTGTCTTGCACCTGGGATGGTAGGTCCAAATCCAAGTCTAAAACAAACATTATCAAGTCTATTTTCCAGAAGCTTTAAGAGATTAGTTCCTGTGGAACCCTCCTGAGCACGAGCTTTCTTTACATAGCGAACAAGCTGGCGTTCAGAAATACCATAATTGAATCGAAGTTTTTGCTTTTCTTCGAGTCGGATCGCGTATTCAGAGCGCTTGCGACGGGCTTGGCCGTGCTGACCTGGGGGATGAGACCTTTTTGCGGCCTTCCGGGTGAGACCAGGTAGGTCTCCCAAGCGTCGCGTGATCCTCAAACGAGGTCCGCGGTATCTAGACATAGGGGTTTAATTTAGAAAAAGTTTACTGGTAAGGGTAATCTGGAATTAAATCCATTGGCCCAATTCTTTACCAGTTCATTATTCTATCTAAAGATGCTTACAAAGATCAATAAAGCCATTGCACTTCTTTTTGTTAGTTTAATTTCCTTTTATCAGAAGTGGATTTCGCCATTGTTTGGACCGAGTTGTCGATTCATCCCTAGTTGCAGTGCTTATGGGATAGAAGCCGTTAATAAGCATGGTCCTTGGAGAGGTGGTTGGCTGACTTTGAAAAGGTTAAGCAAATGTCATCCTTTTACTCCTTGTGGGTGTGACCCAGTTCCAGACAAATGAATTCAGAGGTATTAATTTTATATTCACGTAAAGGGTGCTGTTTGTGTCAAACACTTGAAAAAAAATTGTCTAATTTATGCCTGCAAACTTTAAACCCTTCTATTGTACTTTCCATCATTGACATAGATAGCAAAAAAGTGTCTTTGGATATTCACCTGAAGTATACAAATGAGGTTCCAGTAATAGTTCTTGACTCAACTAGATTATTAAAAAAGATTGAATTACCTCGTGTCTCTCCAAGATTAAAGGAAGATATGCTTTTATCTTGGTTGCAAAATAATTTGAATATTGTGTATAAAATAGATTAGGAAGATAAAAAAATTGCTCTTTTGAATAAATTACTTTAGTGATTTCAAAGAGAAAACAAAATTTATTTTTTTTATAATCAAAAAAACCTTTTATTAAGAAGATTAATTGTCTTTTCAATTACTTAATCATAAGTAGATTTATTTTGTGGTGAAAACCATGCAGATCTTTTTATACTTGAAATGATCCTGTATTGACTTTTCATCATCAGAGGTTTGTTTTGTCACGTTTTCTGCATACCTTATTGAAAGCAATTGATTTTGAAGTCCCCTCAGGGTTAGCAAATCCAGAAATAAAAAATCTTTCATGTGATTCTAGAGAAATAGAAAAAGGTGATTTGTTTTTAGGTTTAGATGGTGAAAAAGTTGATGGAGGGGCCTTTTGGGCTAAAGCAATTGAGAGGGGTGCATGTGCGGCCATTATTAGTAAAAAGGCGTCTCTTTTGCATCCGCCAACTAATGAAGACCCTGTAGTTATTATCCCGGAGCCTGTATCACTATTTATGGGTAAATTGGCTGCATATTTTTGGGGGAAACCATCTAGTGAGATTTGTTTGATAGGTGTCACTGGTACTAACGGTAAAACGACTACATCATTTTTAATTGAATTTTTGACTACTTCGCTTGGCTATCCATCCGCCTTGTTTGGAACATTAATTAATCGATGGCCTAACCATCAGGAAACTTCAAAATATACAACTACTTTTGCGGTCCCTTTGCAGGCACAACTTAGTAAGGCCGTTCAGGCAGGAGTTAAATATGCAGCAATGGAAGTAAGTTCACATGCTTTGTCTCAAAATAGAGTTGCTGGATGTGATTTTAGTGGGGCGATATTTACAAATCTATCAAGAGACCATTTAGATTATCACGATTCAATGAAAGCTTATTTTGAGGCTAAAGCTAGTTTGTTCCGATCACATCTGATAGAAGATGATGGCCCTAGATCTGTAGTTAATATAGACGATAAATGGGGTGCGAAATTAGCAAAAGAGCTAAACAAAAAATGTTGGACATGCTCATTAAAAGAGAACTCCCAAGCTACAGAGAAACCAGATTTATATATTAGTAATCTTCGAATTATGCAAGATGGATATAAGGGGAAATTGCATACGCCCTTTGGAGTTGAAAATTTTTCTTCATCACTAATAGGTGATTTTAATTTAATGAATATCATGCAAGCAGTAGGAATTCTAGTTCAAAGGGGACTCCCATTAAATGATCTTTTGACAGCTTTGAACAATTTCCCTGGAGTACCAGGGAGAATGCAACTTATAAATATGGATGGATTTAAAGTCCAAGACGGCTATCCACAAGTAATAGTAGATTATGCGCATACACCGGATGGTTTACAGAATGCTTTAATCGCATCGAGATCATTGACGAAAAAAAAATTAATTTGTGTCTTTGGTTGTGGTGGTAATAGAGATAAAGGTAAAAGATCTAAGATGGGGGAAGTGGCTGCTAAGTTTGCAGATCATGTAGTTGTGACATCTGACAATCCTCGGCAAGAAGACCCAAACGAAATTATTAAAGATATTGAAAAAGGTATAACTTTTGATTCTGAAATTACTATTGAGCCAGAGAGATCCATAGCAATTCAACTGGCCATAGCAAAAGCTATGAAAAACGATGTTGTTTTAATCGCAGGAAAAGGTCATGAAGATTATCAAATTTTAAAAGATCAGACTATTTATTTTGACGATCGTGAACAAGCTAGAAAAGCATTATCTTTAAAAACAAATTTTATTTAGACTACTTAGTCGAGATGAACTTTTTTAGACCAATAACAAGATTATCGATCTCGTTTAAATCTGTTGTGACATGAACGCAAGCACGAAGCCATTTTGGATCTTCGAGAACTCTTATCCATAAATTCTCTTTACCAAGATAGTTGACAACCTCTTCCTGAGAATTAATTCCATTAAGTTTAAAACTTATAATTCCTGCAGGTGGAGGATTGTTTAAAACAAGTTCAATATTTTTGATTTGGTTTAGTTTTTCCCAAAGGATAGCGCTGAGGCTTTTAATCTTACAAAAACGCTCAGTCTCATTACCTTCATTGTTTAGCATTATTAGAGAGCGCCTGAGACCAGCTAAAAGAGGGACACAAGAAGTCGCTATCTCAAAACGTCTGCCATCAGAATGAAAAGGAGTTTTATTGTTGACATATATGCCTTCTTCCGCTTTTAAGCTTTTCCAGCCAACTAATGTTGGGCTTGACTCTTCTAGAACTCTTGTTGAAAGAGCAACAGCTCCCAGTCCCTCAGGTCCGTACGCCCATTTATGTCCTGTAAATGCATATATGTCCGCATTCTCACAAGCACCTTTGATTGGTATGTGACAGAAACTTTGCGCAGCATCAACTAATAAATAAGGTTTGCTTGAATGCTCCTTAAGTCTTTTGGAAATAAGTTCAATCGGCATAATTTGTCCTGTATTCCAAAGGAGATGTGAAAGAACAACGAGTTTTGTATCTTTTTGTAGATATTTATCTATTAATTTAAGTACTTCTTTATACGTCTCTTCTTTCTTGTCGATTCCATTACGTAATTGTGATACGGGAAGTATAGCGATTGTTAGATTCTTTTTTCGAGCTAACTCTTTACATGCTGCGACTATCCCAGGGTGTTCACAATCGCTAAGTAATAAATTATCACCATCAGAGAATGGAAGGCCTAGTAGAGGTAAGACACAACCGGAGGTGACATTTTCAGTAAAGGCAATTCTCTTCGGATGAATAGCGCAAATCTCTGCTATAAGATTTTTCGTAGATATGACTTCTTTAGTAATGTATGGCCAAACGTTGTTTGTGAATGGACCTAAGTTTTGAATTGTTAGCCAGCTCGAAGTTATTGCACTTAATGATTGAGTTGGGAGTGGGCCTTGGCCTCCATAATTAAAATAGTCTTTATTCTGTAGAGCGGACATATTGTCTTTGAACAATATTGGTGACATATCTTTTATCTTTTGGTGTAGTAACTAAGAATATCTTTTTTTTGCAAACTTACCAATTTAATTAAATTTTTTAGTTATGTGAACCTTAACGTCTATCATTGTTAATTGTTTTTGTGGAGAGATTTTAAATCATAAGCACGTTATTAAAGTATGATGGCTTTTAATTTTTAATTGGTTTATGAATAACAAAAAAGAACAAAAAATTAAAGCTCAAGAATGGGTGGTGATGTTCGATGGGCAAATAAAAAAAAGTGAGAAAGAGATTGATGCTTGTGAGCATCATTTGGAAGTTAACAAACAAAAGAGTGAATAGTGACTAGATTTTGCTCCCATCGCGCAAATTAGTAGAAATGATATTTCTGTTTAACTTTTGAATTACTTTCTATTTAAGTTGTTTCACTTTTTGTGACTTTTTATATTATGATGGAGTTCCTAATTGAGTCTGAAAATGAAAATTGATTTTGGTCCTGTAACTTTTAGCAGGATTGCTAGCATCCTTTTAATATTAGGTTTTTTCGGGCTATTAGCTTATAATTCTACTCTCTGAAAATCTATTAATTAATTCTTTAATGATGAAAAAAATTAATCATATAAATTGGAATTAAATTAGTTTATATGATTTGTTATCAATGTATTTCTTAAGTATTTTTCATTTGAAAATCAATTAACTACAAATACTTTTTGATTTATCAAACTAAAGATTATATTGGGCCAATTTAATTAGTTTCCATTTTTAGCTCTCGATGTCTTTAGTCCTACAGTAGAATCACATGAATTAACTAACTCGAATGGAAACCTCGACTACTGATCCAACCTTATTGATGCTCATAGGAGGAATAGTTGTTTTACTAGCTGGCTCAGTAGCCTATGGAGTTTATTCGACATTCGGTTCAGGCTCAAAGGAGCTAAGAGATACTATTGATGAACACGCAAAAATGCATGAATTAGGTATTGCTCATGGACATGGTGGAAGTTCAGAGGCATATGAGATGTCTGGAAAACTTCAAAAGGATCAAATTTCATAAAAAAAACTAGAATTTATCCAAATTTTGATGAAACTTTTTTATAAAAAAATTTCATCAAGAAAATAATTTACTCGAATGTCATTTTGATGGATTAAGGTTAGTAAATTGATCAATTGGATGTAGCCTTTATATCTCATGAGAAAATATTCATCTAAGCAATTTTCATGTTGATAAGTACATTGACTGGATTTGCCGCTGGGGCAGTTCATGTAGTTAGCGGAGCTGATCATATGGTCGCAATGGCTCCTTCCTCATTGCGAAAGCCCCAAGTAGCTTTAATTGATGGGTTGGCATGGGGGATTGGGCACTCAGCAGGGGTTCTCATCCTTTCAATATTAGGGATTTTAGCTAAGGATTTAATTAACATTGAATTAATGTCTTCTTATGCAGAGTTTCTTGTTGGTATAAGCCTTTTGATTGTGGGTTTCCTAGCTATTAGGACTTCCTTGAAAGTAAATATTCACATGCATCAGCATATGCATGGAGAAGAAAAGACTCATAAACATTTTCATTTCCATTCACCTGGAAATAAACTTCAAAAAAGACATACTCATGCCGCAACGGGTTTAGGAGTTTTGCATGGGTTTGCTGGCGCTAGTCATTTGGTTGCTGTTGTGCCTGCATTAGCATTACCTTTGTTTGGAGCATTGGCTTATCTATTTGCATATTTACTTGGATCAGTCTTCGCAATGGGATGCGTTGTTTTAGGTATATCTTTTGCAGCGAGTAAAGCGAATAAAATGTTTTATCCTTTCTTGATGCGATCAATAGGAGCACTATCAATAGTGACAGGGATATTTTGGCTTCAAAAGACTTCTATCCTAACTATTTAAAAATCTTGCTTTATGAATTACACAGCTAGCCTTGTTGCTTTGGGTGGCTTCTTTTTATGGGTTGTTATTGCGACACTGATATGGGCAAGAAGAATGAGGAAACTTAAAAAAGAATATTCTTTAAATAAATCAAAATTCAAAAATTAATTGATACATCATTTTTCATCTTTAGATACATATTTACCAGTGAAAATGATTAAAGATTATGTATGATTATTCAACTATAAATAAGATTGATGAAAGGTGTTTTGTTTTTCTTAGGTTCGATCTTTAGATGGCCTGTCCAAAATACTAAAGGATTTTTGATTCTTCATATTTATCTTTTAAGCATATATGGAATAACTTTTTTGCTAAGAAAGGTAGGTTTAGAAGTCTCCAACCTTATTTTCACAGTTGGCCTAATGGCCCCAATAGGTTATCTCATCCATAATGGTCTCCCTTTAGATTGTCTTAATTATAAATCTGCAATTAAAAGGGAATTAGGTTCTCTAAATTAAATAATAAAGGTTAATTATTAAAGTTAATTTATAAAACTTGTATTACCTCGCTAACCTCTGGAATCATTTCCCTTAGTTTTCTTTCAATACCCATTTTTAGAGTCATTGTGCTACTTGGGCAACTTCCGCAAGCACCCTGAAGTCTAACTTTGACGATTGGTCCATCTATTTCAGCTATCTCTACATTCCCTCCATCAGCCATGAGAAATGGCCTTAATTCATCAAGAACCTTTTCAACGTTTTCTTTTGTAAGTGCAAGAGTTTCGTCGCTCATTTCGGTTTACTTAATTTAATTTTGCTTAGCTTAGTTAATTGCAGGATAGTCTGTATGTAATCTTGATAAAGATTTTGTCTAATACCACTGCCTCAGAGTCAGAAAATACTTATGACGCAATATTAGTAGGTGCAGGAATTATGAGCTCAACTCTTGCAGTGCTACTGCATGAGCTTGAACCAGATATACGATTGCTGGTTGTTGAAAGATTATCTTCTGCTGGTTTGGAAAGTAGCTGCGCCATGAATAATGCTGGAACAGGACATGCAGCTAATTGTGAGCTGAATTACACTCCAATCCAAGAGGATGGCTCTTTTATTACTACCAAAGCTTTTGAAATAAATAAATCCTTTGAGCAAAGCTTAGAGTTTTGGGCATCGTTGGCAGAAAAAGGGAAATTAATACCAAAAGTTTTTTTAAATAAGTTGCCACACATCAGCCTTGTCTTTGGAGATAAAGATATTGCTTTGCTTAAAAAAAGATTTTCTGAACTTAGTTCTCATGCCGCATTTGCTCAAATGGAATTCACTAAGGATCATGGTGAATTAAAAGATTGGATTCCATTGATTATGGATGGCAGGAAAACGAGTGAAAAGATTGCTGCCACAAGAGTTCAAAGAGGAACTGATATTGATTTTGGTAATTTAACTCGCTCATATATCAATCAAATTGAAGGGGCAAAATCTATTGAGATTAACTACTCTACTAATGTTGAAAATCTTGAACAAGATAGAGAAGGAGATTGGTATTTATCTTTAAAAGGAGCAAAGAAAAATAGAGTTGTTAGATCAAAGTTTGTTTTCCTTGGTGCAGGAGGAGGAGCTTTATCCCTTTTGCAAAAATCGGGAATTCCAGAGGGATTGTCCTATGCAGGGTTTCCTGTCAGTGGCAAATGGTTGATTTGTGATGAGGAGAAATCAACAAAAACACATAATGCAAAGGTTTATGGAAAAGCAGCAGTTGGAGCACCACCAATGTCTGTCCCACACTTAGATACAAGATGGATGGATGGAAAAAGATCTCTTTTGTTTGGTCCTTTTGCAGGATTTAGTTCAAATTTTTTAAAATATGGATCAAAATTGGATTTGTTTAAATCCATCAAAACAACTAATGTTTTCTCTATGTTGCAAGCAGGATTAGACAATATAGATCTAGGAAAATACTTATTAAGTCAATTAATACAAACAAATGAGGATCGAATAGAAACTTTAAAAATATTTCTGCCTCAGGTTTTACCTGAAAACTGGAAGCTTTCAATTGCAGGGCAGAGAGTTCAAATAATTAAACAAACATCTAAAGGTGGTGTTTTGAAAATGGGGACAGAAGTTGTTACTTCATCAGATGGATCTTTAGCTGCTTTGCTTGGTGCTTCTCCTGGCGCAAGCACAGCAGTAACAATTATGATTGAAGTCTTAAATCGGTGCTGGCAGGAAAAAATGAAATCAAGTAAATGGAAAAATAAAATGTTAGAGCTTTTTCCCAGTATTGGGACTGATATTAATTCAAACCAAGAAGCACTTTTGGCAATTCGCAAAAGAAACGATTTCTTACTTAAATTAATTTAAAACTTTATTACTGGTGAGTTATATTTAATCTTTATTCAGAGTTGAATTGATAAATGAAAATCTTGTTCCTTTGATTGCTTGCATATGACTAATGTGCCTATTTCTCGTCTGAGGAACTTCTGCATTATTGCTCATATTGACCATGGTAAATCAACCTTGGCAGATAGGCTTCTTCAGGACACTGGCACTGTCTCCTCTAGAGACATGCAAGAACAATTCTTGGACAATATGGACCTTGAGAGAGAGAGAGGAATAACTATAAAATTACAGGCTGCGCGAATGAATTATAAAGCGGATGATGGAGAGGAATATGTCCTGAATTTGATTGATACTCCTGGTCATGTTGACTTTTCTTATGAGGTGAGTAGATCATTGCAGGCTTGTGAAGGTGCCTTGCTGGTTGTTGATGCTAGTCAAGGAGTTGAAGCTCAAACTTTGGCCAATGTTTATCTTGCCTTGGAAAATGATTTAGAAATTATTCCTGTTCTAAATAAAGTTGATTTACCTGGTGCTGATCCTGAGAAAATCAAAAATGAAATTGAATCAATTATTGGTTTAGATACATCTAATGCAATTTCCTGTTCTGCTAAAACAGGGGTTGGTATCCCAGAAATACTTCAAGCAGTAGTAGATAGAATACCTTCTCCGAAAGATAATGCTGATCAAGCTACTAAAGCACTTATTTTTGATTCTTATTACGATCCTTACAGAGGGGTGATTGTCTATTTCAGAATCATGAGTGGTGGCATAAGTAAGAAAGACAAGGTTTTACTTATGGCTAGTAAAAAAAGTTATGAGTTAGATGAAATAGGTATAATGGCTCCGGATCAAGTAAAAGTAAATTCTCTTCATGCAGGTGAAGTTGGATATTTAGCTGCATCAATCAAAGCAGTTGCTGATGCAAGAGTCGGGGATACGATTACGTTGCAGGATAGACCCGCTGAAGAAGCTTTACCAGGTTATACCGAAGCCAAGCCAATGGTTTTTTGTGGGTTGTTCCCAACTGATGCAGATCAATATCCAGATTTAAGAGAGGCTCTAGATAAATTACAGCTATCCGATGCTGCATTGAAATATGAACCTGAAACAAGTAGTGCAATGGGATTTGGCTTCCGTTGTGGCTTTTTAGGTTTATTACATATGGAAATTGTTCAAGAGCGTTTAGAACGCGAATATGATTTGGATTTAATTGTTACTGCACCCTCAGTTATTTATAAGGTGAAAATGGTTGATGGAGAAGTTTTGATGATCGATAATCCCGCTACCCTTCCAGACCCTCAAAAACGTGAAACCATAGAAGAACCTTACGTTCGAATGGAAATTTATGCTCCTAATGATTACAACGGAACTTTGATGGGACTATGTCAGGACAGAAGGGGAGACTTTATTGATATGAAGTACATAACGACTGATCGAGTAACTCTTATTTATGAAATACCTTTAGCAGAAGTTGTCACTGACTTCTTTGATCAGATGAAAAGTAGAACTAAGGGATACGCTTCTATGGAATATCACTTGATTGGTTATAGGGAAAATGATTTAGTCAGATTGGACGTCTTAATTAATTCAGAGCGGGCAGATCCTTTAACGACAATTGTTCATAAAGATAATGCTTATGGTGTCGGGAAAGGACTTGTTGGGAAATTAAAAGAACTTATTCCAAAACAGCAATTTAAAATTCCTTTACAGGCTTCAATTGGCAGTCGAATTATTGCAAGTGAAGGTATTAGTGCCTTACGAAAAGATGTTTTGTCTAAATGTTACGGAGGCGATATCTCTAGAAAAAAGAAATTATTGAAGAAACAGGCTAAAGGAAAAAAACGAATGAAATCTATGGGGAAAGTAGATGTTCCCCAAGAGGCTTTTATGGCTGTATTGAAATTAAATAATGATTAATAGATGTTTTTATGATCTATGTTTGTTTTGTATAGCTTATCTCATTTGAATTGTTTATAAACATTGAGACTTCTTGATCCCCTTTCTCTTTGCTTAGGTTTGTCCATATGAAACCTATAATTATTAATGCTGCAATGGTTATTGAGAGCTCCCCTACGGTGAGTCCATCATTTTTTAAATGCATCTTAAATTGTATGTATTCATTTATTTAAGCAATGTTTTTTTTAATTTCTACCTTTTGCCGCTAAATTTAATTAGGTCTTCTTATTTGACTATTGAATCTGAGAGGTTTTTTAAGACGAAAGAATTTGTCGACACGGTTATTATTTGCTGGGCTGATAATTCTATTCGTATATATAGGCATCTCTATTTTTATGCCACTATTAATTTCTTTAAAAATTATACCTAATGGTGAATTTGGGTTAGGGAATCCGATTTTTTCAGCTCCCTCCATAGATCACTGGTGTGGGACAGACCGACTAGGAAGAGATGTTTGTATTAGAACTTTGGCTGCGAGTGGAGTTGCGTTACAGGTTGTTTTTGTTGCCGTATCTCTTGCAGTTCTCGTAGGAATACCTTTGGGACTTTTGAGTGGCTATATTGGTGGGCTTTTGGATAGGATTTTAGTTCTTTTTATGGATACTCTTTATACCATTCCTGTCCTACTGCTTTCTGTGGTGATGGCATTTTTACTGGGGAGAGGCATATTGAATGCCTCAATAGCATTGTGTGTCGTTTATATACCTCAATATTTTCGACTTGTCAGAAACCAGACTTCACAGGTTAAATCAGAACTTTATATAGAAGCAGCAATATCAATGGGAGCTTCCCCTGCTTGGGTAATAAGAAAGTACCTTCTGAAAAATGTCCTTACTTCTGTTCCTGTGGTCTTAACACTTAATGCTGCAGATGCTGTATTGGTTCTTGGGGGATTGGGATTCCTTGGATTAGGTCTTCCTGAGAATATTCCAGAATGGGGCAGTGATTTGAATATGGCATTAGTTGCATTGCCTACTGGTATCTGGTGGACAGCGATCTATCCTGGCATGGCTATGTTCGTTTTAGTGTTGGGTCTGTCTTTTATTGGAGAAGGATTAGAGAAATTTTTTAGTGAAACTAGTCTGCAGGATTGAATCATACTTGAGGTTTGGAATTTAGTACCTCATTTTTTCTGTTCTTGGAAGATTATCTATAATTTCACCTTTTTCATTAAGTTCTGGATATTTTCTACCTTGGGTTTTACACCATTCGGCAACCTCTGGGTAAGCCCACTCAAAGATCTTTTCTTTGTATGTTTTTTCGCTCATACCTTCTCCAGATTCAGGAATTATATCTGCTACTTGTCGTTGTCTTAGCGCTTCAAATAATAATGCCGATGCTGCAACTGAGACATTTAAAGATTCAACCATACCTCTCATTGGAATATGAATATGCTCATCCATTAGATTCGCGGCTTCTTTGCTGATACCCCATTTCTCGGCACCTAGTACAAATGCTGTTGGTCCCTTGAAATTACATTTTCTATAATCAATTGACTTTGGATTCAAGTTTGTACCATACAATTTAAATCCTTTTTCTTTAAGAACTTTTATTGCCTCAGTGGTTTCTTTATATTGATTTACTTGCACCCATTTTTGACTTCCTTGAGCCGTGCTATTAAATGTTAAAAATTTCTCTTTGTTGAAGATTGCATATGCCTCAAGAACACCAACTGCATCGCAACTTCGTATTATCGCTGAGAGATTATGAGGTTTTTCAACATTCTCAATTAAGACGGTGAGATCGGATATCCTTCTATTTAGTACTGATTTTATACGTTCAAAACGTCTAGGTAGTAGAGGCATTTTTTATAACTTATGGAACAGTTGGAGCTCTTAGATGATGATAGTGGTATTTATTTCATATATAAAAAATACATATCAGTGATTTTAAAGAATATTTGATAAATCTCCAAATAAAAAGCCCCTGACCAAAAATGGTCAGGGGCTTTTTATTTAACTAAAAGAATTTAGGTTTCTATTAAATTTAGAAGCTAAATGCAGTTTCAAGTACAACACCTGTGTCGTCATCACCAGTACTTGTATCTTCAACAGTGAAGAAACCAGGAGTAAGTGTAACGTTGTCGTTCAATGAATAAGTGTAAGAAACTTCAAATCCTGTTGAATCTTCAGAATCACTACCATCAACATCAGTTGAGTTGTAAGCAGCACTTAATGTTCCTGGACCAACTTCGTAGTCAACACCAACGAACAAATCAGTTGCATCAGCACCTGTTTCTGGATCTGTTGTGTCATAAGCAACGCTGAATGTTGCATCAATTGACTCTGGGCTGTAGTAGATACCACCACCAAATGTGTCGTATCCATTTGTTCCGCCTTCACCGTCGTTAGAAGCGATTACAAGACCGCCACCAAAACCGTCGCCGTTATAGCCAAGAGTGAAAGTTGAAACATCATCACCATCATCAGCGCCGATTCCTACTGTAGAAGAAGCACCACCAACAGAAACGAAGCTAACAGAAGCAACTACGCCGTTGTCATTAGAGTAAGCAACACCAACTCCAGGACCAGTTTCATTACCAGCCAAAGAATAAGGCATGCTGCCTAGTCTGAAAGCGTCTGAATAAGCTGAAGTTGTTGCAGCAACAACATCATCCTGATCAACCAAAGGTCCAACAGTTACTGAAAGATCACCTACAGGGAAGTTATAAAATAGAGACTGAACATCTAGATCACCTGTTTCAGCACTATCCATGCTTGCAAGTGGGCCACTAGCATTACCAGCTACGATACCTGCAGAGAAAAGGTCTTCACCAGTGAAGCTAGAATTTACATCTAGAGTATATGCATACTGCATATAAAGCTCTTCTTCTGTATCAGATGAACCGCCATCAGCAACTGAACCAGTTGTGAAAACAGCAGAACCACCAAGAGTTGTTGTTGATGAAAATGCAGTATCTGCATTAGCTGCAACAGGAGCCATAAGACCCAAAGCTGCTGGAGCTACTAATAAACGTGAAAAAAGCTTCATTGTGTCCTCACACATTAAAGAAGTTGTATCAAATTTAACTTTCTTAAGAGCAGGTTAAAAGTAGCTTATGTTACACCTCTTGAGTTGGCCTAGCCCGACTATCCCTTTGAAAGTCACTGCAGTAAAAGACTTTTGAGGGATTTAGAGCTATAATTATTATTGATAAAAAATTTACTTTGAACTGGATTTTAAATGATTGCGTTTGAGTGAAAACATGTCATCCATAAAAGGCTTAGATGCCAGAAGAGCTGCTTGGGAGGTTATCCAAGCAGTAGGTGGAGGAGCATTTGCAGATGTGGCCTTGGAAAGGATCTTTAATCTTTATTCATTCAAGTCGTTAGATAAGGCATTAATAACTGAACTTTCTTATGGTGCAATTCGCCATAGATATTACTTAGATTGTTGGATTGATTTTTTAGGGAAAGTACCGGCTAAAAAACAGCCTCCGTTATTGAGGTGGCTATTGCATCTTGGGCTTTATCAGATTTTGAAAATGAAGCGAATACCCCCAGCTGCTGCAATCAATACAACTGTTGAGCTTGCGAAAACACATCATTTGAAAAAACTTGCCCCTGTTGTTAATGGAATCTTGCGATCTGCTCTTAGAACAAAAGAGAGAGGTCTTCAATTACCGAAATTAAATAATCCGAGTTTAGAATTGGCAAAAAACGAGTCTCTTCCTCCTTGGTTTGCAGATGAATTGATTGCTTGGAAGGGAATCAAAGATGCTCATAAGATTGCTAAGGCATTTAACTGCGTTAGTTCTATTGATATAAGAGTGAATAAATTGCGCGCAGATTTAAAAGAAGTTAAAGAAATTTTTGATTCCGGTGGTATTAACAATCAATTTATTCCAAACTGTCCTTACGGATTGGAAATTCGATCTAGTGAAGGGGAGCCTAGGAAATGGCCCGGTTATGAGGAAGGTAAATGGAGTGTCCAAGATAGATCTTCCCAGCTAATTGCCCCATTATTAGGACCTCTGCCTGGAGAAAAAATCCTTGATGCTTGTGCCGCACCAGGAGGGAAATCAACACATATTGCTGAAATAATGAATAATGAGGGCAAGATTTGGTCTGTTGATCGATCACCCCGAAGATCTAAAAAAATATTAGCGAACTCAGAGAGACTTGGTATTAACTGTTTGCAACTATTGGTTGCTGATTCCAATGAATTATTAGCGAAACATCCGCAATGGAAAAGTTTTTTTGATCGTATATTAATCGATGCTCCATGCTCAGGACTGGGTACTCTTTCTCGCCACCCTGATGCAAGATGGAGGATGAATAAGGATAATATTCAGCAGCTTGTTTTGCTTCAAAGTCAGTTACTCAATTCGTTAGCTCCTTTATTAAAAAATGGAGGGAAGTTGGTTTATTCCACTTGTACTATTCATCCAGAAGAAAATTTTAATCAGATAAAAAACTTTCTTCAATTAAAGTCTGACTTTTTGTTGGAATATGAAAAACAGATTTGGCCTGGAGAAGAAGATAATGGAGATGGTTTTTATATTGCTGTTTTAAATAAATTAAAAAATTAATCAAAGGATAAAGGTGCTGACTAATTTTTAAAATGGTTAAGATTCTATTGCTTTAGAGTTAAGAATTTATTTTATAAACTAATTAACGAACTATGTCCTATGGCTATTGCCGTTACTAGCATTCCTAAAATTAGAAATGGTTGAGCACTGGCTTGGTATTTAACATCAAAACTTAATGGGTCACGTAATAGCCATATGTCTTGAAATGTTATTTGAGGAATTATTAGTAAAACCAGAATAACAGATGCAAAATGTTGTCCTATTGCTATTAAAACTACTACCATTGCTAGTTGAAAGATATCTATCATTCCTGCGCTAATACGACTGGCATTTTTAATACCAAAAACAACAGGAAGTGATTCAAGCCCAAGGCTTTTATCACCTTCCACGCTTTTAAAATCGTTTATCACAGCAATGCCTAAGCCTGATAAGCTATAGGCAAGAGTAAGCAAGGCGGTTGTCCAGGTTAAATGTCCAAATAGAGCCTGTCCAGCCCACCAGGGAAGAGCTATATAGCTTGCTCCAAGTGCATAATTCCCAAGCCAACCATTTTGTTTAAGTTTCAAAGGTGGTGCTGAGTAAATAAAACTTACAAATGAACCTCCCAATGCCAGGAGTAGAACGGAAGGAATTGTGTGATCTGCCCACAAATCTAATAAATATGCAACTCCAAGACCAGCTATTAAGAGAACCCAAATTTGACATTTCACTTGGAAAAGTGAAATTGCCCCTGAGGGTATTGGTCTATTAGGTTCATTTATTGCGTCGATTTCTCTATCAAAGTAATCATTTATTGTTTGGGTGTATCCAGTTAAGAGTGGCCCGCTCATAAACATGCAGCTTATCGAAGCAAGAACGTTGCTTAATTCCCAATGGTAATTACCACTGGCAGCTGCTCCACATATAACTCCCCATAACAAGGGAATCCATGTGATGGGCTTCATTAATTGCAAACGAAGCTTCCAAATGTTTTTTGTTTCAGAACCTCCTTTTATTCCAAGGAGTTGCCTTGCATCGCTCACTTTTTTATCTCAGGGTTAAGAAACTTCATCTTCGAAGAACCAATGTTTGCTTCCATCATTCATTTTAATTACCACACCAATGCCACCTCTACCATCAGTCATCTTGTAATCGATTACAGTGCCTCTTGGATCCTCAGATAGTTGGTTGATCAAATAAGAAGGTATGCGATCTCTTACACGTTCAATATTGATTTTAATTTTTGAACCTATCCTTGAAAGGGAGGTTGGCTTAGCCATGGCATCAAAATGCTTAAGTTTGGGCAACCTTAACAGTTCCCCTGTTTAAAAATCATGGTTGCTTTAAGATTGATCCCTTGTCTTGATGTTTCAAATGGACGAGTAGTGAAGGGGGTTAACTTTGTTGGATTGCGTGATGCAGGTGATCCAGTTGAGCTTGGCTGTAGATACAGCAAGGCTGGAGCGGATGAATTGGTCTTTCTAGACATAACAGCCACTCACGAGAAAAGAGCAACTTTGGTTGATATGGTTAGACGAACATCCGAAGCAGTAACCATCCCTTTTACTGTTGGAGGGGGGATAAGTTCATTGAATGGAATAAATGAATTACTACGAGCAGGAGCTGACAAGGTAAGTTTAAATTCAAGTGCTGTTAAAGACCCTGCGTTGATTTCTCAAGGGGCTAATCGTTTTGGATCACAATGTATTGTGGTTGCAATAGATGCAAAGAAGAACAAAAATATTTCTAATAAGTGGGACGTTTATGTGAGTGGTGGACGTAATAATACTGGTTTGGATGCGATTGAATGGGCAGAAAAAGTATTTGAGCTAGGAGCAGGAGAAATCCTATTAACTTCCATGGACGGTGACGGAACTCAAAATGGATATGACATAGAACTAACTAAATCTATTTCTGAAAAGGTTCCAATTCCTGTAATAGCTTCAGGAGGAGCTGGTTGTTTGAGACACATTAAAGAGGCTTTTACTCTTGGGAAATCTTCAGCTGCCCTCTTGGCATCCCTATTGCATGATGGACAATTAACTATCAGCGAAATTAAAGAGTATCTAATTAAGGAAAATTTACCTATCAGACCAGTTGAATGATTAATATTTGCACTAAAAGATGTAAAATTTCTCCACTTTATTTTTTTTGTGCGAGTAAAGAATTTCTTAGATTTATATGAGGCCTGGTAACACTAAAGCTATTGAGGAAATGTTTAATTCAATTTCTTCAGAATATGATTTTTTAAATGATATATTCAGCTTTGGATTGCATAGGTTTTGGAAAAGAAAATTATTGGATATTCTTAATCCAACGTTGGGAGAAAAGTGGATAGATCTTTGTTGTGGAACTGGAGATATGTCAATTTTATTAGCTAGATATATCAAGAGTTCTGAAAATATTACTGGAATAGACTCAGCTTCTAAAGCCTTATTAATTGCTAGAGAAAGATCTAAACAAAACTATTCTTCAATTAAGTGGATCAATGGTGATGCTCTAGAGACAAATCTCACATCAAATCAATTCGATGGCCTTTTAATGGCCTATGGATTAAGGAATCTTTCCAGCTCTTATGAAGGCCTTAGAGAGGCTTTTAGAATCTTGAAACCTGGAGGAAGAGCTGGGATCTTAGATTTTAGATCTTTTGAAGAACTTTCCATACAAGGGATATTCCAAAAAATTTATTTAAATCTTTATGTTGTTCCAATTGCATCTCTTTTCGGTTTGGGAAAAGAATATTCATATATAAAAAAAAGCTTACTTAACTTTCCTTCAGGTGAAAAACAAATTCATTTGGCACTTTCTGCGGGCTTCAAAAAAGCAAAATACCAAACATTAGCAATGGGACAAATGGGGATTTTATTACTTGAAGCTTGAATCAAGATCGTTCAATCTATTCTCAATTCTTTTCTTCTACAGAAACTACATTTACCCCATAATTTAACTTCTCCTTTGGGAGAAGGAACTTTGCAAAAAGGACAATTGGTGATTCCATTCTTATCAGTTCTACTTGGGTGCTTTTCCCATATTTCTTTTTCACTTTCTCTAGCAACTAAATCATTGGGATAATGTTGTCTAATCCGAATCTCTTTTATTTGATATCCATATGATTTTAAAGACTCAATTAATTCTAAGCGGTTGTATTGAAGAGCCTGTCTCCACTGTGGATGACTTGCTCCAATCGTTAAAATTTTATTTTGAATGTTAAGTGGTGTGCAATTTAATGCGAGTTGCTCCCCAGCTATTTCTTCCCAATCATGAATAAGGCCTCCCACCTTTCCTTTCCATGAAGAAGTGATTTCTTCCAAGCATGTATAAATTGAATGCTCTCTTCTTGCTTTTGTTTTATGCTTTAAGTCTTCTAAAATCAATTTTAATTAGACACTGTTGGTGAGTTAGTGCTTAAATCTAGCTAATATTTTTTAGATTGCATAAAGATCCTAATGGGATTATTAGATAGATTAAGTCGCTTGATAAGGGCAAATCTAAATGCTTTTGTCAGTGATGCAGAAGATCCAATAAAAATACTTGATCAGTCTGTTTCTGATATGCAAGAAGACTTGGTGAAGCTTCGTCAAGCTGTCGCTATGGCTATTGCAAGTCAAAAAAGACTAGAGAATCAGGCAAATCAAGCAAAAGATCAAATAAAAAATTGGTTTACTAGAGCTGAACTAGCCTTGAAAAAAGGAGAGGATGATTTGGCAAGAGAAGCATTAAGTAGAAAAAAAACTTTTCAAGAAACTTATGAATCTTTATCGACTCAATTTCAAACGCAAAATGGTCAAGTTGAAAAACTAAAGAAAAGCCTTTTGTTACTAGAGAGAAAGATTGCCGAGGCTCGAACAAAAAAAGATATGCTTAAAGCAAGAGCTCAGGCAGCCAAAGCTCAGCAACAAATTCAAAGTGCAGTTGGTGATTTAGGTAGCAAGTCTGCTATGGCTGCTTTTGAACGAATGGAAGATAAAGTAGAGGCATTGGAAGCTTCTGGACAAGCAGCATTAGAGTTGGCCGGAGAAGATCTAGAAAGTAAGTTCGCAGCATTAGAAGGAGGTGATGATATAGAGAAAGAATTAGAGATATTGAGGACTCAAATGAAATCGGGAGTTGAGGCAATAGCGTTGCCTCCTTCTGATTTAGATGTCAATGAAGTAAAGACAGTAGAAATTCAAGAAGTTGAAGTTGAATTAGAGGAGATGAAAAAGTCAATGGATAATGCTTGATTTTTTAAGAACCAATTATGTTTGAAATATGAATAATCAAAAATTCGATAGAGGAGTTGGGTTGATCTATAGATATCACAAATTAAATCATTCTTCTACCAGGTATTGGAGATTAATGCTTAAAAATATTTGTGCTAGTACAGAAATAGAACTATCAAATTGGATTGCAGAGAAACCAGTAAAAAAAAATCATCCAATAGCTATTTTTTCTTCTTGCCAAAAATTTGGTCAAGGTCAAGCTGGTCGCATTTGGCAGGCACCAAAAGGAGGGGTTTGGGTTAGTGCGGCTATTAAGAGAGAAGGTTCGTGTGAAAATAATTCTCAGCTTTATGGGTTAGCGGTGGCATTAGCTTTGGTTGAAAGAATTGAACGTATAGGAGTTAATGTGAAAATAAAATGGCCAAATGATCTTTTGGTTGATGGCCAAAAATTAGCTGGAATCTTACCTAGATTATTTTTTAGAGGAGGAAAACTTAGATTATTAAGAGTTGGAGTAGGCTTAAACGTTTTTAATAATGTTCCTAAAGAGGGGATTTCACTAAAACAAATTATTGGAGATAAATCGACGAATATACATTTTTGGTCTTCAGAAGTTCTACTTGCAATAGAAAGATCTTTAGATCTTTTAGATACAAAACATTTTTTGTGCAGCCAGGTTGAAAAAAGATTGTGGTCAAGACAATACATTGATAAACAAACAGGATATCAATGGGATATCAAAGGTATTGACTCAAGTGGCAGATTAATTCTTTGTAAGGAAGATAAAGAGAAAGTCTTATCTGTTCAGACTTGATTTTTGGAGTTAATTTTTAGTAATATCTGTTACTTTGCCATCTCTAAACCTTGCTATTTTTTTTGCTCTTTGAGCAACATTGTCTTCATGTGTAACTAAGACAATTGTGATTCCTTGACCATGAAGTTGGTCAAAAAGATTTAAAACATCTTCAGTAGTTTTGGAATCAAGAGCACCAGTTGGTTCGTCTGCTAATAACAAGGATGGTTGATTGATTATTGCCCTTGCTATGGCAACTCTTTGTTGTTGTCCTCCGGACAATTGATTAGGGAGATTGGTCATCCTGTTCCCAAGCCCTACTCGGTTCAGAGCCTCTTCAGCGCGCTTCTTTCTCTCTAAAGAGGGGATGCATGCATAAATCATTGGAAGCATGACATTCTCAAGTGCTGAAACTTCTTGAAGTAGATGAAATTGCTGAAAAACAAAACCAAGTTCTTTATTTCTAATATCTGCTAGTAAGTCATCATCAAGCTTTTCTACTGCAGTTCCATTTAATTCATAAGTTCCATTAGTAGGTCGATCAAGACATCCAAGTATATTCATTGCAGTACTTTTACCAGATCCACTTGCACCCATGACAGCAAGGTAATCGCCCTGAAAAACCTCAAGGTTAAGTTCGTCAAGAGCTTTCACTTTGACTGAGCCTTCCCCATAAAATTTATTTACGTTCCTTAGACGTGCTACAGATTTTTTCACTGATGTTAATAGTTATCCAATTGAACTTTTACTTGCAAGAGTAATGGCTTCACGAAGTAATGGAGTTCCATTTACCGCACTATCTGCAAAATCAAAGAGAGGGTTTGAAATGATTCCACCAATAGCAGTTACGAGAACACAAAAAATCAATGCCACTTTGAGAGATGACATACCGGTAATTGTCCATTCTATAGACGGATAAGCTTTTACAACATCTGAGGCTTCTTTAGGTTCTGTTACTACCATCATTTTTATAACTGAGATGTAATAGTAAATTGAAATAACAGAAGTAACTAGACCAACACTTACTAGTAAGTATTGCCCGTCTGCCCATCCAGCAAAAAATAAATAAATCTTCCCGAAGAATCCCAACATTGGAGGGATTCCTCCCAAAGAAAGAAGGCATAAACTTAATCCCAAGGTGATTAATGGATCTTTTTGGTATAGTCCTGCATAATCTGAAATTTGATCACTACCCGTTCTGATTGAGAACAGTATTACACACGCAAAAGCACCAAGATTCATAAACAAATAAGCAGCCATATATAGAACCATCGCGGCGAAACCATCTTCAGTTCCACAAACTAATCCAATCATTACAAATCCAGCTTGTCCAATCGAGCTATAAGCGAGCATCCTTTTCATTGATTTTTGAGCTAGCGCTACAACATTTCCTAGTGACATACTTAGAACAGCTAAAACAGTAAATAGCAATTTCCATTGTGTGTCAAAAGCACTAAAACACCCGACTAATATTCTTATTGCAAGTGCAAAACCTGCAGCCTTGGACCCTACTGATAAAAAGGCAACTACTGGTGTAGGGGAACCTTCGTAAACGTCTGGTGTCCATTGGTGAAATGGAACTGCTGCAATTTTGAAAGCTACTGTGGATAATACAAAAACTAGCGCTAATGCAGATAAAGGAGTTGGAGCACTTAATAGGTTTATTCCTATCTCTTTTAAATTTGTAGACCCACTTATTCCATATAGTAGTGATGCCCCATAAAGAAATACAGCGGCTGCAGCCGAACCAACTAACAAATATTTTAGAGCTGCCTCTGAACTTCTTGCGTCTCTTTTGAGATATCCAGAAAGTAGGTAGCTAGCCACGGAAAGTGTTTCCAGCGAAACAAAAACACTTACTAGATCAGTTGAACCACATAGAAGCATTGCTCCAAGAGTGGCAGCTAATAATATTGCAGCAAATTCACCAATAGGACTTCCATTTTGTTCGGCATATCTCCAACTAATTAGCAGCGAAATAAGAGTTGATAGTGCTATGACCCCTCTAAAAGCAATAGCTAGGTTGTCTGCTACAAATGCACCTAAGAAAGATTCTTGGATTTCTCCATTCCATTGCATCACTAGAAAAATCAAAGCACTACCAAGGCCTGCATAACAAATAGGAGGGGACCATCGGGTTGAAATCTTTTCACCTGCCAAATCAACCAAAAGAGTCCCTAGCATTGCCATTAGGACCGCAGCCTCTGGAAGCACAGCTTTGGCATTCAAAGAGAGATTTAAAAGCTCTACAGGCTCGTTTATGAATATTTGAAAAGACAAAAGTTCTCCCATTTATGTATTGTTTTTAAGCTGTGTCTGATTTTATAACTCTAGCGAAGTTATGAAATATGCCTTTTTTATCATTTTGGGCTATGCATTTTACTATTCAATACGTTAGATAAGAAGGAGGGAAATTGAGCTGATGCCCACTGACCATACTCTGGTAATTGTTGAAAGTCCCACAAAGGCAAAGACTATTAAAGGGTTTTTGCCTAAGGATTTTCAAGTGCTTGCGTCAATGGGGCATATAAGAGACTTGCCTAATAATGCCTCTGAGATCCCTGCGAAGCATAAAGGGGAAAAGTGGGCAACGATTGGAGTTAATACAACGGCTGATTTTGATCCTCTGTATGTGATACCTAAAGATAAGAAAAAAATTGTCAAGGAATTAAAACAATCTTTGAAAGGCGCTAGTGAATTGTTGCTTGCGACTGATGAAGATAGAGAAGGGGAAAGTATAAGTTGGCATTTAATGAATGTTCTTGATCCCAAAATTCCTGTAAAGAGGATGGTTTTTCATGAGATAACTAAAGAAGCTATTTCCAAAGCGCTATCGAAAACAAGAGAAATTGATATGGAATTAGTTCATGCCCAAGAAACAAGGAGGATATTAGATAGATTAGTTGGTTATACATTGTCTCCTCTTTTATGGAAGAAAGTTTCTTGGGGTTTATCTGCTGGAAGAGTCCAATCAGTTGCAGTAAGATTGCTCGTTCTGAGAGAGAGAGCAAGGAGATCTTTCAAAAGCGGAAGTTATTGGGACTTAAAAGCAATATTAGAAAAAGAAGGTAGTGAATTTGAGGTGAAAATGACCTCGATTGGCGGGCAAAGAATTGCAAGTGGTAGTGATTTTGATGAGTCAACGGGATTATTGAAATCTGGTAGAAATGTCAAATTACTCAAGGAAGAAGAATCTAAGAAACTTGCAAAAAAATTAACTACTAATATATGGAAAGTTATTAATGTCGAGGAAAAACCGTCAATCCGTAAACCAGTTCCTCCTTTCACGACAAGCACATTACAACAAGAAGCAAATAGAAAACTTCGATTATCAGCTAGGGAGACCATGAGATGCGCCCAGGGCTTGTATGAAAGAGGTTTTATTACATACATGAGAACAGATTCTGTTCATCTGTCTGATCAGGCAATTAATGCCTCACGAAATTGTGTTGAATCAAAATATGGGATTGAGTATTTAAGTGAAAAGCCACGTCAATTCTCCAACAAGACGAGAAACGCTCAAGAAGCCCATGAAGCAATTCGTCCTTCTGGTGAAAGCTTTAAAACACCTAAAGAGTCCAACTTACAAGGTAGGGACCTCTCTCTGTATGAACTTATTTGGAAACGAACAGTTGCTAGTCAAATGGCCGATGCAAGGTTGACTATGCTTGGAGTAGAATTACAAGCATCGAATGCATCTTTTCGGGCTAGTGGTAAACGAATAGATTTCCCCGGTTTCTTTAGAGCTTATGTTGAGGGTACGGATGATCCTGATAGTGCACTGGAAGAACAAGAAGTGCTTTTACCTAAATTAGCTGTAGGAGATTCTCCAACAGCTATAAATGTAGACGCATTGGGGCATCAGACTCAGCCTCCTGCTAGATATAGCGAAGCTTCATTAGTTAAAACACTTGAGAAAGAAGGTATAGGCCGTCCGTCAACATATGCAAGCATCATTGGAACAATCGTAGACCGAGGTTATTCAGTTCTAAATAATAATTCTTTGACTCCAAGCTTTACTGCATTTGCCGTTACTGCACTTCTTGAAGAACATTTCCCTGATCTTGTCGATACCAGTTTTACAGCTCGAATGGAATCTACACTTGATGAGATCTCAACAGGGAAAGTGAATTGGCTTCCATATCTTAAGGGCTTTTATAAAGGTGATACTGGTCTGGAAACGCAAGTTCAACAAAGAGAAGGAGATATTGATGGAGGTGAATTCCGATCTGTTTCCTTGGAGGGACTCTCATCTCTTGTTAGGTTGGGCAAATTTGGTACCTACCTGGAATCAAAGCAACTTGGTGAAAATGGGAAGCCTATAACAGCTACTCTTCCACAGGAAATTACTCCCGCAGATTTGGACGAGGATATCGCAGAGATGATCTTAAAACAAAAAGCTGAGGGCCCTGAGCCACTTGGAGTGGATCCTGATACTGGACAAAATTTATATCTATTGAATGGTAGATATGGTCATTTTATTCAAAGGGGGTTAGTAGTCGAATTGAAAGATCTTGGGATTCTGAAAGGTAAGAAAAAATTAGGAAATCTTCGTTTGTTTAAAAGTAGTCAATACGGACTTTATTTGAAGCAGGATTCATCAAAGGTTCAGGTTTTGTTGCCCGAGAATATAAAAGAGGAAGAGATTGATGTTGAAAAAGCACTTGAATATCTAGATGATAAGTCATTAAAAAAAGCTCCAAATCCAAAAAGGACTTCGTTGCCAAAGAATTTAAAACCAGAGAACTTGACTTTTGAGGAGGCCCTTGGATTAATTCAATTACCACGTCTACTAGGAGATCATCCAGAGGGAGGTAAAGTTCAATCAAGTTTGGGTAGATTTGGTCCCTATGTGGTTTGGAACAAAAATGGTGGCGAGAAAGATTATCGTTCAATCAAGGGCGAAGATGACGTTCTTCAAGTAAGCCTGGAAAGAGCGCTTGAACTTTTATCTATCCCTAAGCGAGGGAGAGGGGGAAGAACTGCTTTGAAGGAACTTGGTATCCCAGAAGGAGAAAAAGAAACTATTCAATTATTTAATGGCCCTTATGGTTTATATGTTAAACAGGGTAAAGTAAATGCTTCTCTACCAGAGGGAAAAAGCGCAGAAGATATCTCTATTGAGGATGCTATCGAATTATTGGCAGCTAAAAAATCAAGTAAAAAGACTACAGCTAAGAAAAAAAGTTCTACAAAAAAGACAACAAAGTCAACAAAGAAAGATTTGGATTCATCAGCATTAAAAAACAGTAGTGCTAAAAAAGGCCCTTCTACAACCAAAACAGGACGTCTAAGAGCCAGTAAAGTCAGGGTAATTAAAACAAAATAAAATTTTGAATATTTCAAGATTAGTTGAGAAAATATTTATTAGATCATTTCTAATAGTTACCCTTTTTCCACTTCAATCATGCTCAAATACTCTAATTGGCGAAAAGTTGGAAAATAGTTTCTCTCTCACTGAGAATCAAAAAACTTCAGAAAAAAAATTAATTGATAACCTACAAAAAGCTAATGAAAAAATAAAAATCAAATCAAGAATAAAAGACGATAAGAAAGCAAATGAAAATGATTCTATTAACATTATCAAAGGAAATTCTATATCTAAAAAAGATAGACTTAGTCAAAAATCAACTAAATCAATAAAAACAACAATTTTTAATCCACAGCCATACAGAATCATTTTAAGATTGTCAGGTGCAAATCCCTCTGCACCCGCTGAGACGGTTACTGAGGCTCTAAGAAAAGCAGGGGTCCAGTTTGAGGTGGAAACAATAGAACGTCTTGATGAGGAGAATTTTTCAAAAAAAAATACATCTTTGAAAAGGTAATAATTTTGACCTTAGATAATAAAAATTTTTTAGAAGATAGATCTCTTTACAAAGCTCCTCTTAGTAAGAGAAGAGCCTTGAAAATCGTTGAGTCCTCTTACCTGGCTGCTGCAACAGCTTTGATTTGGATAGCTCTTTATTATTTGCCTATTGGTGGAGCTGTCTTTCGTCTTGCTTTGCCATTGCCATTGGCTCTCCTTCTAATTCGGAGAGGTCTTAAAACAGGTATTGAGGGAGTGACAATATGCGTAATGTTATTGACTGCTCTTATGGGTCCGCTAAGAGGACCTTTAGTTCTTTTCCCATATGGATTTCTTTCCATATGGTTAGGATATAGCTGGCAAAAAGGATGGAATTGGTGGTTAAGTTGGAGTGTTGGAGTCTCACTTGGAACTATGGGTTTTCTTTTTAGGGTCTTAGCCTTATCTATGTTGGTTGGTGAGAATTTGTGGGTCATTCTTACTCGTGCTGGAGCGGGATTGCTTGAAAAAGGAATAGACATTTTCAATCTTTCTTTTATTCCTGATATGAGACAAGTTCAAATGGTTGCACTATGTCTAATTATCATTCAAGAAATAGTTTATGTTCTTTGTTTACATGCTTTGGCTTATTGGATTTTCCCTAGACTTAAATCATCAATACCTGAACCACCTGCATTGCTAGAAAATTTAATTTCTCTTGAGTCTAATTGATTAAAAATGATTGGAGATAACTATGTTTTGTTGCCGTCAGGAGTATTGGCTTTTGGGGAAGATCTCCAAGAGCAAAATGTTGACGAAAGAATTCAAGGATGGCAAGAAAACATAACGAATACGGCTTTCTTCTTAATTCTTGCTGGATCTCAAACGGCTGAGATTGAGGGTATTTCTGCTGCTGGTTCAACTGCTGCTTCTAGACGTTATACAGCAGTTGCAGATGCTGAGCTTTTATTGAGAGGACCTAAGCTTCAAAAAAAATGGCCTTTGCCTCCTTTGCCTGCAGGTGTCTCTCCCGCATTGATTAGTTACGTTGCCTCAAGGTTCTTAAAAATTAAACCAACTATCATATCGGCAGGACTGCTACAAAGCCCCACCTTTAACCATGTTTCCTTAGAGTCTCCCGATATAGGGCCAGCTAGATGCTTGAGTTCAGGGAATGCAATGGAAAGGGCTAGAGTTAAACGTTTACTAGATAGTGGTTTTAAGATTGGTAAGAAATTAAAAAAATCTCTTTTGATCACGGAGTGTGTTCCAGGAGGTACATCTACGGCTTTTGCAGTTCTCTCTGGGTTAGGAATAAATGTTAATGGTCTTATAAGCGGAAGTCATAGAAATCCACCTTCAGAATTAAAAACAAAATTAGTTAAACAAGGACTTAAGGCAGCGAAATTAAAGAAGAACCCATCTTCTGTTGAGCTAATGGCTGCTGTTGGGGATCCATTTCAGCCAATTGCAGTTGGACTTTTAATGGGTGCTAAAGAATCTGGCCAAGAGATTTTATTAGGAGGAGGTTCTCAAATGTTGGCAGTATTGGCTTTGGCATTAAATGAAATTGCACCTGAATTACGCGCTGAATTTGTTGGTAATATTTTAATAGGAACTACATCATGGTTAGTTGATGAATCACTTTCTTCTGCGAAGAACAAAAATACTTTTATTCATTTAATGAATCATGTCGCTAATCATTTTAAAGTAAATATTCTAGGTCTAGCTAGTGGTTATAGATTTAATGATAGTAATCAAAAGGTTCTTCGAGATTATGAGATTGGTTATGTCAAAGAGGGTGTTGGGGCTGGAGCATTATCGTTACTCGCTCAAATTAAGGGATTGACCCAAAAAGAAATGATTAAAAGATGTGATTTAGAGGTTAGTAATCTATTCAAGTCAAATAATGAAAAAACTTTTAACGGAGTTAAAACAATATGATTAATAACACATTTGGAAGGAGAGAGTTTATCAAATATGGACTAATTTCTTCTTTATTTTTTTTATCTGGGTGCTCAACGTCTCAAAAGAAATTTAGTTTGCGAGGACTTTCTAAGTCCTTCCCAAGTGAATTTGTTAATAGTTTACCTACCGGTTGGAAATTTTTCCCAATAAAAGATATCGAATTAAAAGAATTTACCTATAACTCAACTCTTCAAGAAAAAACTGACTTATTAGTCTTAAATGATGGTTGGATTTCTGATTTACCTATTAACTCACTTCAAGACATCAAAGCAGACAATATTAGAAATAATTTCAGCAAGCAGACTATTTCTTTTCTCGATGGATTAGGGGAGGATTATAAAAAAAAGCTTTTACCTTTAGCTGTTAGTCCTTGGGTAATACTTTTTAGAAATGAAGATTCTCTGGCTCTAAAAAATAAGAATTCTTGGGAAGTTATTTTTTCGAGTTCACTTATAAATCAAATAGTTTTTCCTAAAAGTCCTTATCTTCTGATTTCAATAGCAGAACAAATAGATTTAGTTAATGATTTCTCAAAATTCAAGAGTCAAGCCAAGTCATTTGATGATAGGAATGCTTTGAATTGGGTTGTTTCAGGTAGAGCTAATGCAGCAGTGTTACCTTTATCTAGCTGTGTGGATAGCCTCATTGAAGATCCGCGTTTGTCTGTTCTTTTGCCCCAGGAGGGTAGTCCATTGAATTGGACAGTGGTTGCTTCTCCTTCGCTGTCTCAAATGTCTTTCCCTACTGATTGGTTTAATACGTTATGGGGATCTATTTATTTGAGTCGTTTAATAAATAAAGGCTTCTTACCGCCAACAAATTTATCAGACTTAAGGGAAAAAAATATAAATGTTCGCCAGAAGTATCAATCTATCTTTCTACCAGAAGAAAGTGTTTGGAATAGATGTTGGTCTTTGCCAATACTAAGTCTTGAGAGAAAAAAAGACTTGGCTTTAAATTGGAATAATTCATAACTAAAGTAAAATTGAAATTAAAAAAACTTTTCAAAGACATTTCTAAATACCATAACTAGCATTCTAAAAGTTGTAGGCTCAATAATGTTTACTGGTTTAATTCAGGCGATTGGCACGATCAAGAAAAATAATTTAGGGGTAATTGTTGATGGTTGTAGGCCTTTTTCTCCTCTAAAACTTGGAGATAGTGTTTCCGTGGATGGAGTTTGCCTAACAGTTTCTGAATTAATGAATGATTCTTTTACCGCAAATATAAGTGAAGAGACTCTTAAGAGAACAAATCTTGAGGAAAAATCTCAGAGAAATGGTTTTGTTAATCTTGAGCCAGCATTACGTCTTTCCGACCGACTAGGTGGACATATCGTTAGTGGACACATAGACGGGTTGGGTGAAGTTGTTTCAATCGAAAACTTAAAAAATTCTTGGAATTTGAGAGTATCCTGGGATGATTTAAATTTCGGCAGATATATGTGCGATAAGGCGAGTATTAGTCTTAATGGAATAAGTCTCACGATTGCAGAGATATATGTTGATGGGTGCGAATTTTCAGTAGCCGTAATACCTCACACTTGGTCAAATACATGCTTGCAATTTTTGACAATTGGTGAAAAGGTAAATTTGGAAGTTGACTTAATGGCTAAGTACGCCGAGAAACTTCTAAAAGTAAATAATAATGAAACTATTTCAAAACAAAGCCAAGTAATTAGCTCTAAGTGGCTTAATGAGAATGGTTGGAATTAGTAGCTTTAAATAATCTTTGAGGGGTTTAATTATTTTTTGAGTGGTAATAAACTTATCGCTCCAGATTCTTTTCTTACATCAATACGAAATTCCTGTCCAGGTTCAAGTCCTAATTTTTTTGTATAGGCATGTCCTATCAGAAGATTGCCATTGCCATGAACTTTTGTCCGGAATTCCGCTTGCCGACCTCTTGAAGATCTATTCCCTGCTCTCCCTGGACCGTTTGAGCGAAGTTTATAACCTTTAGCTTCAACTAGAGCACGGTAAAAACTTTTACGTAAAACTCTCCCGCTTGGCCCCACGTAACCACATCCTTTAGCTATTTCGTCTTCTGGACGGTTGCTCAAAGATCTTGCTTTGTCTAGGAGTTCTTTTCCAACAAGCATTTCAGACTGTTTTAATTAACTGAATTCTGACCAATAAGTGGAATTGTGGCAACAAATTAATTGAAATTTTCTTGCTTAGTATCAATATTCACCTCTCAAAGCAGGTAAAGGATGATGAATAAAACGACCCAAATCCCGTCTACAAAGTGCCAATAGAGCTCTACTGCCTCAAACGGGAACTTGTTTTCATTATTAACTCGACCAGATGGTACACGTGTTTGCCACCAAATAATCATTATCATTATTGACCCAAGAGTTACGTGGAGCCCATGAAAGCCAGTTAATGCATAGAAAGTGCTTGCAAAAAGGTTGTCAGTTAGTCCAAAAGGCAAAGTAAAGTACTCAAACATTTGACTGATTAAAAACGCCAGTCCCAATGAGCCTGTTATAAGAAGCCATTTTTGGCATTGTTTGGATTCATTCTTTTCTAGGAATTTCCCAGCTCGATGAAAAGTAAAGCTACTAACTAGAAGCAAGACTGTATTTAAAGTTGGTAATGGTAGTTCTAATTCGTAAATAGCATCAGGACTAATCGGATTGACTGCTTTGAAAGTTAAATATGCCGCAAAAAAACCTGCAAAGGTCATCCCATCTGCGATTAAAAAAGCTATTAAGCCAAACAAACGAAAATCTTCATGTTCTTCTGTTGATAGATCTTTTTTGCTTTCTGATGATTGCTCTTTTGGAACTATTGATGTCATTTCATTCCCTCTTGAATTTTATTTGAATTTTTTTCTCCATAACCATATGGCTCAATAACGAGAGGAGCGTCTCCTTCCCAATTCTCAACAGGAGGAGGTGAACTTGTTAACCACTCAGGCGTTAGCGCATTCCATGGATTGTCACCAGCCTTATCTCCGTAGAGGATGCTTTGAAGAATATTCCATAGAAAAGGTAAAGTACTTAAAGCCATTAATAATGCACCTACGCTACTTATTTGATTGATCACTTGAAATTGTGGATCGTATTCGGCAACTCGTCGAGGCATTCCATTTAAACCTAGCCAGTGTTGAGGAGCAAAACAAAGATTAAAGCCTATAAAAGTAATTATGAAGTGGAATCTTCCAAGATTTTCATTGAGCATTTTTCCCGTAAATTTCGGGAACCAGTGATAAATTGAGGAGAAGATAACAAAAACAGAACCTCCATAGACTATGTAATGAAAATGGGCAACAACAAAATAGGTGTCGTGAACATGAACATCAAAAGGTACTTGAGCTAGAGCAACTCCTGTGATCCCACCTAAAACAAAGTTAATAATAAATCCGCAGGAAAATAGCATTGCAGCATTAAGTGAAATTTTTCCTCCCCATAAGGTCGCAACCCAATTAAAAAATTTAATACCTGTTGGAACAGCTATGAATGCAGTAGCGATTGTAAAAAATAAGCGCATCCATGGAGGAGTTCCACTCGTAAACATATGATGAGCCCATACAACTAGTCCCAATACAACTATTCCCATAATTGAGAAGACCATTGTTGTATAGCCAAAAAGCGGCTTCCTACTATGAATGGGAAGTATTTCACTGACTAAACCAAAGGCAGGTAAGACCATGATATAAACAGCAGGATGCGAATAAAACCAAAAAAGATGTTGGTAAACAATCACATTCCCACCAAGACTTGGGTTGAAGAAACCGGTATGAGCAACTATGTCAAAGCTCAAAAGTATTAGAGTCCCAGCGAGAACAGGAGTTGATAGAACAACAAGAATACTTGTACCGAGCATTGCCCAACAATACATTGGTAATTGCATCAATTTGAGACCAGGTCTTCTTAGCTTGAGGATGGTCGCAATGAAATTGATACCACCAAAGATTGAGCTTCCGCCCAGAAGTAATACACTTAATATCCAAATAATTTGACCGGCGGCTGGGGTCGTAATGCTTAAAGGTGGATAGGCTGTCCACCCAGATTGTGCTGCTCCGTTTATGAAATAGCTTGTTATCAACATCAAACCGGAGGGAGGTATTAGCCAAAAAGCAACTGCATTCAATCTTGGGAAGGCCATGTCCCTCGCGCCAACATAAAAAGGTATTAAATAGTTGCCAAAGGCACCATTTACTACAGGCACTATCCATAAGAAAATCATGATGGTGCCGTGGAGAGTTAAAACTTGGTTGTAAACCTCTCTAGGCATGAAATCTGAGAGAGGACTGGTGAGCTCTACCCTTATTGCTCCAGCTAAAGATCCTCCAATTAAATAAAATAAGAAACCACAAACTAAGTATTGAAGACCTATTACTTTGTGATCGAGACTAAAACTCAGATATTTGAGCCATCCAGTTGGTTGAAGCTTTTCAGGAGGAGAGTCGTTTGGTTTGAGTGAAATAGTCATAGATTTATATAGATTCTTTAGAGTTTTCTTTTAGCCAAATATCAAAGTCTTTTTGTTCATCAACTATTACGTTTGATCTCATCCCACCATGATAAGGGCCACACAATTCTGCGCAAACAATTGGGAAATTACCTGCTTTTGTAGGCGTGAAATTTAAAATCGTTGGTTGGCCAGGAATGACATCTTGTTTAAGTCTGAATTGGGGCACCCAAAAAGCATGTATTACATCTTTCGATTCCATTTTTAAGCTAACTTCTCTGCCAACTGGAACATGAAGTTCGCCAGAGATAATATCTTCTTTTGGATAATGAAAGATAAAGGCAAATTGCATCGCAGTTAACTCAATTGGTAATGAGGATGAATTTTCTTTAGATAAAGACTCAATTGGCCCTGAACCAATCCCCCCCCACACTCTCTCGGCTTGATTATCCATTTGCCCACTATGATCATGCATTAAAGGTTGCATGCCACCCATTCGATCATAAATATCGTAGCTATATAAACCTACAAACAAAACAACAATTGCAGGAACTGCTGTCCAGAATATTTCAAGAGAAATATTACCTTCTAAGTCAATTCCATCACCAGTTTCTCCAGGCCTACGACGGAATTGAATAAGACTATAAATTACTAAAGCAGTGATACCTATGAAAAGTATGCAGCCAATAATGAATAGGACTCGATAGAGTTCATCATAGACGGGAGCATTCATGCTCGCGCTCACGGGAAGCATATCGACGTTGTATGCAATCCAAACTCCTCCTATACCAAGAATTAAACTTGATGTAAGAGTTAAAATGGCCGACAGTTTCGGCAAGAAGATCTCCTTTTCTATTTATAGGTTATGGGCAAAAGTAACTAATGTATCGACTAATTGTTAATTCAAGATGAATAATTTTTTTAATAGAGAATATTTATGTTGCAGTCCGATTATTCAGGTGACGTATACGAAGTAATCGCTACGTTGAATTAACAATGATCTTGATGGATTTTTGTATACGTGCAGGTTATTTATCCACCAAAGCCACGCTTTCTCCTAGGCCAACTTGCTGCTCACGTAGTAGTGGCACTAATCGCTCTTGTAGTGATTGGAGGAGCAACCAGAGTAATGGAGGCTGGTCTCGCTTGCCCAGACTGGCCTCTATGTTATGGATCGTTTTTGCCTGGTAGGCAAATGAATTTACAAGTCTTCTTGGAATGGTTTCATCGTTTAGATGCCTTTTTCGTAGGGATTGTTTTAATTACTCAATTTGCCTTTTCTTTGTGCTGGGCAAAAAATTTACCTAAATGGCTTCCTTGGACCTATGGATTCTTGACTCTATTGGTTGCTTTTCAGGGTTTTTTAGGTGCTTTGACGGTACTGCAATTATTGCCATCTTTAGTTGTCATAGCTCATCTTGCAGTTGCATTCACTCTTGTTGCGATTATGAGTGGGGTGACTCAACAATTACTTAATCCTGGCAAATCAATTTTCCCACTTTGGCTTCGTTGCTTTGGCTTTTTATCTCTTTTTTCAGTCATGGTTCAGTCTTTATTAGGGAGTCGGGTGGCAACCTCTTGGGCAGCACAAAGATGCATGGATTTTGGAGATTCTTGCAATCTTTTATTAATTCATAGAGCAAGTTCTATTCCAGTGAGCTTTTTGGTGATTTTATTCGTAATTGTTTCATCTTTAAAGAGAGATGTCTTTGTTAACCAATGGCCCTATTTTTTGACGATTATTTTTTTGATTATTTCACAAATCTTTTTAGGAGTTTTATCCATTCATTTAGGGATGAGTGAACCTAGCCTTATCATTGGTCATCAACTAATTGCTTGCTTGTTAGTCGCTTTAATATCAGCATTGAATTTTAAAGGTAGAGCAATTGATGAATCTTCTCAATCACTATTTGTAACTCAATCAACTTTGGATACATGCCATGGTTAGCTCTACATCCGATTTAATTTCAAAACCTGTTAATCGCGAGGAAATCGTTCCTTCTAGGAAGCGTATTAAGCTACCAGCTTGGTTAGAGGTCGCCAAACCGAGATTAATTCCTCTTTTACTTGCTACGACTGTTGGTGGGATGGCTCTTTCGGAGGAATGGCCATTACCATCGCCAAGATTGGCATGCACTTTAGGTGGAGGAGCTCTTGCGGCTGCGGCTGCAGGAGCTCTTAATTGTTTGTGGGAACAAGATCTTGATAAGCAGATGAAACGCACCAGCAATAGGGCCTTGCCTTCTGGTCGGCTTTCTCAGTCTTCTGTTTTCATTGGAGCAATTGCTTGTACACTTACTGCTTCAGCCCTTTTGGTGGTTGGAGTCAACTGTTTAGCAGCAGGACTTACCCTTTTAGGACTTTGTAGTTACGTACTCCTATATACAGCTTTTTTAAAACCTAGAACATCTCAAAATATAGTTTTCGGAGGAGTCGCTGGAGCAATTCCTCCTCTTGTAGGAGCTTCAGCAGCAGCAGGACATGTTGGCTTAGGTGGTTGGTGGCTATTTTCTTTGGTCATGGTTTGGACCCCAGCACATTTTTGGGCTTTAGCCATATTGTTAAAAGAGGACTATCGATCGGTTGGGATCCCTATGCTTCCGACAGTCAGGGGTTCTTTTGTTACAGCAAAAGCTATATCTGTTTATGCGTATCTAACTGTATTTTTAAGTTTTTTAGGTTGCTTTGTTTTGCCTGAAGGAGGTTTGTTATATGGAATGTTACTACTTCCATATAATTCAAGACTTCTTCAATTGGTTTCCAGATTAAGAGATAATCCAGAGGATTTAGATCGGGCTAAGGGTTTGTTTAGATGGTCTATTCTTTATATGTTTGGGGTTTGTTTTTTGCTTGTCATTAGTAGATTGCAAGTGTCAATTGTTTTTAATGATCAGTTGATAGCTTTGATTAAAGACTTCTCTATAAGCTTTTTGTAAGTCTATAAAATAAAAATAAAAACTTTATGACCTTGCACTCAAATATTAATTAGAATTTGTTTTAAAGAAATGAGCTTATCTTTTTAGGCGATCTGTTTTGAGATGTTTTTCATCCAACTAAGAGATTTATTTAAGTCTTATGGCTCTATTAGGGCTCTAAATGGGCTGAACCTTCAAGTGCCTAAGGGCTCTTTGTATGGGTTGTTGGGGCCAAACGGGGCAGGCAAGAGTACTGCACTGAAAATTATCTGTACTCTTCTTGCGCCCGATTCTGGTTCTGTTGAGGTGGGAGGATTTAATGCATTGCTTGACGAAAAAGAAACTAGGCGAAAATTGGGTTACGTGGCTCAAGATGTTGCGATTGATAAAATCCTTACAGGTAGGGAATTACTTCATCTTCAAGGAGATCTTTATCATTTAGATAAAAAACATAAGAAAAAAAGAATTGAAGAATTGATTCATAGACTTGATATGCATGAATGGATTGATAGAAGATGTGGTTCCTTCTCTGGGGGTATGAAAAGAAGGCTTGATCTCGCTTCAGGATTGTTGCATGAACCAGAATTATTGATTCTTGATGAACCTACTGTTGGGTTGGACATAGAAAGTCGATCAGTTATTTGGGGATTATTGAAGGAACTAAGGAAAAATGAAACTACCATTCTTTTAAGTAGCCATTATCTCGAGGAAGTAGATGAATTGGCAGATGAGATGGCTATTATTGATCAAGGAAAAGTCATTGCTAGTGGAAAACCAGATGATTTAAAAAAAGAACTTGGTGGCGACAGAGTTACACTTAGAGTTCGAGAGTTTAGTGATGAAGTAGAAGCTGAATCTGTAAGGAAATTAATTAAAAATCTTAATGGTGTATCAAATGTAGTGGTCAATCAAAAGCAAGGTTATTCTTTAAACTTTTTAGTTCAAAGTAATGATGTTATATCAAATTTGTCGGGTCATCTTTCAAAAGAAAATTTTGAAGTCTTTGCTCTTTCTCATAGCCGGCCAAGTTTAGATGATGTTTATTTGCAGGCGACTGGTAAAACTCTTATGGATGCTGAATTAGAACTTGCGGGCAAAAGAGATTTTAAGCTAGAGAATAAGAAATCAATGCGTTAATTGCTCGTATTACTTTTAAATTATTAAACTCATGATCACTACAAATCCATCACTTCATAAGGAAAAGCAATCTAGAAATAATTTTAATGAAATGTTGCAAGAGACTTCTGCCTTAACGTGGAGGCTTTTCATTCAATTAATTCGACGACCTTCAACGTTATTTGCTGGAATTCTTCAGCCTTTGATATGGCTTTTGCTTTTTGCAGCTTTATTTTCTAAAGCTCCCATTGATTTTTTGCCTGGTGGTAGTAGTTATGGAGAATTCCTTGGCGCAGGGTTAATAGTATTTACTGCTTTTAGTGGTGCCCTTAATGCTGGACTCCCTTTGATGTTTGATAGAGAATTTGGTTTTCTTAATAGACTATTAGTTGCACCATTGAGTAGTAGAAGTTCAATTGTAATTTCTTCAGTAATCTATATAACTTCTATTAGCCTTTTACAGAGTTTTGCAATAATGGCAACTTCTGCTCTCTTGGGCTATGGATGGCCAAGTCTGAGAGGTTTTCTTCTCATAGCAATAACTCTCTTATTGTTGGTTTTCGCCATAACTGGTCTAAGTCTTGGATTGGCTTTTGTTTTGCCAGGACATATTGAACTAATTGCAATTATCTTCATAGCTAATTTACCTGTTCTTTTTGCTAGCACAGCTCTGGCCCCCATATCTTTTATGCCAAAATGGCTTGGATGGATAGCATCAATTAATCCATTAACATTTGCGATTGAACCTATACGAATGGCTTACAACAATCCTGTTGATCTGAATGCAATTTTAATTAATGCTCCTTATGGAGAAGTAAATGGATATTCTTGCTTAGGAATTCTGTTAATTCTTACAGTTGGATTATTTTTTCTTATCAGACCTCTTTTAAATCGGAAACTTGCTTGATAATCTTATTGTAGCGATTTACAAGAACCTTGGAGTCTCGAAAGTATCAGCTACAAAAACAAATTATAGAAGCTCTAAAGGCCAATGATAATGATTTATATTCTCTTCTAAAATCTCAATGGGCACATCGTTTTGGAGTAGAAAGTTTGGAAGAATTGAAAAGTCTAGATTTAAATCAGTTAAATCAAAACTTAACTAATGTAGATGCAGATCTAGATGTAGATGTAGATAATCAAAAGATTGATCAATCAAATGAAAATCCTGCCGAGGGTTGTAAAGTAATTTCTATAGAAGAAAATGATAATCAAGAAAAAGAAATAAAAAACAAAGAATTAGAGTCAATTATAGATCAGGATTATAAAGCCTTTAAAAATAAATCTTACGAGGTAGTTGATAAAGAAAGCAAGGTTATAAATACAGTTATAGACAATAAGACCAATCCTGAAATAAATGCTTTGATTCCTTTACCTCCAAAACCTAAATATAGTTATCTTAAGAAGTGGTTATTAAGAAAGTAAGTTCTAAATTTTTAGATCTTTTTACCTTCTTACATCATTCCTGGCATACCCATACCTCCCATACCTCCCATACCTCCCATACCTCCCATACCTCCCATACCTCCCATAGGGTCTCCTCCTTCGGCTCCTGGCGCTGATGGGGGCTCTGGTTTGTCAGCAATAACAACTTCAGTTGTTATGAGTAGGGAAGCAATTGATACAGCATCTTGAAGAGCAAGTCTTATTACTTTTGAAGCGTCTAAGATTCCTGCTTCAAGTAAATCCACATACTCTCCAGTTTGTGCATTGAATCCTTTACCTAATCTCTTAATATCTGATACAACAACATCTCCATTAAATCCCGCGTTTATAGCAATCTGTTTCGTTGGAGCAGTCAATGCCCTTTTTATGATTGCAACTCCGGTTCTTTGATCACCTTCTAGCTTTTTAGATAGATCTTCAAGTCCATCACTTAGTTCTAGTAGAGTCGTTCCTCCACCTGCGACAATACCTTCTTCAATAGCTGCACGAGTTGCATTTAAAGCATCCTCAATTCTTAGCTTTCTGTTCTTTAACTCAGTTTCAGTTGGAGCTCCAACTTTAATTACAGCTACACCGCCTGCGAGTTTAGCTATTCTCTCATTTAACTTCTCTTGGTCATATTCAGAATCTGTTTCGTCAAGTTCTCTCTTGATTGAGGCAATGCGATTAGATAGTTCAGAGTTCTGATTCTCATTTGCGACAATTGTTGTGCTGTCTTTAGTAATTGTTACTCTTCTGGCTTGACCCAGGTCAGAAATTTGAACTTTCTCAAGACTCATTGCTTTGTCTTCGCTTATTAGTGTGCCGCCAGTAAGTACTGCAATATCTCCAAGAGCAGCTTTTCTTCTCTCGCCAAATGAAGGAGCTCTAACTGCTGCTACCTGCAAAACACCACGATTTTTATTTACAACTAATGTTGCTAATGCTTCACCTTCGACTTCTTCAGCAAGGATTATTAATGGTGTTCCATTCTTTTGAACTGTTTCTAGAACAGGAATGAGATCGGCAATCGATGAAATCTTTTTGTCAGTAATTAAGATTGAAGGATTTTCAAATTCACAAATCAAACGATCTTCATCAGTGACAAAATAAGGAGAGCTATAACCTCTATCAAATGCCATTCCCTCTGTGATATCAAGTTCAGTAGCTAGAGATTTGGATTCTTCAACTGTTATTACTCCATCAAAACTTACCTTGTCTATTGCATCTGCAATCATTGAACCTATTTCCTCGTCACCACCAGCACTTACTGTAGCAACTTGTTTAATAGCATCACCACTGACTGATTTACTTTTTTTCTTGAGATCATCAACTATCTGAGCTACAGCCTTTTCCATTCCCCTTCTTAATTCGATTGGGCTTGCTCCCGCTGCTGTATTTCTCAACCCTTCTTGAACCATAAATTGTGCTAAAACTGTTGCAGTAGTTGTTCCATCCCCAGCTTTTTCCTTCGTTTTTGATGCAACCTGTTCAATGAGCCTTGCTCCAATATTTTCAAATGGATCTTCAAGATCTATCTCCTTAGCTATTGTTACTCCATCATTAACGATATCTGGGGCTCCAAATTTTTTTTCAATAACCACATTTCTACCTTTAGGTCCAATTGTGACCTTTAGAGCATTGGCTAAATTGTTTACTCCTTTTTCGAGAGCACCACGAGATTCGTCTGAAAAACTTAGAAGTTTTGCCATATCTGAATAGAATTAAACTTAATCTCCCACAGGAAACTCACATTAGGGGAGGGTAAATAAGTGGGGAAAGCCGAATTGTTATTTACAAATTTTTCCCAATTTTTGCAGAAGGTAGTTAGTGTCAACGTATGAACGATCCTGGGGCATTATTTTTTATTCTCATGGCTGGGTTGGCCGGAACTATGACTTTGATTTATTTCCCTTTGAGGATATTTCTTACAGCGACAGCAAGGAGCAGAAGATTAAAACTTTTGCAGCGAATTAGAAGATTGAGAGATGAATTAGGACAGCCAATACAAAATTGATATCTTCTCAACTCATAACCATCCCACCATCAACTTGAAGCGTCTGACCAGTTATGTAAGCAGCCGATGGATCAGCGGCTAAAAACTTAACTGCTCCTGCAACATCCTCAGGATTCCCGAAACGTCCAAGCGGGATAGCAGAGAGGATTGATTCACTATTCAGATCTTTTGTCATATCAGTTGAAATAAAACCTGGCGCAACCGCATTTACAGTAATGCCTCTGCTTGCAAATTCTTTTGCAGCACTTTGTGTCAGACCCACTACTCCTGCCTTGGCTGCAGAATAATTTGCTTGCCCTGGGTTGCCCATCAACCCAACCACAGAAGTTATGTTGATAATTCTTCCTTTTTTTTGCTTCAACATCTGCCTAGAAACCGCTCTTGTGCAATAAAAAACACCACTCAAGTTAAGGTCTAAAACTTTCTGCCAATCGTCCGTTTTCATTCTCATCAAAAGGCCATCTTTAGTTATGCCTGCGTTGTTTACCAAAACATCAATTTTATTATTTTTCTCCAATACTGTTTTTATTAATTCATTTACCGAGTTTTCATTAGAAATGTCAGCTTGAAGAGCATATGCCTTTCCTCCAAAGGAGTTTATTTCTGATACGACTTTATTTGCATTCTCCAAAGATGAAGAATAATTGATGATTACTTCTGCTCCTTCCTTTGCTAAAAAAATTGCAATAGCTTTACCAATCCCCCTACTGGCTCCAGTTACAATTGCAGTTTGACCTTCAAGTAATTTTGAGAATGTCATAATCTTATGATTTTTAAAATCGTTAAAATCTAATATTTATTTAACTTACTATTGAGCTACTTGCTTTTTGAAAAGACTTTAAGCTAAGACAGTAAAAATAGTTATTTTTACTGGTCGAATATATTAAATGAATAATCAATGGTGAGGAATCAGTTGTGCATTTGTTAATAGCGGCTGCAGGGAGTGGAAGTCGAATGGGTGCTGATAGAAATAAGCTCCTTTTAAAGGTTGCAGGTAAAACTGTTTTAGAATGGACTTTGAAAGCAGCTTTCGACGCTAAAGCAATTTCTTGGATTGGAATTATTGGTCAACCTAAAGACAAAAAAAACATTTGTTCAATTCTTGATAACTCATTAAAGTCAGTTCAATGGATCAATGGAGGATCAACAAGACAGCAGTCAGTTCAACTAGGGTTAGCTGCCCTCCCATATGATGCTAAGTCTGTTCTGATTCATGATGGAGCAAGATGCTTGGTGAAATCATTCGTTTTTGATGAAATCTCAAAGATTGTTTCCAATGGGCAATCTGTCATAGCTGCTTCACAAGTAACCGACACCATAAAAAAGGTTGATAAAGATGGTGAGATTATTGAGAGCCCTCCTCGCTCAGATTTATGGGCGGCACAGACACCTCAAGGCTTTCCCGTAAATCAACTGAAGCATGCACATAGTGAGGCAATCGCTAAAGGATGGAATGTAACCGATGATGCATCTTTATTTGAACGTTTGCGATTACCAGTAAAAATATATGATGCAGGACCTTCAAATATTAAAGTGACAACTCCATTTGATCTCGTGATTGCAGAAGCTTTATTGTCTACTTCAAAAGGCTAAGACTCCCTTTATTGCCATTCAAGATGGCTTGACTACCTAGTGGAAGTGATGCATTTCCACAACAGTGTCCAATGGGCAAGTTTGAAACAATAGGGATTTTCAGGTCTTGTGTTCGATCTTTGAAAATATCAAGAAGATCAAACGTCTTTGTTTCTTCGACGTCTTTTTCATTGTCACAATATTTAAATGAACCAAAACCTAAGCCAGATAGCTGTTTTAGAACTCCAGTCAATCTTAATTGAGTTAGCATTCTGTCAATTCTGTAGGGAGCTTCTCCAATATCCTCGATGATTAAAATTGATTTCTTGAAATTTGGTAGATGCTTGGTCCCCATTAAGTGAGTAAGAACAGTGAGGTTGCCGACTATTAGATGACCTTGTGAGATCCCGCCTCCCCATGGGTCTCCATAAATATCTGGTACACAATTGCCAAACAAAATTGATTTGAGCCTGTCTTTACTCCAGTCTGGTTCAGAACCCAACGTCGTAATTAGTGGACCATGAACTCCTCCTTGAAACCCACTCGCTAGCCGTGCAAGAAGGATGGAAGTCAAATCAGAGAAGCCAATCATCCAACCTTCTTTCCAAGGTTGTCTTTTTTCTAGCAATCTTGCTGATCCCCAACCACCTCTAGCAAACATCAAAAGAGGGTAATGAATTTTTGGGTGTAATTCATTAAATCTAACTTCATCATTACCTGCTAAGTAACCCCATGACCTGTTTATTACATCGATATGGTTGCATCTTAATCCCCATTCCTGAAGGACTTCGATCCCAGAGTTAAGATCTTCTTTTTTAGTAATTGGGGAACTCACGGCAACTATATGGAATAGATCGCCTTTTTTTAGAGGTTCAGTCATTGACGAATCTTATAAAGACATTGATTAAATAATCTTGCTGAAGATCATTCCAAGAAGTAATAAGCTTCCAAGTCGCACTTGATTGCTGAAATGCAAACCCGAAGTCTTAATACCTTTTGATTTTGAACTTAATAAGAAAACCTCTCTTTGCATTCCTAAAGTAGTTATTAACCAAAAAGGCCAATACATTAATCCTAAATTTGCTTTGAAAGCAGCAAGAGCCAGAAAAAAGCAGGTTAAAACGTAGCAAAAAGAAACTGTTTTTATTGCCTTTTCCCCGAGACTGATCGCACTGCTATTTAGACCAATTACTTTGTCTTCAATTTCATCTGCCATTGCATAAACAGTATCAAAGCCGAAAGTCCAAAAAACAGTAGCAAACCAACAAAATACTAATGTTATTTCTCCGCCTAAAGAAGATTCACTGGCTGCCCAAGGGATTAGAACTGAAAACCCCCAGCAAATAGAAAGAATAAGTTGGGGATATTTAAACCATCTTTTTGCTGATGGATATAAAAGAATAAAAGGCAATGATAACGATGCAAGTAGAAGGCATAAATTTCTACTTTCTTGTGGAATTGAAAGAACTATAAAAAGACTAAAAAATAACATTAAAATTAGTAGTATCCATGCAGCCTTTAGTGATACTTTTCCATTGGCCAATGGCCTTCCTTTTGTTCTTATTACCTTTTTGTCAATCTGTTGATCCCAGATATCATTAGCGATACATCCGGCACCGCTTACAAATAATCCACCTAAAATTACGATTCCTAAAATGAATAGAGAGGGAGGGGCTTTAGGAGTTAACCAAAGAGACCAACCAGCAGGAATGAGAAGTATCAATCTTCCGCTAGGTTTATTCCATCTAAGAAGTTGAAAATAATACCCCATTTTTTGGGTAAGAAGATTATTCACGAAAATTCAAATTGATAATGATTTATAAGGTCTTCTCAATAGGGTGCTGAGGGTGTCAGAGTATTGAGGTTCAACCTACTACTTTATGTTAGGTGACTCAATAAATAATTCCTCTGAAAGGAATTCTATTGAATTTGATCTTGGAGAAAATCAAGATTCGGAATTATGCCGTGTAGCAACAATTGATATAGGCACCAACTCAACTCACTTGTTAATTGCAAAGATTGAGCGAAAACTCAATACTTTTAGTATTGAACTTGCAGAGAAATCTACAACACGACTTGGGGAAAGAGATCCTGAGACGGGAGAACTTACTTCCCTTGCTATGAATAGGGCTTTTTCAACATTAAAAAGGTTTAAGGATTTATCTGAAAGTTATAAAGTTGAGAGTCTTATCATTGCCGCTACAAGTGCGGTTAGAGAAGCACCAAATGGCAAAACCTTTATTTCTGAAATAAAAAAGAAGATAGGATTAGATGTTGAATTGATAAGCGGTGCAGAAGAAGCAAGATTGATTTATCTAGGTGTGCTTTCAGGAATGCAATTCGGTAATAAACCTCATCTCGTTCTTGATATTGGAGGTGGTTCGACAGAATTAATTCTTGCTGATAGCTCTGAGGCACGAGCATTAACAAGTACCAAGATTGGCGCAGTAAGATTACAAAGAGAATTTATTAAAAAAGATCCAATATCTACTCAGAATGAATTGTTTTTAAGGTCATTTATCAGAGGCTCTATGGAGTCTGCAATTGATAAAGTAACTAAGAGGATTGATGTAGGTGAAACACCAGTTTTAGTTGCAACTAGTGGAACTGCTATGGCTATTGGGGGATTAATATCAAACAAAGAAAATCATATTCAATCAAAATTACAAGGATATAAAATCACGAAAAATAATTTGGATATAATCGTTAGTCAGTTAATAAAAATGACACCTTCTGAACGGAGTGAATTATCTTCATTAAGTGAAAGAAGATCTGAGATTATTGTTCCAGGTGCTTTGATTTTACAAACCATAATGACTATGGTTAATGTTAATGAAATTATTTTAAGTGAGAGAGCTCTTCGGGAAGGTTTAGTTGTTGATTGGATGTGTCGGAATAATTATTTAAAAGATCAGTTGAGCTTTCAAGGATCAATTAGAGAAAGAACAGTTATTCATCAATCGAAAAGATTTGGTGTTAATTCAAAACGATCAAAAAGGGTATCAGAATTTGCCCTTGCTTTTTATGATCAGACTAAGGGGATTTTGCATAAAGATAATGGTGAAGGTAGAGAGCTTTTGTGGGCTGCAGCTAAACTTCACGCTTGTGGAAAACATATTAATATAAATTCCTATCACAAGCATTCGTGGTATTTAATTAGACATGGAGAGCTCTTAGGTTATTCCCAAAGTGAGCATTTAATGGTCGCTTCTATTGCAAGGTATCACAGGAAAAGTTTTCCAAAGAAAAGACATGAATCTTGGCAATTGTTGGTTGATGAAAGTCAAAAAAGTTTAGTTAATGACATGTCTTTGCTTCTTCGCCTTTCATGCGCTTTGGATAGAAGGCCAGAACCTCTGATATCAAAGATAGTTATTGAAGCTAATAATAAAAAAGTTAATATAGAGCTAATTCCTAATGACTTAGGACAAAATTTAGATCTTGAGAAATGGAGCTTGACTAAGGCAATTTTACTAATTAAGAAAATGAAAGATGTTGATATAAATATACTTTAAGAATAAATATCTTTATCTAAAAAAAAGATATCACTTCGCTGAGGATTAATCGGATCATTTTGTACTCTTTGAATATATTTTAATAACATAATTGAAGTACATAATCCTAAAGCGCCTGACAAAATTATCATGCTTAATGGATTTAAATTCCTATTTTTTTTATTATTTTTCTTATTAATTACAGGGGTAGGTTTAGGCTCATTATTTTTCTTTTCATTAAGCTCTTCAAGAATAAAACTTGTATCTAATTTCAACTTCTCGGCTATTCTTCTAACCATTGCTCTAATAAAAACCTTTTCAGGAAGTGCACTTTCATCTCCTGATTCAAGTGCAATTAATTGTTCTTTCCCAATCCGAAGTGATGAAGATAGATCCTCAACAGAAAGATTTCTACCTTGTCGCGCTTCTTTGAGGAATTCACCAACTGCTTTTAAGGCTGGTTTTTCATTTGCGACATAAGTCCTATCGCTTTTTCTCTCTTCACTTTTGTCCAATTAAAAACCTATTTGGTATTAAGTTCATTCTAAAGGCACTGTAAAGTAGTTTGTCTCTAAAAGATAATTTATCTATGGCCTTAAAGATTGTCCAAATATATGCTTTAGTTAATTCTCTTTAACTCGACCTAAATAAATGAGAATGAGTTGGATTATAAAGCCTTGATCTATTATTTCCCATCTTTAATGTTGGACTAATTATATACAATGTTGTTCTTATTAAATTTCTTTTTTGAGATGTTTTTGCCATCTCACTCAAAGGTATAACTTTTATCCATTCGTCTGGCCAAGTTACTCTATATGCAATAGCAACAGGAGTATTTGGAGGATAATGTTTTATGAGTATGGATTGAACTTCTTCAACATGTCTTGCACTTAGGTAAAGACATAAAGAAGATTGAATAGATGCTAGTTTTTGAAGACTTTCCTTCTCTGGTTTCCCTGTCCTGCCTTCAGCCCTGCTAAGTATTATCGTTTGGGTTAAATCTGGAATTGTTAGTTCGAAGCCTAAAGTTGCTGCTGTTGCCTGATAGGCACTTACTCCAGGAACAATCTCTACTTCAATTCCTTCATCATTTAATCTACAAATTTGTTCTGAGATGGCTCCATATAAGCAAGGATCACCATCATGGAGACGAACAATTTTTTTACCTTCCTTGTGCTTTTTAATTAAGATCAAAAGTATCTCTTCTAGAGTTAATGAACTTGTCTTGATCTTTTCACAATTATCTTTAACAAGTTTTGTTATTTGTATGGGAATAAGAGAGTCTGTCCAAACAAGAACGTCAGCTTTTTTTAGCCTTTGTTGAGCTCTTATTGTCATTAAGTCTAAAGCTCCTGGGCCTGCACCTACAATTGAAATCGGATTCATTGACTTCTCCCATTAATTAAGGAAGGATCGGGGAGTGCTTTTTTAGAAATATAAATTCTCCAGATTCCTAATAATCCTGCACTAATTAAAAATAAGCTAATCAATTGTGCTATTCGAAGCCCCCCCTCACAAAAAGGTGGAATCCCACCCAAGCAAAGAGGATCTGTTCTTAAGGCTTCTATCCACAACCGTCCTAAACTGTAAGTAATTAAATATAAGCAACTTAAGCTGCCAGATGGGAGTGTAAGTTCTCTTTTATAAGATTTTCTAAAAAGAAAAATCAGTATTCCAAAAACAAAAATATTCCATACTGATTCATAAAGAAAGGTAGGGTGAAAATAATCTTTTGTTAAGAATATTTCTGGCCTAAATTTATAAGGTATAAATAATTTCCAGGGTAAGTTTGTAGGTATCCCAAAAGCTTCATTATTAAAAAAATTTCCCCATCTACCTATTGCTTGACCTAATGCAACTGAGGGGACCAAAACATCAATAACATCCCAAAAAGGTTCTTTCCTCCAACGGCAAAAAAATATAATGGATAATGTACCCATTATCAGAGCCCCATGAATTGCAATTCCTCCTCCCCAAATTTCTATCGCACTAGGAATAGGAATATTTAAGTTCAGGAAATTAATAGAACTCCAGAAGTTTTTGCCAGTGTAATTCCTCCATTCAAAAGCAACATAATAAATTCTTGCACCAATCACAGATGCCAAAACTAAAATAGGAAGTAAATCGTTAATAAGACTTTTTTTTAATCCTTTTTTTAAAGCTAATTCACCTGATAAATTTAAACCTAATAACACTGAAATTGCTATTAGCAATCCGTACCACCTTAATGAAAAAGGGCCTAGTTGAAACAACTCAGGCCCAGGCGATCTAAGAGATAAAAGAATATTTCCCATCAACTATTTGAATTTATATGCCTTCAGCAGCTTGAACCTTTTCAACTTGCTTCTTTTTAAGAACCAGCATTATTTGGGATAAACCAACTCCGATAAAGAAAATTATCATTCCAATAACTCTTGCTTTGCTTTGTAAAACTATTTCTTTGTCAAGTTGACCAAAACCTCCAACATTTGGGTCTTCAGTTAATTTTTCACCTTTTTCAATAATGTCACCTTCTTTTACTAATAATGAAGTCCCAGCAGGAATATTTTCAGCAAATATTTCTCCTTCATCATTGTTTAGATTAACAATTTGTGTCCCATCTTCATTTGTTTCTATTGAGGTTATTGTTCCCGAATTGGTTGCTGTAAACAAATTGTTATTGCTCTTTTCACCAGTTGGATAAACTTGACCTCTTCCTCTATTGCCTCCTATATGAATGGAATATTTTCCAAAGTTATAATTTTTATCTTTTCTAGGATCAGGTGAAAGTACAGGGAAGACAATCTCTCTGTTTTGATCTCCTGGTAAAGGGCCTACCAAAATAATATTTTCTTGTTCTTCGCTGTATTGAGTGAAGTAAACACCTTGTGTCTCTTCTTTTATTTCATCTGTCCATCTTTCTTGAGGAGCAAGCTTAAATCCATCAGGAAGCATTACAACCGCTCCAACTTGTAGAGGGACTTTGCTGCCATCAGCTCCAATCTCTTGCAGATCCTTTTTGTAAGGTATCTCTACGACTGTTTTGAAAACACTATCAGCAGCAACTGCCTGAGGCACTTCAGCTCTTGTTGGCATACTTGCTACGTGACAATTAGCACAAACAATTTTTCCAGTTGCCTCTCTAGGATTGTCGAATTTTTGCTGGGCCCAAAATGGATATGCCCAACTGGGCTGCGGAACTAGAAATATTGAAAATCCAAGAATAACTGAACACAGTAAAAGCTTTAATGAACGACTCATGGTTTTAGAAGTGGTATTGAAGTTTTTTTTCATTTATTTATTAACCCCACCAAGGATCCGTACCAGTACGAAAATCAGTTTCTGTCCACTGACTTACTAGAACTTGATCATCCTCGACTGAAACGTGAGCTATAGCTAGAGAGAGAGGGGCTGGACCTCTTACAACTTTCCCTGTCGAATCATATTGACTTCCATGACATGGACACATGTATTTGTTTGCTCCGCTATTCCATGGCACTACACAACCAAGGTGAGTACAAATTGCATTGATTCCATAACTAGTGATTGCATCTTCGCCTTCAACTATTAAATAGGTTGGGTCCCCCTTTAGCCCTTGGACTAGACTTCTGTCTCCAACGGGATGTGTGGATAGCCAGGCACTTGCCTTTACTGGATTTCCTAGCTCATCTTTAGCATTTGTTCCACCTCCACCTCCACCGGCCCTGTAGGGGGTGAAGTATTGAGCTACTGGATATAAAGCTCCTAAGGCAACTCCTGTAACGGTGCCAAAGGTAAGCAAGTTCATGAACTGCCTTCTGCCCATTGAGGGCACATCTGCAGCATTCAATTGTGTCATTACAGATGTTCACCTGAATTTTGATATTAGACCAGAATGGACACCAAAAGGTTATTAATCTCTGCCAAGACTGGCTTTTGACATGAGTTTTAAATCTAATGAGTTTAATTCTGGTAACTTTGCTTCTCCAATTCCCTTGGAAGTAGACGAAGTAATGAGGTGCTTAAGAAGGCGATGGGGGGTCACATATGATTTGAAATTGTTAATCAAAAGAGACAGAATATATTTACAAATGATGTGGGGGTTTTTAGAACAACAATCTTTCCCATTGGATGAGGAGACCTTTAGAGAACACTTAAATCGAACCTTAGAAATTATTAACCGGGGTGGCCAATCAGATTTGGTTAGGAATTGGTTGGAAAATGTTCAGGCAAAACCAAGGCTAGGAAAGGCAATTACATTACCTTTGCCTATTGATCAAAGGATGGACGAATTTGTCCTTTGAGATTTGTTGTCAAGGCCACTAACCCAATTCCAACAAAAAACAAAAAAGTTATCGATGTTGATAGAAGAAGCATTGTTATTGGATCAGTTGATGGAGTTAAGACAGCTCCTGCAACTGCGGAAGCCATAACCACTAATCTCCATGCAGATAACATCTTTTTCCAAGAAATTATTTCTAAGAAACCTAAAATCAATTGAAGAATTGGCAACTGGAAGGCTAAACCAGTTGAGAGCATAAGTAGAAGTACGAAATCTAAATATTTTTCTATTGACCAAAGTGGTTCAACAACATCGGCACCATAACTTATTAGAAATCCCAAGGCGGCAGGTATCAAGGCCTTCCATGCAAAGAAAATTCCGATGAAAAATAAAATTGCTGAACCTGCAACAGAGGGGGCTATGAGTAGTTTTTCTTTTTTAGTTAGTCCAGGGAGAATGAACTTTAAAAATTGATAAAGTATGAAAGGGAGAGAAATAGTAAGCCCTCCATAACCTGCAACTTTTATTGAAGTAAATAAAAATTCACCCGGAGCTACTTGTAAAAATTGTATTTTTCCTGCTGGCATCTCCAATACCTGTACAAGTTTCCGCACAAATAACAAGCAAAAACCAGATGATAGAAGAATTGCAATGAGACTCTTTAGAATCCTTTGACGAAGTTCTTCAAGATGGTCAACTAAAGGCATCTCAAGGGCTTGAGATGCCTTATTTGAAATAGCTTTTCCCTGTATCTTGATAGGAGGAGGAGCTTTTAAAATATTTTCTTTTTTGTTGGAGCTATTCAGGTTGATTTAGTTAATAAGCTTAATTTTAGTAGAAAATTGAGCTTGAAAGCATACTAGAAATTTTTTCTCGCTATTTTATTTGAATTAAATAGATAAATTATTGTTTTTTCTTCTACATGGATAGATTTTTTATTTGTTTTTTGTTGGGTCGGGCAAAATAAAAGGAGGGCAATCATTTAGTGAAGATTCACCATAACTAGCATATTCTTTGTAGCCACCCATCTTTCCATTGGTTTTCATTAAAGCACTGGTAAATGCCAATAATAGGAAGACCGTTGGAGCTCCGATAATTAATGCTGCTCCAAATGCATATCCAATTAAGAATTCCGGGAAAGAATGATTACCTAGAAACTCATGAGTACCTAGCAAAAAGTCAATCATTTTTATCTTGTCTAATCAAGCTGATATTAATTCATTGAAGTTCACTTGTGGTGGAAATATTTCTCAGCTCTCTCTGCTTTTCCCCAAAGCACCTTCCCTCCTCTATGGCTAACCGTTCCTGGTAAGGCTCCTGAAATCCTTTGAAGATTTTCAATTGGTACCATTATTATTGGAACTAGTTTGTTAGCTCGGGCACGGCTAAAAAAGGAAGCCAGATCAGCAGCTAATTGAATATCTTTTTCATCAAAAAGTCCATTAGATGATTTAAGTACGACATGGCTACCTGGTGTTTCTTGAGCATGAAACCAAAGATCTCCTTTTTTCCCTTTCCTTAAACTGATTAATTCGTTTTGCCTGTTGTTACTTCCTATTTGAATTTTTAGACCGCTAGGACTCTGGATCTCTTTTATAGTTGATGAATGTTCCTTCTTCCTACTTGATTTCAATTTAGAATTATTTTTTTTGATGCAAATATATTCTTCTACTTCTTCTTTAAGTTCAATAATCGAATCTAATTTATTTTTATTATCTTCATTTTCTTCATATAGAAATGAATCTAGAAATGATTCACAACATTGAATAGCAGATATTTTTTTCTTGTGAAAATCGATTCTATTTAAAATTGATTCCCTAGATCTTTTTTTTCTTTTAGCCTCTCTAAAGAGACCTTGAGACTCAATTATCTGCTTCTTAGTAGGTGATTCTAAGGTGAGAAGTTTTTTGGCCTTGTTTTGCATAGTTATATATTCAGAAATATTATTAATTAGTAATTCCTGGACATTTAGTTTTTTTGTTTCTTGATCTTTTGAATTTGCAAGATCTTGCTTCAACTTTTCTCTAATAGAATGCATTTTTCTTTGTATAATTTTATTTGAATAATAGATGCTAAGTCGAAGTCCTATCTTTGTGTTTTTAGAATTTGATTTTGGTTCACCCCATACAACAAAATCTGTTGGGCCTTGGAAATTAATAGTGTAATTATTATTCTCTATACCTAATAGCCACTCTTTCCATTTTTTATATATTGTTTCCCATGTTTGTAATTCAATACTTGTTACTGATTGATTTATTATATTAATTGCTTCGTTATAATTATTACCCGCAATTTGTAATGTTAGAGCAGGACTTATTCCTTGGTAAGTATCTTTAAGGCTATTCTTAAATGTTGAGGGAACTAAGCATATATTATCTTTCCATGAATTGAATGATTCAGAGGATCTTGGCACCAAACCTTTAAGAGGTGGAGGAGATGTGTAAATATCTCCTGTCCCTATTGGTCTTAATCTTGATTGACTGTCTTTTATTTGTTTCCCAAGAGTAATTACTTTACCTTCTTTGTCTAAAAGTAAAATATTACTGTGTTTGCCCATTAATTCCACTATCAATTCTTTCTCTATTTCTTTACCAGGTCTACTAGAAAATTTAAATCTTACTATTCTTTCAAAACCATTTTGTGTTATTTCTACTAAAGCTAAATTGACTAATAAATATTTTAGTTGTTGCGCTAATGTACTTTTTTGACCATATCTTTTTGGAGGTGCTATAGATACAATCCTTGGGGACTCAGCAAACCAACTTATTTCTATCCATGCGAGTTTGTCTAGGGTTCTAAATCCTAATTGAATAGTATGTGAATCAATTTGTTGTGCGTTTTCAAATCGACTTGGAACTATGTCTTGTCTAAGTTCAAATACAACCGCTTTAAGGGTTGTTAAGTCCATTATTTGAATTGGAACTTTGTTCATCTATCATCCTTTTAACTTCATAAATAATGTAATTAACCTTTAGTAGGTAAATTAGAAAGGATTTATTTATGTCATCTTCAGGAAATCTTACTGTTCTTACTGGCCCAAGCGGGGTAGGTAAAGGAACAATTGTTAGGAAAATCCTCCAAAGTCATAGTGATGTATGGCTTTCTATTTCTGCTACTACGCGTCAACCAAGATCTGGAGAAATTGAAGGGGAGCATTATTTTTTCTTAGAAAAGAAAAATTTTCAAGAAATTATTGATAAAGAAGGTTTCTTGGAGTGGGCTTCATTCTCTAATAATTTTTATGGAACTCCAAAAAAAGTAGTTAAAGAAAAAATAGAAAAAGGCACTAATGTTCTTCTTGAAATTGAATTAGAGGGGGCTCGACAAATTCGAAAGTCTTTTCCTCAAGCATTACAAATATTTATTGCACCTCCTGATTTATATGAACTTGAAAAAAGAATTAGAGGTAGAGGTACTGAGACAGAGGAAGCTATTAGAGATCGTTTGGAGATAGCAAATAAGGAACTTATTGCAAAAAAAGAGTTTGACGCTGTAGTGATTAATGAAGATATAGAAAAAGCCTTCAGGGAAATTGAAGGCTTAATGGGATTGACAACTAAAATTTAATTAATAATTTTTATTTTTAAAAAGACATTGGGTGGAAAAGCAAGTCTGGCACAAATCTATTAAATTCAACAATAATACTTGCTGTTATAGTGATCCAAATCGTTGCTACGACTGGGGCTGATCTAAACCATTTAGTACGAAATAATTGAAACATGATTGAAAAATTAAGAGATTTTTTAATTTAGATAAATAATTTTTTAGCCTCTTGGACCATTAAGAGTAACATTATTGTCTTTTTCCCTGAGCTCTCCATTCTTGCCCTCTCTATTAGCTTGTAGAGGCCAAGCTGCCCCTCTTTTTAAGCATTGCCAGGCCAAATCAGTATCAATAATGATTTCATACTCTGCCGCATTCTTTTTACCTCTAACAGCTCTTACATACTCTCTTCCTGACCAGCCAATAATGCCGGTAATATAGATAAACATTACTCCAGGAATAAGTAGATCTCCTTCATGACCTCGGTTAATCCACGCTCCCCAAGGCTCAATAGGCGGACCAATTATCAAATGAGGAAGCCCATCGTCTCCACATAAGGCTTTGCTATATCTTTCAAATCTCTTTATAGCTTGATCTGTGGAGGCGGTGCTTGCTCTCTCTTGGAAACGTGGATTATCAGCGCAAGATACCAAAGCAGAAGCAGTGAAATCTGTAGGAGCTCTATCAGCATTTAGTGCTGGGCCTGGTCTTGCATTAGCTATTGGAGCTATTCCTAAGAAAAGAAATGCTGAAATTAGAATTGATAAAATACGACTCATGAGTTCTGATTTTTATCTGATTCCCTGTTTTAATGGGATTTCAATATTAAACTTAGTTGATCATTAGCTATAAATGTCAATAATTTTATCCCTCGAAACAAGTTGTGACGAGTCTGCAGCAGCTTTAGTTTCCCGTGAAAAAGGAAAAATTGATTTAATAGGTAGTGAAATAGCTTCACAAATTGAAGAACATGCTAATTGGGGTGGTGTTGTTCCTGAAATTGCGTCAAGAAGACATTTGGAAAATCTCCCATTTTTAATCGAAGAAGTTTTTGCAAAATCAAAATTACAGTTAAAAGATATAGATGCAGTAGCTGCAACTGTTACTCCAGGATTAACAGGTTCACTTTTGATAGGATCAATTACGGCAAGAACTTTAGCTAGTTTGCATCACATTCCTTTTTTAGGAATTCATCATTTGGAGGGACATCTTTCATCAATATATTTGTCAGAGAATCATCCTAAACCTCCTTTTTTAGTCTTGTTGGTTAGTGGAGGTCACACTGAATTGATAAAAGTAGATATTCACCATAAGTATTATCGTCTTGGTAGAAGTCATGATGATGCAGCTGGAGAAGCTTTTGATAAAGTCGCAAGACTTTTAGGACTCCCATATCCAGGGGGGCCAGCAATTCAAAAAATAGCTAAATTTGGCGATCCAAAAAAATTCTTATTTCCAAAAGGGAGAGTTTCTAAACCGGAGGGTGGTTTTTATCCATATGATTTTTCTTTTAGTGGTTTAAAAACGGCTGTATTCAGACAGATAGAAAAAATCAGGTTAGAAAAGCAAGAATTACCTATAGCGGACATTGCGGCAAGTTTTGAATATGTCGTGGCAAAGGTCTTAGTGGAGAGGAGCTTTCGATGCGCTCTTGATCATGGCCTAAATTCTCTTGTCCTAGTTGGAGGAGTTGCTGCAAATCTGAGATTAAGGGAAATGATGCTTGAAAAAGCATCTGAAAATTCAATTAAAATTGCTCTTGCACCAATGGAATTTTGTACAGATAATGCGGCAATGATCGGAGCTGCAGCTTTGTTAAGGTTGTCATCAAATTATGTTCAAAGTTCAATGGAGCTAGGAGTTTCAGCTCGTTGGCCTTTAGAAAAAACTGATTTACTTTATGATTCTAATCCACCTTTTTAATCCATATTTTTAAGCTTTTGATTTTTATTATGTCTTTAAAGCAAAGAAATGAATCAAATAAATCTACTAGGCTTGCAAGTTCAAGTGAAATTAATTCATGGAAAAGAGGATTCACGCCACAAGCAGAGATTTGGAACGGTCGAATAGCAATTGCAGGTTTGATTATTCTATTTAGTATTCTTTTAGTATCAAATTTAATTTTTTCAAGCTAGAAAAAATTATTAGTTTTAGAATAAAAATTATTTCTAATTTTTAGGTTGTCATTTTGCTTGTTTAGTGAATGTGGTTCTTATCGATGGATTTTAAAAAGAGAGTTATTCAGTGGTAGAAAGACTGTAGTTTTTATTGGCTTGAATCCTTCAAAAGCTAATTCACATAAGAACGACAGGACTCTCACGAGGATAGTTAATTTTTGTTCTAGATGGAATTATAAGAATATCTATATAATTAATCTATTTGGATTGATTTCCAAGTCTCCTACGAAACTATTAAAAAGCAATGATCCAATAGGAGTAAATAATGATTTAATTACTTTAAAATCATTGGAATTTTGGCGGGAAAATAATAATTGTGACTTGTGGCTAGGATGGGGTGATAAAGGTCTATTAAAAGGACGCGATCGTGAAGTCCTAAAATTAATTAAAATTTTTTCAAATTTGAAGTCAAACGAAAATAATTATTCCAAACGTGTTTTAAGTCTTGGTCTAAGTAAAAAAGGGAATCCTCGACACCCTCTATATATGCCAAATAAATCTTTCTTAAGAAAATTTGATATGTAATTCTTTAATTGGTTTTGTCAGTTATTTTCTAAATGAGAATATTTAAATAATATTGGGATTGAAAGGGTTGCTATTCTATAAGAATATGTAAGTAAAATTCGCTTATTAACTTATTTATTTTCTTAGATAGATTTAATGAATACTCACTTATGTCTTCATTGCTAGTTATTTATGACTCCTGAGCGGCTGGGCTTGCTCTGGGGTATCACAGTTTTTTCTGGAGCTGCAGCAAGACTACTGTCGGTGCTAACAGGACTTCCTGGGGTGGTTTTATTGTTGCTGTCTGGATTATTGATTGGTAGATCAGGCCTCGGATTGGTTGAACCTTTAGATCTAGGCAAGGGATTGGAGACAATAGTTGGTTTATTGGTAAGTCTTGTTTTATTTGATGGTGGTTTAAATCTTCGTTTCCCTGGAGGGGCAATAAAGTCAATAGTTCTAAGAATTTCTTCAATTAGATTAATTATTTCTTTAGCCGCTGGCTTCCTTGCTGCTCATTGGTTTGCTGGTCTTGGTTGGTCAGTAGCAGGAGTTTACAGTGCAATAGTTCTTGCGACCGGGCCAACTGTTGTAACTCCATTAGTTCGACAAATTCGCCTTGCGTCACCATTGAGTGATGTCCTTGAAGCGGAAGGTTTGATACTCGAACCTATTGGAGCAGTTCTTGCACTTTTGTTATTAGAGCTCGTTGTTGGAGACTTGCATGGCTGGAGAGAACTGCTCCTTGGTTTGCTTTCAAGGCTTGGAGGAGGAGTCTTAATTGGATCACTGGCAGGCCTGCTGCTTTCAGAAGGTTTGAAGCGCTTACGTTCAGAGCCTTATATTGGGATAAGATTGCAACTGACTCTTGGAGTGATTTTCTTGCTTTATGGAGTATGCGAAAGGTTGTTACCTGAATCAGGATTACCTGCATCTGTTGCAGCAGGGTTTGTTGTAGGGCAAAGACCTTCTACACAGGCGAATGAACTTGATAAATTAATAAGAGAATTAGCTCAGTTAGCAATAACTATGCTTTTCCCTCTGCTGGCAGCAGATGTTTCATGGAGCGAATTGAGTCCTTTGGGGTGGGGGGGGATAACGTGCGTACTTTTTTTGATGACAATAGTGAGACCAATAGCTGTATCGATAGCAACTTATGGATTACCTCTTGATAATAAACAAAGGTTGTTTCTTGGTTGGTTAGCTCCCCGTGGAATTGTTACTGCGGCAGTTGCTTCTTTATTTTCTATTAGATTAGAGCAAGCAGGCGTTTTAGGGGCTGGAAAACTTCAGGGATTAGTTTTTTTGACAATATTAATGACAGTAGGCATACAAGGTTTAACAGCTCAACCATTCGCAAAAATGTTGGGTTTATTGGACGAAGAAAAAGATCTAGATAAATCTACTAATTCTGATTCTATCTTTACTGAATCTTGAAAGTAAAATCCAACTTTGAATTAAATCAGGTCCATTAAGAGTTCCAAAAAGAGCAGCTCTAATGCTTTTCATAACAAGACCTTTTTTTACTTTGCAGTTCTTTGTGGCTTGATTTATTACATCAAGTGCTTCCTCCTTACTAAATGCGGCAGCTTCTAATGTTTCCAGTTTGTCAAGAATAAACTTTAAAATTTCTTTTGATTCTTTGATTTCTAATTGTTTTTTTCCGTCATTACTTAATTCGGGTTCTTCAAAAAAAGGTTTGGCTTGATTAACTCCATCATTAATGAGAACCATAGATGGACCAATTAGATCTACGAGATTTTCCCCCCATTCTTGACTAGGCAAATACCATCCATTTTCTTTGAACAAAGGATCTAAATTTTTTAATAAAGTTTCGGCTGACATTTCATGTATTACTTGAGAGTTGAGCCAATTCAATTTGTCCCAATCAAATTTAGCTGAAGCTTTATTGACCTTTTTAAAACTGAAAATTTCAGAAATTTCAGAAATTTTGAATCTTTCATTGATTCCCTCTGGAACAGACCAGCCAAGAAGAGTCATATAATTTGCCATCGCTTCAGATGTGTACCCCATTTTCTTGAATTCAGAAATCGAAGTAACTCCATCCCTTTTGGAAAGTTTTTTTCCTTCAGAATTAAGAATTAAAGGAGTATGAGCAAAAACAGGAATATTGAGATCGAGAGCTTCATAAAGAAGAATTTGCTTTGCAGTATTTGCAATATGATCTTCTCCCCTAATTACATGGGAAATTTTCATTGCTGAATCATCTGCTACAACAACTAGATTGTATAAGGGGTCGCCAATTGAATTTGCTGGAGCTCTTCTTGCAATGACCATATCACCGCCTAAATCTTTTCCACTCCATGTCATTTTCCCGCGAATCAAGTCATTCCATGAAATTATTTTTTGATCACTGATTTTGAATCTGATAACAGGCTCTCTTCCCGCATTTATAAATTCAGATTCTTGTTCTGGAGTTAAATTTCTATGCCTATTATCATATTTTGGAGCTAAACCTTTGCTCTTTTGCTCTTCTCTCATTTCATTTAGTTCAGATTCTGATGCATAACATCTATATGCAAACCCTTTAGAGATAAGAGATTTTATAATTGTCTTGTGTTCATTTATTCTTTTACTTTGAATGATTGGGGTTTCATTCCAGTTAATGCCTAGCCACTGGAGCCCATCATATATATTTTTTATATATTCTTCTTTTGATCTTTCAATATCAGTATCTTCAATTCTTAAGAGAAAAGTTCCACCTTCTTTTTTTGCAAATAGCCAGTTAAATAGAGCCGTTCTCGCTGTTCCTAGATGAAGTGTTCCTGTTGGACTTGGTGCCAATCTTACCCTGACTGTCAAAGCTATAATTCGATTTAGATACGGGACCGACGGGATTCGAACCCGCAACTTCCGCCGTGACAGGGCGGTGCTCTAACCAGTTGAACTACGGTCCCAATTTAAGGCTTTAAAAAGGATTTTATCTTTAATTAAGAATCCTTTGTGTTGCCCCAATGAGTATCATCCTAAAAATGCCTTCTAGTCAACTATGGATTAATATTGTTGACTTAAGAAAACTATCTTTATACGGTTTTTTTCAATCTTATTCTCTATGAATAGAGATGCTCATGAAATAAAACTAAATAAGTAGATAACTTAAGGACGGAAACCCGCGGGCTCAATAAGCCTAACTTGATTTCCACGAGCTGTGAACTCGCGGCCTTGGTCGCTTTGCACTACAACTCGGCCACCTGATTTTACACGAATAACTCGAGCCCTGACCCAGCCTAGTGCGGCTGACTCAAGAACTTTTACGACATCGCCAGGTTGAAGATCCAACTCCATTCTTTAAAAAAGTAACTGTAGACAAGGTTTTCGAACGCGCCGTGGAGGACTTGAACCCCCGACATCAGGTTTTGGAGACCTGCGTTCTACCAACTGAACTAACGGCGCATTTTTATACCCTTTAAGTCATCGATAGCCAATGACTTTTGATTGAGGAGGCCGAAACCTCAGCGGTCGAAGCGCTGCTTTACGCGTGTGGCTTTGCCCACTCGCTCACGCAGATAGAAAAGCTTCGCTCTCCTTACTTTACCTCGGCGTTCAACCTTAATGGATGCAACTTGTGGACTGTGAACCAGAAAAACTCTTTCAACTCCTATTCCTTGGAAAATGCGCCTTACTGTAATTGTTTGATGAATTCCTCCATGTCGCTTTGCTATTACGACACCTTCGTAGGGCTGAACTCTCTCCTTGTTACCTTCACTTATTCGGACACCAACACGAACAGTGTCACCAACATAAATCTCAGGGAGATCTTTGTTTAATTGTGCATCTTCAAAAGTTTTGATTATTTCAGTAGAAGAGAGCTTTTTGATTGAAATTTTCTTTCCTTTAGATTTTTCTTGAGAAGCACTTTCTACTCCAGACTCCTTCGGAGCCTTTGATTTATCTTCAACTTTTACCTCTTCAGAAGAGGGCTCTTTAGATTCAACTGACATCACCAATTACTCTTGATTTGACCGAGCACATATTGTAACCGCTTGTTTCTCAAATTAAAAATTTTTATAAATCTGAGCTTTTTATCATCTGAGCAAAATTTTCGCATTTGGCTTTAATTTCAGTGAGCGAATGCTCGTTTAAAAAAATATTCTTTGAAAACGATCCTCTAATAATAGGAATTTTATTAAAGATAAAGAATTTTTTTTAGGAAATTGTCCCTATCCTTTTGATAGGTTAACTAATATTTGATTATTAATAAAATGCAAATCTTAGATTTTTACTTTCTCTCTAAGCAATGAAATTATTTTCTGATCTTCTTTCTTCTGCAAATTCAAAAATCCCTATTAATAATGGCCCTGTTATTCAACAAAGGAGAGGGGTTGAAATTAAGTCTTCAAGAGAGATAGAAATTATGCGTAAATCTAGCAAAATAGTTGCAACTGTATTGAGTGAAATTCAAGACTTAGTTAAACCTGGAATGTCTACGTTGGATCTAGATAATTATGCAGAAAAACGAATTAGAGAACATGATGCTACGCCAAGTTTTAAAGGATATCATGGCTTTCCAGGCAGTATATGTTCAAGCATAAATAACGAGGTTGTTCATGGAATCCCAAGTAAGACAAAAATTATTAATGATGGAGATCTGCTTAAAGTAGATACAGGGGCTTTTTATAATGGTTATCATGGAGATAGTTGTATAACTATTTGTGTAGGTAAAACTTCAGATGAAGCAATTGAACTAAGTAGAGTTGCGAAAGAAGCTTTGATGCTTGGAATTAATCAAATTAAGCCAAAAAACAAACTTCTTGATATAGCAGGTGCAATAGAAGATTATGTGAAAGCAAATGGTTTTAGTGTTGTCGAAGATTACACCGGACATGGTGTAGGTAGGAATCTTCATGAAGAACCTTCGGTATTTAATTTTAGAACTAATGATTTGCCAAACGTAACTCTGAGAGAGGGAATGACTATTGCAGTGGAACCTATAATTAATCTTGGCTCAAAATACTGTAAGACACTTCGTGATGGATGGACAGTAATTACAAAAGATGGAAATTTATCTGCTCAATGGGAACATACTGTACTAGTCACTGAAAATGGCTTTGAGATCCTAACTGATAGAGGAGATTGATTTTTAATGGGGTTAATTTGAGTAAATTTGATTTATAAATCTTGAATATAATATTCTAATTGATTCGATTATTGGCATTGTTATGTATGTCAGTGGGTTAGGAGAAACGATGATCAGATAATCCTCTTTTTCGGCTTTTTGTATTATTGTTTTTGCTACAAATTCAGGGCTCATTATTCCTTGTGGATTTAACTGCGATTTGAAAGGACCTAAGATTAATTTTTTAATAATAAAAGAATTTCTTTTTTCCATTAATAATTTACTTTTTTTTAGAGTTACAAGTTCACCTATAAGACGTTTTGTTATTTCATAGGCAGGACTAAAAGCTATTTGAATCTCTGCTTCAGATGTATTTACCCATACCTCCTTTGATTGGGACTTCTTTAAATCATTAGATAAAGCTAAAGCTTCAAATATTTCTATTAATCTCCAATGACTAAGGGAATTTATTTCTAGTGCTTTATTTATTTCATTTGAATCAATCTTTTCTTTTGGATTGAATCCATGATTAAGTATTAAAATGTCAACATTAGCAAGTTCTTTTGAAATCATTCCTTCTTTCCCACAGGACCAAAGAATCCAGTCATTGGGTTTGGTTTCATTAGATTTATGATTGTTTTTTTCTGCATGTGTTAATCCAATCACGTAAGCCCCTTTTTTTTTCAACACTCTAATAAGTGACTTCCCGAGGCTCCCATTTGCACCAGTTATGGCAATTTTTAAACCTTTAAACCTTGAGTCGTCTGACAAGTTTTTCTTCATTGTGTTGAATCCAATCTATTCTTGCAAAAATTAGGAATTAATGGAGAATGATTATCTAATTAGAATTTTATACAGATTTAGTGTTGAGAACTTTTTTAAAAAGCCTAAACTTATAAAGTTATTACTCTCACATCAGATCTTTAATTAATGAGCAAGACCATTCTAATTGGATCATGTGAACCATTTAGCGGTAAGTCAGCGTTAGTTCTTGGCATAGCAAGAAATTTAATTGCTTCAAATCATTTGGTTAGATTTGGTAAACCTTTAGCCACAAGTCTTGAATTAAATGTCTCTGAAAGCGGAGATATTCAAGATATGATTGATGATGACGTTAGGTTTGTTGGAGAGACATTACAATTATCTACTGAAAATTTAATTCCTTCCATTCAATTTCTGGCCGCCTCTACTGCTAGTAAGAGAATTAAAGAAAATAGCTTAGATCCTGGGATGAAATTTGATGAGTTCAGGCTATCGCTTGATCCTTCTAGTGAGGTTATCAATATTCTTGAAGCAGCGGGTAGTTTGCATGAGGGCCTCTTGTATGGATTAAGTCTCAGCCAGCTTGCTAAAGGTTTAAACGCTAAAGTTTTACTAGCTCATTTTTGGCAAGATAGTAGAAGTGTTGAAGCTTTGTTGGAGGCTAAAAATCAATTAGGAGATCATCTAAGTGGTGTTGTCTTAAATGCTGTTAACCCTGATCAAATTAAAGATATTAAAGAAACTATAGTTCCATCTCTTAAGTCACTAGGTTTAGATATCTTTGGAGTGATGCCCAGATCCCCTTTGTTGAGGAGTGTGACTGTTGAAGAGTTGGTGAGACGTTTGAATGCTCGAGTTATTTGTTGCCCTGACAGGCTTGAGTTGATGGTAGAAACATTGAGTATTGGAGCGATGAGTGTTAATTCTGCAATGGAATTCTTTCGAAGGAGGCGTAATATGGCAGTAGTGACAGGAGCTGATCGTACAGATATTCAATTGGCGGCTTTGGAAGCTTCTACTCAATGTCTAATACTGACAGGTGCTGGCGAACCACTACCACAATTGATTAATAGATCCGAAGAGTTAGATGTTCCATTACTAAAAGTTGATAGAGATACTCTCTCAACAGTTGAGGTTATTGAGCAAGCCTTTGGCCATGTTCGTCTTCATGAGACAGTCAAAGCTACTTATGCTTTTCGATTAGTACAAGAACATTGCGATCTTGATCGAATCTTTAAAACTTTAGGAATTTCTTCTTGAGATCATTAATAATTGCTACCTTTAAATTATCTGAATTAGGATGTCCTTGAGTCGATCACTCGATCTTCCTGCATTGGGACGAGTTGATACTCTCGCTCAGGAATTGGCCTTGTTGAAGAACGAGGGAAAAAGAAGGATTGCTTTCTTAGGTAGCAGGCATGTCCCTGTCGTTTCTATCCATATAGTCGAATTAATAGCAAGGTCTTTGGCTCAAGAGGGACATTCGATAATCACTTCAGGATCTCAAGGCGTAAATGCTGCAGTAATTAGAGCTGTTCTAGATGTTAATCCTTCTCTTTTAACTGTTTTGTTGCCTCAGTCTCTTGATAGGCAAACTGCAGAGGTTAAGGATCTTCTTGGTAGCGTTTTACATCTAATAGAGAAAGAAGACAATAATGATTTGCCTTTGCCAATGGCAAGTAGTCTCTGTAATCAGGAAATTATTAACAGATGTGATCAATTGATTTGTTTCGCATTTCATGACAGTGAAACATTATTGAGTAGTTGCCATAGCGCTGAAGATATGGGAAAAGTTGTGAGCCTGATGTTTTTTGATTAATTTTAAATCAAATAAAATCATCTGCTTCTAGATATTTTTTAACTTACGAAATATCTTATAAGTACATTTATAAGCAGTTTTGTTTTTTTTTCATAAGATGGTGGAAACAAAGAGAAATTTTTATGCCTTCTTCTTATTCTTTTGATGTGGTTTCAGAATTTGATCAGCAGGAATTAGTAAATGCTATTGATCAATTGAGGAGAGAAGTTGATCAAAGGTATGATTTAAAAGACTCCAAGACAAAAATAGATATTAAAGAAGATGAATTATCTATTGTATCTCTAAGCGATATGACAATAGAATCTGTAAAAGATATTTTATTACAGAAAGCCACTAAAAGAAATTTATCATTAAAGATATTTGATTTTCAAAAAGTTGAGACCATAGGAGGAAATATGGTGATGCAAATTGTTAAATTAAAGAAAGGTTTGCCACAAGAAATCTCAAAGAAATTGAGTAAGTTAGTGCGAGATAATATGAAGAAGGTAACTGTTTCAATACAAGGAGATAGTTTGAGAATCACTGGAAAAAATAAAGATGATTTGCAGTCTGTAATTAATTTAATTAAGAAGCAGGAAGATGATTTAGAAATAGCTTTACAATTTCAAAATTATAGGTAGTAAACTAATAATTAAAAAACTTTATCGCTAAGATTTTTTGTTATGGAGCAATTAATAGAAAAACTTTCTAAAAAAGCAATTGTTTTATCTGGACAGTCAAAAAAAGAATTAGAAAGAACATGTTGGATGCTTGTTCATGAGCATAAGCATGGGGTGATGCCAACTGAATATGATATTAGGGAGATTGATGAAGAGCTATATTTGAAGGTTTTAAAAACAGCTAGAGATATGGCTTAGGTAAATAAGAGAGAAGATTTTTATTTATTGAAAATGATGATTTGGCGGGTTTAAAAATAAATTTATTATTTTTTCTATCTAACAATTTTCGCAATACTTGCTAAATCAACATAAAATCTTTCCTAGATAATCTTTTTTATGACAACTCCATTTCGTAATGTGACTCCGAATGGACCAGGTGGCACAACAACTCTTCTACTTGTCCTTTCATTTACTGGATTTTTACTTCTTACTCAAGCATTTTTTGTTGTCCCTGCTGGACAAGTTTCAGTTGTCACAACATTAGGGAAAGTAAGTGGTGGATCACGTAAACCTGGTTTGAATTTCAAAGTACCTTTTGTTCAAAATACTTATCCTTTTAATGTTCAAACTCAAGTCAGACCTGAAAAGTTTGATTCATTAACTAAAGATTTGCAAGTTATTTCTGCCACGGCTACTGTTAAATACGCTCTAAAGCCTAATGAGGCAGGAAGAGTCTTTAAAACTATCTCTTATAATGATAGAGAGATATATAACAGGATTATTCAACCATCATTACTTAAAGCACTCAAGTCAGTTTTTTCAAAGTATGAGTTGGTAACAATAGCTAGCTCCTGGAGCGATATCTCTGAGCTGGTTGAGCAAACAGTAGCTGATGAACTTAATAAATTTGACTACGTTGATGTTCAATCACTCGATTTGACTGGCTTGACTATCGCTGATGAATATCGAGCAGCTATCGAACAAAAACAGATTGCTGAGCAGCAATTATTGAGAGCTCAAACTGAAGTTAAAATTGCAGAGCAAGAAGCTCTTAGGTACGACACATTAAATAAAAGTCTTGATGATCAAGTTCTTTTCAAATTGTTTTTAGATAAATGGAATGGTGAGACACAAGTTGTTCCTTCATTGCCAGGTAATAGTTCAGGAAATGTTCCTGTAATTGTCAGAGGAAAAAATTAATTAGCCTTAAAAGTTGATTATAAAAAATCCAATTTATTAATTTAAATTGGATTTTTTTTATGAGATTTCAGAGAAACTTTCCTGAAATGCTTTTATTGTCGAATTTATATCATCTTCAGAATGTGCAAGTGATGTAAAACCCGCCTCGAATGCACTTGGCGCTAGATAAACACCTTTTTGAAGCATCAGTCTATGCAATTTGCTAAACCTATTTGTATCAGCAGATTTAGCTTCTTCAAAGTTTCTAACTGGTCCTTCACAGAGATAAAAACCGAACATTGCGCTAATGCTCTGACCATAAATGGCAATATTTGATTCTTTAGCAGCTGCAATGACTCCATCGAGAAGTTTTTTTGTCAGAGCTTCTAGTTTTTCATAGGTGCCTTCTTGCTTAAGGAGTTCAAGAGTTTTAATACCAGCTGTCATAGCAAGAGGATTACCGCTCAATGTACCTGCTTGATACATAGGACCAGAAGGAGAAACCATGGACATGATTTCTTTGCGACCGCCATATGCCCCAACTGGAAGTCCTCCACCAATAACCTTGCCCATAGTGGTTAAATCAGGAGTAACTCCAAAACGCTCTTGGGCGCCTCCATAGCTGATTCGAAAACCAGTCATTACTTCATCAAAAACTAAAAGAGCACCATTCTCCTGGGTTACCTCTCTTAACCCCTCTAAGAAACCTGGTTCAGGTGTGATGAAACCTGCATTTCCCACAACAGGCTCAAGGATGACTCCAGAAATCGCATCTGGGTTTTCAGCAAAAAGCTCTTTTACCGCTTCAAGATCGTTATAAGGTGCAGTAAGAGTATTTGCGGTTGTACTTCTTGGAACACCTGGTGAGTCTGGTAGACCAAGTGTTGCTACGCCTGAGCCTGCTTTCACTAAAAACATATCTGCATGCCCGTGATAGCAACCCTCGAACTTGATAACTTTATCCCTGCCAGTAAAGGCTCTCATTAAGCGAAGAACAGCCATACACGCTTCTGTGCCGCTATTAACGAAGCGAACCATTTCAACGCTTGGTACGGCATCTATGACCATCTCGGCAAGCTTATTCTCGAGGACACAAGGCGCTCCGAAGCTCGTACCTTTTTCAAGTGTTTCTTGAAGGGCGGAAATTACCTCCGGGTGTGCATGGCCACAAATCGCAGGTCCCCAGCTACCTACGTAGTCGATGTATCTGTTCCCATCAACATCCCAGGCATAAGGACCCTTGACTCGATCAAAAACGATTGGATCCCCTTCAACAGATTTGAAAGCTCTTACAGGTGAACTGACTCCACCAGGCATTAAATTTTTGGCAGAGCCAAAAATTTCTTCAGATCTTTTTGTGTTCAACGCGTCTGTCACAGCACCTCAGCGAATGAGCTCATAAACACAGTCAGCCATAATGGCCTAAAAGTGACTGATTCGTCTAAATTTTTGAATCTGTTCAGCATCTGGTTATTTTTTTTTAATCTTTAATAGGCCTAGCTTGATAAATGAGTTTAATCCTAAAAACAAGTTGCAGATTGATTTCTTGGAGATAATACCCCTTGAATTTAATCTGTTTTGGCTAATTGTAAATATTTGATTTGTTAATTCTGTGATGATTTGAAAATAGAAAAAAACCTAAATTTTTTAAAAGAAAAATTCATTTTCAATATCTGATGGAGGCCAGCTAATATCGACAACTACTGGCGCGTGATCACTGGGTTTCTCCCTAGATCTTGGCTCTTTGTCTATCCAACAACTATTGGAACAACTAAGCAGGTCTCCTGTTAAGTAAATATGATCGATCCGCCAACCCTTGTCTCTTTCCCAGGCTGAATGGCGATAATCCCACCAAGACCAATTTTTTTCTCCAGGCTCAAAAATTCTAAAAACATCTTCTAATTCCTCGCCTAAAATATCTTTAAGTAATTTTCTCTCTTTGGAAGAAGCCATAATTGACTCTTTATATTTAATTGGTGTATGTATATCTCTATCTTCAGGAGCAATATTAAAGTCTCCTAATAAACATATAGGTGTATGGTTTGAATTTATATTTCTTAGATAGACTTTCATGCATTCTAACCATTTTTCTTTATAAATAAACTTATCTGTATTTATAGCTGATCCATTTGGAACATAAACATTGATAATTCTAATGTCATTGATTTCAGCACTTATAATTCTTTTCTGTTCACTTAATATAGATAAATCATTGAAGTCTGTGATTACTTCATCAAAGCCAATCTTTATATTATTAATTGGGAATCTACTTATTATGGCTACTCCATTATAAGATTTCTGTCCAGATATTGAAACCTCATATCCAAGGCTTGAAAAAACTTCAGTTGGAAAAAACTTATCTTCTGTTTTTGTCTCTTGTAAACAAAGAATATCAATCTTATTAGAGATGAGCCATTCTTTGACATGATCTATCCTTGAACGAATAGAATTGACATTCCAGGTTGCAACAAGCAAGACTTAAAATTTTATTGCTTAAGTTATTATCATGTAAATCCAGGCGAAAGTTTAGTTTTGAACCAAACTGCACATTTTATTAATGCTCAATTATGGTTGGCTTTATCTTGTTTAGCCCCAGTTTTAATTACGGTAGGGCAAGTTTTTTATTCTTCAAGAACAATAAGAATTTCAGAAGTAAAAAATTATTCAACTGATGAGAAAAGAGATATTTATAGTACTTTCGATACAGAAGATCAAATTGATCAGGGTTTACCAATAGATCCATTTGATTTAATGAATCGTCTTAAACAAGCAGGAGCGATGAATAATGCTACAACTCCATCAGATGCACTCGATGAAGCTCTCAATGCATTTGATCAGTCAGATTATGAAAATGTCCCAAATGAATAAAATGACAATAGTATTTGTAAGTTTTTGGTAAATTTAAGATTGGCAACTAATGGCCTATTTATTTATATAGATGCAGAACCATCCAATCCCCTCGGTCACTGATCCATTGCAATACCGGGCAATTGGATTAATTAGAGGTATTTACAAGCCTCAAGATGATGACACCTTTACTCGTGGAGCTCTAATTGATTCTAAAGGTAATGAAATAGATTCAGTTGTCCTTGGGAGAGTCATAACCTTGATTCGTAACCACGTTCCTCTCGAAAAACCTCACCTCTGGGTCGTATATCCAAGATGTAGGAATAATCAAAATCTTCATTTACAAATCACAGGTATTTGGGAACCAAGTACTTTGCAACAAGATCTTGTGGAAAGTGAGGGATTGAATGAAGGTTCAAGTTTAAAGGTCGATTCTGATGATTTATTGGAAGGTGATGATTATTTTTCAATAAGAGGAGAATTGATTTTTACTAAGCCAGAAGAAAAGGAGGTGGTTATAAAAATTCGTCAGAAGCCAAGGAATCAGCAAAAGAAAGCTTTACCTTTCAAATTGAATCTTAAAGGTGAAGTACCTATGAATTACTTAAAACATTTTATTAGTATTGATGTTCGTCGTGTTGACTATCAACTTTTGGTTGAGGACTTTCAAGTAATAGGACCTATTTCTCAACAGCAAATAAACAATAAAAGTAGAAAAATCTTAAAAAATAAAAAATTAGTCTAATTAAAAAAACAATTATATCAATGTATTCTATCTATACAACTGATTATATATTCACTGATAAATGAAATCTATTTTTATTGATTGTCGTCTTGGAATATCTGGAGATATGCTCGCATCAGCATTATTAGATTTGGGTGTTCCGTACTCTATTTTCTTGGATAACTTAGTAAGTTTAAATATAGACAAAAATTATAACCTCAAATTCAAAGTTGGAGATAGTGAAGGTATAAAAGGAATTGTCTGTGCTAAAAATGAAATTGATTTTAAGGATTTATCTAGAAGTCTTAATGATATAAAAAACTTACTTCTCGATTCAAGCCTTAATGACTATGTGAAGAAAAAATCTATTAGGGTTTTTGAAATTCTTGCAGAAGCAGAGGCAGTTGTTCATGGGAATGAAATCTCAGATGTTCATTTTCATGAACTAGGTTCAATAGATTCTATAGTTGATGTTGTTAATGCTTGCTCTGCTATAGATTTTTTAAAGCCATACAATATTTATTTTTCAAATCCACCTTTTGGGAAAGGAATCGTATCCACTTCACATGGACCTCTGCCGGTTCCAGTACCTACTGTTATTGAGATAGCGAGGCAAAAAAAAATCCCATTAACGTTCCTTGATGATAAGTATTTTGGTGAAATAACAACCCCTACCGGCATCGCATTGATAGCAACTTTTCTAGATAAGTTTGCTCAGCCAGATCAAATAAATATTAAAAAGATTGGTATAGGCTTAGGAAGTAAAAATATTTCTCGACCTAATTTTCTAAGAGTTCTTCTAATAGATGAAAATGATGATCATATAGAAATTAATAAGCCTTCTTCTGAAACTATAATTTCTCAGGAGGCTTGGATTGATGATTCCACGCCTGAAGATGTTGCGGTTTTAATCGAAAGATTGAGATCTGCAGGTGCTATAGATGTTATTTGTTACTCGGTAGATATGAAAAAAAATAGAAAAGGTATATGTATACAAGCGATTGTCTACCCCAAGCATAAAAATTTACTGCGAGAGGTTTGGTTTAACTACAGTACAACAATTGGAATAAGAGAAAATAAGATAAACCGCTGGATACTTCCAAGAAGAACAGTGAGTCATAAAACTAAATTTGGGACAGTAAATGTTAAACAGGTAATGAGGCCAAATGGTCAGATTTCAATAAAAATAGAACATCAAGACCTGACTCAAATAACCTTATCGACAGGAATTCCAATAGAAGAGATACGTCAGAAATTAATTTCAGAATTATCGGAAATTTATGAATTAGATGATTTGTCTTTTTGATAACTGATTTTGCTATGATTCAAATAAAAAGAAATAATCTTGTTTTTGGAATAATTTCTAAAATCAATATTAAATTTTTAATAACGTTAATTTGTTTTGCATTTCTTGGAACTTCAATATATGGGAATTTTGAGTCTTTATCAAATCAGATAATTGGTAGGGAACAGATGTTATGGCTATTAAGTGGAATTTTATTTAGTTTTTTAAGTATAATTATTAATGCTTATGCCTGGAAACTTTTAATAAATAAAATTGATATTAAGTCTAATAATTTGAATATAATTAAAATATTTTTGGCTACAAATATATATAAATATTTACCTGGAGGAATATGGCATTTTGTTTCTAGATATAATACTTTGCGATTGGAATTATCAACTGAAAAATCAGTAGAATCTATTTTATTAGAGCCATTGTTAATGCTGGTAGCTGGCCTGATTTTTGTTCCTTTTCGCAGTTTTAATATAGTTATCTTTATACTTTGCTGGTCATCTACTTTGTTTTTTTTGCCAGTATTTAGACAACTTCTAATTAATAAACTGAAGGCAATGAAGGCAAATTTGTTTACTAAGATCTCTTATATTAAAGATAGTAAATTAGCAATAAATAACCAAAATAATTCAACAAGGATGTTTTATCCCTATAAGCCACTATTTGTAGAGATCATATTTATTTTGTCTCGCTATATGGGCTTTTTATGTTGTATAAATGCATTTTCTTTTGGGTCCTTAATTTCTCAAGGTGAATTAATCTCTACCTTTTCTTTAGCATGGATAATCGGCCTTATAGTACCTGCAGCACCAGGCGGTTTAGGTGTCTTTGAATCAGTGATTCTATTTAGTCTTAGTTCACATTTGCCAGAAGCACCTCTTTTAGCTTCATTGCTTTGCTATCGTCTTGTTTCAACAATCTCTGATATATTTGCAGCCTTAATTTATCCAGTTAAAAAATTATTAGAAGTTTAAATTTTTGTTAGTTATTTCTATTGTTTAAGCTTGGTATTAAGGCCATAGAGGCTATTAAACCAAGACAAATTATTATTAATGAAGGTATAATAGATTCTGCTACTCTCTCATCTCCTGCATATTGGAATATTCGTACTGAAAGCGTATCAAAATCAAATGGTCTTAATATAAAAGTTAGTGGTAATTCTTTTATTGTGTCAACAAAAACTAGAAGTGCACCTACTAGCATAGGTCCTTGAAGAAGTGGTAGATGTATTTTGAAAAGTACATCTGACCAGTTCTTCCCAAGATTTATGGCTGCATTATCTATATTTGGCGAAATCCTCTCAAAGCCGGCATCAAGCCCACCTTTTGAAACAGCTAGGAATCGAATGCTATAACCCCAGATTAGTAAGCTTAATATGTTTATTTGCCAGATACTTCCTTTAAATGAAAGAAGAGCAAGGGCTAAAACAGATCCAGGAATTGCATAGCCAATGCTGGATAAGAAGGTCAATATATTGAGCCATTGATGATTTTGCCATCTCTTGGAAACTGATAAAATTAAAGATATAAATATCGTTATTAATGAAACCACTAAGGCTAAACTAAAGCTTCTAATAGTTAATCCAATTAAATCTGTATTGAAGCCTTGATTGATTTGGTCAAAGTTTATTATTGCCCATGTAATTGGAATGCCCAATGTAAGCATTGGAGGTGTAAAGGAGATAACTTGAGCAAGGAATAGATGTACACCTTTTAATTGCCATTTTGGTGAGTCTCCACTACTGATTCCATCTGTCCAACGTTTACTTCTTTCTCTCGATTTGCGTTCAATTGCAACCAATAGAAAAACTAAAATAAGAGCAAATAAGGCAAGAGCAATTGCACCTGAAGGCTCACCTTCCTCTACCCAACTCTCTAGTATTCCAGCAGAAATACTTGGAATATTTAAAAGTTGAACGGCACCTAATTCATTTATGATTTCCATCGCCATTAAAGCTAACCCAGCAGTAATTGAGGGAATTGCTATTGGCAGAGATATTTGAAAAAAACTTTTCCAAGGACCTATTCCAAGAGTTCTGCAAGCCTCAATTTGCCTTCTACCACCTTTCTCAAAACTTTCTAAACTTAGTAGAAATACATATGGATAGGTTGTGAATGCCATTATTATTACACCCCACAACATCCCTGTAATCCTGATGGAATTTATGCTGCCGAGGTCAATGAATGTAGCTGCTAAAAGATAAGCTGGAGTTGCGAAAGGAATTAGTTGACAAACTCTAAGAATTTTTCTCCCTTTGAAATGGCAATTGGCTAAAATCCAACCATTAGCTACTCCTAAAAATCCTCCTAGAGTTAGAGAAAGAATCAATAATAATAGTGTTCCTTTTATTTCATTAATATTGTTTAATGTTAAATAAATAGAACCTTTTTGAATACCGTATAAAGCCTCTCTTACGAGAGTAAATAAAGGCCATAAAATGAAAAATGTTAATAGGGTTACTACGAATTTTAATATGTACCGACTATTATTCAATTCGATCAGATCATAGACAAATTTAATACTTTTTTCTTTTTTGTAGGCCTTTGAAGTAGATTTGATGTTGTTCAATTTATTATTAAAAATTGGTATTTTGTGATTATTTTTCAATACATGCATTTAATTGAGAGAGTATTTTCTCTTTATCTAATTCTTTGCCAATAAAGACAATTTGATTATTTCTTTCTTCTCCCCATTCACTATCTTCCAGAGAAATTCTTTTACCAGCAAGATGAAAAACATGTCTTCTTTCACTTTCATTGAACCAAAGTATACCCTTTGCTCTGAAAACATTTCTATTTAATTGATTATCTAGAAAATATTGGAATTTTCTAAGAGAGAAAGGTTCTTTCGTTTGAAAAGAAACAGATAGAAAATCTTCAATTTTATTATCTTCTTCTGAGTGGACATGTTCATGAGAGTGATCATGTTTATGTTCATGAGAGTGATCATGAACAGATTCTTTTTCATTTATTAGATCAGTTTCGAATAGCCCTACGCTTAATAATAAATTAAGAGGAATATTACCTTTAATACTTTTTAAAATTCTCACATCATTTTTTATTTCTTTTAACTTTGATATCGTTTTTTCTATATTTTTATTAGATACTAAATCACATTTGTTAAGAAGTAAAATATCACTATAGATTACTTGGGATCTACCTATTGAACTTTCTAAGGCAACCTCATCAAAGTTCTCAGCATCAATTAAAGTTATAATAGAGTCTAATCTTGTTTGATCTCTTAACTCACTTCCAAGTAATGTCATTGCAACTGGAAGAGGGTCGGCTAATCCTGTAGTTTCAATAATAATATAATCTAACTTCTTATTGACATTAATTAACTTTTCTATTGCTTCTACTAATTCACCATTTATAGAACAACAGATACATCCATTGCTTAGTTCTATCATTTCTTCTTCAGTCTTAATTATTAACTCATTATCAATTCCTATTTCACCAAATTCGTTTACTAATACAGCTGTCTTTATTCCTTTCTGATTGCTAAGGATATGATTTAATAAAGTTGTTTTCCCTGATCCTAAAAATCCTGATATAATTGTAATAGGGATATTAGTTTTGGAAACTATATTTTCCTGAACATTAGATTCATTTGTCTTCATTTTAATGGAAGTAAGTAATGATACATTAGATGTTGATTAATTTATCAATAGACATTGCAAGCTTGATGTCGTTAGTAGTAATTCCACCTTTGTCATGAGTAGTTAGATTGATTTTAACTTTATTATATGTATTCTGCCAATCAGGATGATGATCCATTTTTTCAGATAAAAGAGCGACCTTACTCATAAAGCCAAAAGCATCAATGAAATTATCAAATTTAAATTCTCTTTTTATCGTTTTATTATCTATTATCCAATAAGGATTCTTTTCTATAAAATAATCTAGTTGATGTTGCTCTAATAAGGAAGTCATGAGTTTTTTATATTTAATTTTAATTTAAATCAAAATCACCAATTGCATGCAATTGTAATGACCTTGATTTATTTGATGATCTATGTTCCCATATATAGATTCCTTGCCATAAGCCTATTTTTAATTCACCATCAACAACACTGAAGCTTAAATTATTTGAAGTAAGCATTGTTCTGATATGAGCAGGCATATCGTCTAACCCCTCTTGTGAATGAAGATATTCTATTTTTTTACTACTTCTGTCAATAGGATAAAATCCCTCCTCTGGGACAATAGCTTTCATGTATGCTGATAGGTCTTTTAGAACATTAATATCAGCATTTTCATTTATAATTAAACTACAGCTTGTATGCTTTAGAAAAATAAGAAGTATTCCCTTTTTAAACTTTTTATATTGGATCCAATCATTAATTTCTTTTGTGATATCAGTAAAACCTTGCCCCTTCGTATCAAAATCTAATGTTGATAAAAACTGTTCCATTACTATTAAACTGTTTGATTTGACTATATTAAATACTAACAGGTTTGTTCCTTTCTTATTAAATTAAAGTATTTTGAATCCGATCGTATAAAAAAAGATATAACTTTTTTGATTTTTAAATAATGAATAATTTCATTAAGAACTTATGATTTAAATTATTTTAAATTGACCAAATATGGGTCTATTTTCATCAATTTGATATTAGGATTATACAAATATCAAATGGAATACGTTGTCAAAGTCTGCTTGGCAGCTTTTGGGTGATTACCTAAAAGATACGCAGTTATTGGGATCTATACAAAGCACTCTCTACTGGGATCAAAATACATCTATGCCTATTGCTGGTTCCACCTGGAGAGGTGAGCAATTAAGTCTTTTAGCTAAGCAACTTCATGCAAGACAAAGTTCTGAACAGTTCGAAATTTTAATAAAAGAAGCAAAATCTGAACTTCAAAATTTAAAAGAGAAAGACAATTTTGAATCAGAATTTATGACAGATAGGTCTAAAAATATTGAGTTGCTTGAGCAAGATTTCAATAGACAAAAAAGATTGGATCCTAAATTGGTTGTTGAGCTTGCAACAGCAAAGTCTGAAGGTTATATGTTTTGGCAGGAAGCTAAGAAAAATAATGACTTCCAAAGCTTTTCTCCAGCTCTCAAGAAATTAATTTCACTACGAACAGAACAAGCTAATCAGCTCTGTGAAGGAAGAAGTTGTTGGGAGACACTTGCCCAGCCTTTTGAACCGAACTTAACGATTAATCGTGTAAGCGCACTATTTGCACCTTTAAAAAAAAGATTGCCAGAATTGATTCAGAAGGCTGCAACAATAACTAATAAAAAGAGTAAAAAATGGGATTTAGCAAATAGTGATCAAGAAAAGCTCTGTCAAATACTTTTAAATGATTGGTCTAGGGATCCTTCTAATACAGCTATAGCTAAGTCCCCTCATCCATTCTCAATAACTTTAGGTCCAGATGATTATCGCATTACGACGCGAATAGTTAAAGGTCAGCCACTTTCTTGCTTATTAGCTACTGCCCATGAGTGGGGACATTCTCTGTATGAACAAGGCTTGCCTTCTGAAAGTCACCAATGGTTTGCATGGCCATTAGGTCAAGCAACTTCTATGGCTGTTCATGAGAGTCAATCTCTATTTTGGGAAAATAGAATTGCTAGGAGCTTTTCATTCGCAAAGTCTTTTTGGCATCATTTTGAGAATGCAGGCGCTCCAATTCACTCTGGAAATGATTTATGGATCAATCTAAATCCATTTACCCCCGGGTTGAATAGAGTTGAGGCCGATGAACTTAGTTATGGCTTACACATAATGATTAGGACTGACTTGGAAATTGATCTTCTAGAGAGAGGGCTTTCTGTAGAAGATCTGCCTAATGAATGGAATAAAAGGTATTTGAACCTTCTAGGTGTTTCGCCAAAAAATGATACTGAGGGATGTTTGCAAGATGTCCACTGGAGTGAGGGGATGTTTGGTTATTTCCCTTCTTATTTGCTTGGTCATCTTATTAGCGCTCAGTTAACAAAAACTCTTGAAGTAGATTTAGGAGAGATTGAAAATATTATTGAAGATAATGAAATCAGTAAAATATTGGGTTGGCTTCGCAAAAATGTTCATCATCATGGGAGAAGTTTGGATTCCGAGGAACTTGTAAAGAAGGTCTCTGGAGCAACATTATCACCAACTTATTTTCTTGAATACTTAGATAATAAACTTGAGAAGCTTTCTATAATCTCTAATTCAAATATACATGTATTAGAATAAAAATTAAGTAAGGCATATTTTTTGTTGAAATTTTTCTAAATTCTTTGCCAGAACTTCATTAGCATTTACTTCGTTGATTTACCATGTAAGAACATAAAAAAATACTATGGCCAACCTTGACCAAGCACCTAGCAGAACAATGCCTAATCTGCTTCATGTCTTACCTGCGTTTGCCAATGAATCTGAACATAGAGTAAACACAATCGTTGAGTTGAATTCAAATACAATAAATAAATACGAGCTTATTACTGAAACAGGGCATCTAAAGCTTGATCGAGTTGGATATTCGTCCCTCGCCTACCCTTTCGCTTATGGATGTCTTCCACGTACATGGGATGAAGATGGCGATCCATTAGACATCGAAATTGTGAATGTTACAGAGCCGTTAGTACCCGGTTCAATTGTTGAAGCAAGGATTATAGGAATAATGACCTTTGATGATGGAGGTGAAGTTGACGACAAGGTTATTGGCGTAATAGCCGATGATAAGAGGATGGATCACATAAAAAACTTTGAACAATTAGGAAATCATTGGATTAAGGAAACAACTTATTATTGGGAGCATTATAAAGATCTTAAAAAACCAGGAACTTGTACTGTAAATGGCTTCTTTGGTGTTGAAAAGGCAGTTGAGATTATCAAATCCTGCGAGAAGCGTTACTTATCTGAAATAGATCCTAATTTAATTCATTAAACTGTTGGAATGATTTAGGTCCTTGCAGACTTGAAAATTTCTTCTAGTATTTCTCCTGCACCACGGCCTTTTAATTCATTGGCTAAGTCTATTCCTATTCCCTCTGCAGAGCTTACCGATCCTTTTTTTATATCTCTAATTAATCTTTTACCATCTAAACTCGCGACCATTCCTTCAAGAATTAATTCATCGTTGTTAATTTCAGTTCTAACGCCTATTGGAACTTGACATCCTCCTTCAAGCTCTCTGAGGAAAGATCTTTCTGCTAAGCATCTTTTAGACGTTGATTCGTGTTCAAGTGTTTTTAAAATATCTAGTACCTCTTGTTGACCACTTACACATTCAATACCAAGAGCTCCCTGTCCCACAGCATGGAGTGAAATATCTGTTGGAATTAACTGATGTATTCGATTAGCAAAACCAAGCCTTTGCAATCCAGCAGCTGCCAAAATAAGACAGTCATATTCTTCTGAGTCAAGCTTTTCTAATCGTGTAATAACATTTCCTCGTACATCTTTGAAAACAAGATGTGGATAATGGTATCTCAATTGAGCAAGCCTTCTTAAGGAGCTAGTCCCCACTACGGAACCTTCTGGCAGAGTCTCTAGTTTGTGAATTTGATTTTTCTCATTAACGACTAACGCGTCTGAAGGATCCTCCCTTTCTGTTATGCAGCCAAGAATTAATCCCTCTGGAAGATTGGTAGGTAAATCTTTCAATGAGTGGACCGCAATTTCGGCATGGCCAACAAGCATTTGAGCTTCAAGTTCTTTAGTGAAAAGACCTTTATCACCTATTTTTGCTAATGCCACATCAAGTATTTTGTCACCCTGCGTAGCCATTGCTTCGATAGTGATAGCAAGATCAGGATGGGCTTTTTGTAGTTCATCTCGTACCCAGTTCGTCTGAACCATGGCCAGCTGGCTTCGGCGAGAGGCGATGCGCAGTTGGTCTAGTGTCATTAGCAAATCTTTTCTATTTCTTTACCTTAAGCAGTCAACCATACCTAATTAAAATCCTGGAAAATAATTTAATAAGGTTGATGTGAAATGAAATCTATGATCTAACTAAATATCTCTCTTTGTTACTAGGGAAAGTCAAGGTTATAGTTTAATTTTTCTAATTTAACTTGATATATTCTTTAAGAACCCCGTTTCTATTTGGATGACGGAGTTTTCTGAGAGCCTTAGCCTCTATTTGTCTAATCCTCTCTCTCGTTACATCAAAAATTTGACCAATTTCTTCAAGGGTTTTCATTCTTCCATCATCTAAGCCATAACGAAGTCTTAAAACATCCCTCTCTCTGGGACTTAATGTAGCGAGAACTCCCTCCAAATCTTCTCGTAATAAGGTCTTTGCCACATCTTGTTCAGGATTTTCTATATCTGCTTCAATAAAGTCACCAAGTCTAGAATCTTCTTCTTTACCAATAGGTGTCTCAAGAGAAATGGGCAGCTGAGCGCTCTTGGCTATGAATCTGAGTTTCTCAATCGTCATTTCCATACTTTCAGCGATTTCTTCCTCAGTTGGTTTCCTCCCAAACTCTTGACTTAAAACCTTAGTGGTTTTCTTTATCCGCGAAATTGTTTCATATAAATGGACAGGCAAACGAATTGTTCTGCTTTGATCTGCAATTGCTCTGGTAATAGCCTGTCTGATCCACCAGGTAGCGTAAGTTGAAAATTTATATCCTTTCTCATGATCAAATTTTTCAGCTGCACGAATAAGACCAAGACTTCCTTCTTGGATAAGATCTTGAAAAGACAACCCTCTATTCATATATTTCTTGGCAATTGAAACTACCAATCGAAGATTCGATTGCACCATTTTTTCTTTTGCTCGTCTACCAAGCATCAATCGCCTGCGGAAGCGAGTTAATGGCATTTCTGCAAGAACTGCCCATTCTTTCACTGATGGGAAATGGCCATTCTCACTTTCAAATTGCGCAGCTTCTTCCTCTAATTGAAGAAGATCAGCTATCTTTCTGGCCAATTCAATTTCTTCGTCTGGCCTGAGAAGCCTTATACGGCCAATCTCTTGGAGATAAACCCTAATCGAGTCTTCTGTGTAAACGCCCTTAGGCCCTATTTTTATGCTGGCTAAAGCTTTAGCAGCTGCTTCTTGAGCACTAGATAGCACTGAGGCATTATCGTCATCATCATCCAGATCGATATCTGCTTCAGTTACTTTGTTTGCTTCAGCAATTAATTTATCCGCCTCTAGATCTAAATCAATTTTTAGATCATTTGAAGTTTCTTGAGGAAGAGTTTGGGTTTCTTTGGTCACGTTTACTTTGGCGGCTGTTTTTTTAATTTTTTTGGAATTATTTTTAGCTTCCTGATTAAGAGAAATATTTTTAAATGTCTTTTTTCCCTTTATCATGTTTTCCCGATGGTTTTGTGGTCTTTTGAGGAGCTCGGGTTATTACCCGATAAAATGGTCTGAATCTCCTAGAGATAATATTTCAGGAAAAACTATTTAATTTGTAAAAATTCAACAGAAACACTCTAATTTGAGATTGTCCTTAATTGTGATAAATCTTGCGAAAAATCACATGACATGAATATGGACTTGAAATTATGAAGGATGTTTTGTTGAGGAATGGGAATGTGTAAGCAAGGGAGTCAGGGGATTTCTCAGACCGGTTTTCTCAGAATTGGATTTTTCCTATTCTTGAAAAAGCTTCTAGTCTTCCCTCTGGGTGGAATTTTGCAAGTTCCACAACAGCTTTTAAACCGTTCACAATCCAATGGTAGAAAAAATTTCTAAAGTCGGCAAGTATTAAAAAAGATATGAATTCTTTTGTATTTGATATTTGGTTACATGTAGGTCGTGAAGGACGATGTTTCTCTTATCAAAATGGGAATAATTTAGATCTTGATTTAGGCGATGTTGTGACAGTGCGTCTGAAAGGTCAACTTATGCAGGGCTTGGTCGTCAAAAAGACGAAACAAAATATAACTAGTTCAGTGAATAATTTAAATAATTTTTCACTGAATAATGTAGAAACATTGGTTCAAAAAGCAGCTATCAAAAAAGAATGGAGAGAGTGGCTAGAAGAAATTGCTCTTGATTTATATGTAAGTGATTTTCAGATGCTGAAAACCGCTTTACCTCCTGGTTGGTTAGGAAGGTCGAAACTATCGAATAGACCTAAGAAACTTTGGTGGGTAAAGTTGTCTAGCAATAATTATGAGGGAAAGATATCTTCTCGACAGATCGAGTTAAAGAAAAATCTTCTATTAAATGGAGGAGGGAAATGGCAAAAGGATTTGGAGGCTGAAGGATTTTCTTCTGTATTGATTAGAAACTTTGTCTCACTTGGTTGCGGAGAAAGAGAAAAACGTCTGTTCCTTCTTAATACTTTTGATGAAGAATCCAAGGATAAAAAGAGTTTAAAGGTTGAGGGGCCTCAACCTTTAACGTTAGAGCAAAAATCAGCAAAAGAAAAATATGAGTCTCTTTCAAATGGCTCAGCTCTTTTGCTTTGGGGTATTACTGGATCTGGGAAGACGGAGGTATACCTACAAATCGCAGCTCATGAGTTATCTGCAAGTAGACATTGTCTTATCCTTACACCTGAAATTGGGTTAGTACCACAATTAGTTGATCGCTTTAAAAAAAGATTTGGATTTAATGTTTTTGAATATCATAGTAATTGTTCTACTAAAGAGAAAATTGATACATGGAAGAGATCTTTAGATACCACAACGCCTAGTGTTTTCATTGGTACTCGCTCAGCTATTTTTCTACCACTATCCAATTTAGGATTGATAGTTCTTGATGAAGAACACGATAGCTCTTATAAGCAAGAATCTCCTATGCCTTGCTATCATGCAAGAGATTTGGCAATTCATAGAGCAAAAAAAACAGGTGCTAAAGTAATACTTGGAACAGCAACTCCATCTTTAAATGTTTGGAAAAATTTAAAACCCAATGGAAATATAGTTGTTGCCAACTTAACCCGAAGGATTTCGAATCGTAAATTACCAACGGTTAGTGTCGTAGACATGCGAGAAGAATTAGCTATTGGGAATCGAGGTTTAATCAGTAGATATCTAAAAAAACAACTTTTGAAGATAAAAGAGAGTGGAAATCAAGCTATCATTTTAGTACCTAGACGTGGATATAGTAGTTTTTTAAGTTGCCGTAGTTGTGGAGAGGTCGTTCAATGTCCACACTGTGATGTTGCACTAACTGTACATCGTTCCAAAGAGGGTAATCAATGGTTGCGTTGTCATTGGTGTGATTTTCGTTCGAAAATTAGTGATAAATGTGGGGAATGTGGTTCAAATGCTTTTAAACCATTTGGAACTGGAACACAAAGAGTTATGGATTATTTAGAAAGAGAACTAGAGGGTATAAGTTTATTAAGATTTGACAGAGATACAACTAGAGGCCGTGATGGGCATAGATTGTTACTTGAAAGATTTGCCGATGGTGACGCCGATATTTTAGTAGGTACTCAGATGCTCTCTAAGGGTATGGATTTACCAAAAGTAACTCTTGCTGTCGTTTTAGCAGCAGATGGTTTATTGCATCGCCCCGATTTAATGGCTACTGAAGAAACTCTTCAACTTTTTATGCAATTGGCTGGTCGTGCTGGACGTGGTGAGCAACCTGGGAAAGTTGTAGTACAAACTTATTGTCCTGATCATCCAGTTATTCTTCATTTGGTTGACGGGAGGTATGAAGAATTTCTGAAGAAAGAGGTAAAGACTAGAAAAGAGGCTGAGATGGTTCCGTATAGTCGAGCTTGCTTATTAAGATTCTCGGGAGAATCTTCGGAGTTGACATCAAATGGTGCATTTCATGTCTCATCAAAAATCAGGAATGCTTGCATTGAGAAAGGTTGGAAATTGGTTGGTCCAGCACCTTCACTAGTTGAGAGGGTCGCAGGTAAAAGCCGTTGGCAAGTTCTTATATACGGACCTGAATCCAGCCAAATCCCAATTCCTTATGGACCTGAATTATGGAAAGACTTACCAAAAGGAGTAAGCCTTTCAATTGATCCTGACCCTCTACAACTATGATTGGCTGTATTCTCATTATGGTGGTAACTCAGGGAAACCGAATCCCATTTGGAGGCGTAATCTTTGAAGGGATAAGCTCAGAAAAGTTAAAGCAATTATCAAGATAATCCCAACTGAAATTTGGTTCCATTCCCAATTTGAAATCTCCAGTTGGTTAATCTGTCCAATTTCTAGAGGAAAGAAAGTTAAGTCTTTTTTATAACTAGGTTCGAGTGGATTGGTTTTGAAATTATTTTTATTGCCAATGTTATGAATTATTATATTTATTTTTAATCCAGGAATTTTTGGGATTTCTCTCAAATCAAAATAAATTTTAAAATTTTGCCTTGTGCCAATTATCCAGTTTTTGTTGTTTGTAATTATTTCAGGTTGATGTATCTTGAAGCCGCTTGTTTTCGAAGCTACTGAGGCTATTTGTTGAAGTAATTTGTTTGCTTCTTCAAATCGAATCGTAGGTGATTCAAAATGCTGCTTATTCTCATGATTTTGGAGTCTTAAGATACTATGTTCTTCAGTAAGATTATCTTCAAATTCCATCTGCCATGGAATTAATTCACCATAATTACTATCTATATCAAGTGAAATCTTTAGTCGGTCTGGGCCTGTAACTCTCAAGTTTGTTGATATATCAACGCAACCACTCAAAAGAAAAGTTAATAAAAAAATAATCAATAAGGTTATTATTGAAAATCCAATGTCTAGACCTTTGGTTGGACCAGTTGGAGGATGATTAATTCTCTCGTTCTTCTTTTTCGTTTTTCTAAATGATGATTTTAGAGATGGCTCCAACTCTATCTTTGGAATTTCTATAGACCAGTTTGACGGTCTTGGTAAATGTGGAGCATCAAGTATTGATAGGAGCTGTTTGGCTTGTTGACGTATGCTCTCTTTTTTATTATGGATCAATATTTGACAAATATTGATCGCTTTTTGTTCATCACACTTCCCCATGTAGGCAGTAACAATAAGAAGTCTAAGTTTTCCTCCTGTTTCAGTCTCTGGTTGGAAATCTAGAAGTAAAGGCTCAATTGTTTTTATGCAAAAATTGTAGTCACCTTTATCAATGGCCGCTTCAGCAGCTTTTATAGCTGAAGCTATATTTGACATTTAACCTCTACCCATAACCATTGTGCCAATACCTGCGTCAGTGAAGACTTCTAATAGAAGGGCATGGGGAGTTCTTCCATCAATGATATGGGCAGCATTCACACCCTGTGCAAGCGAACGAATACAGCATTCAACTTTTGGTCTCATACCTGCTTTAACTATTCCTTTATCAATTAATTCTCTGGCTTCCGATAGACGTATCTTTTCTATTAAGGATGAAGGATCATTTTCAGTTCTTAAAATCCCAGGCGTATCTGTCAAAAGTATTAATTTTTCAGCACCTAGGGCTGCCGCAAGCTCCCCAGCAACAGTATCAGCATTGATATTGTGGGATCTACCATCAGGGGAGTTGGATACACTAGAAATGACTGGGACGTAGCCTCCCTCCAGAAGAGGTTTCAATATTTTTGTATTTACTTTTGCTACTTCTCCAACAAGACCATGAGTCCCATCTCCAAGTGTTCTGGCCTCAATTAGTCCGCCATCTATTCCACAAAGTCCAACAGCCAGACTTCCATGATTGTTGATTCCACTTACTATCTGTTTGTTTACTCTCCCAGCAAGAACCATTTCAACGACGTCCATAGTCTCGGTATCGGTAATACGTAAACCATTAAGGAATACTGGCTTTATTCCTAATTTTTTCAACCATTGGTTTATTTCTGGCCCCCCACCATGAACGACTACTATTTGAACACCAACGGACGAAAGAAGAGCTATATCTCTTAGTACTGCATTCTGAAGTGTTTTGTCGACCATAGCTGAGCCACCATATTTGATTACGATCCTTTTATTTGCAAAACGCTGAATATAAGGAAGTGCCTCACTTAAGACAGAAACTCTTATTGAATCTTTGTCCGTAAAAGATTTTTTAAAATTCTCGCTGGAGTTATCCTGCTGGTCTTCTTTATTCATTTTCTTGAGAATTGTCTTCTTTTTTTTGCGGAAGTAGTGTTAAATCTATTTCACCGGGTGTGGGACAAAATAATTCAGCAGACAAACCTTTGGCAAAGAATCTTCCTAAACGTTCTTTTTGTGCATTCCATCTTTCTAAGGATACAGCAGCCATTTCAAATCTCATTCTTATTCCATAATTACCATCTTTAACTAATTCTTCTACTTCTATTAGTTGGGGGGGACTGTCTATGTCCCAAAGCTTTAAAACTCTTAGAGATGATTCAAGCTGGCAAGATTGACCATAGCGCCATCTCGTCACATCTTTAACTAGTTTTTCTAATTCTTCAGGAGCTTTATCTCTCTCTGAGGCAAACTTAGTTGCTGGAACTAGTCTTAAGGCAGGTGGAACTTCAGTTGTTTTCAGTGATATACCTATCAGAAAAATAGGTACTCCATAGAAGAAAGTTGGAACACTGAGGTTAGTTGCATCAGTGAAATAGGCTGTTAGGCCTATTAGAGAAAGGGATGCTCCTCCAATAGTGATTAGGCTTGCCGGGGAAAGAAGTTTATTCATGAGTGTAATTTTGGCTAAAATCTGGGTCAGATGGGTTTTCAGGAGACAGTCTCATGGCCTCACACCAAAAACATTTTTCCGAGTTAACTGAACTTGTTGAAAAATTAAATAAGGATAGAGCCTGGATACTTGAACAACTAGATAAAGGTAGCTGGCCTGAATTTAGGCCTGACCTAGCTGCTTTAGAGAGAGAATTAGGTCAACTTTTAACTAGGGCTACAGAATACATTGAAGAAAATTGTTGATTTTTTTAGAATGGAATGTCATCTGTATCAGGTACTAATGGTGAGCTGTCCCATTTCACACCCTCGTTATTTAAAGAACTTTCGGAATCGCTTTTTAGATTTGACTGGGTTTTAGAAGGTATAGATGAGACAGTTGTGTTAGACGAAAAGGGGTGAATTCTAGAAAGAGTAAATTCAGCTTGCTTTTCTTTAGTCCCATCCTGTCGAGGAACAGTATTCATTCTTAAGCGACCTTCTATTACTAATTTAGAATTGACTTTAACTGTGTTTTGAAGCTCTTCTGCTAATTTTCCCCAACCAACTACTTTGATTTTGGAGGGAGGGTCATCAGCACGGAGGCTAGCAAATTCAACTTCTATTTCAGCTAAAGGTGTTTTGTTGTCTTGGGTAAAACGAACTGTTGGGGCCTTCTTTACCAAAACCTCCAGCATGCAATGGTTCATTTTTTTTTCTTTAGTTATTGTGGTTTATCTTGATGGATATAAGAGAAAAATGCCAGCCACATCTTTGGTTGTTAACAGGGACAGGTGAAGGACATGTCTTTGCGGAGTCTTTATTGAAAGAAGGCTGGAAAATCACTGTTAGTGTCGTTTCGGATAGAGCGTCAATTCCATATGAAAAATTAAATTTAGAAAACTTATTAATTGGTGCCTTAATTACTGAGGAAGAGATCCGGGACGTCATTCTAAAAGCAAGAATCCATCAGAAAGGATTTCATTGTGTTATTGATCTGACTCATCCATTTGCTATAAAAATTACACGGTCAATTTCAAAAATTTGTAAGGAACTTGGACAACCACTAATAAGGTATGAAAGAGCTATTGATAATATTTCAAATGCATTTTTAATACAAAAATTTAGTGATTTAGAAAATTATGATCTAAAGAATAAATCTATTTTGCTCGCTGTAGGAGTAAGACATCTTCAGGAAGCCTTGACTTTTGCACGAAATTCAGGCGCAAGTGTTTTTGCAAGAGTTCTAGCTAATCCAGAAAGTATAAGAAAAACTTTGTCTTCAACAATTCAAAAAACAAATTTTGCGGTTTTAAACCCTTCAGCTTCTAGTAATGGAAAAGTTGAAAAAGCACTTATTAGAAAATGGAATATTGCTGGCGTCATTTGTAGGCAATCAGGGGGAAGTAATGAAATCTTATGGCACCAAATTTGTTTAAGTATGGAAATTAATCTTTGGTTACTGAAAAGACCCTCTGAATTTAATCAGGTTAATTCAGTAGATAGTTATGAAAAATTAATTAAAAGATTGAAATCTATTAAGATTAAATAAACTTATTTAAAGATCATGACTTTATCTGATTTTAATCAAGAAATTTATATTCTTATAACTACTGAAGTCGACAAAAAAAATGCATCCAAATTAGCTCATTTACTTTTGAAAGAGAAATTAATACCTTGTGTATCTTTTAAAGATATCGAATCCACTTTTTGGTGGAAAGGAAATATAACTCAATCGAAAGAAGTACAATTAATGATCAAGTGTAAGAAGGAAAATATAAATATTGTTTGTAATAAGATTTCTCTATGGCATAGCTACGAATTACCAGAAATAATTTATTTTCGCGTTTCTGCTAATAAAAATTACTATGATTGGGTTAATTCTATTTGAGATTTAAAAGCTCAGACTTGTAAATGTAAATTGATCAAATTTAAAAGATCGGTATTGGAACGAGATCCTAATTGTGTAACGATCTGTCCTGCACAAATAGATCCAATTTTTGCAGATAATTCTGGCTTTAGGCCATCTGCCAGCCCTTTTAAAAACCCCCCAGCATAAAGATCTCCCGCACCTGTGGTATCAATAGCCTTCCCCAGAATAAAAGGATCTATTTTTGTTTCTTTGCCATTTGAAATTAGAATTGAACCTTTCTCGCCAATTGTGATTGCCGCAATATCACATTTCTTTTTCAATTCTTCAAGTGCTGTATTTAGAGAAGAGCTTGTATACAAAGTTGTTATTTCATCTTCATTGGCAAATAATATATCGATATGATCTTCAACTAGTTTTATAAAACTTTCACGGTGTCTACTTACACAAAATGAATCAGAAAGGGATAAAGCAACTTTTCGACCTGCATTTTTTGCTATTTCTGCCGCTTTAACAAATGCATTTTTAGCAGCTGGGTTGTCCCATAGGTATCCCTCTAAATAAAGTATTTTTGCTTCTCTGACTGCTGAGAGGTCGATATCGTTGGGCTCTAAGAGAACTGAAGCGCCCAGATAAGTGCACATAGTTCTCTGAGCATCAGGAGTGACAAAAATTAGGCATCTTGCAGTCGAGGGACCAACGGATGATAGTGGAGTCTTAAAAATGGTCCCAGTTGTTGATATTTCCTTTGTAAAGATTTCTCCTAGCTTGTCATCTCTTACCCTTCCAATAAAGGCTGCCTTCCCTCCTAGCTGGGCTACACATGCTAATGAATTGGCAACAGAACCTCCCGACCTTTGAGTTCTGTTAGTAGTCATTTCATAAAGTTCTTTAGCTTTGTTTTCATCAATCAAGGTCATTGAACCTTTGTTTAAGGATAGTCTTTCTAGGAGAGAATCATCTGTTTTCGTTAATACGTCTACAATTGCATTCCCAATACCTACTATGTCAAGAGAAGGACTATTTATCTTATTAGTCATCAAGTTAATTTGAAAATCATAAAAGCATCATTGTTTCCCCTTTTAAGAATTCAAAAGAGCTCTTTTTGGGCCATGAATAGGATCTTCAATAACAATTGTTTGATCTCTATTAGCACCTAAGGAAACTATTGCTATTGGAACTTCCATAAGCTCGGCTAAAAATCTCAAATAACTCATTGCTGCAGATGGAAGGTCTTCTAGTCGACGACAATTCTCTGTAGAGCATTTCCAGCCAGGTAGCTTTTTAAAAATCGGAGTGCATTTCTCAAAATCTTCAACGCTACTTGGGAAATAATCAATTCTTTTGCCATTTAATTCATAAGCAACACATATATCAATTTCTTCAAGTTCATCTAAAACGTCTAATTTAGTAATAGCAAGACAATCTAATCCATTTACCTCAACTGCGTATTTCCCAATTACTCCATCAAACCAGCCACATCTTCTTCTTCGCCCAGTTGTTGTCCCAAATTCACCCCCTCTATCACAAAGTTGATCATTAATACTTCCTTGCAATTCAGTCGGGAAGGGACCTTCTCCCACTCTAGTCGTATAGGCTTTGGCAACCCCAATAACCCTGTCTATAAGAGTAGGGCCTACTCCTGCGCCAATGCAGGCCCCACCTGATACTGGATTAGAGGAAGTTACATAAGGGTAGGTGCCGTGATCAAGATCTAACAGGGTCCCTTGAGCACCTTCAAATAAGATATTCTTCTTTTTTCTTGCTGCTTGATGAATCGTTCTATTGCAGTCAACAATATGTTTTTTTAGCTGTTCTCCGTAATCAAGATATTCTTCTATTATTTCATCAATAATTAATGGCTCCATTCCATAAATCTTTTGAAGGAGTCCGTTTTTCTCCGCTAAAGGGACCTTTAATCTTTCTTGAAGCTTTTCCCTGCTCAGTAGATCAATTATTCGAATTCCATTCCTTTGAGATTTGTCGGCATAAGTTGGACCAATCCCTCTACCAGTAGTGCCGATTTTTTGGTTGCCTCGCTTTTGCTCCATGGCCAAATCAAGAAGCCTGTGATAAGGCATCGTTACATGAGCAGTTGAAGCAAGCTTTAGACCTGAAATATCAATATCGTTATCTTGAAGCATTTTTATTTCTTTAATCATCACTTTCGGATCAACAACTGTTCCTGAACCAATAAGACAAATGGTATCTGGATACAAGATCCCAGAAGGTATCAAATGTAATTTGAGAACTTTATCCTCTACGACAATTGTATGACCAGCATTAACACCACCTTGATAGCGAACAACTACATCTGCGGAGCGACTGAGCAAATCGGTGATTTTGCCTTTACCTTCATCACCCCATTGAGCGCCTATGACTACAACATTTGCCAAGGAAGAAAATTCGGCTCGAAACCGATTTACTTTAGAAGAAATAAGATTTGCAGATAGCCCTACCCTGCGTCAAAGAAATGAATTAAAGATTATCTTTAATTCATTTCTTTGACTGCCAATTTCTCTGCTTTAGATAGTTCTTTGTTTAATCTCTCCTTGAGATTTTCAGGAACTGGTCTGTTCGCAAAAGTTTTGTAATGGCCAGATAAAGCATTTAAGGCAGTTTGCATTGTTGTAAAGGTATTGGAAGTATTTACTTGAGATCGATTTCTATATCTTGAAATGTAGTCACTTATTAGAAAAACAGCATCTTTTTCTGCTTCTGATAGACCCTTATCTTCTTTCGGTAAAGTTATGGTCTCTTTTAAGGTTGAAGAAACTGAAATAGTGTCTTTTGCAAAATCTCCAGTCATTAGTGTTTTGGCTGCATTCACTTCTGAAGTGAATTGGAAGAATATGAGGCAGAAGCCAAGGCATATAGCCAAAGCTGCCCTCACCAACCTGATGGAGAGGTGATGAAAGGCAGAAATCATGTGTTTTTTGCAGTTACTAAAGACTCTAGAGTCCTTTGGGCTAAATTTATAGTTTTTTAGTATTAAATTCTTCAGAAAGTTTTTTAAAAACCGAGTTTAAATCTAATAACTCTGTAGTTTTTGTTTTTCTATTATGCAATTCAACAAGTCCAGAACTAGCTTCTCTGCCAGCAACAATTCTCCATGGGATGCCAATAAGGTCTGCATCTTTAAACTTTATGCCAGCTCTCTCATCTCTATCGTCAAGAAGAGCATCGATTTTATTATCTATTAATTTTTGATAGATTTCTTCAGCTAAAAATTTTTGTTCATTATTTTTTTTGTTGGCAATAATAATTATTACTTCAAATGGTGCAATTGATACTGGCCAAATAATACCTAAATCATCGTGATTTTGTTCTACTGCTGCTTGCGCTAGTCTGGAAATACCAATTCCATAGCAACCCATCCAAAAGTGGTCTTCTAGACCTTTTTCGTTAGTAAAAGTAGCATTTAATGATTTAGAATATTTAGTCCCTAATTGGAATATATGCCCTATCTCTATACCTCTACATTCTTGAAGTTCTTGTGTATTATCATGGATGCATTTGTCCCCAGGCTTGGCTTTCCTGATATCACATATCAGCTGCTGAGTATTAAGTAAGTGCCAATTATAAAATACTTTATGTTCATCCTTGACATTGTTCCCACAGATAAAACTTTTAAGTTCTATTACAGATTTGTCAGCAATTCTTATGAATTTTTTTTCCCATACTTTTGCTTTTGATAGTAAATTATCGCTAAGATCTGGACCTATAAAGCCAAATGGAATATCAGTAATACCTTGTTTCTGTATATCTTCATTAGAAATTATTCTAATATCCAGTATATTTTGTTTTAATTGATGAGATATTTTATTTGAAAGTTTAATATCATTTATTTCTTGGTCTCCCCTAATGCTAACAAGAACTGGATGTTTTTTATTATCATCACAGGTCGCTAGATAAGCTAAAACTTTTACAATTTGACTGGGGTGGAAATTGTTGTTGTGACATAATTCCTCTATTGTTTTTTGATTAGGGGTCTCAATTATTGAAGGCTTATTAAGCTCTAATAACTTTCCTTCTTCGATAATGGAAACAGCTTTTTCTTGATTAGCCCCATATTTTCCGTCAGAACTTATCAAAATTAAGTCTTCTCCAGATTCAGCCGTGACCATGAATTCTTGAGATGCTGCTCCTCCAATGGCTCCACTATCTGCTTCGACACAAACAAAATTTAGCCCACATTTTGTAAATATATTTTGATATGCATTTCTCATCTCCGAATAAGTTGATTGAAGATCATTTTCATTTGCATGAAATGAATAAGCATCCTTCATGATGAATTCTCTACTTCTCATTAATCCAAATCTTGGCCTTATTTCATCTCTAAACTTTGTTTGAATTTGGAATATGTTTATTGGTAATTGCTTGTAGGAGTGAATAGTTTGAGAAATTATTTGAGTAATTACTTCTTCATGAGTTGGACCCAGTCCTAATTCTTTACCTTGTCTATCTTTTAAGCTAAACATAATACCTTCACCCTCTGTATATGATTTCCACCTCCCACTTCTTTCCCATATCTCTGAAGGTTGAAGCTGAGGGAGAAGAGTTTGAAGGCAACCTTTTTTAGCTAACTCTTCTTCAACAATTAGGGTTATTTTCTTTAGAACCTTCCAAAGTAATGGCATATAAGCATAGATACCACCAGTAAGGCGTTTGATAAACCCCCCTCTTAAAAGTAACTGATGTGAAACTATATCGGCTTCCGCAGGTACGTCTCTGAGAGTGATCAGCATCAGGCGGGAGACGCGCATGAGCCTAAAATGTAAATCTTTATGAGATTAGTACTTTGAGTGTTGGCCGTAAGAATATCAATATTGATTGTGCGGGAATCATGTTGTTTTTTTAAAGTGTCCAAATGTACATGGTGTTAATTTGATTCATCTGCTAACTTCTGTCACATGTTTTCCAGAAGCTCTCTTTAGCAATGTTTAACGGGTCAGTAAATTCAGGAGCAAATGGAAGATCAGAGGAGTCTTTAGATAAAGGTTTTAATACATCTTCTAACTCAAGTGATTCATTATTGACTATCGACGATGTTCAGAGGACATTGAACAGATCTAGAGCTTCCGTATACAGATATACAAATACTGATACAAGAAATCTTAATCCACCATTCAATCCTAGAAAACTAAATACTGAATTTAGAAGTGATCAAAAAGATCAATTGCTTTTTCATCCCAATGAAGTCGCAAGATTTGCAAAAGACATACTCAGAATTAAGGAAGTAACTGTAGAAATATTTAATTCTCCATCATCTGAAACTCAAAACATTCTGAAATCAATACTGGAAGAGTTGAGAATCATAAGAAATAAACTTGATGGGCAGCTGGATGAAAATCATTCTATGGCTAATCGTTTAAAAGATACTGATAGGAAAGCTGCTTAGTTATTCTTAAATGTGGGATAATATCCATATAATTTCTAATGAATTAAGTCTTCTAATTGATTTTCACGAATTCGACTAAAGGTTTATCTATTCCAAGCCTTATATGGATTTAGAACCACATTTAATTGAGAAGCAAACTTCTGAGTTTGTACCTCCTTCGATTAAGAAAGAAACTGATCAATTATCTTCCGATGATGAAGATCCTTACAGTTTTAATAGTACCTCAACTTCTTTAGTTGGTTTAGCAATAGTATTTGTAATGCTCGGGATACCATTATTAGCTGTCATTAGTGAAAGGTCAGAAACAACAAAAAGCATGCAGACTTCAATAAATCAAAATGGACCTGAGTGATCTTCTTCCTTCGCCATCTCCAGGATTAGTAAATCTAGTTGTTGAGATTCCTGCTGGCAGTAGAAATAAATACGAATATTTTAGTTCTGCAGGGATTATGGCTCTTGATAGAGTTTTACATTCCTCAGTAAGATATCCATTTGATTACGGATTTATTCCCAATACTCTTGCTGAGGATGGAGCGCCGCTTGATGCAATGGTCGTTATGGAAGAACCTACATTTGCAGGTTGCTTGATTAAGGCAAGACCTATAGGAGTTCTTGATATGCATGATTCAGGAGCCTATGATGGCAAACTTCTATGTGTCCCTACAGCTGATCCAAGACAAAGAGAAATTAATACTATTAAACAAATAGCTCAGAACCAATTGGAGGATGTAGCTGAGTTTTTTAGAACCTACAAAAGCTTGGAAGGGAGGGTAATCGAAATAGACGGATGGAGAGATTATGATGCTGTCGATGAATTATTGAAAAGCTGCATCGAGGCACATCATTCTGATATGAAACGGAAATAACTATTTAATTTAAAATTACTTTTTTGAATAAAATAACTTTTTGTATGCTTTAAAAAAATGAAATTATTTAGTTATTCTTCATGCTCTACTTGCCGCAGAGCGATTAAGTGGCTTAAAAATAATGATATTGCCTTTGAATTAATTGATCTTTTAAAATCTCCCCCATCCAAGGAAATGCTTATCTCAGCTAGTGAGCTATGTGGGGATAGAAAATATCTTTTAAATACTAGTGGGGTTATTTATCGCTCTATTGGTTCGGATGTGGTTAAAAAAATGACTGATAACGAATTCTTTGACAAGCTTTTTATTGAACCCAGATTAATAAAGAGACCTTTTTTATATCAATCTAGTAAATGCTTTTTAATTGGATTTAAAGAAGAAAAGTGGGCTGAGAAATTACTTTGAAATTCATATTAGGACTATAATTGACTTAAAATAATTAGTCTTTACAAATAAAGTAAACTACATATTTATTACTTATAAGCAAGTGGAGCAAAATCATTCAGATTCTAGTAAAGAAACTAAAAATGGTTGGTGGCACTCTTTCTTTGATACGTGGGGACCTATTTCTCTAACAATTCTGTTGTATGTAGGTATTCGTCACTTTATAGCAGAAGCAAGGTATATACCTTCTGGTTCTATGCTGCCAGGATTGAAAGTAAATGATCGACTAATTGTTGAAAAAATTTCTTTGAGCAGAAGGCCCCCTTATCGTGGAGAAATTATAGTTTTTAACTCACCATATTCCTTTGACAAGAAATTGATAGCTGATAGAAAGAAAAAACTCCCGTCTAGATTTCAATGCTCATTAATAACTTTTCCATTGATTTCTTGGATACCTACTTTGTCAGATCGCGCTTGTGATGCTTATATCAAACGAGTAGTAGCTGTAGGGGGTGATCGTCTTATGATTAATGGTAAGGGAGAAATTGTTTTGAACGGTAGCTCAATCAATGAACCATATATTAAATACTTTTGCCTAGCTAAACCTAAATTTAATCTATGTCGTCCGATGACTACAACTGTTCCAAAAGGGCATGTATTCGTTTTGGGGGATAATCGTGCTAATAGTTGGGATAGTCGTTTTTGGCCATCAGGGGGCTTCTTGCCCCAAAATGAAATAATTGGCAAAGCAACTTGGCGCTTTTGGCCTATTAGTCGCTTTGGGAAGACTGATTAATAAGCCCACAATCAATTACTTTCCCCAATATTTTTTTGTCTTTGATCGGTTGATTAGTTGCTGTTGTTAAATGTTTTTTTTCATTAGATTGGTACCATTCTTTATCGGGATCAAATAATAACCATCGGTTACTATTTAAAGTTAATTTTTCCTCCGCTTGGTTCAAAAATTTAGATGGACCAAAACTAATTTTTTCCCATAATTTCTCCACTCCCCATCCTGACTTTCTCACTAATTGATCCCAGAGCAAAGGTAGAACAAGGTTATAACTGCTGATCCCTTTTTTACGTTTATTTGCAGCTAGCTTCGTCTCGGAATCATCTATAGGGGTCGAGTGAACGGATATGGCCGTTAAAATATTATTCTCTAAACCTTCTATAAGTGAGGCTCTATCTCTGGGGGATCCTAATGAAGGTGTCACGCTCCACCCCATATCAAAAGGAGAAAGACTTGAGTTGTCATGAACTAAATGCCACCATAAGATAGTTGACATAGGTTTAGAGGATGTTTCTTTAAGTATTGAAACGCCCTCAGCTGTAGAAATATTCATTAATCTTAAAGCAATTTCAGGGTATTGCTTGTGAAGCTCAAGTAATTGGACTAGTGGGATAATTTCGCTTTCAACAGGGTCAGGGGGCCAGCCTGCTCTGAGGGTATCTACGCATTGTCTAGACATCCCTCCTGCTTGTAGCAATTTATCTCTTGGTGCAAATAGTACAGGGGATTTTTTCATTTCTCCAAGTGAAAAACCTTGCTTAAGAAGCTCTATAGGAGGCATGTAATCGTCATCACTTAAGCCTATGGCCCCATTTTGTAGTAGCTCAGAATGGTTCGAAAGAGAGACTCCTTTTCCGCTTAGGCTAAAACCTCCCCATAAGTGTATTAGAACCTCACTTTTGATAGTCTTTAAAGAAATAATCGACTCAATTTGATCTCTCCATAAACCACCTCTAGGCAGGATCCCTAATTGGCCATATCCAGAAGATGTTGCTTTTTCTATAAGTGTGTAGACATTCTCTTCTTTACCATTGAAGGGAGATTCCAAAAAAGAATGAGGATCAACAAGACAAGGGGCTAAAAGCATGTTTTTAGCTTGTTGAGGCTTGATTTCTAAATGTTCTGAATTTTTAAGAGCCTCTTTACCAAATGCTTTGAGTACACCATCTTTAATTAAAACAGTTTTTTTCTTTAAAGATGATCCTGATTTCTCAAGGATTTGAATATTTTCAAATAAATAACTATTAGTCATTAATTAAAGTGCTCCGGCAGCTGTTGAGTCGATAACTCCTCCCAAATGTGAAGTGATATTTAGACATGTGATTTGATCTGGTTGGCCTGCTTCCTCTGAGAGATCAATAACTGTAATGCCACCATTCCCTTGCTTTATCATCCAAATTTTTGATGGCATTAATCCTAAAAGATGACAAAGAATTGTTTTGTTAACTGCATCATGAGCGACAACCAATGCAGTTTCACCATTTTTTAGATCTTTGCAAATCTCATTCCAACCGGTAATCGATCTCGTGGAAACTTCTTTTATATTTTCTCCCTCTGGCATTTGAACTTTTTCAGGAGAGGTTTTCCATTCTTTGAGAAGATCTGGCCAGTCGGAACTAATCTCAGACTCCAACTTCCCTTCCCATTTTCCATGACCGATCTCTTTGAGGTTATCTTTGAGAGAAATCCTGATGCCAGGATGTTCGTTTAGAATTATTTGAGCTGTTTCTTTTGGCCTTGAGAGAGAACTACTAAAAGCTTTTTGTATATTAATATTTTTTAAAAATTCACTTGCCGCTTTGGCTTGGGCTTTCCCATTAGTATTTAAGGGGATATCTATTTGTCCTTGAAATCGTCCTTGTTTATTCCAATCTGTTTCACCATGCCTGACTAAAATAATTCTTTTTTTACTAGTTTTTTTGGGAATACTAGGTTTTAAATGGGCGATATTATTGAGACATTGAATTTGAACTTGTCTATCTTTCCAATTATTAAAAGCAATATTACAAATTGAGATTGAGGTATTATCTAATTTCAATCTTTTAAATCCTTTTGATGGCTCATTAATTAATTTCAGTATCAAGCATCTAAGAATTGCATTATGGGCAACTATCAAAATAGTTTTGTTAGATCCTGAATATGCATTAAATAATGATTTTAAGAAATTTTCAGCTTGATATAAGAGTTCTTTAATTGGTTGAAATTTTGTACCATCGTCTCTCTTAATGGTTAGTCCTTTTGGATTTTTTTGCCAAATAGCAAGCTCTTCCGGAAAGTGATTTTTTATTTCAACTTTTGTTAAACCACTCCAAGGACCAAGGTCAATCTCCAAAAGCTCATCAGTATATGTTGCTTTAAGGTCGCTTTGATGTTGTTTGATAATAATTTTTGTAGTTTCTGAGGCTCTTTGTAAAGGTGAACTATAAATTGCATCGATTGGGATAGAAGAGATTGTTTTCCCAGTAGCTTCAGCTTGTAATTGTCCTTCTGTAGTTAATGTTGAAAGGTCGTTTCTTCCTTGAATGCGACCTTCCTTATTAAAACTACTCAATCCATGACGGACAAAAATTAGACGCAATGTCATTAAATAAAGTGTCTTCTAGATAATTATGGTATTAGCCATGAGGGCAATCTAATGTTCTTTTAGTAAAGATAGAAGTCTTTCTCCATGTCAGTCTTCACAAGTTGATTTTTATGAGACAAGCCAAAACCGGGTGGAAATGGGCTATTGCATTATTTTCATTGCTTTTAACTGTTCTGATATGGCGTCAAGGGTTGCAAGAAAGCTTTGAACGACCCTCAGTGGCTCCAAAGATTTCATTGATGCAAACTGAGATGGCAGTTTCAGCTTCTTCATACATACCTGAAAAAATACAAGATGTATTTTTAGGCTCAGAACCTCAAGAAAAACTCTATCAAGATTTAAACAAAATTCCTTTGGAACAACTTGAAGATAGGCAGAGACTGTTATTAGCAGTTCTTGCAGGGTCTGAGGACGAACAAAAATTATTCTTGAAGAAAAACTTTAGGGATAAAAACTTTGAAACGATTAGAACCTACATATTAGATATGCAAAAAGGTAAAGAACTAAGTGAATTTCCTGGTATTGATGAGATTGACTTAGACCCTTTCCTTTATCAAATTTCATGCTCTAATCTGGGATTTACGGATGAAAAGTGTATAAATCAAAAGTACAATTCTCATTCAGCTATAAAGCTTTTAACCTCACAATTATTACCATTTTTTGCTTCTTTCTTAGGGAGTATAATATTGATTAGGTATGCTTTTATTTTCTTAAGAAAGAAAAATACTCCATGGCCAGAAATGATAGCTCCACCTTTATCTTTAATAGATATGGTTCTACTTATTTCTGGCGGTTTCGTTGTTATTGGTGAAGTTGTTTTTCCCGCGCTAATAATACCAATAACTGATTTATTGTTTAATAATTTATCTTCTCCATTGAAAGAGTCTATAAGAGTATTTATTGGTTACTCTTCAATGACTATTGCTCCTTTATTTATAATTAGAAATCAATTAACGGGTTTAGCTTGTTCTGGAATTGATGGAGGATGGTTGCAATGGAAAATCAAACCCATCAAAGAAGGCCTTCTTAAATCAATAAGTGGATGGTTGATGATTATGCCTTTAGTGTTGCTTACTGGGTGGCTAATGAATGAAATTATTGGAGACCAGGGTGGAAGTAATCCATTATTGGAACTGGTTTTAGGTAGTGATAAATTTATTCCATTATTTTTGCTTTTGATTACAACTGTTGTTTTGGCACCGGTTTTTGAGGAGTTGGTTTTTAGAGGTATTCTTTTGCCTGTATTGGTATCTAAAGTTGGCAAAATCAGCGGAGTTCTATTGAGTGCCTTGATTTTTGCTTTGGCTCATTTAAGTGTAGGAGAATTACCTCCTCTATTTGTTTTAGGAATTGGTCTTGGTTTAATGAGGTTGAGTTCAGGAAGGTTATTCCCTTGTGCTTTAATGCATTCTCTTTGGAATGGAGTGACATTTATTAGCCTTCTATTAGTAGCTTGATATAAAATAAAAAAAACATCAGTATTCCAGCTCTTGCAGTTGCTTGTCCAAGGTGTTTGACTTGAATTACTTTCGAACTTTGATTTGGTTAGTCGCACTCTATACAAACAAGAAGTAGGACAATTTCAAAAGAAGAAGTTGCCCAAGGGATTGTTAAACAGTGTTTGCTCGACAAAACAGGTTCAACGAAAATTTCCAATTCAGGCGGCTCTTCATCTCGTTTTAGATGGTGCATTGGTAGGCATACTCACCATAGTGGCGATAATGACATCCGTTGCTCTGCACTCTCAATATTTGTGGACCAAATCTTTTACTAAACTAGAAAACACTAGAGACTTGAACCGAAGGATATTGGAGTCAACTTCAATTCTTGAAAGCTACCTATTGAAAAATCAAAAGTTGTCTAGAAATTTAGTCCCGACTAAAGCGGAAGACCTCATATATGTCGATAGACCAAAACAAGAAGAAACAAAAAAATTATTCGCTATGACTTTTAAAAGTAGATTGCTAGAGAAAATATCCTCTTTCCCAGTTAAGTCAGGTTATTAATAATTTCCATGATAAGTATTAATTCTAGAAAGAAGAGAAAGAATTTAAAAGTAAAAACTCTTTCTCCCTTATCTCAATCTAGATTTCGAATTGTCTTTGTTTTATTATGTCTTGGACTTGGGGGCCTTTTTTTAAGAGTAGGTTGGCTTCAACTGTTTCAGTCTGATCAATTAAAAGCTCTAGCACGCGAGGTTCAAACAGAAGAAAAGAACCCTTTGGGAACACGTCGACCTATTTTAGATAGAAATGGAAAGCTTGTCGCAGTAGATGAGAGACGTTTTAGGGTTTGGGCTCATCCCAAATACTTTAATTTTCCTGGTGATTCCTTTAGGACAGTGCGTAAACCAGTCGAAGTGGCCAAACTCCTCTCTATGCCACTATCCAAAAGTGTTGATGAAATTGTAAAAAAATTAGGAAATTATGCTTCGGGCGTAAAACTTGCTGAAGGGATAACACTTGAGAAAGCTAATACAATTAAGAAACTCGGAATCAGTGGTATTGATTTGGAGGTATATCCTCAAAGGCTTTATCCTCATGGATCACTTTTTGCAAATGTAGTTGGTTTTTTGGATTTAGATAGAAGACCTCAGGCTGGATTGGAATTAAGTTTAGATAGAGATCTCAAGCGTCTAGAGAAAGCAAGTGTAATCAGAAGAGGCGCTGATGGAACACCTTTGCCTATAGATGTTCAACCTGGTGTGTTTGATGAGGATCAACTAAGTCTCCAACTAACCTTAGATGTAAGGCTTCAAGAAGTTGCCGTCAAAGAAATAAGTAAGCAAGTAAAGAAGTGGAATGCAAAAAGAGGTGTGGTAATCGTAATGGATATAGATACAGGAGAACTTCTTGCATTGGCTTCTACACCAACTTATGACCCTAATAGATATTGGGATTATTCTCCATCTCTTTTTAAAGAGTGGTCAGTGCAAGAATTATTTGAACCAGGTTCTACCTTTAAGCCAATTAACTTGGCATTAGCATTGGAGGAGGGAGTTATAAGCCCTAATGGAGAAGTGAATGACGATGGTCTAGTGACAGTAGGAGGATGGCCTCTTTCGAATTGGGATCGAAAGCCTAATGGGATATTGACTTTCCCTGAGGTATTACAAGTCTCAAGCAATGTAGGTATGGTTAAGATTATGAATAAATTGAATGCGAGTAATTACTGGCAATGGTTAAGGCGCTTAGGGATAGATGAAATCCCTGAGACTGATCTTCCAGGAGCAGTCTCAGGGCAAATAAAATCAAAGCAGACTTTTGTTAATCAACCGATAGAACCTGCGGTAGCATCCTTTGGGCAAGGCTTTTCTATTACTCCGCTTAAACTAGCCCAATTGCATGCTTTGATTGCAAATGGTGGCAAACTTGTGACGCCTCATATCACTAAAGGTCTGAAAGGTGATTATGAGTCGTATTTCAATACTCCTTCAGAATCTAAGCAGGTTTTATCTCCTAAGGTTACAAATACTGTCCTGGGATGGATGGAAACTGTTGTGTCTTTTTACGACGAAAGTGGTATTGAGGTAAATGTCCCTGGCTATCGAATTGGAGGGAAAACAGGGACAGCGCAAAAATCGCAAGATGGCTTTAACTATAATTCTAAAATTTGCAGTTTTGTTGCGAGTCTTCCTATCGATGATCCTCGTTATGTCGTTTTAGCAGTTATTGATGAACCCCAAAAGCAAAATGCTTATGGATCAACTGTGGCTCTCCCTGTGGCAAAAAAAATTATTGAGACTTTGCTTGTTATAGAAAAAATACCTCCAAGTATCTCTAAAAAAGAAAATTTAGCTATCAAAAGCTAAGAGATGGCTAAATTTTCCAAAAAGTACTAATTAAAGGGTGAAATCTATAAAAAATATAGCTAGTCTATTCCCTAGCAAAGACGTTTTTAATTATGGAATCCCTTCTTAGTCAGTTATCTTCAATGACTGTGGTAGTCGCTGATACTGGTGATCTTGAAGCTATAAAAAGATTTCATCCCAGAGATGCTACAACAAATCCCTCTTTGATTTTGGCGGCCGCACAAATCCCTGCTTATCAAAGTTTGATTGATCAAGCCCTTACTACTTCAAGAGAAATGTTAGGAGCCAGTGCCTCCAGAACTGATGTGGTTAAGGAAGCTTTGGATGAATTATGTGTCGTCTTTGGTAAAGAGATTTTGAAATTAATACCTGGGCGTGTTTCAACAGAGGTCGATGCAAGGCTAAGTTTTGATACTGATGCCACTATTGCAAAAGCAAGAAAAATAATTGCTAAATATAACCAGGATGGAATTTCTAACGATCGGGTGTTAATTAAAATTGCTTCTACTTGGGAGGGGATAAAAGCTGCTGAGGTACTAGAAAAAGAGAATATTCATTGCAATCTAACTTTACTATTTAATTTTTATCAAGCAGTTGCTTGTGCTGAGGCAGGCGTAACGCTTATTTCACCCTTTGTTGGCAGGATTTTAGATTGGTATAAATCTGCTACTGGAAGAGATTCTTATCCAGCGACTGAAGATCCAGGGGTCATTTCTGTTACTAAAATATTTAATTATTTCAAGTCAAATGGTTATAAGACAGAGGTAATGGGAGCAAGTTTCAGAAATATAGAAGAAATAATCGAGCTTGCAGGATGTGATTTATTGACGATTTCTCCTAAATTACTTCAGCAACTTAATGAAACATATGCGGACTTGCCAATTAAGTTAAATGCGAAAACCCCCTTAGTGATTGAAGAGACGATTCATTTAGATCAGACATCTTTTGAACTAATGATGGCTGGAGATAAAATGGCTACGGAAAAACTTGATGAAGGAATTAGTGGTTTTAGTAAAGCTATTGATAAATTAGAAAATCAATTGAACGAGAGACTTGAGTTGATTGAAGGAGGAATTGCCCTAACTCTTTGAGCTTTGATTTTGAAAAAGTAATCTCTTGATTACTCTTTTTGCAATGTCTTCATAACTCATCTCACCTGAAAGAATTTGTGCAATTCTTTTTGGAGCAGTAGGCCTTTTTACTCCTAATTGATATCCAACTTTTGGAAAACGATAAAAAACTTGAGAAATTCTTTTACCCCAAGCCATTGAATTCCCCCAATTTCTTTGCATTGTTTTTGTATATTCATCTAAACAATTGACTTCTCCATCCAGCCAATAAATAAGGCTTTTTGCAGCTTCAAATCCACTTATCAAAGCGGGCCTTAAGCCCTCTGCTAAAAATGGATCACATAATGATGCAGCATCTCCGATTAGAAGAATTCCTTCTCCGTTTAATTTACAGTGCCCATTCCATACTCTTAATTTTTTTTCACTACCAATTATTTCAGAAGGAGCAAAACCTAAATCAGGAAGAAAGGATTGAAGTATTTCATTAACTGGAATTGAATTTTTATTATCTAGAAAAGTCCCCATCCCAACATTGACTTCATTATTTAGTGGAAATGCCCATGCAAAACCATTCTTTACTAAGCCAAATTCGAATCTAGCCGTTTCACTCCTTAAATTCCCCTTTCTTTTGATTCTACCTGAGAAAGTGGATGCAAATTTTTGTTGATTTGGACCTAAATTAAAACTTTTAGGCCATGGTGATTGAGATCCATCAGCAATAACAACTGCTTTTGCCTCTAGTTGTCTTCCATCAAGAGCGGTAATTTGCCAAATTTTAGATTTTTTTTTAATATCGACTACATTAAATGGAGACAATAAATTACAACCAGAATTTAGCGCTTGATCTAATAGGAATGAATCTAATATTTCACGTTTGACTATCCAAAAAGGAGAAGACCCAGAGAGCTCAGCTACTACTTTGTCGGCATTACACCAACTAAATTCTACATTTGTGATTACTTCATCAATTATTGGCAAAAGTTCAAAAGGAAACATATTTTGCACTGCTGCAGACATTCCACCACTACAGACTCTCCCTGTAGTGGAAATATTTTTTTCAAGAATACATACATTTTTATTTTTGCTAGCCAGATGAAATGCCGCAGTAGTGCCTGATGCTCCCCCTCCAATAATGGCAACATCTATGATGGTCAAACTTTTAAAATTTCAGCTTCTTTTTCAGAAAGTTTTTTTTCAATATCTTTAATAAAATTATCCGTCTCTTTTTGAACTATTTCTTGTTCATCTCTGCTTTGATCTTCGGAAAGATCACCATCCTTCTCAGATTTTTTGATTTTCTCTATTGCATCACGGCGTATATTCCTAAGGGCAACTTTTCCTTCCTCTGCATATTTGGATGCGAGTTTGCAAAATTCTTTTCTACGCTCTTCAGTTAAAGGCGGTACGTTGATACGAATTATTTTACCATCATTGTTTGGAGTAAAACCTAGATCACTTGTCGCAATCGCTTTTTCAATGGAAGCTAATGAGCCTAAGTCGAAGGGTTGAATTGCTATCGTTTGAGAGTCAGGAGTAGTGATAGTTGCAAGTGACTTGAGTGGAGTATCGGCTCCGTAGTACTCGACTGATATTCTGTCTAACAAAGAAGTATTTGCTCTCCCTGTCCTGATGGTGTTGAAATTCCTCTGAGCTGCTTCAACAGATTTGCTCATTGTGGTTTTTAGCTCTTGGTTTGACATTTAGATAAAGTTATTGCGAATTGATTATTAAGAAGGTTCAAAAATTTAGTGTTAACTTGAATTAGATATTCTTGATCCAATTGGTTCGCCAGAAATAGCCTTAGCAATATTTCCAGGTTGGAAAATATTAAAAACAACTATAGGGATTTTATTATCTTTGCAAAGAGCAATAGCAGTGCTATCCATTACTCCTATTTCGTTCGCTAATACATCTTGAAAGGTGAGATTGTCATATTTGATAGCATCAGAGAATTTTTTTGGATCTCGATCATAAACTCCATCAACTTTCGTAGCTTTGAAAACAACTTCCGCGTTAATTTCAGCGGCCCTAAGAGCAGCAGTGGTATCAGTTGTAAAAAATGGATTGCCGCACCCACCTCCAAAAACTACTACCCTTCCCTTCTCAAGATGTCTTATTGCTCTTCTTCTTATATAAGGTTCTGCAATTTGTTGCATGTCAATAGCAGATTGAACTCTTGTGGGTACTCCCGCTCTTTCTAGTCCATCTTGAAGTGTGATCGCGTTCATTACGGTTGCAAGCATCCCTACATAGTCAGCAGTGGCTCTATCCATTCCTGCAGCGGATCCTTTCAGACCTCTAAAGATATTTCCACCGCCAACAACAATTGCTATTTGTGTGCCATTTTCAACCACTTTTGAAACATCCTTGGCAATAGATTGAACAATTTCAGGATCAATTCCATAAGGTTTATCTCCCATAAGAGCTTCACCACTGAGTTTTATAAGTGCTCTTGAGTATGTCATTAAAAAGTTATATCAAATTGACAGTAGCAAGTCCTGGGAGAACGTCTTTATATCTGTATTGGATCCCTTGCTATGGAAACATTTTCAAGATTATAGATTAAAATTCAATTCCTTCTTGTGCTTTTACACCCTGCTCTCTAAAGGGATGGTGGATTAATTTCATTTCTGTCACAAGATCAGCTGAATCGATTAATTTTTCTGAAGCTCCTCTTCCAGTCAAAACTACATGTGTAAGCTCGGGGCGTAAATTTATGCCATTTATAATTTCATCCTCATCTATATATCCAAGTTTTATTGCAACAATGATTTCGTCTAAAATTATAAGTTTATAATTTGGGTCTTTAATATAAGAGAGCGCCATTCTCCAACTTGAGTTGACTAAACTTATATCTTTATTTCTATCTTGTGTCTCCCATGTGAACCCTTCCCCAAATGCATGAAACTTTAATTTGTCACCAAAAATTCTCAAAGCCACTGACTCGCCTGGCTCCCATCCACCTTTAATAAATTGAATTATTGCAACTTTGTGGTTATGACCAATAGTTCTTAATCCCATTCCAAGAGCGGCTGTGGTTTTACCTTTACCTTGACCGGTATTAATTATTATTAGTCCTTTTTCTTTATTTCTTTTTTTTAACCTTTGTGTTTGAACTTCTTTCCTTTTTTTCATCCTTTCTTGATACTTTTCTTCGGTAATATTTGGTATTAAATTACCACCCATTCCTATTCTTTCTGCACTCTTATCTAGCTTGTTAAGTATTGAATCTTTCTTGGGAATCTTATTTTTCATTTCCTTAGCTTAAATTATATGAATTAATTAAAGAATACTTTATAGAGATAATATAGCTATAAACATAAATTATTCTTCTTGTTAATATTTTACTCTAGATAGAGCACTATCAACAGCAATTTGCTGATCTCTTCTTGTTATCCAATGATGATAGGTTTTTGTATGTATTGACACTGAGTGTCCCATCATTTTGGCAGCTACAGTATTTGGGAGGCCTATTAAGATCGTCCTAACTGCCCATGCATGTCTTAAATCATATGGGGTAAAAGATATTTTATATCTTCTAAATTGTTCAGATACTCTTCTTCCGATATGTTGAAGAGTTGTCTCTTTTAGATCTGTTTTAATATTTGGAAGTAAATCTGAAATATCAGTTATGTTGTCTAGCTCAAACAAACCAACCCATTCAGGATGAAATGGCCAAACTTGGTGCTCTCCTGTCTTTGTATTTGGGAAAACCCGAATTATTTTATCCCCACCTTTTTTTAAACAAGATAAGTCACTAAAAAAGACTTCATGATTTCTAAGCCCATATGTTGCCATTAACCCAAAAACAAATCTCCATTTTATATTTGGTATTAGTTGAAAGCTATGGATAATTTCTTCATCAGTAGGTAATTCTCTGAAATTAGATTCATGTATTCCATAACCACTTTGAAGTTGTTTCCAGTTCTCAGGTAGCTCTAATTTAAGGTGTCTAGCTAAAGCACCTAAAGCAATTCCACATTGTTGCCTGCTTCTTGAATTTTCTTTGTAACTTAAAAGAATTTTCAATAGAAGTTCTTTGTTTAATTTGAGAGTAGATTGATGACTTACCCCAATTAATCTGTTCAAATATGGTTTGTAGGCAGACTGCCAGGTGCTGATCATTCCTGCTGGTGATTTACTCCTGGATGTGTCAGAAAAAAATTGTTTTTTAAAACTTTCTATTTCATTGCTTACTTCTGTATTATTTGTCTTATTTGATGAGATAGCTTTTTCTTTAATCCAATAAGACCAGCAAAATTGATTCTTTTTTAATTGAAAATCAATTAATTCAATAGCTTTTTTAGCCTCTTCTAAACCGTTAATGTTGTATGGGAGTTTAAGACTTATTCTTTGAACTTTAGTAAGATTATGAGATTTCTTATCCGGTAAAGAACCTCGAATGTTTAAAACTTTACCCCGTTTC
>QCIQ01000003.1 GCA_003216595.1 Prochlorococcus sp. AG-402-M18
GCATCTACCAGGATTGACGCGATAGCTTCTGCAGGTTTTGGATTATCAAGATCAAAAATAAACTCCCAAATAAAGAAAGGACGCTTGCGATTAAATTGGGCCTTGAATAATCAGCCCAGCAAATCGGTAAACATTGGGGATCTTATTCATTTAGAGAATAAAGGTTCACTTAAAATTTTAAATATTGACAAAACAAAAAAGGATCGTTGGAGAATTAAATTACTAAGGCAATGATTATTAGGTCCTATTGGCTGCTAACTTCATTGAAGATAAAACTTCAGTTCTCAGTTCTAATTGACTTACAAGGGCGATTAGCTCAGAGGTAGAGCACTACCTTGACACGGTAGGAGTCACTGGTTCGATTCCAGTATCGCCCATTCACCCACATTAGTGAAGTAGGATATATCCCTGATATATCCCTAATTAAAAGTAATAGAGAAACTGTTTAAACTCTTTACCTATCAAACATTTGATGAAGTTTAATCCATGTAATTTCACTCTCGGTCTGGTCTACCAAACCATTTAGAGAATAATTTGCATTCGTTGGCTTTTGAATTTCTTTTTGTTTTAATATTTCAATGTCATCAATGTTTACAGCCATTAAAAAGAAGCTAATTCCAATACATCAAAACAACCTTTAAAGAATAAAGCCAGAAGTATTAATATTTTTTTAATCTTGTTAAAATCAAGTTTCAAATTTCATTCTTGAACTTTTTTATCTTTAGATAATGCAAATGTTTTCAAGTACTAATGAATCAAATATCTTTGTTTAAGAATTAAAATAATACTAATAAAAAATTATTTTATATTAGAAAATATAGGAAATTCATTTTAAGGTAATAGCCACCTAGCGATGGGAAAAGCTATTCACATTCAAATCTAACTTAAATTGTCGAAACAAAAACAATCAAATCAAATACATATTGTCCTTGGGCTAGGTAGCTCAGGCATCAGTGCAGCAAAACTACTTAAATCAGAAGGAAAGAACGTTTTAATATTAGAAAATAATTCAAATAAAAAACTAATAGATATATCTAAAAAGTTAAAGTCAGAAGGAATTAATGTTATTATACTAGACGAACCACTTCATATCAATAATTTCACTCCATGGATAAAAAGAATTAATTCAATTATAGTAAGTCCAGGGATAGATTGGAAGCATGTAACATTAGAAGAATTAAGAAAAAAAAATATCAATATTAAAGGAGAAGTCGAATTGGCTTGGCAAAGACTCAGTCATATTCCATCTATTGGTATTACGGGAACAAACGGGAAAACAACCGTCACAAATATGCTTAACCATGTTCTAAAGTTGAATGATTTAAATACTGAAATGGGGGGAAATTGTGGACAAGCACTATCTAAAATTGCCTTAAAAAGCATCCAAACTGATTATCAAGAATTAAACTGGCTAGTTTTAGAATTAAGTAGTTATCAGATTGAAGGTTCACCAAAAGTAGAACCTACCATAGGTATATGGACAACATTCACGCCTGATCATTTAGAAAGACATAATGATATGGAATCTTATTTCGAAATCAAGCGAAGTTTACTAGAGAAATCATCCATTCGAATTTATAACTCTGATGATAAGAATTTATGCATTAAAAGAAAAGAATTACCTAAAGGCATCTGGGTCGGGACAAAAAATCAGTCCTCCTATTCTTATCATCCAAAATTCTGGGTCGATGAAAAAGGATATATTTTTGAGGACCAAAAACAACTATTTCATACTTCGATACTAAAGATACCTGGCAATCATAATCTGCAAAACCTCTTGCTTGTAACAGCCGCAGCGAGAGAAATAGGTCTTGACCAGTCATCAATTGCTACATCTATAAATTCATTTAAAGGGATACCCCATAGGTTGGAGGATTTAGGAAGAATAAACAACTTAGATTTTTATAATGATAGTAAAGCCACTAATTTCGACTCTTCATTAATTGCTTTGAAATCTATTACTACTCCTATAATTTTACTAGCTGGAGGTATACAAAAGGAAGGAGATTACCTGCCTTGGATAAAACAAATAAAGCAATCTACTAATGGAATAGTATTATTTGGACTTAGTGCCAAAAAATTACATAAAGTACTATTAGAATCTTCTTATAAAGGAGAAGTAATTGTCAAAAAAAATCTACAAGAGGCTACAACAGCCTCTATTGATTTAGCAAATAAAACAACTTCCAAAAGCATATTATTGTCTCCCGCCTGTGCAAGTTTTGATCAATATCAAAACTACGAAGAAAGAGGCGATCATTTCAAAGAACTAGTTAAACAGTATAGAGATATCAAATGATTTACTTTTTCTAAACGGATTAGATTTGATCGGGGATCCACCCCGTCAGGCTATCTCAAACATGTTAGTTTATAAACAAACTTTTAAAATATACATTGAATAACAACCAGTTCTCACATAATGCTATCAGTCACAAGAAATTAAATGATTTCTTGATCAACGCCAAAAAAGATATAACCTCAAGTGATTCCACTCAACATAATAAATTCAATGAAGAACAGGATTTCAATGATTTAATTAAAAATTGGACAGAAGCAAGTCAAAAAATATTACTTATGATGAATAAGGAAGAGAAGGTTTTTACTAAGAATAGAAACGCTAAATCTCTGATGGCCTTTGGGGCAATGGGGGCACATATAAATATGGCTTTACAAGCACTTAAAGCAGCTGAATCTGATAACTAAAGATTAAAAATCAGAAAGTTTATTACATAAGAAATTAAAAGAACTAAATGTACTTTTTAAAAAATATAATTAGGTATTAAATCCTTTATAAAAAAGGATTATACAGCTATCTTATTTTGTCCGACCAAAACCAAAATCCACTTGTTCTCCTTCCAGAGTCAACAGCTAAATTGATGAAGTCAATATCAGGGAAAAGGCAAGGATCGGTTGATGACGTAATTTATTGTCACCTTTATGGAGTTGTAGGTGACTGGTACCTTTCGGAGATATCAGAAGACAGGGAAAACGCCTTTGGATTTCAAATAATAAATTCTGAGCCCGTTTGGGAAATGGATAATTGGTTAACTAATTCCAGCAAATGGGGAGAAATACCGATAAAAGCACTGCAAGAACTTGTCAATGAGAAATTTTTAAAAGAGAAAGATATTCGTTTTTTGATTACAAGAGATTTAATTTGGGAACCTATCAAGTTTTCAGCCATTAATATTACCCAAAATACACTTTTTTATCCTGGAACAACTGATAGAAGTTTATCTTGAATATATGAAAAACTGAATCTACCTACCTAAATAATTTTTAATTAAAATGAAAGAGATAGACCCCAAAAGTGATCCTCTTTATTTACTAACAAAAGCTGTTGAGCGAGGTGAGCCTCAAGTAGCTAAAAAAGTGAAGGATCGCCTTGATAAATCAGATAATCCCTCAGAAATGAGATATTTGGAAGGATTGCTTATACTGCTAGGTGAAAAACCAGGTGAGCTAGAAGATCCACCCGACGTCGAAGATGATCCAGATGAATATTGGCAAGAGAATGATTACTTTGAGGTCTAAATCAAAACGATAGCAACTCCAATAAAAGATAAAAAAGAATAAAAAATTGTTAATTTATTTATTTCATCTCCCTCTCTTTTTGAAATAAAAAGTGCAAAAACAGGAGAAAGGCTTAACAAAGTCCACCCGATCCCAATAGGTAAAAATTTAAACACTATCTGTTGAAATAATATTCCACAATTTGTACCAAGTAAGGTTGATAAAATTAAACTTGAATGATTTTGTTTAGTTATTGATCTATTTGTAAGAAGATCAATAAAATCTTTTTTAAAAATTAAAAATAAGAATATTGATGCTGATAAAAGTCTAATTTCAGTAGTTTGTAAGGGGGTTAATGAAGAGCTGATTAAAATAAGTCTTGACATTAAAGCTGCCAAAACAGCACAAAATACCGACCCAAATGCGCAGAGTATGCCAAGAATATTTATTTCTCTAGAGTCCTCTTTTTGAAATGTATTTTGACGTACAATCATCAATAAAGAAAAAGAGACAATCAAAGATCCTATCCATACTTTTTGAGGATATATCTCATTGATACTAAATGTTCCTAAAGTAGTTGCAATTATTGGTGTTAACGCTTCAAATGAAAGAGTTTTTCTAGTCCCTATTATTTTTAAAGAATTTATATATAACGTATCCCCTATAGAAATACCGACTATTCCACTTATCATTAAAACAAATATAGAAAACATATCAGAGACCCAACTTATTGTTAGAACAACTGGTAAAAAGAAGATTGAAGCAAGAAGATTTTTATAAATATTGATTTGCCGAGGTAGCAAGTTTTCAGATTGTCTACGCCAAATAGAACACGCAAATGTCCAAGATATAACTGCAGATATTGCTGCAAAAAAACCTATCATATTTCAAACTTTATGCTCAATAAATTTCAAAAGAATTCAATACTCATCAAAAGTTTAAGAATCGACTTAGTCACATGAATTTATTTTTTAGCTAACTAACTACTTTTTTTGCATTCTGGCTTATTTTTTTTACTATTAAAATTAAGTTTGTCATCACTCCAAACTTCTAATACATCAGGAAAGTGCTTCTCCATACATATATCGCAAATCCCATGGCTAAAACGAATATCTGATATTTTTGAAAGGTATTTTTCTAGATGCTGCCACTCACCATCCGAATCCCTAACCTCTTTGCAATATGAACATGTTGTTAAAATACCCTCAGTGTTATGCATATGAGTAAGAGCATCAAGAAGACGCATAGATCTTTTACGAAGTTCCAATAAAGTTACAACCTGTCTAGATAATGCCTCCATAATTTGATGCTGTTGATCAGACAAATGTCCTGGCTTTCTATCAATCACGCAGAGAGTTCCTATTCGCTGATCATTTGGGGTTTGTAATGGAAACCCAGCATATAAACGAATTTTTGGCTCCTCAACCACCAAAGGATTGGATTTAAATCGCTCATCTAATAAAGCATCCTCAATAATCAAAGGTTCTGGACTAGCAATTGCATGAGCACAAAAAGAAACGTCTCTTGATGTTTCTTTCGTCTCAAACCCACACATTGATTTAAACCATTGCTTATCTGTATCAACCAAACTCATTAAAGATATAGGAGTTTCACAAGTTAAAGAAGCAATTTTCGTTATGTCGTCATAGCATTGCTCAGGCTGAGTACCCAAAATTCTGTACTCAGCAAGAGCTCTTAAACGCTCTTCTTCATTGCTTATTTTTGGGGCACCAAAACCCAAAATAATTTCTTATTTATATGATTTAAGAATAGATAATGTTGGGTAATAAAAACAATTCTCTTCTCAATAATAAACAATTAGGTTTTCATAAAAAAAGTTAAATAATATTAAGCTAAACTCACTATTAAAAAGAAAATCTAAACGGGAAAACCTTACTAGAAAATATATTAAAGCTAGTCTCGCAGTTGTTTTTTCTTTTTTTATTATGAGTAAAGAATTTAATTTTTTCTATTTAGAAGCTCTTCGTAGCCCTAATTTTAAAACTACTTTTAGTTATCAAAGTATCTTCACTAATCTCTAGCCCTTTGACGCTAGAGATATGCCCTTTTAGCCCCTCTAATTGAAGTTGATCAATCATCTGTTGAATCACCTGAGTTTCTACTAATTTCTGATCAATCATTTCTGGAGTCATTTTCTCGAATAATTTACCTGCTTTAGAGGCAACCACGTCTGATGCATTAGTAATTTTGAGAAGAATCATAATTAAATCAAAACTGAGATAAATTGAAATCAATTCAATCTATTTAGAATTTAATATTATAAGAATTCAACACTAATCTAATATTAAAGAATTATGGAAATATAATTCAACTAAGAATCAATATAAAAATTTGAATGAAGGCCAAGCATATAAAGATCCAAAGTAATATCATGCCTATTTTATTATGGAACGAACCCTTCTTATAAAATGATGGACCTGAGTCCCAATCCCTTGTCATTGCTAATAGTCAAATAATCTAAAATTAACATAGCAATATATTAGTATTTTGATTACTCCCACAAAAAATAATACAATGTAAAAATATATTTAAAAAATAACAAAAAATATCTACTTCTGTTTTAATTTTTTGTTTGATTCCAATTCAACTTAATATCTATAGAGCACTCAAGATTAAGCTTTACAGGGCATTTTTCAGCGGTCCTTTGAAGGATTTTATACTTTTCATAATCTATTTCAGATGGCATAAAAATTTCTAGCTCAAGAGTCTTTATTTTTCTAGGTCCATCTGAAGTCATTGTTTTATAAACATCAATTTTAATCTTACCAAGTTCCCAACCTCTACGTTTTGCCTCAATACCCATAATTGTAATTATACAAGTTCCTAAAGAAGAAGCTAATAAATCAGTTGGAGCAAAATCTTTTCCTTGTCCGTCATGGTCTTTGGGTGCATCAGTATGGATAATACTCTCTGAAGGAAAATGTATTGCTTCAGTGTGCAAATCTCCAAGATAAGTACAACTGATTTTCGTAGAATTCAAATTAGAATTAGAATCTTGTGAGTTTTTGATTTGAAGAATCTATTTGATAGATTTATTTTACAAAATTTATACTCTAATCGAGTATCAAATAAATTCCTTTTATTAGAAAAAACGAATTATGATCACAAATAAAATAATCTTATTTACAGAGAAGAATTTCTCTTATAATCAAAACAAATGATTTTCATTTCATTTTTTCTTAGTTTACTTATTACTCTTAATCCTTCTTCAAGTTTCATTTGTGATGGAGATAGATTAACTGCGGTCATCAGGAATAACTTAAATGGAGATTTTTCAATAACTAATGATCTTGAAAATATTGATAAAGGAGCGTTTATTGTTCTTCATTGGCGAGACATAAACCTCATGCTCCCAGTATCTTTTAAAGTCGGTGATATATCTTTCACTGACAAGAAATGGTTATGGAGCTATCAGGATGAGAGAAATGGATTAAGAATGGATGAACCCAGATTCGCTCAGCTCTTACCTAATGGAGAAATTCAAGAATTTTCCTGTCAAGCTATTTACAAGGACAGAGTTTCATAAAGAAACCCTTAAGCAGGAAATAATCAAGACATGCTATGGCTAGGTATTAAGTAGTTGAAAAAACTTAAATGACTGTCTCAAGATCAAAGACATTTGTATATGGAGATACGAAGCCGAAAGTAAGCAAAAAACAAGTTTTTATTTTTGGATCAATTATTGCTAGTGGTTGCTTGAGTGGTGCATTTGTTATCGCTTTGTATATTGAATACCTTCATAATCCAGCTTTTCACAGCTTTGTTCAATCAAAAGGAATATTCCTCTGAATTTTGAGTTCATAGATATTAGATATTCCTTTTAAACAAAAAAGCTCTCAATTAGAGAGCTTTTTATTGATTTTAGAAAGATTATATTCCTTGGTTTTATTAAACCAAAGAGATACTGTCAATAGCTGATCCGAGTAAACAAACTATTGCCAAAAATCAATTAAAAAAAAGTTCAACAATTTTTGAAGTAATTTTTTATCGGCTAAACAAAACCAGGGATAATTTGACCTGTTGATGAATATGCTCCAACCAAAGCGATACAACCAAATAGGGCTGCATAGCCGTTAAGCCTTTCTGCGGTTACCTTTTCAGGATCAATGTTTCTTTTTTTGTTGTTTTGATTAGACATTACACAACACCAGGGATAAGTTGGCCAGTTGTTAAGTAGATACCTGTTAAAAGTACGAAAGTCATCATTGCTGGCCTTCCTATACTTCTTTCTAGAATTGTTTTGTTAGAAGGTTGCATAATTAAAAAATTAAAAGATGCCAGGGATTATTTGTCCTGTTGTTGCATATGCGCCAAAGGCTGCAACAAAGCCAAGCATTGCTGCCCAACCGTTAAACTTTTCTGCTTCAGGAGTCATTTGAAAAATGGATTAATCTATGTAAAGGAATGTAACGGGGTAATGACTGCAGCTGGTGGTGGGCAACCGAACATACTAGTAAAAATGATCAAACACATTAGAAAAATCTATATAAAAAACGAAACTTTAATCAATACCTTTTCTTTGAAACACTTGTTAAATTCTTATAATTATAAAAATCTATGAGAAAAGACTTGTACGACCCCTCGATTGGACAAGAATCACTCACTACAGTTGATGTTGTAGGCGTACTTGTCGGACATGTCCTTTTTGGCGTCGCCGCCACACTTTTGATTGACTGGAGTTGGATCCCCTTAAGTCCTCAACAAAGAGAGAGTGGCCGATCACTAAAAGAAATCAAAAGAAGTTGGGGTTTGGATGAAAAAACTGATACCAAGGATGAGTCTCTAAGCTCAAAAAATAGAACATCCTCAGTTGATGAAAATAACGAGTAATCTTTTAATAGCTACTAAAGTTAAATGATTTGCAGTTATGTGTATCATAAAATCTGACAAAATTTAGAAGATATATTAAAAATACATAGCAAGAGTTTTTTCAACTCAGGGGATGCTTTTGCTTGATAGCCATTTCTTGCATGGTCTTGGCTATCAAAAAAAATAACCTTAAATAAAATGCAAATAAACATTATTTCTTGGAAAGTAATTTACCTGTGTTTATTGCTCTTAACAATCGCGATAGATAACTATAAATAATTGTGTTTCGTAAATATATTTTTAATTAGTTTATTAAAATCTTTAATTGACTAAAATAATACATAAACAGAGTTTTATGCTAACCAAGGAAATGACAGGAACAGATTGTACGCATTTATTTAAGTCTGCCTATGAAAATCGCTACACTTGGGAGTCAGATTTTTCAGGTTATAAAGGTAGATGTTCTTGGACAGATGGCGAACGAGAAGTAGAAGGAAGCTTTTACTTAGGACAAGATTTAAAAGCCACTGTTAACGAAATAGATGACGAAGAAATACACAAAGCCATTTCTTCACAACTTTGGGAAGTTGCTATTCATCGAGTTAGAAGATCATTTGATCAAACTCATGGTAAAAATACCTTTACTTTTGGAGATACAAATGAAATTGGCTCAGAAGTTATAGTTGGAGGAAAAAATGAAGGTGATAAGTATAGAGTCAAAAACGATGTTGTTACTATGGTTTATAGGCATATTCATGGAAATTTAATAATCATCCGCACTAAGGATGTGACTCATACTGGTAATGGATACTTAAGCAAGAGTTATTCTAGTCAATATCTTGATCCAATTTCAAAAAAAGAATTAAAGGAAAAAAGCTTTTACAAAGATGTTTTTATACCTTTATTCATAGGTGGGCCTTGGGTTTTATCCTCTAGATCCATACATCAAGAATCCTCAGAAGGGTCAATAATAAATAAACAAGTGTTTTCCTTTTCGGAGTTAAAAAGTCTTGGTTCTGAGCAAGGTTAGTTTACAGAAACATAGCCAGAATTATAATTTTTATAAGAATATCTGCCTAGGTGAAACCGGGATTTATAAATTAACTATTTTCGATTATGAATGAATCGCGAGCTCAGGGGGGTACAAAGCTTCTTCATTTTGTCCCTATTCGTGTTTTGTGAAACAGCACAAGTATAATTTTTTTTACACGCAGGCGTAAATGGATCAAATGGCGTCGATGTTGTCACCCATCACAAAAACGCCATATCTCCTCTATATGATGACAACTTTGAGCAATATACTCAAGTAGGATTAGACATACCAATACAAATTCACAACAAAGTATAGTTATAAAACATGACATGAATAATAAATCAATAGTGAATTAGCCAAAATGATGTAATTAAAATTGGTTGATCAGATGAATCATCGCGAGACAATGGTACATCTCATCAGCAATTTTTTTTAATTGCCTTTCAGAAAAAGTCAGGGATAATTTGTCCTGTTGTTGCATATGCACCAAAGGAAAGAAGTTATACCAATCATTTGCCTGCGACCGTTAGACAACTCAGCGGACTCCGGCCTGAATTCGTTAAACACATTGATGTAGTCACCAGATTTGGAGGATGATTCTGAGTTCAAAAGCTACCTAGGATGATTTATCAAGTTGTGACGTATGCACCTAAAAGGCTAATGATTCCTATCATTGCCCTAAGTTCATTGGTTTTCATAGCTTTCTTTGGATAGCTATAGTTTTAGTTTTCTACTAATTGTGGAGGAGTTTCACGAGCAAATCTATTTTGCTTGTCGTATTCTGTAATGACCTGAAAAGAAGATGTCATATGCTGATTAGCGTGTGAGTCCAAGGCAAGTGCTTTGTTGAAGAATGTAAAGGTTCGGTCGGGTCCGATTACACGCTTTCGTAATGGGAAAAGGCAAAAAGCTATGTCCAAGTAGTAATGCTTGACTTCTAGTCAAAGACTTAAGAGAAAAAACGAACTGACAATGATCGCAATCGCCAACAAGACCTACAGCTTAGTGTGACACGGACGTGTCACACATGAACATCTCGCATCTAGTGGTTAGATGTCATGAACCTTCTAAAATTGTGAATTGATAGCTATCCCGAGTTGGATAAGACATCCCATCCCCATCATTATCATTATCATTATCATTATCATTATCATTATCATTATCATTATCAAAGCTAGAAATTAAAATTCAAATGCTTAGCAATGCAAGGGATCCTGAGACAAAAACTACAAATAATTGAATTAACTTCTTATCTTAAAAATTCAACGTTAAAAGTATTTCTAACCATAAAAAAGGTAGTGATTCACGTAATGATATCCTCAGAGAACGTGAACAATCTTCTCAAGCTCAACAAGGATTTATTGTTTAGCTGCTTTTTTGAGTGTTTTTGAAGTTTTATTATTCATTTTAGCCAAATCAGCCTTGCTTGGATTAGGAATACTGAACTGAGTTAGTAATTTCATGAAAATTATGAGAAATTAAAAAATATTCAAAACTTATAAATAACTAATCATTGTCAACTTGAAACTCTTTCATAGAGTCTCCGTAATAACTCATAGCCAATTGCAGCAAAACCCAGTTCACAGCTCTAGACATTGTGACCTCGAAATGAATTCAACTTAAAGATGGCTTATGTTTCAAAGCTTTGCCATGAGTAATTATTATTTTTAAAGGATTTAAAAAATCCGTTACTAATTAAAAATCAAATTAGTCATCAATCTTAGTTCTAAGAAGAAGTAACGATAAGTAATTATTCATAGCATTCGTACATTTTAAATATAAACTTTGCTCATAAAGTAATGGAAAGGTATTGCATGGTTTTTCTCGCGAATCCTCAGGTGTGGCACTTGCCTGGCACTTGGTCTGAACAACCTATTAATGGTCCTTACTTAGGGATGACCTCAAGTCAATTAAGTTGGGTGGCTGCGTCGATTTTAGTAACTCTATTGATAGCTTTTAGTGTTTACCGCCTTGAAACGAGCAACTCAAAGCATAAAAGAAGTTCTTAAAATTCTTTAAATAATTAGAATCGAATTAATGAGTAAGTGATATTCATGACTTATTTTATTTTATATTTTTTTGGTATAGCATCAATTTGGTGGTTTTATTGTGTTGGATGGACTGAAGCTCTAAAGACCATTATCAGTGTCTTAATTCCTTCTCTATTAATTATTCTTTTTAATGTCAAAGCAGGACGACTCATATTCAAAAACCCTGCAGTTGGGATAATCAGTGTTCTTCCTACCGCCATTTTTATTTATCGAGGATCAAAGCCTCTCGTATTTGGAATTAATAGTTGGATAGATAGGAAAAGAAACGAATTTGTTGATTCAAAAGAAGTGGTTGATGCCGAAGTGATTTCTAAAGAGGAAGCATAGGTTTTGAATTCGACAACGTAGTCATAATGAGAGATTTGAAGAGCAAAAAACTCTCAAACCTTTTATTTGGATCTCTTTCCCATTTAAGAAAAGTGGATTATATTTTGAATTTCAAAAAAATTAGGTGTTTCTTTATTCTTTTATTAGTTATATTTGTTGAAGGCTTTGGATAAATGGCAATAATAAAGTTATTAATAATTCAACCATGACAGATAACGAGCCAAAGTGGGATTACACCACCAAAGAAGGAAATTTTGCCGCAGGAGCGGCCGTTGTTGGAGGTAATTTGCTAGTTCTTATTATTTACATTCTCTATAGAACCGTTCCTTCTGTTCACCATTTCATTATCGGGAGATAAATCAAACCTTACCTGGAGAACGACATTAATTATTGGAGAACAAAATTCTCAGTATCTTCGGTTAGTTGTTGATTGCTTCCAGATGAAAGCCAATAAAAAAGCCATTCCAATTAAAGGGAGAAGGGTTTTAATTAACCCAACTAGAACCAAAACCCCTATTCCGGCAGAGCTGTAAATTGCCCATTTTGGAACATATCTACCTGCGCTTCTCCCTTTATTACTTGATGAGGGAATTACTTCTGGATCAATAGCCATTTTCAACTAAAAGGCAATATTTCTTTTATCAGAATAAATTCATTCATAAGGAAAACAAGCACCTAATGGATACTGTAATCATGAAAATTTATTGCTAGCCATATCTTTATATCTAAGTTTAATAAAGCATCTATGTGTTTTAAGTTTCTTCGAATAATCCAAAAAAAGTCCATGTTATTAATGAAATAAGTCCTATTAGAAAGGAAATGATGGCAAAGATAAATTTCCCTAAAAAAAGAACTGCAATAGCTGTTGTTATGAAAATCAAAGAAAAAATCAGATAAATATTTGGAGGGACTTTTTTTAGAAACTCCATACTTCACCTATTAAAAACATCTTTATTAAAAAGGAAACTCAGATTTTATCCATAAGGCAGAAATAACTTTCATAAGTAACCACATAACTAAAGCGCCCTCAAGGAATCCAAACCAATAAAGGGCGTAGTTAGATATTCCCATTTCTTTTTGAGCACGTTCAACAAATGATTTATGCCATTTAATCAACTTCACAATCCATCTGTGTACATTCAATTATTATAGTTAAAAGCCCAACATAACAAATTTTAGAATAATAAAATTTCATTCTTGTAAAGGTTTTCCATGCCCAAGCAACAAAGCTAATAACCTAAAAACGAAAACAATACTATCCTCTTGTATTAATAACTACGAAACTGAGTCATTTATAATTTATGAAAATATCACTATCAATAATCAACAAATTGAGCAATCTTTAGTATGCCTAAAAATAAAATAATCTTTTTCTAACAATGTGGATGGATTGAAATACATTGAATTTTTAGAGACAAGAGATTATCTTGAATAATTTAATCCTCTATAAGTGAGCTTTATTTGAGACTTTGATGCAGAATTAAAATAGACAAATGATCTTCCATTGAAATACATATTGACCATTGTCAAAGCTACTTGAAAGCTCTCAAGTCCCCGTTCTGTGGCTTGAGTCAAACTGCGGACTACATAAGCAGATCGGACGATTGAGTAGTAAAAACTACATACTTTTTTAGTATTTATTCTAAAAAATGTCAATGGTGATGATCTGGTCTCTATCTGTATTTCTTCGTCATGAGAAAAATTACGTTGTTATTTTGCCGACTCAGACAACTCACTTAACTCAATCCATCTATCCTCATGCTCTTGAATAGATTCTATAAGATCTGCTAATTGATGACTGATTTCACTAATATCTACATCACTATCAGCTATTTTTTTTTCTAAAAATATTTTCTCTTTTTCTAATATAGGTAGTTTCAAGTCTAGTTCTTTTAATTCTCTAGCTTCTTTAAAACTCAATTTTCTAGTATTATTTGGAGGATTTAATTTTGTTTCTGATCCACACTTGTTTTGTGAATTATTAACTATCTTATCTCGTACTTCTCTCTCATTGTTGCGCTCCTCTAATATCTTTTGTTCCAGAAATCGAGAATAATTACCTTCATATCTTCGTAAGTGACCATTTTCAAAATTAAAAATTCGATCAATGGTTCGATCAAGAAAATATCTATCATGCGATACAACTACAACACAACCTTTAAAGTCCTCAAGAAAATCTTCTAGCACGCTTAATGTTTGTATGTCTAAATCATTTGTAGGTTCATCAAGCAACAATACGTTGGGAGCTTGTATGAGCATTTTACAAAGAGCAAGTCTTCTTTTTTCTCCTCCTGAAAGTTTAAGTAGAGGACTATGTTGCTGACTGGGTGGAAACAGGAATTTTTCTAAGAGTTGTGATGCGGTAATTTGTTTTCCTCCATGATCAATACGTAATGCAGCTTCTTCCACGAATTCGATAACTTTGCGGCTTAGACCATCCCCTTGATTTAAATCATTTGTATGTTGATCGAGATAGCCAATATGAACGGTTTCTCCAAGTTTTATTTCCCCACTAGTAGGCAATCTTCTACCTGCAATTAGATCTAAAAGAGTCGATTTACCACTTCCATTTGGACCAATAATACCTACTCGATCCTCTGGACTAAAGCTATAAGTGAAATCATGTAAAAGATCCAAATTATTCTCTTTGTCATTTAAAGAGAGTCCTAAACCTTCAACTTCAATTACGATTTTTCCAATTCTTCTACTCAATGAATTCATTTCTAATTTAGCTTTGACATGATTTTTAGGTTTCGCTTGCATTTCAGCAATCCTTTGAATACGTGCTTTTTGTTTTGTACTCCTTGCTTTAGGACCTTGTCTTAACCAAGCTAATTCCTTTCTTAAAACACCCTGGAATTTTTTCTTTTTAGATGCCTCTGATTGTTCTTTTTCAACTTTTTGTTGAAGAAATTGGCGATAATTTCCCGAATACTTTTGAGCTTCTCCATTATTGATTTCGACCATCCGAGTAGTAATGCGATCAAGAACATATCTATCGTGAGTTATCAAGACAAGAGCGCCGTCATAATGCTCTAACCAATTTTGAAGCCATTCCACTGCAGATGCATCGAGGTGATTAGTAGGTTCATCAAGAAGTAAGACATCTGGTTTAGAGACAAGTGCAGCGGCAAGTCCCACTCTTTTGCGGTAACCACCAGAGAGATCTTTTACTGGCTTATCTAAATTTTTTATACCTAGTCTTCTTAGAACATCTTGGCATTGTTGTTCTAAATTCCATGCCCCAGCTGCATCCATAAGTTCACTCGCCTGACCAAGTTTTTTCAAAAGGTCTTCATCTCTTGGATTTTGAGCGATTTTTCTACTTAGCTGACTGAAATTCAGTAATAATTTTCTTTTTTCTCCACACCCTTCAAGAACTTCTTCCAAAATACTTTTTTCACTGTTGTAACTTATTTCTTGCCCAACTAAAGATATTCGCAAAGAAGATAAACATCTCCTTTCTCCTTCCATTAAAGGTTCTATTCCTGCAATGACTCTCAAAAGTGTTGACTTGCCAGATCCATTTGGACCAATCAAACCAAGTCTCTCTTTTTTATTTATATGAAGATCTAAATTCTTAAAAAGGTTTTTTATTCCAAAGTCTGTTGAAGCATTAACAAGACTAATCAACACAGCTTACGGCCTCACGTCCATAACTAAAGCTAACTCCTAAATATTACCCCCCCCCCTTAGTCCTCATGATCTTTTTCAACGCTTGAACATGAAGTTTATAAATAAATTCTGTTATTGCTAATATCTAACACATTCTATTTAAACAGTTTTATCAACTACGAAATGTGTAACAGGACTGTAAGAGCAGAAAGCATAATCAAGAAACTTAGCGAAAGAAATTACAGTACTGCTCTACTCTTGAGCTTACCCTACCAGAATCTTTTAAGCCTAATAACCTTGCAGCATCACCACCGTTAATTTCGACGGCATAGTATCGTCCACAAATATTCTTGGTTTCATAAATTCGATCATCAGAATTAACTGCCATCGGAGACATAAGAGAAAAAGATAGAGCCATAAGAAAGATACGGTTCATTATTTTATTTATGAGATAAAAAATTTTAGAGCTTTTTATGAGTAAGATGTTACAAGATTATTTATACATATAAAGAAAGGATGGATTTTTTAGAAAGAGTTTTTTCAAATTACTTTCTGGCTTGGAGTCAGATTTTTAATTACAAAGATAAAACAAGTAGAATACCTTTTTGGCACTTTTTTATCCTAGATGGATTAATAGGAGCTGTGGTTTCAATACTATCTAATAACAACCTTGCTAATGATCCAAATGATTTTTATACCTTCGCTGAAGGATATGACTGGAGTTATTTGTATAGCATTCCATCTTTTTTAGTTTTTATAGCTTTATTAATCAGAAGGCTTAGAGATATAGGTAAAGAAAACTTAGTTTTATGGGCATTTTGTTCATTTATTCCTTTCTACAATCTTTATATATTTGCCCAACCTTCCTCTGAAAAATAAATTAAGTTTTTTAATGCTGTAATCATTATTTAGTTTATAAGAAACTACTCATTTCCTACCCTTAAAAGTTCGAGGGTAAGGGATATTAAGAGCATTAAACCTTTTCAATTTTTTACTACGCCTATAATGCTTATAAAACAAGTCGAAAAGTTTCGACATCCCTAACCAAGATAGAATACAGCTGATAAATATCCTGGCTCCTTCTGTCGAAGCAAGCCAATAGATAATAGGATCAACTATAAGATTAATACTAATTATAAAACCAATTAACAAAAAGAAAGCAAGACAAGCAATTACTAATAAAGCTCTGATTATTTTTTTTGTGTTGAAATTTTTCATATCAAAATGTTTGACATCTTATTAGGAATCGATATTTTCCATTCTCAAGCAAGATACATAGTAAAGGAATTTTAATGTAATAAAAGTTGATTCACCGATCAAACAGTAGAAAGGTTAAAGGCAGATAATAAAATTCTGTTTTAATTAAGATTAAATAAATCCAACAATTGTTTACATAGTAATCAGGCGTGGGGATTACTTTCATTCATCTATACATTTAAATTACTTATAGTGCTAGTAGCCAAATTTTTTGAAGTTTACAAACTGATCTCAGAAGGTAATTTAGATTAGCTACTTTTAGCCAATGGCATTTCATCAATCTGTCGAGGAAACGATGTCAGACCTTTTATGTCATATGCTTCAAAGAACTGACCATCTCAATACTGGAGATCAGTTAGCTATTGGTCAAGAATACAAAGAATGGATTAAATGCATAAAGGATAAAGAGCTTGTTCCACAAAACATACTCTTTATAAATACTTCTACTTTTGGAAAAAATATTCAATAAGAAGAATCTCTTTCTTTATATTTAGAAAGGTTTCGAAAATTTTTTATATCCCATATTTACACACAAATCATTCGATAGCAATGAAATCAACTATTAGACAATGAGAAGTGGACCTAATGCAGATTCATTAACCGGAATTGATCTAGTTGATTTCAGCTTCTTCATTTATACATAAAGTCAAATGTTCTATCTTTAGAAATAGATTTAAACTCACAAAAATATCCTAAGAAGTTTCAGCAGCCTTTATCTTTGGGATCACAACTTTCAATGAAGAAAAAGTAAAAGATTTTCTTTAATTGCCTAGGAAATAGAAAAATCTGGCGAAAATCAAATTTAATGATCAAAAAAATTATGCGTCGATTGGTATCAGGAATAGTTGGTCTAGCAGCTTTATTAGCTGGCTGTGCTACAACAAATCAAGATAATAGTTCTAGACTTAACCTAATAAAAAATCGCAATGAGTTGATTTGTGGAGTAAGTGGAAAGATTCCTGGATTTAGTTTTCTGAAAAGTGATGGTAGTTATCAAGGGCTAGATGTCGATATATGCAAAGCATTTGCTGCTGCAATTATAGGTGATTCAGAAAAAATCCAATATCGACCTCTAACTGCAGCAGAAAGATTCACAGCTATTAAAACTGGGGAAATTGACCTGTTATCAAGAAATACCACTTTCACTCTCAGTAGAGATTCCTCAGGAGGGAATGGATTAACTTTTGCACCAGTTGTTTTCCATGATGGCCAAGGATTGATGGTCAAGAAGGAAAGTAAAATTAGTAGTCTTAAAGATCTTGCAAATAAATCTATATGTGTAGGCTCAGGTACAACTACTGAGCAAAATATAAATGATGCATTTGAGAGTGCCTCACTGCCTTATACGCCAATCAAATATCAAGATCTTAATCAAGTAGTTGCTGGTTATTTACAGGGTCGTTGTTCAGCAATGACTTCTGATCGTTCACAATTAGCAGCAGCCAGATCTGGTTTTAAGAATCCAAAAGAACATATTATTCTTGATGATGTATTAAGTAAGGAACCACTTGCTCCCGCCTCCGATGGCCAAGATCAGAAACTAGCTGACGCCATGAGATGGGTTATCTTTTCACTTATATCGGCAGAAGAACAAGGTATAACAAAGTCAAATATTGATGAAAAAGTACAAATTGCAAAGAAGAATCCTCAATTAAAACCTTTAAGAAGATTTCTAGGTATTGATGGAGGCCTAGGAGAAAAAATTGGTCTTAGCAATGACTTCGTAGTTAAAGTAATTAGCTCAACTGGCAATTATGGAGAAATTTACGAAAGGCACTTAGGACAAAATAGCGAGGTACCTATTCCAAGAGGACAAAATCACTTGTATAGCAAAGGAGGTGTACAAATTTCACCACCATTTAACTAAAAACAATTTATTGCTGGAATGAAAATAAATCAAAAAATATTTTTGCAGCTTGGGATAAGTTTTATCTTTTTTGGCTTGATTGGGATACTAATTAATAATTTAACAATAAATCTAATAAGAACAGGTCTTGGTTTTAATTTTAGCTGGCTTTTCAAACCAGCAAGTTTTGCTTTAGCGGAATACCCATTACCTTATACCTCCTCAGATAGCTATGCTTGGGCATTATTTATAGGTTGGCTCAACAGTCTTAAAGTTGTTATTTCATCATTAATATTGGCTACTTTATTGGGAACACTTATAGGCTTTGCAAGAACAGGTAAAAACTCATTACTACGTCTCATTTCGGCTGGTTACATAACAATAATTAGACAAACTCCTCTTTTACTTCAACTTATGTTTTGGTATTTTGTTGGGTTTTTAGGTTTAAAAGACAATATGTTTATCCAAATAAAAAATATATTTAACATTTCAAACCAAGGGATAGAGTTTTCAGGATTAACTTTTTCCTCGGAGTTTCTAGCATTATTACTTGGCCTAAGTATCTTTACCAGTGCTTACATAGCAGAGGTAATCCGTGGAGGTATTCTTTCTGTTTCCCAAGGGCAATGGGAAGCATTTAGAAGCTTAGGACTTGCAGAAAGAAAAGGACTTATACGTATAATACTTCCACAGGCTTTACCAGCAATAATTCCTGGATTAACAAGCCAATATCTTAACCTTGCTAAAAATAGTACTTTAGCAATCGCAGTTGGTTATTCAGATATTTATGCAATTAATGATACTATTATAAATCAAACAGGAAGAGCTATAGAATGTTTTATTATATTACTTGTTAGTTTCTTGCTATTAAATCTATTGATAACTAATACCATGGAAATCATAAATAAATTGATTTTAAAATCACGGAAATATAGTTAATTAATGTTCAAAATCAATATAAATCCAATAATAATTTCCTATAAGAAACTAAGGAAGACCTTATTTTCAAATTTATTCAATACTATTATTAGTTTGCTCATTATTGTATTGATTAGTGTAACTTGTGTGAATACTTTTGAATGGCTCATATTTAAGGCTGATTGGAAAGTTGTAATATCAAATCTTCCTTTATACGCATTTGGCAGTTTTCCACCTAATGAACAATGGAGACCTGCTACTTGGATTATTAGTCTTCTTTCACTCAGCATCTTTACTCTGTACGGTCCTAAGTGGAGATGGCTACGTAAAAATCTACTAATTCTATGGATAGGAACAATACCCTTGGGGCTATTTTTACTTTATGGGGGAGTTGGCTTATCACCTATAATGAGTAGATATTGGGGTGGCTTAACTCTAACTATACTTTTAACTGTTTGTAGCTCATTCTTATCATTACCTTTTGGAATAATTTTGGCACTATGTCGACAGAGTTCATTACCATTGATTCAGAGGCTAAGTTCAATTTATATAGATGCTATGAGAGCAATTCCTCTTATTGCAGTACTTTTCTTTGGTCAACTACTAATACCTCTATTCCTTCCAGTTGGAATAGAAATTGATCGTGTTTGGAGAGCTATCTTTGCATTTACTCTTTTTGTCTCTGCCTACATAGCGGAAGATATTCGTGGAGGGCTCCAGTCAATCCCCAACACTCAAATAGAAGCAGCCAATAGCCTTGGCCTTAACCAATACCAAATCATTCAATTCGTATTAATTCCTCAAGCTTTACGTATTGCATTACCTGCTCTGACTAACCAATCTATTGGACTTTTTCAAAATACATCTTTAATGGCTATTTTAGGATTAGTGGAGTTACTAGGTGTAGGCAGAAGTATCTTGGCTAATCCAGAATTTATTGGTCAATATATTGAAGTTTATGTTTGGTTAGCATGTGTCTATTGGATGGTTTGTACAATCATGGCTGTTCTAGCAAGACATCTTGAACAAAGAATGACCATTAATCAAACTAATTTCTGAGAATTCATGGACCCTATTGTAGTTGCGAAGAATCTAACTAAGTCTTACACAAAAGGATTACGAGCTCTTGATAATGTATCTCTTACAGTTGATCAAGGGAAAGTCTTAGTAGTCATGGGTCCTTCAGGCTCAGGGAAAAGTACTCTAATACGGACTTTTAATGGTCTTGAAACTTTTGATAAAGGAGAACTAAATATTTTAGGAATAAAAGTTGATTCCACTCATGATGAAAGGAAAATCCAAAAAATAAGAAGAAGAGTAGGTATGGTATTTCAACAATTCAATTTATTCCCTCATCTATCAATTCTTGAAAATATCACTCTCGCACCCGTACATGTGCAAAAACGTCGTCAAATTGAGGCGGAAAAATATGGCATGTATCTCTTGAATCAAATGGGAATAGATTCTCATGCAAAAAAATATCCAAGTCAACTTAGCGGAGGGGAACAGCAACGAGTAGCCATAGCGAGAGCTTTAGCTTTAAAGCCTGAATTACTTTTATTCGATGAACCCACAAGTGCTTTGGATCCAGAGAGAATCAACGAAGTACTTGACGCGATGAGAAACCTCGCTGAACAAGGGATGACAATGGTTGTAGTAACACATGAAATTGGTTTTGCTAAAGACGTAAGTGATCAAGTTTTATTTATGGATTCAGGTAAAGTCATAGAAACATCTCCTCCAAATATTTTCTTTTCTAATGCAAGGCATGAAAGAAGTAGGAAATTTCTGAATCAGCTAGATACATATTAATAAGACTGAATTCTGATTAAGAAATTTGTTATGAAAGTAGTTTCATTCCAACTTCATTCCAACCGCCAAGAATCAACAAATCGATCATGCTTACGTACTGCCTGATGAACATCCAATCTTCACTACAGTCCATCCCTGGTGAGGAATACAACTAGATTACCTGTCCCCAGCTTCACAGGTACTCAACATTCAGAAATTACCGGTCACGTAACCTTCGAGCAATAAGTAAGTTTCCTTATGGTTATAAGCCCAATCAAAAGGACTTGCACACAAGTCCATATCAGCCAATTTTTATTTCCTAATTCCTTAATTTTCTTTCAGGACAATGAAAGGCAATTAATAACGACACAGAGCAATAGACATAGAGACTTATTGATAACTGGTAATAAAAAAATATGTTTTTAATTCCTCAATTTTTGGCAGGAATCTTTAAAGTCATTTAATTAATGGCGCTAGGGTTCAATCTCCCCATAGGAGATCATAAATATCAAAAGATAATTCGTAGAGTTTAAGTTGAGTTGCTTTCTGAGAATTAGGCTTAAAACATTAAATGAGGAGATAAGATTTAAAAGCAGTCAATAATTGCTATCCCAACTTCAATAGAGCTTTTAATTATTTTCAGGAAATTCAATGACAAATTATAACCACACAACTCAAATTTCAAATGTTTTGGTAATTGGCTGTGGAGGTGCCGGGTTAAGAGCTGCTATTGAAGTCAAGCTCGCTGGGCTTCAAGTATCAGTACTAGGGAAGAGAGCAAAGACAGATTCACATACTGTTTTGGCTGCAGGAGGAATTAATGCGGCATTTGGGAATGTCGATAAAGAAGATTCTTGGAAAAGACATTTTGCAGATACTTATATCGAGGGGTATGGACTTGGAGATACATCCCAAATTGAGATAATGGCTAAAGAGTCTCCAACACTTGTTCAAGAAATAGATAAATGGGGAGCGAATTTTGCAAAATTAAAAAATGGGCTTCTAGATCAAAGATTTTTTGGAGCTCATTCGTATAGAAGGACTTGTTACTCGGGAGATTTTACAGGTTTATCAATTCTAAAAACACTTCTTAAGAAAGCAGAGTCTTTAAGTATTCCAATTCATGACAACCAATATGTTACTCAGATTCTTATTAGAGATGACATTTGCTTTGGAGCAATGTCATTCGATATAAGTACAGCTGAAAGAACAGTGCATTTAGCTGATGCTGTTATTCTTTGCACAGGAGGCCATACAAAAATATGGAAAAGAAGTTCATCTAGAAAAAAAGAAAATACAGGAGACGGCTTGTACTTAAGTCTCAAGGCAGGTTGCGAATTAAGAGATATGGAAATGGTTCAATTTCACCCCTCAGGCATGCTTTTCCCAGAAGAGATTGCAGGAACATTAGTGACAGAAGCAGTTCGGGGGGAAGGAGGAAAACTGATAAATAACCAAGGAGAACGATTCATGGTTAATTATGATAAAGAGAGAATGGAGCTTTCAACTAGAGATAGAGTTGCCATAGCAAATTACACAGAAATAGCCGAAGGGCGAGGCACCCCTAACGGAGGAGTGTATTTAGATATAAGTCATATGAGTAAAGATTTCATAATGGAAAAAATGCCAAGTATTTACAGACAGTTTTTAGATGCACAAATGCTAGACATCTCAAAAGAGCCAATGGAAGTAGCTCCAACTGCACACTATTCAATGGGAGGTATTGTTATAAGTCCTGAAGAGCATTGCACATCAGTCAGAGGTTTATATGCAGCAGGCGAAGTGGCTGGTGGATTACATGGTGCAAATCGTCTAGGTGGAAATTCTCTCGCGGAAATTTTAATTTTTGGAAAGAGAGCCGGAATGGCAAGTGTTAATTATTCAAACAAATTAAAGTCACAAATCAGATCTGATATTTCTATTAAAAATGCCCATGACAATATAAATAAATTCATAAATAAAGGTACAGAATTAGCAAAGCCATTACAACATGAATTAAGCAGCATCATGTGGAAGCATTGTGGTGTGATTAAAGATAAAAAATTATTGGAGTCAGGACTAAAAAAAATTATAGACATCAAAGACGTTATTCAGGACATTGATGTTAGAATTGACTACCAAAGTTGTGATGATCTTGTTCAGATCTTTGATTTAGAAGCATCTGTAATTTCTGCTGAAGCAACAATCCTCTCTGCGTTAACCAGACAAGAAAGTAGAGGTTCTCACCAAAGGAGTGACTATAAGGAATTAAATACTGGTGAAAAAGTCAATTATCACGTCAAGTTGAATAAACAGAACTTTGATTTAGACATTTCAAAACGATATATTTCTCCATTAAGAAAGGATCTTAAAGATATTGTTAACCAAACAAGCAAAGTCATGAATCTAAAGAATAAATTACTTGAATAAAAGTGATTGGGATAATGAGCAAGCATCTCCATTCAATAAAAAGACAATTGATGTCTTACAAACGAAGAGAAAATTAAACATATAAAATATCACAAAAATATCTGAGCTGATCTAACGACATATACGGGACATAAATAACTTCATACTCACCTCTAGAAAGTAGACATAGGGAAAGAATGAATACTCGATAAAGAAAAACGTACCACCTTCTAGTCACTACATCAATGGGCGATGTCTGAAGAGAGTTTTAATATTGTGTGGATAGAAAAGATGCAAATAATTCAAATCTGTTTGCATCAACAGATCTATGAATACAACAATCTTAGTTTTATGCTGCGATATCTTCTCTCAAACCTCGATCCCTACTCCCTTTAAACCATACAGGTCTAGGAAGAAGTCTATTCTCTTGGTATAAGTGACCTGTCTCTGAATAAGACTTATCAAGGGTTGAAGCTTCTGCAAGAACTGCTTTATATTCCTCCATTGAAAGAACACTTCGAGAAGATTTAGAAGTCATAGTTCCTGGGTGTTTTATAGATGATGAGCCAACAATCAGATAATGACGTTCAGAGCGAGCTTTTCCAAAAGAATATGTGGAAGATCAGTTTTTCTAAGCTTTAATTTTGAGATATTCTGTCAGTTGCGATCTGTTAGTTATTAGTAGAACTTATATTGTAGCGACTATCACTTCTCAAATACTTTAAGAAAATTCAAGATTAATCTATATGCTCCAAACACATGATTGATTCAGCTAATGAAATGACTCCACAAGAAAAAATCATTCAAGAAAGAGTTGCTCAAGCAAGAAAGTTTCTTACTTCAAATGGATTTAATCAATCAATAAAAGACCTTTGGAACGAGATCAAAGAGGATTCAAAATATGATTTATTGTAAAAATATCAAGTAATTAATTCGAATCAAATACTTATAATTTCTATTTACTTTTAATTTTATTGCATGAAAATAAAAAACTCATTGTAAGATTATATACACAATCAATTATTAGATAATGTAATTGATATGACTGAAAGAATTAAGACTAAGACTTATTAATTAATTGCTTATCTCAAAGAATCTTTTCTTTTAGAGAGATAGCTATCTTTCATTCTTAGATTTATCTCTATGTCAATTTTTGAAGCTACTCCATTACTATTAAAAGCAAAAAAGGAAAAAGGTTTAACCTTTTCGGAAATTGGAAATCTATTGGGACTTGATGAAGTCTGGGTTGCAAGTCTTTTTTATGGTCAAGCAACTGCAAGTGAGGAAGAAGCTGAGAAATTATTGACTAAGTTAGGACTTGATTTAGGACTAAAAGAATTATTAACAACGCCTCCAGTGAAAGGATCACTAGATCCAGTCATCCCAACTGATCCTTTGATATATCGATTTTATGAAATCATGCAAGTATATGGAATGCCCATGAAAGACGTTATTCAAGAAAAGTTTGGTGATGGAATCATGAGTGCCATTGATTTTACAATTAACGTCGATAAGGTTGAAGACCCAAAAGGTGACAGAGTAAAAGTATCAATGTGTGGAAAATTTTTGCCATACAAGAAATGGTAAAAGAATTATTTTTTCGCTAGATCAGCTAGAAGAATTAGAAAGTACTATTTATACAGCTCTAAGGAATAGATATAAAAAAGCTTCATACACATTAAATAAACACATACCGTCCAGACATCACTCCATCAATGAGTGTTGTCTAGATTGGTTTTGAAAATCATATAGATAAAACATACTAAAAACTCAAATCTGTTTGCGCACTAGTTTTCTCAACAGGGGTTCTTATTAGCAATCATCATTTTTTCTGAAACTTGCTTTCTGTTAGTTATTAGTAATAGAAACCTGATTGAAATAGAATAAAGAAATAGGGGTGAGAATGTTAAGCCATTCATACACCATCCACACATTGTAATACCGCTGAGATCCTATGGCATCAAAGGAGATTAACTACTGGCTAATGAAGTGTGTGCCTTGAATTATTGAGAAAGCTCAGAAGCGAATAATGAACTTAATCAATTTTCCCCTTTAGGCTTCTCTTCCTCAACAAACTTTTCTTCCTCAACAGGTTTTTCTTCCTCAACAGGCTTTTCTTCCTCAACAGGCTTTTCTTCCTCAACAGGCTTTTCTTCCTCAACTGGCTTTTCTTCCTCAACTAGCTTTTCTTCCTCAACTGGCTTTTCTTCCTCAACTAGCTTCTCTTCCTCAACAGGCTTTTCTTCCTCAATTGGCTTCTCTTCTCCTTCAGGAAAAATTCCTTTTAAGAATTCAGAAAGTTTTTGGAAAAGTTCCTTTACATACTCAATCAGTTTCTGTAGAAAGTTTTTCATATAAAGTTTCCAAAAAGAAATAAGATTTACTTATATAAAAACATCTACACATTCTCAAGTCATTCGCAAATAATACTTATTGCGCTCAAAGTACAGAAATATTTTTGATCTGGTTTTTAATCTGCTAACTATTAGTAATAGAAACTTGATTGAAATAGAATAAAGAAAAGAGATGGAAGAATGAGGTTTCATTCCAACTCCATTCCAACCATCAAGAATAACTAAAATTAACGACTATGACTGAGATTAACTATTGGCTTATGAAAAGTGAGCCAGAAGCTTACAGTATTAAAGATTTGCAAAAGGAAGAAAAAACTCTCTGGGATGGAATTCGAAACTATCAGGCTAGAAACTTTATGAGGTCAATGAAAATTGGTGATCAAGCTTTTTTTTATCATTCAAATACTAAGCCGCCAGGAATAGTTGGTCTAATGGAAATTATTGAGACACACTTAATCGACCCATTCCAGTTTGATGAAAGTTCAAAGTACTTTGACAAAAAATCAAAGCAAGAAAAACCTCGTTGGGATTGTGTGAAGACTAAATATATCTGTGAATTTAAAAATATGATTACTTTAAAGGAGTTATCTGAAACTTATACATCTGAAGAACTAACTCTAGTTCGAAAAGGTAACAGGCTATCAATCATGCCAATTAATAAAAAAATCGCTATGGAGCTTCTTAAAAAGCTCAAGAAAAATTAATTTAAAAAGAATGTGATCCAAACATATTCCCAATATAAAGACGTGTTATCAACCTGGAACTGATACCATTTTGGATCAAAAACCCCGCAAGCGCAGCTTGTAAAAGCCTATATTGATCCCAATTTGGATGGTTCTCAATATAAACCTTCATAGCTTGTTGAATTTGCTTGGGTATTTCTGTTTGAAAACTAATTGTATCCTCAGATTCCAGAACTTTCGAACTTTGGACCAAGCTTTGTTCTTCCATAAAATCAATATTTTTCATTTAAAAGATTTTTAAGATTTAACCAACTGCAAACTACTCTCAAAAACAAATCTATAAAAAAAGCTTCTCGGGCTGTCTCATTCTCAGATCAAGCACACAACTACTTTCACAAAGAAAATATAAGCGATACTTATATTTTCTTTGTGAAAGCATTTAAAAACCAAATCCAATTGATAATGTCCTACCTTTTTCCACAGTAAATAGTAAAAGCTTAGTTGATGGGATCAATCCTGTGGAAAAGATGTGAGTTGATTCCGCTTTTGTTTGGGGAAAATTTGAAAAACTTTTAGTTAAGTTCTCTCACAAATAGCCTGAATCCCACATTGTTCTCATTGCATTCGCAACATGGGTAGTTACATTTCTCGGCCAGTAGATCTCTGCTCCTCGATTTAACAGACTACTAGACGTCAAAATCAATCGGAGGTTCCATCCATATTGGTCACCTTTCAAAATTGCCAACCAAGGGCTACGTTCTAATTCCAAAGTGATATTCTCATCGCCCATTAATTGTTCTTTCACTGCTTTGTATTGATCAGACAAATCTATTACTAACTTAACTAGATTTTCCCACTCTGATTCATTCAATTCTATTGCCCAAGTCTCACCTCCTATAAGCGTAGAAAAGTTATCTCTAGATGAATCTCTAATTATTCTCCAACCTTGACCTTCTTTTTTTTTCACCTAACCAGGTAATAGATCCGGCTGATCTTGTTCATCACTTAGTTCAATTATTGCTCTTTGTACTGGCTTGACTGTTGATTCTTCTAAGAGTCCATCAAAATCATCAAATCTTCTTTGCTTTGCTCTAAAAGCAATCCTCACAGTAGTGAGGTAGCGATTAGTGGAATGCCTGACGAGGCTCTCGCCTCTTTTTGCTAAATCCTTGGAATTAACTCCTGAGCCTGATTTAATCACACTTAAAATTTTATTGTTGTTTTATTCTAGGAGAGAATCCTTCATTTCTATATTTTGCGCCAAATAATAACAGTGATGTTAGTTTTTCTAGACTCACTTAATTATTGACTGATTCTTGCTGCACCTATTAAACATTCACTAAGAAAGATGGAAAAAAATAGTATCGATCAATTCGAAAACATCCATCGATCTAAAATCAATACTAGTAACTTTGGAACCTTAGCTATCGATTTAGGGAGTTCAACAACAGTAGTTGTTTTTCAAAGAGAGAATGGACAACCTCCTGAACTTTTAGATCTACCTCCAATTACTCGAGCCCCCGGAGAGATACCAAGCTTAATTTGGAAATCATCAGAGAAAGAAGAATGCTATTTAATTGGACAAGAAATTATAGATTTAAATCTCATTGATGAAAAAGAAAATAACTTAAGTCAAGATTTTAAAAGATGGATAGGATCAAGCGAAATTGCCCCTGTATATGACTCGAAAATATCCCCAGAGAAAGCAGGTGAGATTTTAATTCACACTATTTTGGGAAAAGTCTCAGAGCAGGTAACTATCAAAAGACTAGTATTAACTGCTCCAGTAGATACATATCGAGAATATAGAAAATGGTTAGTCAATGTATGTAATTCCCTAGAAGTAAAGGAAATTGCATTAGTTGATGAACCTACTGCTGCTGCAATGGGCGCAGGACTGGAGCCTGGGTCAAAATTACTTGTTTTAGATTTTGGAGGAAGCACAATTGATATGTCAATTGTTGCTTTAGAGGGAGGAGAAGGGAAAGCTTCTCCAATTGCTCAACTTGTCAGATTTGATGGAAAAAATTTAGAGGGAAAAAGTAAACAAGTTCTTCGTACAGCGAAAGTTCTAGGGAAATCAGGACTTCGGTTAGGCGGTAAAGATATAGACAGATGGATATCTCATCATTTATTACCAGAAGAGAAACCAACCAATGCAATCTTGAGAAAAGCTGAGGAGCTCAAATGTGAATTAAGCAATATAAAAATAAAAGAAACTTTAGTTATCACTAAACAAGTAAAAAATAATAAGAATGAAGAAAAATTTCTAAAACTATCAAAAAAAGGACTTGAAGAATTGCTTATAGAAAAAGGACTCTTAGAAAGTATTGAAAAGCTTTTCAAGCAAACAGTTAATATCGCAAAACGAAATTCATTTGAATTAAAAGATCTTGATAGTGTTGTCTTAGTCGGAGGAGGATCACGAATACCTTTAATTAAAAATTATATAAGTAATATCTGCAACTCCATTCCTTTTTTGACTCCTCCCCCTATTGAAGCAATTGCATTGGGAGCATTAAATCTAACACCAGGTGTTCAAGTTAAAGATGTACTTAATAAAGGGGTAAGCTTAAGATGCTGGAATAAAAAACATGAGAAGCACATATGGCATCCTCTTTTTCTAGCAGGTCAAACATGGCCAACAAATAAACCTTTAGAAATAATTTTATCTGCGAGTATTAATGATCAATTAAGCATAGATTTAATAATTGGAGAGCCTCAGGAAGAGGGATCAAAGGAGATTATTTATATTAATGGACTACCCAGTTTAAAAACAATAGAATCTAAAGATATAGTAAAGAGGATAAATAATACTATAATTTCAATTCCTCTACATCCTCCTGGTAAAATAGATCAAGATTGTATTAAATTAATTTTTAATATTAATGAAAATTGTCAACTTGAGATTGAAGGTATCGATTTACGAAATAGCAATGAAATAACTAATAAAAATCTTGGAGAAATTAGATAACTATCTTATATTTGTAAAATTAATAGCTTATAGTTTTTTACATAAAAAGATTCCTTCTTCTCCATCAACTTCTCTTAATCTTAGATCAATAGCTTCATCTTTACTCGTGGGAACGATACGGCCACAAAAGTCTGGTTGAATTGGAACCTCTCTGTGGCCCCTATCCACCATCGCAAGAAGCATAACTCTTTTTGCCCGTCCCCATGAATTTAGAGCTTCTAATGCTGCTTTGATCGTTCTTCCTGTATATATAACATCATCAATTAAAACGACCTCTCTATCATCGACAGAAGAGGGCAAGTCAGTTACTTGCGCTATTCGAGTACCAACCCTTGCAAGATCATCTCTATGAAATGTTGGATCTAGACAACCATTCTCGATTGACTGGCCGGATAATTCCTCTAAATATTTTGCTAACAATTTAGATAAATAAACTCCCCTAGTTGGTATTCCAAGAAGCAATAGTGAACTAATATTTGGAATTTTTTCCAAAATCTGAGAAGCCAATCTTTTTATGGTTCTATCAAGTTCTTTTTTTGAGAGGATTTCTATCTCTTTTTTTACTGCTTCATTTGGCATATTTTAAAGTCCTAAAAATTTTATTTTTTCTTAGGAATAGTTGAAATACTTTTTTAATCTAATAGGGAAAAGCTAACCAAACATCAAACTATTAGCCTGTTTACCTATTAGGAAGTAATTTAATACAAAAGAAAAACATTATTAGGAACAATTTCTTTGAATGTCAAACAGTAACGCCGCTGTTTCAAAAAGCAAAGTTAAAGTAGCGCCAGTGGTATTGGCGATACTTGATGGTTGGGGGCACTCTGAAGAAACTAATCACAATTCTATTAAACAAGCATCTACCCCTGTAATGGATGCTTTATGGCATGCCTATCCTCATACTCTTATTGAAGCGAGCGGAGCAGATGTTGGACTACCAGACAATCAAATGGGGAACTCTGAAGTTGGACATCTAACTATCGGAGCAGGGAGGATAATTCAGCAAGAATTAGTTCGAATATCTAATACAGTTAAAGAAAATAAATTAATTAAAAATACTGCTCTTAATGAATTTTCTAAAACTTTAAAAAAGAAAGGAGGAACTCTGCATATCATGGGGCTTTGCTCCGATGGAGGGGTTCATAGCCATATCAATCATTTGTGCGGATTAATACAATGGGCTGCTGAAAAAAAATTAACAAATGTCTCATTACACCTTTTCACCGATGGAAGAGACACCTCAGCGAAAAGTGCTTCAAAATATATAAAGGAAATAGAAAGTACAATCAAATCAACAGGAGTAGGAGAGATTTCTTCAATTTGCGGAAGATATTGGGCTATGGATCGAGATAATCGATGGGAAAGGACTTTAAAAGCTTATGAATTGCTTACTGATCCAGACTTTAAGATTAGCGATCTTTCAGCAGAAGAAAGTTTAAATAAAAGCTATGAAGACGGTATAACTGATGAATTTATTGAACCCGTTAGGCTTTCCTCCTCCTTCTTAAAGGATGATGATGGAGTAGTTTTTTTTAATTTTCGCCCCGATAGAGCCAGGCAACTAGTTAAGGCTCTTAAATTGAAAGATTTCGATGGCTTTGAGAGAAAAAATAAAAGAGATATTGACTTACTTACTTTTACACAATATGAATCAGGGCTTCCTGTCTCGGTTGCTTTTCCACCTGAACCACTAAATGATTTATTAGGTCAAGTAGTCTCTAATCATGGACTAAACCAATATCGGACAGCTGAAACAGAAAAATATCCACACGTCACATATTTTTTAAATGGAGGTATTGAAAAGCCATTAAAAGGAGAAGTAAGACATCTTGTTCCTTCTCCAAGAGTTGCAACTTATGATCTACAGCCTGAAATGTCGGCAGATGAGCTAACTGATAGTTGCATCAAAGCAATTGAAACTGGAATTTACTCATTAGTAGTAATTAATTTTGCAAATCCAGATATGGTTGGACATTCAGGAATAATGAAAGCAGCTATTAAAGCTAATGAAAAAGTTGATAGCTGTGTTGGGAAATTATTAAATTCAATAGGTAAGCTAGGGGGATCGCTTCTAATAACAGCTGATCATGGTAATTCAGAAATGATGTTAGGACCAGATGGCCAACCATGGACCGCGCATACAACAAATCCTGTGCCAGTTATACTTGTAGAAGGGGAAAAACGTAAATTAAAGGGATATGGTAATGACATAAGACTAAGAGAGTGCGGAGGTGGATTATCTGATTTAGCTCCAACTCTTCTACACCTATTAAATTTACCAAAACCAAAAGCAATGACTGGGTCATCACTTATTGAACCAATCAACCTTCCTAAAAAGAGCAATCTTATTCCTCAACCAGCATAATAAAAAAATGATCATTCCACTTTTATCCTGGGCTTGGGCAATTTCAGGGGCTTTTCTAATACTATTAGTTCTTCTTCACAGCCCAAAAGGAGATGGAATGGGTGGCCTAGCATCTAGCGGAAGCTCTATGTTCACAAGTGCAAGTAGCGCAGAATCCACCTTAAATAGAGCAACCTGGGCATGTCTTCTTTTGTTTTTAACCCTTGCTATTATTCTTAGTGCAGGCTGGTTAAAATAATTTCCTAAGATCTTCTTAAGTTTTTTTATTTAATTCAGAAAAAAAAGGAATGCTTGACGAACGATAAGTTGCAACGACCAACTTCCACCAACTCTAAATCTTTGACATCTATCTAAAGCGTAATCCTCTATGTGATCCAAATAATTATCTACTCTCATCCTCTCAACTTGTTCTAAATTGAATGACTTAATCCATTTTTCAATTTTTTTATAGTTTTATACTTTTCTAAAGGCACTATGAAGAACATAATAGAACAATTTATGGGAATAATATCCGATATTGAACCTGTGCAGATTTGATTAGAAAAGAAAACAACAGAACAACACTTCAATAAAATTATTTCTTTATGCCCAGAGAAGAGGGACTCAAACTCAAGGTCGCTGAAGATTTATATAAATGGACAAAAAAAGGGACTGGGGGTAAACCCAATCCCTAGTTGAAGTAAAGGTTAAACTTAATCTTCTAACTAATCAGTAGTCAAAATCACCTCCCATTCCACCTCCTGCTGGAGAAGCATCTTTTTTCTCAGGTAAATCAGCAACTATGCATTCAGTCGTAAGAACCATTCCTGCTATTGAAGCAGCATTTTGCAAACCTGAGCGAGTTACCTTCGCAGGATCAACAATTCCAGCAGAAAGCATATCTACATATTCACCAGTAGCAGCGTTGTAACCATCATTTACTGGTTTGGACTTAACGTTCTCTGCAACAACTGCACCATTAGCACCAGCATTCTCAGCTATGCGCATTAATGGAGAAGTAAGAGCAGCTTCAACAATATTTGCTCCAATTAATTCCTCACCAGAGAGATTGGAAGAGGACCAATCGCCTAATGCAGGAGCTAAATGAGCAAGTGTAGTCCCACCTCCAGGTACAATTCCTTCTTCAACTGCAGCTTTAGTAGCGTTAATTGCATCCTCTAATCGAAGCTTCTTGTCTTTCATCTCAGTCTCAGTTGCAGCTCCAACCTTCACTACAGCCACGCCACCTGATAGCTTGGCTAATCTTTCTTGAAGCTTTTCTTTGTCATAGGTTGAGTCGGTCTCATCCATCTGCTTCTTGATTTGTTCACATCTTGCATTAACAGCTACTTCATTACCTTCAGCAACAATTGTGGATGTGTCCTTGTTAATAGTCACTCGCCTTGAAGTACCAAGCATATCAAGAGTGGCATTCTCAAGTTTTAATCCTGCATCTTCAGTGATGAGTTGGCCATTTGTTAGAACAGCCATATCTTCAAGCATCGCTTTTCTACGATCTCCAAAACCAGGTGCTTTAACAGCTGCAACGTTTAAAACGCCTCTTAGCCTATTAACAACCAATGTAGCCAAAGCCTCTTTCTCTATGTCTTCAGCAATAATGAGAAGAGGCTTACCAGTTTTAGCAACTTGTTCTAATACAGGAACAAGGTCTTGAACTAGACCAATTTTTTTATCCGTAAGTAATATGTAAGGCTCATCCAATACTGCTTCCATTCTCTCAGTGTCGGTTGCAAAGTAAGGAGAAATGTATCCCTTATCAAAGCGCATTCCTTCAGTGACCTCTAATTCAGTGGTCATTGATTTACCTTCTTCTAAGGAAATAACACCTTCTTTTCCAACTTTGTCCATTGCGTCAGCAATCATTTTGCCAACTTCTTCATCGTTACCAGCAGCAATCGTGCCACATTGAGCAATTGCATTACTGTCGCTAATGGGTTTGGAATGATCTTTTATTTTTTTAACCAAAAATTCTGTTGCCTTATCAATTCCTTTTTTCAAAGTGATTGCATTAGCTCCAGCTGCGACATTTTTCAAACCAGCTTTGACCATTGCATGTGCAAGAACAGTTGCAGTGGTTGTGCCATCTCCTGCAGCATCATTGGTCTTTGAAGCAGCTTGACGAATCAAAGCAACTCCCGTGTTTTCAATGTGATCTTCTAGTTCTATCTCTTTAGCGATTGTTACACCATCATTAATTATTTGAGGTGCACCAAACTTTTTCTCGAGAACAACATTACGACCTTTAGGTCCTAATGTGACTGCGACTGATTCAGCCAAAATGTCAATACCTCGCTCGAGTGCACGGCGGGCTTGCTCGTTGTAAATGATGCGCTTAGCCATAAGAGGCGATTTCCTTTAATTTCAAAAAGTTTTTGGTTTGGACATCAGCTAAAAGCTGAGTTTTAATTGACGACAGCAAGAATATCTTTCTCAGAGAGAAGTACGTACTCATCGCTGCCAAGTTTGATATCAGTACCTGCGTACTTGCTGTAGAGAACCTTGTCTCCAACACTTACTTCAGGAGATTGACGAGAACCATCTTCGTTACGTTTTCCAGGACCTACCTGAGCAACTTCACCGACTTGTGGTTTTTCTTTAGCAGTGTCGGGAAGCAATATGCCTCCCGCCGTCTTCTCTTCTGATTCAGAAACTTTTACAAATACACGATCTCCGAGTGGCTTGACAGTGGAGACGCTGAGGGATACAGCTGCCATAAATTAGTGCAGTAGCAAAAAAAACAAAAGCGCTTAGCGCAGACTCGATAAAGAGTATTACTCATTACCAACGGTATTAATTTATGCATCTAAGTAGTCTCAAGACCACATATATTCTGTGCGGTTGACCGAACACTGAAAAAAAATGCCTGTGGAGTGGTAGTCTAAGCCGCTGATAAGAGTATGCAAATCAGAGCATGCTCACAAAGTTTCTAGTTATCTTATGGCCGCTTCTGCTACCTCTACTGTTGGAACTAAGGGTATTGTTCGCCAAGTAATTGGTCCTGTTTTAGATGTTGAATTTCCTGCTGGCAAACTCCCTTCAATACTTAATGCATTGAGGATTGAAGGAAAGAATCCTGCAGGGCAAGATGTTGCCCTGACCGCAGAAGTTCAACAGCTACTAGGTGATCATCGGGTTAGAGCCGTTGCGATGAGCGGAACTGATGGATTGGTCAGAGGAATGGAAGCTGTAGATACTGGAGCTCCAATTTCCGTACCTGTAGGAGAAGCTACTCTTGGAAGAATATTCAACGTCTTAGGAGAACCGGTAGACGAGCAAGGCGATCTTAAAAACGTAACAACTTCACCAATTCACCGTTCAGCTCCAAGCCTTACTGACTTAGAAACCAAACCAAAAGTATTTGAGACAGGTATTAAAGTTATTGATTTACTTGCTCCTTACCGTCAAGGTGGAAAAGTTGGGCTTTTTGGTGGTGCAGGCGTTGGGAAAACAGTTCTAATCCAAGAGCTAATTAACAATATTGCTAAAGAACACGGAGGTGTATCCGTCTTTGGTGGAGTTGGAGAAAGGACAAGAGAAGGTAACGATTTATATGAAGAATTCAAGGAATCTGGCGTAATCAATTCAGAAGATCTAACCAAGTCAAAAGTAGCTTTGTGCTTTGGCCAAATGAATGAGCCACCAGGGGCAAGGATGAGAGTAGGCCTATCAGCATTGACGATGGCTGAGCATTTTCGCGACGTTAATAAGCAAGATGTTCTTTTGTTCATTGATAATATTTTCAGATTTGTTCAGGCTGGATCAGAAGTATCTGCCTTGCTAGGCCGTATGCCATCAGCCGTTGGATATCAACCGACATTAGGAACTGACGTTGGAGAGCTTCAAGAAAGAATTACTTCAACCCTAGAGGGATCCATTACCTCAATTCAGGCTGTATATGTTCCTGCTGACGACTTAACAGATCCTGCACCTGCTACTACTTTTGCTCATTTAGATGCAACTACTGTTCTAGCAAGAGCTCTTGCAGCTAAAGGTATTTATCCCGCTGTTGACCCACTTGACTCAACTAGCACCATGTTGCAGCCATCTGTTGTAGGTGATGAACATTACCGTACAGCCAGAGCAGTTCAGTCAACACTTCAAAGATACAAAGAATTGCAAGATATCATTGCTATTTTGGGATTGGACGAACTATCAGAAGAAGATAGAAAGACAGTAGACCGTGCTCGCAAAATCGAGAAATTCTTATCTCAACCATTCTTTGTTGCTGAGATATTTACAGGTATGTCGGGTAAATATGTGAAATTAGAGGACACAATTAAAGGCTTTAATATGATTCTTGCCGGAGAACTAGACCATCTACCTGAGCAAGCTTTCTATCTTGTTGGAAGTATTGAAGAAGTAAAAGCTAAAGCAGAAAAAATAGAATCTGAAGCAAAAGCTTAAAAATCATTTTTCCTACTCAACTACCTTCAGTCAACTTTTTTTCTAAAAATCTCAAGAAATGACTTTAACTCTACGAGTACTTGCTCCTGATCAGAGCGTATTTGACGATACTGCTGATGAAATAATACTCCCAAGTACTACTGGGCTTTTGGGAGTATTACCTGGTCACATTTCAATGGTTACAGCTATTGATTTTGGCGTACTAAGGGTTTTAAAAAACGGCAATTGGGATTCAATAGCCCTAACTGGAGGCTTCGCAGAAGTTGAATCTAATGAGGTTACAGTTTTAGTCAATAAAGCTGAGATGGGAAAAAATATTGATTCGGCTAAAGCTGAAGCTGAACTAGAACAAGCGAAAAATCAACTAACTCAAACTCAGACGAAAGAAAATTCTCCTGAAAAAATTAAAGCTCAAGAAGCACTGAACAAAGCAAAAGCTTGGTTTCAAGCATCAAAATCAAACTAAAAATTTAAAACCATTTTTTTCCTTAAACAAAATTTATTTAAGGAATTTTTATGCAGTACCACAGAAAGTGACATCAGGGAATTTAATTTTTGCTTGTTCTAAAGTCTTTCCTTTCCCTTCCTCTTGCCAATAATTAATAACCTCTGTGGCTTTATTAAGTACTTCTACTCTTTCATTATCAGTAATCCAACTTTTTTCTTCTAATTGAGACTTTAATGTTTCCCATGCATCTTCCCTTGGCCAAAAGAAATAGGCTGTAAGTGGGCTAGGTCCTCCTCCGACAATTTGATCAACGGCCAAAGCTACATTATCTGGCAGCCAAAGAATTTTCAGTAAAAATCTACCCTCATCTGCCTTTGGTGTATGCCCAGAAGGTACTCCATCTGCATCTATAGTTGCAGTTGCCAATGCTGCAGCGCCTCCTAGCGCGCTTGGCCTGCCTGATTTTGTCTCATCAGAATTTACTTTCCCTTGATTTTCAGATTGTGTGCTTGCTTCAGTACTTGTTAAATCTTCTTGAACAGTACCAGCCTCTTCAGAAACCATCATCTCTAATTTTTCAACTAGCTACAAAGTTCTAACTTAACAGGAACTAGGACCGATTTGAATTACTAGAGTACTAAATTCAAAAGGTTTTCTATTATTTGATAGTGATGGGGTCATAAAAGGAGAAAAATAATTGTGGAGATACATTCAACATGGAAATTTAGTTAAAAAGATTTTCATTAACAATCACTAAATAAATTCAACTAATTCTCCAAATCAATCAAATTCTTAGCCGCATTACTACTCAATACTTCTACTGAATCTTTTGTAACTAAAACATCATCCTCAATACGGATCCCAATCCCCTTCCACCTTTCCTCTATCTCAGGCTGACCCTTTGGTACTGCAAGCCGGTCACTGATGTAGATACCAGGTTCAACTGTTAAAACCATTCCAGGTTCAAGCTCCAGATGATAATCACCCAGTCTATAGGCCCCTACATCATGAACATCTAGACCTAACCAATGCCCGGTTCGATGCATGTATAAGTGAGAGAAAGCTTCTTGTTCAATTATCGAATCCACTTCACCAACTAACAAGCCAATATCAACTAAACCCTCAACAAGATGTTTCAAGGCAGTCATATGTACATTCTCCGCGTTATCACCAGGGCGAACACATCGAATTCCTGCTTCTTGAGCCTTGAGAGTAATTTCATATAAAGCTTTTTGTTCCCCAGAAAATCTGCCATTCGCAGGAAAAGTTCTTGTTATGTCGCCATTGTAATAATCATTCAAAGAGCAACCTGCATCTATCAAAACAAGATCCCCATCTCTTATGGGTGAATTATTTGCCGTGTAATGAAGGACACATGCATTATCTCCTGAAGCAACTATTGAGCTATAAGCGGGTCCTCTTGTCCCCTTTTCTAGAAAATATTTTTCTATCTGAGCTTGTAAATCTCTCTCATTCATTCCCGGGCGAGCAAATTCTCTAACTATTTCATGTCCCTCTGCAGAGATTTTTGATGCAATACGCATCCTTTCTATTTCAAAATCATCCTTACGAAGTCTCAGATCATGAAGTATTGGACAAGGTGCAATCATTGACAACGGAGAGAAGCCACTCCTAGGAAGTTTTTGTAAATGCTCAGACCAAGTTTTCAAAACCAAAGGCTCCAAATGTGGATGTTTCCCAACTCGAAAAGCAATCCCTTCAGCTCCTTTCAAATAATGAGGTAAAAGTTTTGGTAATTCATTCAAAGGATGAGAAATATCAACATCGAAATTATCTAAAACTCCTTTTGTTCCCCATCTAAACCCTGTCCAAACTTCTGCTGCAGACTCTTTAGGCAAAACGAACAATACATATTGCTCTCCCTTGGGTTTATGAGGTAAAAACAATGCCACTGCATTTGGCTCATCAAAACCAGTTAAGTACCAAAAATCACTATTCTGCCTAAACGGATATTCACAGTCTGCATGATGAGTGACAAGTTCTGCAGCGGGAATAATGGCTGCAGATCCACCTAAATGTGACAAAAATATGTCTCTACGGCGACGAAAAACAATTGAATCAGCCACAAAATTAACCCTATTTACTCTTAAGGATGGCAAGAGAACTAACTTAATGGAAAAATAAAAGCAAAAGATCCTTACTCTTTAAAAATTCTATAGAGGATGAGCCAAGACATTCTGCTTTTAACTGCTCTTGTTGCAGTTATTTTAATGGGTTCTGCAATGTGCTCAGGGATAGAAGCAGCATTATTGGCTGTAAATCCATTACGCGTGCATGAGCTTGCCAGAAGAAAACCAAAAGTACTGGGAGCTCGAAGATTAGAAAAATTACGTCACCGAATTGGAAGAACTTTAACTGTGGTCACCATTGCCAATAACAGTTTCAATATTTTTGGCAGTTTGGTGGTTGGAAGCTACGCAAGTTTTATATTTCAAAATAGAATCGGAAATGTAAAACCAATATTTTTTATTGGCCTAACCATTCTTGTTTTACTTCTAGGAGAAATTGTACCTAAAGCTCTCGGAACAAGGCTTGCATTGCAAATCAGTTTAACGAGTGCTCCTGTTCTTGATTTCTTAAGTATAGTAATGCGTCCATTGCTAATAGTTCTTGAGCGTCTACTACCAATTATCACTACCAACAGCGAGCTAACAACAGACGAAGAGGAAATAAGGCAGATGGCTAGGCTTGGGTCTCAAATAGGTCAAATAGAAGCAGATGAGGCTGCAATGATCTCTAAAGTTTTCCAGTTAAATGATCTTACTGCTAAAGATCTAATGACTCCACGTGTTGCTGCTCCAACACTTCCAGGAAGAGTTTCTTTGCAATCTGTGAAATCAAACTTGTTAGAGAATAATGCAACATGGTGGGTAGTATTAGGAGAGGAAGTAGACAAGGTTGTTGGAGTTGCTAACCGTGAAAAGCTATTAGTCTCTTTACTTCAAGGAGACTCTCATTTAACTCCTTACGACCTAAGCGAGAATGTAGAGTTTGTTCCTGAAATGATTCGAGTAGATAGACTACTTCTTGGTTTTAATGAAGACAAAAACGGAGTCAGAGTTGTGGTAGATGAATTTGGTGGATTTGTTGGTTTAATAGGAGCAGAAGCTGTCTTAGCAGTTTTAGCTGGTTGGTGGAGGAAATCAAATAAATGATTAACAAAAGAGATATAGCTAGAAAATGCAAGTTTTTACTTGGTCAATGGAAAGAAAACTTAAATCTTACTAATTACGAAAGAACAAAATTTGAAGACATTTTAAATCAAATTGATTTTCAAATAGAAAAATTAGATAAAAAAGAACTACAGATATCAGTGTTTGGACGAGTAGGAGTTGGTAAATCAAGCTTATTAAATGCATTAATTGAAAAGCAAGTATTTCCAACGGATATAATTAACGGTAATACAAAAGCTAATAAGTCTTATAAATGGTGTAATGGATTTAAAAGATTAAATAAGGTTGAACTAATAGACTCTCCTGGTATAGATGAAATAAATAATACCAATAAAGAAGAAATAAATTTTAATTATGTTTTAGATACAGATCTAATTCTTTTTGTAATTGATAGTGACATAACACGAATCGACTTGAAATCAATTGAAGAACTCTTGAGGAACAATAAACCTGTACTACTAGTTTTAAATCGGTGTGATCAATGGGATAAAAAAGAGATAAAATTAATACTCACAAGTATTCACAAAAAGTTGTCATTTTGCAAACAAAAGATTAAAATTTCTTTAGTATCATCATCTCCTAGGGAAGCAAAAATAAAGCCAGACGGAACTGTTAGAAGTGAACAAAAAATGCCTAAAGTTGATATTCTAAAGAACGAACTTAAAGATATTATTGATCAAAGTGGTGAATCACTTCTTTGTATAAATAGTCTAAGAATTGCGGACCAATTCTATAAATTACTTAAGGAGAATAGACTAATTAGAAAGAAAGAGAAAGCACAAGGTTTAATCGGCAAATATGCAACATTAAAAGCCTCAGGAGTAGCAATAAACCCCTTTTTAATGATTGACCTTTTTACCGGTCTAGCTTTTGATAGTGCTCTGATAATACAACTAAGTAAATTATATGGTTTAGAAGTAGGAGGTCCCTCTGCTAGACAATTAGTAAAAAGGCTTAGTTTTCAAAATTCATTACTAGGGGGTGCACAAATAGGCATACAAATTACTTTAAATATTTTCAAGCAAATACTGATCCTCGCTGCACCTCTGACTGGAGGATTAAGCCTTGCGCCTACTGCACCAATAGCCATTATTCAAGCAGCTCTTGCTATTCATACGACAAAGCTTATAGGTCGTTTCGCAGCTTATAAATTTCTAATGGGGGCAAATAAGAATGATGGCAGACCAAGATTAATGTTGAACTATCTTCTCAAAGAAAATTCAGATTTAAGAATAATGCTTGGTGACTTTAAATTTCTTACATCAAGTACGGATAAAAATAAAAATTATTTATTGCCATGAAAGCCAAAATAAATTCAATAGCCTTATTTGGGACAAGCGCTGATCCACCAACTCTGGGTCACGAGGCATTGTTGAATGAATTAACAAAAATCTTTCCAAAAGTTATCACTTGGGCAAGTGATAATCCTGATAAGAAGCATCAAATTCCACTTCTAAAAAGGACTCAGCTTTTAAGCATTCTGGTAAAAAAAATCTCACATCCTAAATTAGAGCTAGTTCAAGAATTGAGTAGCCCTAGGACAATTCATACTTTAAAAAAAGCTTTCCAATTCTGGCCTAAAGCGAGTTTTAGTTTTGTAATTGGTAGTGATTTAGCTGTTCAAGTTCCAATGTGGCTTAATGCTAAGTCTATTCTCAATAAAGCCACAATAGCTATTGCGAGGAGAGATGGATGGCCGATTAACGACAAACAATTAGAAGAGATTAAAAAACTTGGTGGTGAAATTGATCTATTACCTTTTAATATTCCTGAATCGTCAAGTTCAAAATTCAGAGAGAAACCTCAAGAAGTACTTGTTCCTCAAGAACTTGTCCCATTGCTACTTGAAGAGAATCTATACGGTCTGGCAGATAACAGAAAATGAAATTAGCATTGGCTCAACTCAATCCAGTTATTGGAGATCTCGATGGTAATGCTGAGAAGATATTTAAAGTGTGTAAAGAGATCAAAAGCAAGGATGTTGATCTAGTAATAACACCGGAGCTTTCTTTAATCGGCTATCCTCCAAAAGACTTATTATTTAATCCAGGACTTTTTAAAAAGGAAAAAAATGTTCTCAACAAATTAAGTCAAAGACTAAGTAAGATTAGTCAAAACTTATCTGTATTAATTGGTATTGCAGAACCAACTAAAGATATAGAAATCCCCAAACTCTTTAATTCAGTTGTTATTTTAGAAAAAGGGGCTTGGAGAATAATAGCAAGGAAGCAACTCCTACCTAGTTACGATGTTTTTGATGAAAAACGGTATTTTCGTTCTGCCAATAATAGCAGTATTTTAAATTTTAATTGCCAAGACAAACTTTGGAAGATCGGAATAACTATTTGTGAAGATATATGGGTTGAGAAAAACCTACAAAATGAAAAGATCATCGGAAAAGATCCTATAAGATCCCTTGAACAAGAAAAATTAGATTTACTTATCAATCTTTCAGCTTCTCCATTTATTGAATCGAAAAGTTTGTTACGCCAACGCATCGCAGCGAAAGCAGCGTTGCGTCTTTCATGCCCGGTGATCTATGTCAATCAAGTAGGAGGAAATGATGAATTAATCTTTGACGGTTCTAGTTTTGCTCTTAATAAAAAAGGAAAATTACAACAAGAACTTCCTGCCTTTAAAGAGTCAGTTGATCTATGTGACATATCTTCCCTCAAGCAAGAATATTCGATATCAAGTAAATACCCAACCTCACAAGAAGTTCTTTTCAGAGCATTAGTCCTAGGAGTTAAAGATTATGCAAGGAAATGTAATTTCAACAGTGCCGTTATTGGGTTAAGTGGGGGTATCGACTCAGCTCTAGTAGCAACTATTGCAGTAGCAGCTTTAGGCATCTCTAAAGTGCATGCGATTTTAATGCCATCTCCATGGAGTTCAGCAGGGTCTATAAAAGATGCAACGACATTAGCCAATCGACTTGGAATAAATCATCAAAAGATTCCAATCTCAGATGTAATGGATAGTTTTAACAATGTTTTATCTCATTCAACATGGGGGATACCAACAGGTATCACAGCTGAAAATCTGCAATCTCGTATTAGAGGAACAATATTGATGGCTATAGCAAATCAAAAAAAACATTTGCTTCTATCTACAGGAAACAAGTCCGAACTGGCCGTAGGATATTGCACCCTATACGGAGATATGAACGGAGGCTTGTCTGTAATTGGAGATCTTTATAAGACAAGTGTTTTTGATTTATGTAATTGGATAGATAATGAGTCGTCATCTAGTTGCAGGAATGATTTCTTTCTCCCCAAGAAAGGAGAAATTATAAGCGCTGAAATAAGAAAAAAACCTCCCAGTGCTGAGTTACGACCAGAACAATTAGATAGCGACTCTTTGCCCGATTATTTTATTCTTGATCCAATACTAAAAGGATTAATTGAACAGCACTTCCCAACTGAAGTTTTAATAGAAAAAGGATTTGATAAAAAAATTGTTCATAAAGTAGCCAACTTATTAAAAAACGCTGAGTTCAAACGTTATCAAGCGCCCCCTTTATTGAAAATTAGTAATCAAGCTTTTGGAAGTGGATGGAAAAAACCAATAGCCTCAAGATAAATACTTTAATTTCCTTCTATTCGTCATTCAATTCCTTTGAGCACTCAATTGGTCTTCGCAGAGACTTAATATTAATGCCATCACGTAAAGCTGTTATTAGTCCAGCAGCCTCTAAATAATTCTCAGCATACAAAATATTCTTATCTTTATGACCACTTGAGTAATCTAGCCTCATCTTTGTAGAGCTAACATTTAATACACCTGGGTTAGAAACTATTATCAAAGGAATAAATCTTTCGATACAAGACAAAACCGCTTCGCCACCTAATGCACCCTGTGGCGCAACAACGGCTCCTAAATCCCTATTGCTTAAAAAAGTTTCCACCTGCGACAAAGTATTTTCTTGGCTTTTCATCACTGACTTACAAATAAGTTCGGGAGCACGACTAAGGCCAACTAAAACACTCTGAAGAAATGTGTATCCTATCTCCTCTCCAGAGGCTCGAGGATCCAAATCATAGTTAACTGGTAGGGGTGCTAATCCGGGTGCATGTGCACATGGAATTAATAAATGCTTTACGAGGAAATGACTTATTACGGCCTCAGCTCCCGCAATAAGGTCTACACCATTACCTTGACGATATAGTTTTGTCTCTAAATCATCGCCATCATCAGGAAAACGCGTTATGACCGCAATTGCTGTAGCACCAGCTTTCTTAAGTTTTTCAGCAGCTCTTAAAAGAACATCTGGTTCTTCTATACTTCCCCAACTAGAACCACTTAAACCTTTTTTCAATTTAATTCTTAAAGTTCTTTCAGTAGTAATTGAAGGGCCAATATCTAACCCTAAACTTGCGACACATCCATCTGCAACTTGTAGATGTCTTCTCTTGAGATCGGGTTCTAAACCTGCATCTAATAATAAACCTACCTTTTGTTGTCTAACTGGTTTTAGAAACAATTCGCCAGCTGAAAAAAGATTTAAACTATAACCCTCCACATAATGAATACGAGGATCAGGCCAATATAAAGATCCACCATTCATTACATTCGGATGAGTTATTAAACATTCACTAGCAGAAGCCAATAATCTAGCAACAGGTATTGCATCCCCTGCATATCCACCAATATCACAGCCTATTCCGGTGGGGATAATCAACATTGTTGGCAGGGGTTTAGAGTTAGCCATCTAAACTCAATTCAAATTAGTATTAAAAAAAAAATCTTTCTCATTTTTCATTATTAGAACAGCTTCAATAGATATTTTCTGTACTTTCTTTTCAGAATAAGTTGTCACGGAAGTAATTGCCCACCTAAGTGGCTCACCATATTCAATTAGCTTTGATAAAATATATTTTTTCAAGTTAAATACACTTACTTCAGAAGTCCAGTCAAGTTCTAATTCTATAAATTCAAGCTTCACTTTATTGATCAATTATGCTTCAAGAATTTGAAAAATCAGAGACAGATAAGAAACTATGCTGCAGCTCCACCCACAACTTCTAAAATTTCTTGCGTAATTGCTGCTTGACGAGCCTTGTTATAGTCAATAGTTAAGTTTTTAGCCAATTCCTTCGCATTATCACTAGCGTTATTCATCGCGGTCATTCTACTTGCCAACTCTGAGGCAGCTGACTCCTGTAATGCACGTAGTAATTGATTCTGTAAATAAAGAGGCAAAAGAGCATTCAAAAGTTGATCAGGGCTTTGTTCAAAAACAATATCCGAAGGTAATTTCGGCTCTTCATTAGAAGGAGCAATATCTTTCTCAATAATTAATTGACTATCTTTTGTAGTTAATCTGAAAATTTCATCTTCTGAATCTGCTATCCCTTGAGGGTCTAAAGGCAAGAGAGTTTGTATTGTTGGATTACAACTAACCAAACTTACAAATTTAGTAAAAATAACCTCAACTCGATCAGTACTTTCAGAAAGAAATTCTGCTAATACTTCACTAGTAATAGAACCTGCATCCTCAGAGGTCGGTACTTGCTCTAATTCTTTAAAAGTAGCTCTGATGTTATAGAGACTAGATCTATTTTCGAAATATCCTATTGCTTTCTTACCAATTAACACGAGATCGGGCCTGTATCCTTGACCTTTTAATTCCGCATAACGTTTTTCTGTTCGTTTAATAATATTTGCATTATATCCCCCACATAATCCTCTGTCCCCAGTAACAGCAAGGAGAGTAATTGTTTTAACTTCACGCCTATTGAGCAAAGGGGAATCAGTAGCCTCAAACTGCATTCTTGATTGTATATTTTCTAAAACCCTTGCCAATCGATCAGCAAAAGGTCTACTCCGTAGGACTTGATCCTGTGCTCTCCGAACTTTCGCAGCCGCAACGAGTCTCATTGCTTCTGTGATTTTCCTGGTGTTTTTGACAGATACAATTCTGTCTCTTATGTCCTTGAGGTTAGCCATAGGTAGTTGTCTCTCTTAGATAGCCTTTAGTATTTAAGCCGCAAGCATGGAGGATTTAACCTCGTTAATAGCGTCTTTAAGCATAGATTCAGATGCTTCACTTAAGACTTTTTCTGAAAGAACATTTTTAATGAAATCAGCCTTATTTGTTTTTAGGTAATCACGCAACTCACGAGCAAACTTTGTAACCTCCTCCTCAGGGACTTCATCAATTAATCCTTTAACACCTGCGTAAACAATAGCTACTTGTTCAGCTAAATTAAGAGGATCAAATTGAGGTTGCTTAAGAAGTTCTCTTAGCCTTTTTCCTCTACCTAATTGTTTTTGAGTAGCCTCATCAAGATCTGAAGCAAATTGAGAGAATGCTGCAAGCTCATCAAACTGAGCTAGTTCAAGTTTTAAGGTACCGGCAATTTTCTTAATAGCTTTCGTTTGAGCAGCTCCTCCTACTCGGCTAACTGATATACCAACATTAATTGCAGGTCTTAATCCAGAATTGAATAAATCTGAACTCAAGAAAATCTGACCATCAGTAATTGAAATAACGTTGGTTGGGATATAAGCAGAAACGTCACCAGCTTGCGTTTCAATAATAGGCAAGGAGGTCATTGATCCCGCACCCATCGCATCTGAAAGTTTTGCAGCCCTTTCTAGCAAACGACTATGACAATAGAAAACATCTCCTGGATATGCTTCACGACCAGGTGGACGGCGTAAAAGCAATGACATTTGTCTATAAGCCTGAGCTTGCTTGGTTAAGTCATCATAAATAACTAGTGTCGCCTTACCCTGATACATAAAGTGCTCAGCAATTGCTGCACCTGTATAAGGAGCTAAATATTGCAAAGCAGCAGCTTCAGATGCTCCTGCATTGACAATAATAGTGTAATCCAAAGCTCCTTTTTCTTTAAGAACTTCAACTACATTTGCCACTGATGCTTGTTTTTGACCAACAGCTACATAAACACAAACAACATCTTGACCTTTTTGATTAATGATTGTATCTATTGCTATTGCTGTTTTCCCTGTTTGACGATCTCCAATAATCAACTCTCTCTGACCTCTTCCAATAGGAATCATCGCATCAATAGATGTGATACCAGTTTGCATAGGCTCATGTACTGACTTCCTCTTAATAATTCCAGGAGCTATTGACTCAATTAATCTTGAGTCAGTTGTAGCCATCTCTCCTTTTCCATCAATTTGCTGTCCAAGAGGATTAACAACTCTTCCAAGCATTGCCTCCCCAACTGGGACTGAAGCAATCTTTCCTGTTGCTTTAACTGTGCTCCCCTCTTGTACTCCTAAAGCTTCACCCATCAACACGACACCAACATTATCATCCTCAAGATTTAAAGCGATTCCTTCTGTTCCATCTTCGAATTCAACTAGTTCACCTGCCATGACCTTTTCAAGGCCATAAACTCTTGCGATACCATCACCAATTTGTAAAACAGTACCTACATTGCTCACAGATACTGATTTATCATAATCAGCAATCTGCTGCTTGAGGATTGAACTGATCTCGTCGGGACGTATAGAAACCATGGGATTAACTTAAGTTTGGGAAGATGAAAGGGAGGAAGAAGGGGAGAAAGTCAGAAGAGAATTAGCTGACCTTGGCCAAAGCAAGACCAAGTCGCCTGACTTGACCTGCAATGCTGGCATCAATGACCTTTGATCCAACATTGACCACAAAGCCACCTAGCAATTCAGAGTCGACTTTGAGATCGATTTCCAAATTATCTGTACCAGCTATTGATTGTACTTTCTTGAGTAGCTCAGATTGTTGTTCTTCACTTAAAGCTGAAGCTGAAGTAATTGTTGCTAAAGCAATATTTCTTTGTTCTCGATAGATTTCCAGTAATCTTTCAAGAACAGAATTCAACAATCCAATTCTCTGTCGATCTGCCAAAAGTCTTAGAAGGTTTAAGAAAGAGGGAGTGACCTGACTAGAGAAAAGCTTTTCTAAAGCTAATTTCTTCTGATTAACCTCTAAAACTGGCGATGACATCGCATCACTAAATTCAGGGCAAGAATTCCAAAGTTCTAAAATAGATTTAGCTTGAGTTACTACTTCATCAACCTCGTTCCGGCTCTCAGCAACTTGAAGAAAAGCTTCAGCATATGGAGTAGTAATAGTATTAAGTAGTGGCATTAGTTCTCTCCAATATTTTTAATTGACTGTTTAAGAAAATTATCTTGAGTATTTGAATCTAACTTTTTAGGAAGCATTGCTAATGCTTTTTGAATAGCAAGTTCTGCAGCCTCTTTTCTTAATTGAGAAGTCACTCTTGCAGCTTCAGCATTTAAGTCAGAAGCAGCACCTTGTTTAATTCTTGCCATTTCCTCAACAGTTCTTTTTTCACTCTCTAAACGAATTGCTTCTGCTCTAGCTTTGCAATCAGTTCTGATTTTTTCTGCTTTTTGCTTCGCTGAGGCAAGTTCATCTTTTGCTTTTGAAAGAGAATCTTTTGCTTTAGATAATCGCTCTTCTGCTTCTTTCAAATCAGAAAGGATTGTTGTTCTTCGTCTTTCAAGGATTTTTCCTAAAAAGCCTGGCAAGAACTTATATAGACCAAAAACAACAACAGCTAAGTTGATAATATTGGTCTCAAAAATATTTAAATTTAGGCCAAAGCCTTCGGAAGCGAAAATTAGAGAAATCATTTTTTTGCCAAGAGTCTTTCAATAATCAAATCGCCAAGATTATCAGCCTCGCTTTTGAGTTGATTAAGAGCTTCATCTCTTTGTGAATCAATCTCTAGCCTAGCTTTCTCTCTCGATGCATTTGCCTCTGAAGTAGCAAGAGCAAGAGCTTCTTTATACAGATTCTCAGAATCATTCTCTGCCTCAAGAATCACCTTCTGAGCTTCAAGACGAGCTTCTTTGAGCTGATCTTTGAGTTCAGTTTCTAGTTTTTCAACCTCAGCGATTTTTTTCTTTGCTTCTGCCCGACTTGTATTTACATAATCCTCCCTTTCTTCAACTACCTGTCCAACAGGTTTGAAGAAAAGGGCATTAAGTATGAAAGTAAGCAATACAACTTGAACCGCCATCAGCGGGAGAGTTGCATCGAAATCAAACAGACCTCCCTCAGAGGCACCAAACAAAAACAAAGTTGGCATTAGCTAGGGGTGCAAGAATTTAAGCGAGCCGGATAACGGCAATTGAAATTTGCTAAAGAATTTTCAAATATTGGGGCTGAAAGTTAATTAAATTGATTAATTTACTCAATCAGCCCTTTTTTGAAATATTCAACCAGCAAAAGGGTTAGCGAAGAGAAGCACCAATGCAACCACAAGGCCATAGATGGTAAGTGATTCCATGAAAGCGAAAGATAGAAGCAAAGTACCTCTGATTTTCCCCTCGGCTTCTGGCTGACGGGCTATACCCTCTACTGCTCCTTGTGCAGCACTACCCTGACCGATACCAGGGCCTATTGCGCCAAGGCCTACAGCTAAACCAGCTGCAACAACTGATGCGGCGGTGGTAATGGAATCCATAATTCTGCTAAAGATGTGTAGCGCTTTAAACGCTTATAGAGTTGTGAACGGGAGTTTATACCTGCGAGGGGTGCATCTCATAGTTCTTGAGATGATACTGAAAGAATTTCAGTCCTCAAAGCAGGAAATTTGCCATTGAATTAAGTTAATTTCAGTAGCAAAAATCATGATTAATGATGCTCTTCAACTGCTTCCCCAATGTAATAGGCAGCAAGAGTTGCAAAAATCAGAGCTTGAATAGCACTAGTAAACAAGCCTAGAAACATAACAGGAACTGGAAGAACAAGAGGTACAAGAAAAACAAGTACAGCTACAACAAGTTCATCCGCCAGGATGTTTCCAAATAAACGGAATGAGAGAGAGAGAGGCTTTGTAAAGTCTTCAACAATTTTGAATGGGAGCATTATTGGCGTTGGGTGCACGTAATACTCGAAGTAACGCAAACCTTTATTGCTCAACCCCGCATAGAAATATGAGAGAGATACCAGTAGTGCTAAAGCAACAGTCGTGTTTATGTCAGCTGTAGGTGCCCCAAGTTCACCACTTGGTAGTTCAATCAGCTTCCATGGAACTAATGCTCCGCCCCAGTTGCTCACGAATATGAACAGAAAGAGGGTTCCGATGAAAGGCATCCAATCTCTATAAACCTTTTCACCAATTTGAGTTCTTGCGAGATCACGTATGTAATCCCATAGAAATTCCAAAAGATTTTGAACACCTTTTGGATCACGTTCCATTTTTTTTGTTCCAATGACCACTAAGGCAAGCAAAGCGCCTATAAGCAGCCATGAAGTCATAAAAACTTGGCCATGAATTCTAAAATTTCCAATTTGCCAATAAAGGTGTTGACCCACCTCTAATTCAGCTAAAGGAAAAACAAATGGTAAAAAACCCATTTATCTGGAAGCTAGGTTGCGTAGAAAATAAACGCCAAACAAACAAAACTTAAAAATTTAATTTCTAAAAGCAGCTATGGCATTAATAGAAACTGAATAATTAACGCTGGTTTATAAAGCAAAAATCCTAATAAAGCCGGAATTAAATCAAGTTGAGGAAATCTAGAAGATACCAAAACCAAAAGAACCGGAACTAACAACTGGACTTTACCGACGATTTTTGATGAAGTACCTAATCTTCCAACTCCGCGAGCAAGCAAGCGAAAGTAAAAAATTCCTGATAAAGCGCCTACAAGAAGGCTTGCACTAGCTTGAGTTCCCCAAAAGAAACCTGCTATGCCAACAGCAAAAATAGTCAATAAAATTGCTAGACGAAATACTCGAAATTGAAGTTCAAGATATTCGTCTGATTTGACTTCGGACGATGAGTCCGATGAATCAATATCCAGAAGAGGATCATGACTTGAGCAATTTTCAACAGTCTCAGATGCCACAAAAATTCCTCCTATTGGAGTTTCTGAGTGATAGTGAGAAGTTGTTTTGCAAACAAGACACCTAAGCTCTCTGCAAAGGCCCGGGGAATCTATCACGAGACTTGCATCAAAACAAAAAAAATTTTTATCAATAAATTAAAAAGTTGGTTAATTTAATAACTTGAGCAAAAATTTAAAGCAAAGTTTTAGATATCTAATCTAAATCAATATATAGTCTCTTTTAAAATTTAATCCTGATGATATAAAGTTAAATAATAAATAATTAGAAATTGATCTATTTTTTTATTTTGTCTCTAAAAACTAACAATTAAATTTAAACTTATAAAAATCTTCTTGAATTTCATGAAATTCCATAAAAAAGTAAATTAACCTCGTATAAAGACTTGCAAAATGACCATTAAACGTCTCAATGGTTTATAAGCAAAAGATCCTTTGAGTAATATTTCTAATAAAAAAATTCATTCAAAACCCAAAAGGAAAGATACTCATGTATCAAAAGGTTATGTGAGTAATTTGATAAATAACAAGATACTTCCATTGCCTTGGTCTTTTTGGCCAAAGGAGGGGCGTTTAGTAATGGGATTAATTGCATTTTGGAGCATATCAGGAATCTTTATTCTTGGATCAGCTAGTTGGTGGGTAGCTACAAGAGAGATGGGTGAAGGGGCTTATTACATCAAGAGACAGCTAATTTGGCTGGTCGCTAGTTGGAGCATTTTTTATCTAACTATAAATATCAATCTAAAAAATTGGCTGAGAGTAACAGGACCGTGCCTTTTGATAGGTATGGTACTAATTGCATCAACAAGTTTTTTCGGTAGCACCGTTAATGGGTCTACTCGATGGTTAATTATTGGCCCAATCCAAATTCAACCATCGGAATTAATCAAACCTTTCATTATTCTCCAAAGTGCAAAACTTTTTGGTCAATGGGAAAGAATAAATTCAGAAAAAAAAATTTTTTGGTTAACTATTTTTGCATCTATTATTATATTAATTATAAAGCAGCCAAATTTAAGCACCGCTGCATTAATAGGAATATTACTTTGGATGATTGCCTTAGCATCGGGTATAAACTTCCGATACCTTATTAACACGGCTATTTCCGGGTTCTTTGTTGGTTCAATAAGTATTTTTTTTAACGCCTATCAACAAAGTCGCGTTATGTCATTTATAAACCCATGGAAAGATCCACAGGGAAGTGGATATCAATTAATTCAGAGCCTTTATGCTATTGGTTCTGGTGGTCTATTCGGAGAAGGATATGGTCTTTCAGTACAAAAATTACAATACTTGCCCTACAGGAGTACTGATTTTATATTTGCTGTTTTTGCTGAAGAATTTGGATTCTTTGGATCTATTTTACTTTTTTCATTTCTGCTTATAATTGCATATTTAACCCTTAAAATATCTATTAATTGTAGAAATAATTATTCTAAATTAATCTCTATTGGATCAGGTACTATTCTTGTTGGCCAAGCAATTATGCATATAGCAGTTTCATCAGGAGCCATGCCTACAACTGGTCTCCCCTTCCCTTTGATTAGTTATGGAGGCAACTCATTGATTTCGAGCTTAATTATAGCTGCCTTATTAGTTAGGTCCTCTATTGAATCTTCAGATTTATTAATTAGAAATCCCTCAAATAGACTGTTAAATAGATAATCTGGAGTAAAACCTTAGAGTGGCAAATCTCTTTTTAAACATTTCTTCTATAAGTTTAATTTTCTCTGATTTAACTCGTCATGGCGAGGAGTTAATTAATAATGGGCTAAATAGTCCAACACCCTTAACAATTCTGATAGTTTTCACGGGAGGACTATTGACTAGTTTTGGGCCCTGTTCATTATCACTTTTACCAATAACAGTTTCATATTTAGCTGGATTTAAAAACAACCAAAGTCCTTTACAAAAAACGATTAGTTTCTGCAGCGGTATAGTTATCTCACTAGTGGTATTAGGAAGTTTAAGCGGGTTTTTAGGAAAAATTTATGGACAATTACCAAGTTTCTTTTCAATATTCATAAGTTTTCTAGCAATAATTATGGGTCTTAATCTGCTAGGAATTTTAAAATTTTCACTTCCATCTGGTCCTGACCCCGAAATCTGGACAAATCAAGTTCCTCCCGCTTTCGCACCAGTTTCGGCCGGTTTTGCTTTTGGATTAGCCTCATCGCCTTGTACTAGTCCTGTTCTTGCAGTTCTTCTTGCCTGGATTGCTAAACAAGGAAATCCTCTTAGTGGCACAGTTTTTCTTGCAAGTTTTGCGATTGGACAAATTATTCCTTTATTTATAGCAGGTACTTTTGCAGCAAGTATTCCAAAATTATTATCTTTACGACCTATTGGGAGATGGGTCCCTCCAATTAGTGGGGTTATTTTGTTAACCATAGGTCTTATGAGCCTTCTTTCTTTCAGGATATAAAATAGATGAAAAAAATTAGCCAAGTTTTAAACTGGCTCTCTAGCTTAAAGATTGCGATATTACTATTATTATTAATAGCTATTTCATGTGCGGCTGGGACTTTCATACCACAACAAGAATCAAATCAATTTTATTACGATACTTTTAATAAAAACCCTTTTCTTGGAATAATTAATGGAAATATATTAATACTTTTCGAATTCAATCATATCTATACTAGTTTTTGGTTTTTATTCTTACTCATTTGGCTTGGGATAGCTCTTGCAGTTTGTAGTTTTAGAAGACAATTACCGTTACTCAAATCAGCATTAAACTGGATAGATTATAAATCACCTCGTCAAATAGCAAAACTTTCTATTGCTCAAACAATAGTCACTAATAATTACTCCAAAAGCTTAGAAAAAATTAAAATTAATTTAAAAAAACAAGGTTGGAATGTAAAAGAAACCGATGGAAGGATAGCTGCTCGACAAGGAGTAATAGGGAGATTAGGACCTATATTAATACATCTAGGTTTAATCTTATTAATGATAGGGGCAACTTACGGATCATTAAATGGGAAAACTATAGAAAAATTTTTAGCCCCTGGCAGATCAATAGATTTATTAAACAATAATGAAGAGAAAGGATTAACTATTGAATTACAAAAGTTTCAAATAGAAAGAGACCCCCAAGGAAGAACTGAGCAGTATAGATCTATAGTCAATGTTATTGAGCCAAATGGAGATACTCAATCAAAAGAAATTAGTGTTAATTATCCATTAAGATACAAAGGGCTAACATTATATCAAGCTGACTGGTCTTTAGCAGCAATAACTATTCAAATTGAAAATAGTCCAAAAATACAAATTCCAATAGAGCCTATACATGAGCTAGGTGAACAAGTTTGGGGGACAATCATACCTACAAAAAAAGATGGTACAGATCAAATTTTAGTAACCGTAAATAGTGAACTAGGACCAATAGTTTTTTATGATAGTGATGGTTCATTACTTACAACCTTAAGTACCAATAAGGAGACAAAAATCAAAGATACTTTGATAAAGATAATAAATATAATCCCCAGCAGTGGGTTACTTTTAAAGTATGACCCTGGAGTACCTCTTGTGTATACCAGTTTTGCGATAATACTATTTGGAGGTTCACTTAGTATTATTTCCACTAAGAAAATCTGGATCTTATATGAAAAGGAAAAATCTATGATATATATTGGTGGATTAAGCAACAGAAATCTATCTGGTCTTTCAAAAGAACTACCTAAATTTATTAGTTTCTTAGAAAATTAGATCTAAATTATTTCTTTCCCCATGACAGACTCTAATGATTGTATGAATATTACCTCTAGGGTTAAAATCAACTTCTAATTGCATCCACTTAGGATCAGAAACTTCAACTAAATCATCGATTATTCTATTGGTAACTTCTTCGTGAGATATTTTCTTTTCTCGAAAGCTATTTAAGTAAAGTTTCATTGCTTTTAATTCTATAACCTTAGCATTTGGTTGATATTTCATTCTCAAAGTTGCAAAATCTGGATAACCTGAAAAAGGACACTTACATGTGAATTCAGGAAAATCTATTGAAATTTCATAATCTCTATTACTATTTGGATTTGGGAAACAAATTAAGCTCCCAGCCTCTATTTCTCTCTCCCCATACATAATTTCTTCTTTGATGTCTTTTTCTTGTTTAATCACATTTTAATTGCATTTAAAACTCACCCTACATAAAAGCTTGATTAAGAATGCAAACTTTAAATAAATTCTTCTAATCAAAAAGCAGCGAAATGATGCCAAAAAGCTGATTTGTATCATTGAGTACAAAACTAATCATCGCTTTACCCCCTAATGGAGGTACTTAAATGTTTTATATGGACATCAGACTTTCTGATAAACGGAATGAAATACAAATAGAACCAATAAGTGTTCATGGGATCCTTTGGCTCCAAACGCATTTTGAATCCGATCATTGGGAATCAATCAGTAATGGTCAAGCAATAATTCCTACCAAGGATGCAGAAATGCTTGGGGAAGATGCACAAAAGGCTGGTCTAAATGTAAATTTCATCAATTCTCTAACTCAAATAGACAAAACCTGATAAAAACTATCTAATATTCTTAGAGTTACCTAAAGCGATATGAAAAAGATAGAGGCAATTATCCGACCATTTAAATTGGAGGATGTGAAAATTGCATTAGTAAATGCAGGTATAGTTGGGATGACAGTAAGCGAGGTTAGAGGTTTTGGGAGACAAAAAGGTCAAGTTGAGAGATATAGAGGTTCAGAATTCACTGTTGAGTTTCTTCAAAAGCTAAAAATTGAAGTAGTAGTTCCTGATGAAAAATCTGAAATTGTTGTAAAAGCAATTGCTGACGCAGCCAAGACAGGAGAGATAGGAGATGGGAAAATTTTTGTTAGTCCAATTGACTCCGTTGTTCGAATCAGAACTGGCGACAAAAACGAAACAGCTCTTTAAACGCAAAAATTTACAAAAATAAAGTATTTAACAATTTTTCTATTTCAATATTTCCTTCAACTTCATTACCCATCCAAAGAAGATATTCTTGATTGCCAGCAGGGCCCTTTAAAGGCGATGCAATCAATCCTTGTGGGTACCATCCATATCTTTTAGATTCTTTTGCTACACCTTCTATAGCCTCTGCATGCAGTGAATGATCACGAACCACTCCCCCTTTACCCACCTTATCTTTGCCAACCTCAAATTGAGGTTTCACTAAAACGAGTAACTCAGATCGGCTGGGTTGAAGAAGAGATTTAATACTAGGCAAAACTATTTTAAGAGAGATAAAAGATAAGTCCGCAACTGCGAAGTCTGGTATTGGATCTCCATCATTAAATAATTTTTCAGGAGTTAAATGCCTAATATTGGTACGTTCCCAAAGAACCACTCTTGGATCATTTCTTATACTCCATGCAGTCTGGCCATACCCAACATCAACTCCATAAACCTTTGCCGCTCCTAACTGCAAAAGACAATCTGTAAAACCACCAGTTGAAATCCCAGCATCTAAACAAACCCTATCCTTAATATCTAGAGGAAATTGATTAAACGCCTCAGCTAACTTTTCACCCCCTCTAGATACATATCTCAAGGGATGTATAACTTCTATCTCAAGATTTTTTAAAACTTCTTGGCCTGGCTTATCTAAAATTTGACCGTTAATTGTTTTAACTTTCCCGGCTCTAATAAGCTTCTGAGCCTCTTGACGTGTTTTCACTAACCCTTTAGTCAGCAAGTGAAGATCTAATCGCGATTTTTTAGTCATTTATTTACAAAAACAAACAGGAAACGAAACAAAAACCGCAGAACTCGTGCTTATCCTCTTTTTCAATAGAGAATCTACTTAACTGACCAAAGGTCTTGTCTAAAAAGCTCAGGCATCCAAACAATGAAAATGAGCTATCTAGCCATGGACATTTTCATCTAACCCAGAAAAAACAAACTGGAGAAGTACTTGAACTTCTACCTCCAGGAAGTTTTGCAATATTTGCAAATCAACCAAATGATTTGCCTCCCTTTCAAGTAATTGATTGCAAAGGAGGAAGATGCAGGGTAAGACAACAGGCTTGGGGCAGATATGTTCAATGGGAAGTTGAACACAATAGACTCAAGTCAGCTTGACCTTGAGGATCTAAATTAATAGTAACCTTTAAATTTGTAGCACTTTGATTGAGCGTTACACAAACCCAGAGATGGGAAATATTTGGTCCGATCAAGCCAAATACCAAACATGGCTTGATGTTGAAATTGCCGCATGTGAGGCTAATTGCAAATTAGGGAAAATCCCTGAAAGTGCAATGGAAGCTATTCGTTCAAAGGCCAGTTTCAAGCCAGCACGCATCCTAGAAATAGAAGAGGAGGTTCGCCATGACGTAATTGCCTTTCTAACAAATGTAAATGAATATGTTGGTGATGCTGGTCGTTACATACATGTTGGGATGACCAGTAGCGATGTCCTTGATACTGGTCTTGCACTTCAATTAAAGTCATCAATCAAGCTTTTAAGAAAAGAGCTTTTATTCCTTGAAGAAGCTATTAGAGATTTAGCAAGACAGCATAAGCAAACCGTAATGATTGGACGTTCTCATGCGATACATGGAGAACCTATTACCTTTGGATTCAAATTAGCGGGATGGCTAGCTGAAACTCTCAGAAACAAAGATAGGCTAATCAGTCTTGAGAAAGACATCTCAGTTGGGCAAATTAGCGGCGCTATGGGGACTTATGCCAATACTGATCCAGAAATAGAGAGAATAACTTGCAAGCTTTTGGGGCTTGAGTGTGACACAGCGAGCACTCAAGTTATCTCAAGAGATAGGCATGCTAATTATGTACAGATTCTTGCTTTGATTGGATCTTCACTAGATCGTTTTTCTACAGAAATTAGAAACCTTCAAAGAACGGATGTTCTTGAAGTAGAGGAAAGCTTTGCTAAAGGGCAAAAAGGAAGCTCTGCAATGCCCCATAAAAGAAATCCAATACGAAGTGAGAGAGTAAGTGGTCTTTCCAGAGTTTTAAGGAGTTATGTAGTTGCAGCGCTTGAAAATGTAGCTCTATGGCATGAAAGAGATATAAGCCACAGCTCCAATGAAAGATTAATGCTGCCAGACACATCTATTACTCTTCATTTTATGATCACAGAAATGACAGCAATAATCAAAGGTCTTGGAGTTTATCCAAATAATATGCTGAAAAATTTGAACATTTATGGAGGAGTAGTTTTTAGTCAAAGAGTTCTTTTAGCTTTAGTTGAGAATGGAATGAGTCGTGAAGATTCTTACCGACTGGTCCAAAAGAATGCTCATTCAGCATGGAATCAAAACGAAGGAAATTTCAAAAAAAACCTTGAGAATGATCCAGAAGTAATGAATAGTCTCTCAACAGAAAAACTTTCTGACTGTTTCTCAACCGAATTACATCAGTCCAATTTGAGAGTTATATGGGAAAGACTTGGCATATAACTGCAAAAGCTAAACAATTAACATTAGTGAATACACTCTAAAAAGGGAATAGAACTATATTCAACTAAAATCCATAGTTATAAGTTTCTATTCCCAAAGAAACTTATAAATCTCAACCTAAGATCAATGTCCAATACGAAAAGACTTGAGAAAGATAGCCTAGGTTCGATTGATGTTCCAAAGGATGCGTTATGGGGAGCACAGACTCAAAGATCAGTATTGAATTTCGCTATTGGAGATGAGGTCATACCACTCGAGATTATTCATGCAATTGCCCAAATAAAGGCCTCTGCTGCTCAAGTTAATAATCATCTAGGCCTAATTAATAAAGAAACCACTCAATTTATTATCGAAGCAAGTTTAGAAATTATTGAAGGGAAACATAATGATCAATTCCCTGTAAAAGTTTGGCAAACAGGCAGTGGAACTCAAACCAATATGAACGTCAATGAGGTGATATGTAATATAGCCTCAAAACGTTTAAATAATCCCTTAGGTAGTCATGATCCAATACATCCCAATGATCATGTCAATTGCTCTCAATCAACAAATGATGTTTTCCCAGCCGCAATCCAAATAGCGACAATAGTCACCTTGAAAGACACATTAATACCAGAATTAAAAAAACTCATTGATGTATTCCATCAAAAAAGTAAAGAATGGAAAGATATTATAAAAATAGGACGTACTCATCTTCAAGATGCAGTACCTCTGACTCTTGGACAAGAAGTCTCTGCTTGGGCTGCTCAATTAGAAACTGCATTAGGACGTATTGAAATCAACCTCGAGGAACTTTACCCACTGCCTCTTGGAGGAACTGCAATTGGAACTGGCCTTAATACCCCTAAAAATTTCGATAATTTAATTGCACTTGATATTGCTAAAAAAACAAATTTACCTTTTGAGACTGCAGCTAATAAATTTGCCATCATGGCTAGTCATGATGGTCTTGTAAATATTATGTCTCAACTAAAATTATTAGCCGTAACTTTTCTCAAAATTGTTAATGATCTTCGACTTTTATCTTGTGGACCTAGAGCTGGATTATCAGAATTAGAGCTTCCAGCCAATGAACCTGGGAGTTCAATAATGCCAGGGAAGATCAACCCCACTCAATGCGAAGCCATGGCAATGGTATGTACACAAATTATTGGCATGGACACCTCAGTCTCAATGGCAGGGAGTGGAGGACATCTACAAATGAATGTTTATAAACCACTAATTGGCTACAACATTATAAAAAGTATCAACCTTATTCAAAATGCTTGTAAAAGTTGCAGAAAAAATATGATTGAAGGTATTCAACCCAACAAAACAAAGATCAAAGAGTATCTTGATAATTCTCTAATGTTGGTTACTGCATTGGCACCATCAATCGGATACGAAAAAGCAAGTAAAATTGCCCAATTAGCTCATGAAAAAAATCTAAGTCTCAAAGAAGCATGCAGTCAATTAAATTATATTGATCAAGTAGAATTTGATAATCTTATCAATCCAAAATCTATGATTGAAAGTGATTGAAAAAGCTTTTGTTAATGTTCAATTATTTCTTTCAGTTGCTGGATTAATAAGTTCATAATTTTTTTCTTTTGCTTGATTAATATCTTCAGCTTCACAAACTGGAAATCTATCCATTAGTTTCATCGCTGCCTTTGCATTATTTCTAAGCTGCCTACTAACTGCATCACAATAGGGAATCTGTGAAAGCAAATCATTTGTTCTTCTTAGAATTCGCACAACATCTCCCTCATCTAAAGAAGTATTTGAAATCAAATCCGTCCAAGAACTTCCTCGAGCCCAGGCTTCTACTAAACCCATTAATTCTGAACTCCATAAGATTGGAACTTCTATACCAAATCGTTCTTGAACTCTAAACAATTCTCTTCGAATATTTGATAAATCATTAAACGCTTCATCTGCAACAGCACTTGGAATAAATCCAGACCATAGATCAGGGCGATTTACTTCAGTAACAATTGACTGAATAACACCAGCTAATTCTACTGGTGTTAGCTCATCAAGATGTCCGCTCATCAAAACTAATCCTAACCATAACTCATTTTCACCTCTTAAAGATCCAATACCTCTGCCGATTTCAGTTGGACTTAAATCGTCCAAGCATCCGAAGTGGTTTAGTACTTTAACTAGTGATAAGAAAGTTTCCCAGTGACGATTAGACCTGTAGTAGAGCATCTGCTCACGTTCATGTATTTCAATACCTAGTTCATCCATTTTTCGTCTATGCTTCTTTAATTTTTTCTTATCTCCCCATCGATGAGCTGGCTGAATCAATAATTCATCATCCAGAGATTTAACTAATTTTGCTTGAGACAAAACTTCACTAGCAAGATCATATTGAGCTGTTTTCATATCATTTTTCTTAGCCAAATTTGAAATCACTGAAGCTGTTTCATTACTTAGTAAATCCCCATGATGTATTTCTCCTAATCTACTAATTTCAGGAGTTGTAAGACGTGATACGTCTAAACAAGTCAATTCCCCATAAAGACTCACAACTTCCTTACAAGCAATCAATATCCAAATATTTTCATCTGTTAAGCATAACAATTGAGGTTGTCTATCTCCTTTTTGTATTTTTTTAACAATGACTGCAGGTGTAACTTTCTCCCGAAGCTGTGACGTCTTCAGACTTATGAGGGTTCCATTATTTGCAAATTCTAAGGCTAAGATCAATTCATTAGATAACGTTTCTGCTGATTGTTTTTGGAGTATTTTTAATAGTCTTCTTTCTTCCTTTAGATGACTTTTAATTTTCTCATATCTTTCAAAATCTGACCATGGTACGTCTTCTGAAAAAGTTTTATACTCTTTAAACTCCTCTTTTAATCTAGATAACTCTTCTTCTTCTTCAACCAAGTCCAAGCTCGCCAAGTATCTACTAAAGCTTCTCTCTATCAATTCTTTTGATTTATCTAAGTCATAACGCTGTAATAGATTCAATACCATGCCATAGCTGGGTGTGAATTGACTAACCAATGGATCGGCTGGGCTGGTAGCTAATTGACCCGCTTCTCGAACGCCTTCGAATCGAGTTTGTACAGTGACCACATAGCCTCTAGAGTCAAGACCTCTTCTTCCAGCTCTACCAGCCATTTGCAAAAATTCACTACCCATTAATTGACGATGTCCATTATCTGATCTCTTGGACAAAGTAGATATAATTGTGCTTCTCGCAGGCATATTGATTCCTGCCGCTAAGGTTTCAGTTGCAAAAACAACCTTTATCAATCCGTCTTGAAATAATTCCTCAATCAACTCCTTCCATGCAGGAAGAACTCCTGCATGATGAGATGCGATTCCATTAAATAAAGCTTTTATATGTAAATCATCTCTCAAACCTTCTGAATTTAAAATTGTATATTTTTCAAATCGATCTTGAATTGATTTTTTTTCTTCTGGATTCACTAAGCAAATGCTAGCTATTGTTTTGACAGCCTTATCACAACCACGGCGACTAAATATGAAATAAATTGCGGGTAACATATTTCTTTCTGCCAACTTCGATATCACAAAGCCCAGTGAAGGAGAGTCAGGTTGCGTAGGTTTGGATAAACGTCCTCTCTTCTTATGTGATTTTGTTGGGCGCCAAATCTTACAGTTTGGATGTAATCCAGTTCCTTTTTCATTGAGTAATGGATGAAGTCCTTTAGCACTACAAAAATTGAATTCCAGGGGAACTGGTCTTAAATCACTAGATATCAAATCTGTGGGGCCGTGAACTTGCTCAATCCAGTCAGTTAATTGACCTGCATTGGCAACTGTTGCCGAAAGAGCAACAAACTGAACTGATTTAGGACAATGAATAATTGATTCCTCCCACACTGTCCCTCTATGAGCATCATTCATGTAATGACATTCATCAAGAACAACCGTTTCTATATCAAGTAGAGGGTCATCATTTCTATCTGCTGCTGCATATAGCATATTTCTAAAAATTTCAGTAGTCATAACAAGAATCGAAGCCTCTCTATTCAGGCTTAAATCACCTGTTAAAAGACCCACATTGCTTGAACCAAATTGATTCCTAAAGTCTCGGAGTTTTTGGTTAGATAAAGCTTTTAAGGGGGTTGTATAAAACACCTTATTTCCATGAGAAATCGCTCTATAAATTGCATACTCCCCTATTAAGGTTTTTCCTGATCCCGTAGGAGCACTAACAACTACAGAATGCCCTTGATTGAGTGAGTCAATTGCTTTAAGTTGAAACTCATCCAATGCAAAAGGAAAGATTTCCTTTGGATTTAAATTGTTTTGGAGGATTTCGTTCTCAGACGTATCTCTTTCTGATGAAGTCATTACTAAATCCTAGGGGAATATTCTATGACCACATGATTTTTGATGTGGATACATAATAAAATCGAGAAACCAAAAAAATGTTAAGCCAACACCCAAATCTTTGAATTTAGAAAGCAAAATAACAACATGCCTGCAATCCCTAACTCTAGAATTCGTAAATTAAGGACTTGGGTTCCAGGAAAAAGATCCTCAGAATTGATTGGTGTAGATGAAAATCAAAATCAAATAACGTTAATTGATCTAGCGAGTAATGACTATCTAGATCTGGCAAGGCATCCATTATTAATTGAGGCAGCTAGACAAAGCTTAGAAACTGATGGGGTTGGTTCTGGAGGATCAAGGTTTATTACTGGTAGTAGAAATATTCATCAAAGACTTGAAACGAAGCTTGCCCAATGGCTTGATCGTGAGATTGTCCTAATTTACCCGAGTGGTTTTCAGGCTAATCTGGCTGCAGTTTTAGCACTCACTGATCGTCACACTCCTGTCATTTGTGATCGTTTGATACATCATTCTCTGCTCGTTGGAGTCAAAGCGAGTGGAGCAAAACTTATTAGATTCAAGCACAACAATTTATCTGAACTAGAAAGACTTTTAAAAAAATCCAGACAAAGCAATCCTCAAAAACAACCTTTAGTAATTACTGAAAGCCTTTTTAGCATGGAGGGTACAACAGCACCAATAAAAGAAATTTCAAAGCTATGCATTAAGTATGATTCAAAGTTATTGATAGACGAAGCGCATGCTTTTGGCGTCATGGGTCCAGAAGGAAGAGGAGAGTCTTTTGGACTCAAAGAACCAATATCAATTATCAGTGGGACCTTTGGTAAAGCATTTGGCAGTGGGGGGGCATTTCTAGCAACAGACAAGATAACAGGAGAAAATTTAATACAAAACTGTGGTGCATTTCGCTATACAACTGCTTTGGCTCCTCCACTTTGTGCAAGTGCTTTAGCCGCATTAAATCTAATTGAAAGTAACCCTAACTGGGGTAGCGAACTAAAAGAGAAATCAAAAGCTTTAAGAGATAGATTAACTCAAATTGGGTGGCAACGGCCTGTTGGGGGAGGTCAAATAATCTCCATAATTCTAGGTTCAGACGAATTAGCCTTGGATTATCAGAAGAGGCTTGAGGCTCAACGCCTTCTAACTGTTGCGATCCGTCCACCAACTGTTCCGGAAGGTAAATCTAGGCTCAGGTTAGTGATCAGGCGAAATACTCCCGTTCAGGCCTTCGAAAGACTTATCGAAGTTCTTAAAAACAAATGAAAGAAATAATTGCCATGCATGGCTGGGCTGGCGATAGTCATCAATGGTCAACTTGGGAAAAGATATTCAAAAAATGTGATTGGGAATGGCAAACTTCTGAACGCGGATATAAAGAGATAAGTCCTCATACACCCAAATGGAATAATAACTCAAATCAATTCCATTTTAAAAGAGTTGCTATATGTCATTCGCTTGGCTCACATTTGATAGATAATGAAGTTTTACACTCAGCTACTCATATTGTATTAATCAATAGTTTTAGTCGTTTTATTCCAATTAGCAAAGAGAGTCGCCCTATAAAACTGGCCCTCAACAGGATGATGAATGCAATTAATACACCTAATGAAGCAGCTATGTTAAGGAAATTTCAGATAAAAGCTTATAAACCCAATTACATAGATGTTAAATCATCCGTATCAAATCTCCTTCATATATCAGATTCAGGAAGGTTGAGACTAAAAAATGATTTAGAACTTCTTATGAATTCTGATTCTCTTCCAATTGGCTTAAAGAGTTCCACTAAAGTACTGATTGTTAACAGCGAACAAGACTATATTTTAGCTAATCAAACAAAAGAAAAGCTAGCTGAAGATTTAATAAAACACTTAGAGACCAAACCCAAAATAATTAACCTTCAAGACGACGGGCATTCCATCACAAAAATTAAAAATATCAAAAAAGTCAAACACTGGCTAGAATTTGATCATGCACAAAACATGGTCTAGCCAAGTTAAAAAAAACTTTAACGAAGCTGCATTAAATTATAACGAATCAGCATCAATTCAAAAAAATACTGCTTTAAAACTTGCAAAAATATGTTCTCATCATTCAATTGAACATGGACTATGGGTTGATCTTGGCACTGGCACTGGACTCCTCGCTAAATCATTAGAAGATCTACATCCAAACCAATATGTAGTGAGATTGGATAATTCTAAAAAGATGATTGATCAACATTCAGACAAGAGTGTTACGCAACTTTGGGATTTAAATAATGGGTTACCTAAGTGGTCTGAAAAACCAAATTTATTAGCTTCGAGTTTTGTTTTACATTGGCTTGATAATCCACCAAAAAAACTTAAGGAATGGTTGAATTCTTTAAGTGTAGATGGATGGATTGCTTTAGCAATCCCAATCAAGGGAAGTTTTCCAGAATGGTATGAAGCTGCAGAAAAGGCAGGATTGACATGTACGGCTCTTGATTTACCATCATACGACTCACTAATTAGAGTCGTTCCGAAAAAAAGTATTTTATATAATAAAATTGAAGTTATTAAACAAACAGCGTCGAAAGCGACTTCTTTATTAAAACCGATGATCAAGGTCGGAGCACAAAGTAGTCGGAAGGAACAATTAAGTGTTTCAGATTGGCGAAATCTATTGTCTTTTTGGCCAATTTCCAACAAGGATAAACAAGTAAGCCTTAGTTGGTCAATTCAGTTTTTATTAATCAAGCGATGAGTACTTCCAAAAAAAGAATTATTATTTGTGGTACAGATACAGATGTAGGTAAAACGATAGTAAGTGGTTTTTTCGTCCAAGGTCTTAAAGGTATTTACTGGAAACCCATTCAAAGTGGAACAGAGGAAGGGACAGATACCAAAACTGTTTGCAATCTCTTAAATCTTGAACCCAACCGCTATCTTTCTGAAAGATATAAATTCAAGGCTCCTGTCTCTCCTCATTGGGCTGCCGAACAAGAGTCTGGTTTTATTGAACCAAGCAATTTAAAATTACCTGACTTAGATGAATTAATAATCATTGAGACTGCAGGTGGATTAATGGTTCCTTTAAATCGGGATTGGCTACAAATAGACCAATTAAAGGTTTGGGGGGCACCAATAATTCTTGTGGCCAGGACCGGTCTTGGCACTCTCAATCACACCTTATTAAGTCTAGAAGCCTTGAAACATAGAAATTTAGATGTATTAGGAATAGTATTAAACGGCCCTCCACACAAAGACAATCCGAAGACTCTAGAACAATTTGGAGATACTAAAATTCTTGCAAGTCTTCCTATCTTTGACGAAGTCAACGCAAAAGTACTTTCACAAGAGTGGAATAAACAGCAATTAGATCAAAAGCTTAAAAAATACATTCGAAAATAAAATTTTATTTTTTTCTTAATCAAAAGATTATTTTGACTTCAATCAAGTTAAATGAAATAAGAGAGAAAACTAAATTTGATGAATGAGAAAGAAAATTCTAATCAAACTATTCAGAATCCTCATATATGGCCACCATTCACACAACTTACATCCTCTAAGCCTCAATTATTGGTAGAAAAAGCCAAAGGTGCCCTTTTATTTCCTAAAGACAGAGATCCAATAATCGATGGCATAAGTAGCTGGTGGGTCACTCTTCATGGTCATGCAAATGAATATATTGCTAAGGCTATCGCAACGCAAGCAGAGCAATTAGAACAAATTATTTTTGCAGATTTTACACACCCTCAAGCTGAGCTATTAGCTAATCGACTAAGTAAATTAACAGGTCTTGAAAAGTTATTCTTTTCAGATAATGGCTCTACAGCAGTAGAAGTGGCTTTAAAAATGGCTCGTCAATGGTGGAAAAATAAAGGTGACAATAGATCTCAAATCATTGCATTCGAAGGTGCCTACCATGGAGATACATTTGGAGCAATGGCAGTAGGCGAACGAAATATATTTAGCGAGCCTTTTGATCAAATGCTATTTCCTGTTAGCAGAGTCCCTTGGCCTGAGACATGGTGGGGTGATGAAGATTTTGAAAGAAGAGAAAAGGAGGTTTTAGAGACCCTTGATCGGCTCTTGAAGACACCAACTATTGCCGTGATTCTTGAGCCATTAGTTCAAGGGGCCGGAGGGATGCGAATGGTGCGTTCAGGTTTTTTAGTAGAAGTCGAAAAAAGAATTCGCCAGGCTAATTCTTTACTTATTACAGATGAAGTCTTGACTGGCTTTGGGAGGTGTGGGGAACTATTCGCTTTTCAAAGAGCAGGATTAAAACCAGACCTTATATCACTCTCAAAAGGGTTAACCGGTGGATTCCTTCCAATGGGAGTTACTATGTCCAGCAAAAGGATTTCTGAAGGTTTCCTTGGAGAAGATCCTAAACAAACTTTCTGGCATGGTCATAGTTTCACTGCTAACCCCTTAGGCTGCGCAGCTGCAAATGCAAGCTTAGATCTTTTAGAAAACTCCCCTCAAAAATATTTGAATTTTGAGTCACGTCATCTACCTCATCTCCAAAAAATAGTTAAAGATCCAAGAATTGAATGTCCAAGAATTACAGGAACCATTGCTGCTTTTAATATTAAAGTGAAAGGTAAAAAAGGGTATTTAAGTTCCGTTGGAAAAATCATGAAAGCGAGTGCATTGAGTGTTGGTGTTTTCATTAGGCCATTAGGAGATGTAGTTTATCTAATGCCACCACTGTGTATCACCGATGAAGAACTAGAAAAATGCTATTTTGGAATCCAAGAGGGCTTAAATTCTCTATCTTAGAATTTTTTCTTACCAAGGTTCTAAGCACTTAGGTATATAACTTTTTCTGAAGTTAAATTTACATCAACCAACTTGGAATAAAATTCAAGTTTCCGCCTCTTAAAAAAGCAATAAACACTCCTAAAACCAGGCTCAAAAAAATGGAAGTTATTAAAAGAAGAAGCGAGAACAGTTCTCCTCCTGATAATGATCGCCTTACTCCTATCGATTTAGAAAATTGTACAGATTGTATATTATTTAAATAAGGTTCATTTTTCTGACTTATCAGATTATTCTCTTTTTCTAAAAATAAGTCATAGTTTGCCCTTAAGACAGGATCACTTAATAAATCATAAGCCTCACAAACATTTTGAAATTGCCTTGTCGCTTCATCACTTGGCAAAGGTGTCGTATCCGGATGAAGTTGCTTACTTAATTGATGGAAAGCTTTTCTAAGCTCTGCATTATTAGCAGAGCTAGAAACACCAAGCAGTTCGTAACAATTAGGGGAAAGAGTCAACTAAAGAAAATATGATCTAAGAATGTATAGATTTTATCTAAATATCTCAGGACTGACTATTTCAAAAAAACAATTCAAAATGTCTACTGATAAAAGCAACAAAAAAGCAAATCATCTCATGATATGGAATGAGCTTAAATGGGTTCCAAGTGAAAAACAATTAGCTCAATTTATCCATTTGCAAGAGTTACTTAAAGAATGGAATAAGAAAACCAACCTTACTCGTCTGGTAGATGGAGATGATTTCTGGACTGCACAAGTATGTGACAGCTTGTTGCCACTGCATGAAGAACTTCAATACCCTGAACTTTCTCATAAATATATAGATATTGGTTCTGGCTGTGGATTTCCTGGTATGGCCATAGCAATAGCAATGCCAAATTCAAATATTACTCTTTTAGATTCTTCAAGTAAAAAAACGACTTTTCTGAAAGAAGTTTCTAAAGAAATTGGATTGAATTCTCGTATAACAGTCGTAACTGAACGAGCTGAGACAGCCGGAAGGGATCAAATCCTTCGAAGTAATTTTGACTATGCCATTGCAAGAGCAGTTGCGTCTGCAAATGTAGTAGCAGAATATCTCGTGCCTTTTTTAAATTCGACAGGTCAAGCGCTCATATTTAAAGGAGGCTGGAGTGAAGCAGAGCAACAAATACTAAAAAAAGCTTTAATTAAACTAAATGCAGAGATCCAACGAACGCATAGATTCGTACTCCCTAATAACCGCGGTATTAGGAATATAATTAGGATTAGTTCTATTAATAAATGTCCTAATCAATATCCAAGACCAATTGGCAAACCAAAAAAACAGCCTTTAGGTTACTAAATTCCCCATAATCTATCTCTTCTTTCTCCACCCAATCTGTCTTTCAATTTTCTAAGTATAAAAAGTATTTCAGAACTCCACGGGCTATTAATCAAGACTTTTTTCAAGTCATCCTCGCTCACTTCACAATCCAAACAATCTGCGTTTGAACCTGGGAACCAATGTCCTCCTCTACCTAAAAGACCATAACGATCTTTAGCAAAGTTTTCCATATCCCAAGCCTCTAATAAATTATTTAGCCATAGCAAAATAGGTATATTAATCTCTCCTGGAGTTTGGTGCCAACTAGGTAAACCTATCTTCCAAGTAGTCAACCATGACTCTCCAAGCGACTTATATGAGGCATTAACTAATCTTTTTTCTATAGCATTAATCAAACCATGCATTATATCCATTTTAGAGATTGCACTTAAATGAATATCTAGATCTTCAGGCTTTGATGCTCCAACACTTAATGTATGGATTCTTTTATCCCTCAAACAAAACAGATCATTAAATTCTATTGGATGCAGAGGACTACATAAATCTAAAAGTTTCAATGACGGTGTATGTAAGTGACCTCCCTTATCAGTAGGACTTATAATAAAAACCCCCATATCATTAGAATTCGCTGCTTGTAAGGCTCTTTCGTTTTCCTGACGTATAAAATACCAATGCAAATTAACATAATCAAAAAGTCCTGTTTCAATTGTTTTAATGATCAGATCAACGTTTGCATGAGTTGAGAATCCAACATGACCAACAAGACCATCTTTTTGCCATTGCCGAACAATATGTAGACATCCATTAGGACGAATAGTCATATCTAAGTGCTCAGGGATATTGATACCATGAATAGCTAATAAATCAATTTTTTTGGAACCTAATCTACTCATACTTAACTCAAGTTCCTGCTCAAATATCGAAGGGTCATTATTTGGTGGGATCTTTGTTTGCAATATTCTTTTTGGGTCATCTACTTGACCAAAGGCCCACCCTAGCTGGCGCTCTGATGTTCCATAATGACGAGCAGTTTCTATATGATGCATACCTTTTTGAGACGCATGCTGAATAGTTTTTCTCAAGATGTCTTGTTGTTGATTATCAATCTCTTTAGGATCTAAATCCTTCCAGCTTTGTTGAAAGCGCATCCCGCCAAGAGATAAGACTGGCATCTGAATCTCTGTTCGACCAAATCTTCTTCTAGGGATTGAATTGTTTTTACTATCTTTAATTATTGACACTTCTATATTTCAAAATCAAGTAACTGGTGGTAAACCTAAATTCCTAAAATGATGATTTTTTATAACTTCTTCCAATTTAATTAAGTCTTCAAAAGAAACCCAATCTATGCAATCGACAGGGCAGGTATCTATTGCTTCTTGTATTAATTCATCACTATCTCCATCTTGTCTAAACGCTCTTGCTCTACCTTGTTCAGGCTCCATTGCAAAAGTGTTAGTAGCAACTGAACTGCAGTATGTACAGCCAATACATTTCCTCTCATCAACCCAAACGGCTTTTTCCCTTAACTTCCCTCCAAGGACTGGATCTCTACCGCTAAGCTCAAAATCTTCATTATTAGCTGCTTCGTATGCAACATTTGGATCATAAATATCATTTGAAGGGTGATATTCAATAGACCTGGTTTCAAAAGCAGCTCTAGGATCAAAAGTCAATTTTCAAAACAATCTTAGGAATCCCAACGAGTAACTACTAATTCTATTGATCCATCTAAATTTTGCTTTTGCTCAGACACTTGAAATCCTTCCTGAGCAGTTGAATCAAGAACAGTGTTTAGAGCATAACGTTGAGTGACCTGAGCTAAAAATCTCTCAATTGGTATTGATTGTTTCCAGAGATCCAGATCAGTTACAAGTTCATATGATTTTGAGCCTTCATTCCAACGAAATCCAATATCTGCTCCCTTACTCATCTCAACAGTCATTTGAGCTTTTACAGTTTGACCTCTATAGCCTCTAACTAGATTTTCACCTTCGTTGGGAACATACCCTAAGTCAATTAGAGCCTGTTTAAGGAACTCTTTCTTACGAAGTTGAGTTTTAACTGTGCTGAAATGTGACATCAGTAAATTTCTGCGGAAATAGTCTGTTTTTGAACGTTTTCGCGAAGGAAGGTATCAGAGGTTGGCTCTCTCCTTTCAACGGTGCCTAAGGCATCCTCAAGCTTCTCAGTTAAATCAATACATGCCTCTCCAACAAGACCTTCAACGGTTTCTTCAACACGTCCATCTTGTCGGATTTTAAAGCGCAATGTGCGTTGTGGCATGAAATTGAAGCCCCTAAGTCAAGCATGATATAGAAAAAAACTCTAGAAACGCGAATTATTAATTACAACGAATTGTTTTTGTACCAAAAATTAAACCAATTGCCCATCATCAATTAAGGATTTTAATTTTTTTTGTACCTCTGGATTATCCAATTGCTCCAAAGCTGTCCTTGCTTCATACCTAACTGAAGGCTCTCTATCATTTAATAAAACAGAAATAAAAGTCTCTACTATTTGAGTTTGGATTTCCGCACTCAAAAGGGCATAAAGGCGGCCTAGGGACCAAATACAGTTACTTCGAACTATTGGTTCACCATCTACTTGCAAACTTTCAAGTAATTGATTCGCAGCTGGGGGAGAACTCTCTACTGAATTTAGTCCAACCTCTGCTAGAGAGCTTGATGCCCACAATCTCACGGCAGCGACATCTTGTTTTAATGCATTAATCAGAGGTTCAAGAACTGGAGCGTCAGGGTAATTTCCGAGACTCCATGCAGTAGCTTTTCGAACATAGGCGTTACTATCAAACCTCAATAAATGCAATAAAAGATCAATAGCTTTTGGACAAGGATTTCTACCTAAAGCATAAACAGCACTCATCCTGACTACAGGAGAAGGCTCGTCAAGTAAAGGTAATAAGAATGGAAGAGCTCTAGGGTCTCTATGCTCGCAAAAGACTCTTAAGCCCTGAAGTCTCTCATTATTACCAGATTGCAGCCATTTCAACGCAAGATCACATTCTTTTGATGAATTCCCTTGATCTCCATCAATTTTATCCAATTCAATTTCATCTAAAGGATCTCCTGCCAATTGAGCAGCTAATTCTCTAGCTAAAAGATCAGGGTCTATAGCCAAATTAGCTAACCCTTTTTCACTTAATTTTTGATTTTCATCATTCATAGCTCTGACAGAAGAAGAGCAAATTAATTAATTGGTGCTGGTGCAAGCATATCCCCGGGAAGCCATATCCGAGCGCTGACGGCGAACAAAGCAACAACAAAAAGAGCAACAATTAAAATAGGAAAAAGAGTTGTTCGTAAAAAAACCAAAATTAAAACTAGTTAGAGTTCTATTCTGCTCTAAATTTTGACCATTTGGCTATCGAGGGTCAACTTTTTGAGTTATTAGTTTTGTTTTCTTCATTAAAAACATACAACTCACAGCAATTAAAAGCGCAATCCATGCGCTTCTCTCTTGATGTAATAAGAAAGCCCCAATACTAACTAATCCACCATAGAGAATTCCTGAGCCTAAAACGAAGCGAGATCCAAGCACTGATAAATTGTCAACTGGATTGATATTCAGACTTTTTCTTATTTTTTTCCAACCAGGACCTGGGGGTTTTACCTGTTTAACAAATTCATTGAGTATCTCTTCTGACTCTGGCTCAGTAAAAAACAAGGTAAGCAACCAAATCACAGCTGTAAATGAAGTAGTAAATAAGAGTCTTTTCCCAAAATCTTCAATTGTAAAATAGGGAGAAACCGAGGTAATTAAGCCCATAAAGAAACCACTCAGCATTGCGGAAAGTTCCGCTAGAGCATTAACTCGCCACCAAAACCACCGAAGGACAAGAACAGCACCTGGTCCTGTTCCTATTGCAATAACAAGTCGAAACATTGAGCCAATACTGTTACTAAATAGAGCCGTGACGACTCCAATTAGAAGCAACAAAATGCTTCCAACCTGGCCAATAAAAATCATTTCTTTAGGGCCAGCTGATGGCCTCACAAATCTCTTATACAGATCATGAGCAAGATAACTTGCTCCCCAGTTAATTGATGTACTTACAGTACTCATAAATGCAGCGACCAATGAAACCACGACTAATCCAAGTCCAACAGGTGGCAAATATCTAACAGCGAGATTTGGATAACTTAGTTCCCAGTCAGCCTGTTGAGGCAAGAGGACTAAACCAGCCAAACCAACTAAAATCCAAAGCCAACTGCGAATAAGATAATTAACAATTAAAAAAACTATTCCTGCCAAAGTTGCTTGTTTTTCATCTTTAGTAGCCAATAAACGCTGAATAAATTCTCCACCACCATCACTACGCCTAAAGCTCCACCACTGCAAAGAAATAAAAGCGAAAAAGGTAGTAATACTTATTCCTGAACTATCCAACCAATTGAAACCATCTTTATTTAATGTCCATGGGAATAAAGAAAGGAGCTCAGGTCGATCTAATGCCTCTATTTTTATTAACAAAGCCGTCATACCACCAGAAGCATCCAGTGCTACAAAGCAAACAGCAAACGCTCCTAAAAGAGCTAATACAAGTTGGACAAAATCATTAACCACTACTGCCCAAAGACCACCTAGTACAGTGTAAATAAGCAAAAATAAAGCAACTAAAACCATTAAAAGTATCGTGTCAGTAAAGGGGCCAAACACAATATGTCCATCCACGACACCTAATGATTCAGCTACTTTACGCATTGCCAAGAATGCATAAGCAATCCCAATACAATTGATTGGAACAGAAAGCAAGAAAGCTTTTATACCTCTTAAATAAGCTGCTGGCTTACCTCCATAACGTAATTCAGTGAAAGCTGCATCAGTCAATACTCCACTACGCCTCCAAAGTGGAGCGAATATAACTGTCATGGCGACATGTGCAAGCCCAAAACTCCACCACTCCCAATTCCCAGCCAAGCCTCTAGTCCCAATAATTCCGGCCACATAAAGAGGGGTATCAATAGAGAATGTTGTAGCAGCCATGGACATTCCAGCAAGCAAACCAGTTAGACGACGACCAGCAACAAAATAATCGGTTTCATTATGATTTTTTAGAGAGATATAAATTCCTAATGCCAGAGAAAATATTAAATAAAGAAATAAAATAAACCAATCAATAAATGTCATAAGAGTTCTCAAGTCATACGAGTTTCTTTCTTAATTGATTTTTATTTTATCAATTGTTTGCCTTCTTAATTGTCCACATGCCGCATCTTTATCTCTACCTCTACTAGCACGAACACTTACAGCAACTCCCTTATTTTCTAATAGTTCTCTAAAGCCATTAACTCTGGATTGGCTTGGTCGTTTAAAGTTCTCCTCAGCAATTGGGTTATAGGCTATCAAATTAACATGGCTCTGAAAACCTCTCATAAGGTCAGCTAACTGTTCTGCATGAATATCTTTATCATTCAATCCCCCAAGAAGGATATACTCAAAGCTGACTCGTCTACCAGTGAATTCTATATACTTTTTACAGTCTTTTAGTAATGAATCGATTGGATAAGAAGTCGCTGAGGGAATAATTAATTCACGCAACATCTGATTAGGTGCATGAAGACTAACAGCAAGGGTGAATTTAACTCTTCCTAAACGCTCTTGAGCTAATTTTGCTAAATCTGTGAGAGTATCTGGTATCCCAACAGTGCTAACAGTTATCTTCCTTTGACCAATACCAATATCGTTCGTAAGACATTCAATAGAGTCTAAAACATTACGTATATTTAGAAGTGGCTCGCCCATGCCCATAAACACGACATGTGTGGGCCTCCTATTCATTGTTTCTCTAACACTAATAACTTGATCAACTATCTCATTAACATTAAGAGATCTATTAAGCCCTCCCTTACCAGTCGCACAAAATCTACAACCCATAGGACATCCAATTTGACTTGAGACACAAACAGTAAGTCTTTTATCTGTTGGGATCCCTACTGTTTCTATAATCTCACCATCAAAAGTTCCCATTAATAATTTTAATGTCTCATCTTCCGCGACCACTCTATTTAATTCATCCAGTCTTCCAATATTTATTCCTTTACTTTCTAATGAATCTCGCCATTTCTTGGGAAGGACAGTTATTGAATCTAAGCTTTTTGCTCCTCTTTGATAAATCCATTCATGAATTTGCCTCCCACGAAAAGCTTTTTCACCTTCCTTAACAGCAAATTCTTCAAGATCTTCCGAACTTAAACCAAGCAAGGATGAATTACTTGTTAGTTTAGGAAGTTTTATCACCAATTCATTAAGCCATGTCCAAGTTTAAATTCCAAAAGGACTAATGCAATAAATCCAATCATCGCCCATCTACCATTAACACGTTCAGTATGGGTATGAAAGCCATAGCGAGGTAATTTACGCTTGGGAACTACTGGTGGATCAATCATCGATGGACTTTTAAGTGAAAGAATTAAATATTAGAAAGTTTATAAGACTATTGTAGATAAATTCATTTATTCATCTGAAAGCAAGCCTTCTTCTTGCAAGCCCTCCAACGCAGCAGGGTCTGGCATTTGGTCTTCAGATGATTCATCATCACCGGTTGGGCGCGCAAATGCTGCAAAATTACTAGTTGTAGGATCAATTCCATGTCTACTTCTAGTTGCCACTAAATCCTCTTCACTTGGATCATCCAAAACAGAAGTGTTCTTAGCAACTGGGGAAGAAGGCATATCAACAGTATAATCAGGTCTAAGATTTTGTATTCTTCGATAACCAGCTGGATCTTCTGCCAGAATATCTGGATGAGGTCCTGCTTCAGCATTTAATTCTTCAACAAAGCCACTAAAACCTGTACCGGCAGGTATCAGGCGACCAATAATTACATTCTCTTTAAGTCCACGAAGCCAATCAGATTTACCCTCAATAGCCGCTTCTGTAAGGACTCGAGTTGTTTCTTGGAATGAAGCAGCAGATATGAAGCTATCAGTATTAAGTGATGCCTTTGTAATACCAAGTAAAACAGGAGTAAATTCTGAGGGAGCACCTCCAGTAATTGATATAGCCTGATTCGTATCTTCAACTTGCCTCAGTTCTATCAACTCTCCTGGTAAAAATGTTGTATCACCCGCATCTTCTATTCGCACTTTACTCGTCATCTGTCTAACTATTACCTCTATGTGCTTATCATCTATAGCTACCCCCTGAGATTTATAAACATTTTGAACTTCGCTTACCATCCGATGCTGAAGCTTAGCTATGGCCTCCTGAGCTGCATCCATTAGAGGTTTTTTATCACGCAAGTCTGTAAAGAAACATTCCAAAAGCTCATGGGGATTTACTGGACCATCAGTTAAGAATTCACCAGCAACAACTTGTTGGCTATTTCTAACCATAACATTACGCCCTAGCAAAATTGGATATTCAGTAATCACATCATTGTCCTCAATAATAGTTACGACTACAGAATCATCATCATCTCCTTTTTTAATATCTACTGTCCCGGACTTTTTACACAAAATGGCCGAGTCCCTCGGCCTACGAGCTTCAAGTAATTCTTCGATCCTTGGTAGACCTTGAACAATATCTCCTGTTTTTTGTCTCTCAAAAACCAACAAAGCCAAACCATCACCTCTTTGTACCAAATCCCCATCACGAACATGAAGGACTGAATCTGGCGAGACCATATAAGGTCTACCAAGGCGCAACTTAACTTTCTTTCCATCAATGTTCTCTATTTCACCACAAGCACCAATTGATTGATCTTTTGAAACAAAGTCTCCATCAACTACTCGTTGTCCAACTTTTACAAGAGTAGTTCCATTAGAATTAATTGTTATTGTATCTTCATCCCTTTCAACGATAAGTCGACGGACTGGGTCAACGCCAAGAGAATCAGGAAGTTGAACAATACCTTCTTGCTTACACAAAATCTGCGTTGTAGCAACAACGTCTCCAGCTGTAACTATTTGAGCATTCTCTATCTGTAATTCAGTATGTGTTGAACCATGACTTGAGTCAGAAGTGGTATCTCTTCTAACTAAAATACTTTCAAGAATAACTAATTTTAATCTATTAATACTCTTTGAATTCAAGTCTTGCGCCACTTCTACGTCTACTGTCATCTGTGGCGTTGTATCAAATGTCTCAAGCATTAGTTGGGTTTTAAGCAACTCAATACCTTCAACAGATTTAATAAGTTCGCCATCCTTAAAAGCAAGTCTTTGAGAGGCTTTTATTCCTAGTGATGGGCCTTTAGGTTGTTTAACATGCTCTAATTCAGGTAATTGTGCCTGATCAGGAATACTGAATTCCTCTACAGGTCTTAATAAGAGACCTTTACCTTCTGGAGTTTCAACTGATTGAACCATTACCATTGAATCAGTCTTAATCCCTTTTGCGATAGTTTCTCCAGGATTAACTATTTGACCATCGCCTTCAAATCTATCAAGTGCTTTACTTTCTTTGCATAGTTTAAAAGTACCGCTTCTCACAATGATTTCTCTAAGAATGTCATTCTTCTGCGTAACGGTAACTATTCCAGAAGTTTGACTAAAAATATCTTTAACAACTTCTGTCCCTGCCTCTATCCATTGACGATCTTTAATCATTAACAATGAGATATCCTTATTTATTTCATGAGTTTCCTGAGGCACCCAAAGTAGAGTTCCACCTTTACTAACCTCATAACCATTCTTTGCAGAACGAGCTTTCTTAATTGTCAAACCAGGGGCATATTTAACAAGTCCGCCTGTTTCAGTTTTAAACCGATCGTCTGCTAACTCAGCTATTACCTCATTATTTCCAATTTTACTTCCAGGAATAGTATTCAATCTATAACGTGTATTATCTGTAGCTTCTAAATGCCATATTTCGCCTGAGTGAGTTGATTCTTCAAGTAATTTAAAATCATTTAAAGTCATCGAAGTTGTTACTATTTGAACTTCTCTAGAATCACCAATCGAATCTCTCAGTCTTACTTCACCTCCAAACTCACTTGCCTGACTCGCTTCAGCTAAAACTTGGCCCTCCTTTACAGAAACATTACCGGCTACAACTGGCGTAGCATTGGGAGGTAAATTGTATACATCTCCTGCTAGAACCCAAAGTCGACCAAGTCGTTGAGCTTTAAGAGTTATATTGCCTTGTCTATCTGTAACTTCTCTGGGTTGAATAATTGTTTCATACCTAACTTGTCCAGCCAAATCACAAATTACATCTTTAGTAGCCTTCTCAACACTTTTTTGGACAGCCCCACTAGCGATCTGAGCGACAGTTACATCTATATCAATAATTTGTCCATTGTCTACAAAAAGTAGAGAACCAATAGGGATATCAATCTTTTGTGATTTACCGCCACTTTCTGGAACAATACTTAGATTGAAATCAACTTCTGCTTGCTGAGCCTCAACACCATGTGGTGTTCTATAGCCTCTTACTCGTGCCTTTGAACCAAATTCAACTTTTCCTGCAACAGTGGAGCGAACAACACCAGTCTCTGCTGTTGAAACCCCACCAGTATGGAAAGTCCTCATCGTTAATTGAGTACCTGGCTCCCCAATAGATTGAGCGGCAACGATACCTACTGCTTCGCCTAAATCAACAAGTTGATTATGTGCTAGAGCCCAACCATAACATTTACGACAAACTGATCTAGTCGCTTCACAAGTAAGAGGAGATCTAACCCTGATACCTTGAATATTTGATTGTTCAAATTTTTTAGATAGCTGAGGGTCAATTGGAGTATCTCTTTCAGCTAAAATCTCCTGATCTGAGTTAACTACTTGTTCGGATGTCAAGCGACCAACAAGCCTATTACCAAATTTCCGATCCTCTGCACTTATTAAAATTGATCTTGTTGTACCACAATCCTCTTCTCTAACAATTACATCTTGAGCGACATCAACCAAACGTCTAGTTAAATATCCAGAGTCAGCAGTTCTTAGAGCAGTATCAACAAGCCCTTTACGAGCCCCATAAGAGGAAATGACATATTCAGTTACCGTTAGACCCTCTCTAAAATTAGTTCGTATTGGCAAGTCAATTATCTCACCTTGAGGATTAGCCATTAATCCTCTCATACCAACAAGCTGACGAACCTGAGACATATTTCCTCTGGCTCCTGAATTAGCCATCATCCATACTGAGTTTAATGGATCGTTTTGATTAAAATTCTTTTTAACTGCATCAACTAATCTTTCATTAGTCTCTGTCCAGGTATCTATAACTTTTGTATGCCTCTCGACCTCAGTAATTTCTCCTAATCTATAACATTCCTCTGTTGCAGTTATTAGTTCTTCAGCCTGACCAAGTAAATCTTGTTTAGCCTCCGGAACCTTTAAATCGTCAACAGAAATTGAAACTGCTGCCTGGGTTGCATATCTGAAGCCAAGATCTTTCAAATTATCAGCCATAGCAGCAGTTGCTGCAGTTCCATGATGCTTGTAAGCCCATGCAACTAAATTTTTCAAACCTTTCTTATCAACTACTTTATTTCTAAAGGGAGGAGGAGTTTTAGAAAGTCTTTGAACAGCTTTCATTGCTGCTGCTTTCTTTGATTTAGAGCCTCTTTTTGCTTTTGATTTAGTAGAGGATTTGCGAGTTTTAGGAGAGGAAGAAGTCATGACAAAAAGCTATTCAAGAAAAAAGGAATTTGTTCTAAGAGTTACGAAGTAGCTGCTACGGCATCAATAATTGTATGGTTCATTACCACTCGGCCAACGGTAGTCAAGATGTAACGGCTAATTAAACTTCCATCTTCATCTAATCGGTCACGTCGATATGTCCACTCCTCAATACGGGTACCATCTTTCAAAGTCTCAGACTTACGCGGTTTTTGAAGCTCATCATCGTCCTCAATTTCACCCGAGAATCGAACCCAAACCCAATCATGCAAATCTATTCTTTTATCTTCCAGAGCTTGTAAAACGTCTTCAAGTGATGCATATGTATGTGAATGATCTCCAAACTTTGGCTGATTTGCTTGAGGTTGAATTGCGGTTAGATAGTAAGACCCTAAAACCATATCTTGAGATGGGGTAACAATTGGATCCCCAGTTGCAGGGGAAAGAATATTGTTACTAGCTAGCATTAACATCCTTGCCTCTGTTTGTGCCTCAATTGCTAAAGGAACATGAACAGCCATTTGATCTCCATCAAAATCAGCGTTAAAAGCTGGACATACCAATGGATGTAGCTGTATAGCTCGTCCAGCGACTAATTTAGGCTCAAAAGCTTGTATGCCTAGTCGATGCAAAGTAGGGGCTCGATTGAGCAGGATAGGATGACCATCTATAACTTCCTGCAATACCTGCATCACTTCATCGTCGGCTTTCTGTATCAATTTTTTTGCTGCTTTGATGTTGTTGACAATATTCTGGCGAATCAATCTATGAATTACAAAAGGCTGAAAAAGCTCTATAGCCATTTCCTTTGGCAATCCACATTGATGCATTTTTAACTTGGGGCCAACTACTATTACCGATCGACCCGAATAATCAACTCTTTTCCCAAGCAAGTTCTGTCTAAATCTACCTTGCTTACCTTCGATAATATCGCTTAATGATTTCAAGGGGCGATTATTTGCACCAACAACAGTTCTTCCCCTTCTACCATTATCAATAAGTGCATCTACAGCCTCTTGTAGCATCCTTTTTTCATTTCTAACTATTATCTCGGGCGCTAATATCTCCTGAAGACGAGCTAGACGATTATTCCTATTAATTACTCTTCTATATAGGTCATTTAAATCTGAGGTGGCAAATCTACCCCCGTCTAATTGCACCATAGGCCTCAGATCAGGAGGTATAACAGGTATCGCATCTAAGACCATCCATTCTGGACTTGCACTTGTAGCAATAAAATTATCTATAACCCTTAGTCTTTTGATAAGCTTAGCCCTTTTTTGACCTTTGCTTGTTGCAATTTCTTCTCTTAATTGCTCAGCAACTTCCTTTAAATTTAAATCTTCAAGTAATTGTTTTAAGGCCTCTGCACCTATCCCAACAATTGGTTCATTCTCGATAGTTGAATCCTCAGCATAAATCTCGTCTTCAATCTCAAGCCATTCATCTTCTGTTAATAGCTGCTTATATTTAAGATCTTTACTATCTCCAATATCTAAAACAACATAACAATTAAAGTAAACAATTTGCTCAACATCTCTAAGAGGCATGTCTAACAAAATAGCTACATAACTAGGGATACCTTTTAGATACCAAACATGAGATACGGGAGCTGCTAATTTAATAAATCCCATTCTATGTCTCCTTACCCGACTTTCTGTTACTTCAACACCGCACCTTTCACAAACAATTCCACGATGTCTAACTCTCTTATATTTTCCACAATGACATTCCCAATCCTTTGATGGGCCAAAGATCTTTTCACAAAACAATCCGTCCATTTCAGGCTTAAGTGTTCGATAATTTATTGTTTCTGGCTTGGTTACCTCCCCTACTACCTGACCATTGGGTAAAGTTCTTTGCCCCCATTCCATTACTCTTTCAGGCGAGGCTAGTTTTATTTTGACGTAATCAAAATGATTTTCCGTACGTAAGTTGCTATTAGTCATGAGAAATTTAGTGTGATGAGATGATTTTTTCGATTGAGTCAGTTACTCCTCGTATTCTTTACCTAATGATTCATAGGTAGGTCTACTTGGCGTGCTTCTACGAGGATTAACATCTTGCATTAGATCAACTTCTTTTCCATCATCTGTATAAACGCCAATATCTAATCCCAATGACTGAAGTTCTCTCATTAAAACTTTGAAAGATTCTGGAGTCCCAGGCCTTGGAATTGGTTTACCTTTTACAATTGAATTAAGAGCTTCATTACGACCTTGCATGTCATCAGACTTTACAGTTAGCAGCTCTTGCAAAGTGTATGCTGCACCATAAGCCTCAAGTGCCCATACTTCCATTTCTCCCAGTCTCTGTCCACCTTGTTGGGCTTTTCCACCTAGAGGTTGTTGAGTAACTAAAGAATATGGACCTGTAGACCGAGCATGAATCTTATCGTCTACTAAATGTACAAGTTTTAGGAAGTGAGCATAGCCAACAGCTACTGGTTGATCAAACGGTTCTCCTGTTCGACCATCTTTAAGGAGTAACTTTCCAGGATCCTCAGGGTTGTATACCCATGATTTACCTGGCTGCTTTGCAGCTTCTTTCAAGTAGGCTTGTACAGTCTGATTAGACATTTCTGGCCCATACATCTCATCAAATGGGACAATTTTAACTCGGCAATCCAAGTTTGAGGCAGCCCAACCCATGAGGAGCTCAAATACTTGCCCTACATTCATTCTACTTGGAACCCCAAGTGGATTAAGACATATATCTACAGGTGTGCCATCAGGAAGGTAAGGCATATCTTCTCTTGGCAGTATTCTGCTAATAATCCCTTTATTGCCATGTCTGCCTGCCATTTTATCGCCAACTTGAATTTTTCTGCGTTGCGCCACATAGACTCTTACAACCATGTTAGCTCCAGGTGGTAGCTCATCACCTTGTTCTCTTGTATAGATTCTGACATCAACTACTCGTCCTCTCTCAGTTGAGGGAACTCGAAGTGAGTTATCTCTTACATCTCTAGCTTTTTCTCCAAAAATTGCTCTTAACAGTTTTTCTTCAGGTGGTTGATCTGATTCTCCTTTAGGGGTTACTTTCCCAACAAGGATATCTCCACTCTCAACAAACGCTCCTATTCGAATGATTCCCATTTCATCCAAATTCCCAAGACTTTCTTCAGATACATTGGGGATTTCTCTTGTTATTTCTTCAGGACCTAGCTTCGTTTGGCGAGCTTCTATTTCATATTTTTCTATATGAACAGAGGTATATAGATCATCTTTAACTAACCTTTCGCTAACCAAAATTGCATCTTCATAGTTGTAACCTTCCCATGGCATATATGCAATTAATACATTTTGACCAAGAGCTATTTCACCTCCCTCACATGCCGAACCATCAGCCAAGACTTGCCCCACAATTACTGGGTCACCATTAAAAACTATAGGCCTATGGTTTAAACAAGTATCTTGATTAGATCTCTGATATTTTTGCAAGTAATGAGTGTGATCATTGCCTTCTTCATCAGTAACAACGATTGCATTTGCATCAACATAACTCACTGTTCCATTAACTTTTGAAATTGGAACCATTCCAGAGTCTCTCGCAACCTGAGTCTCTAAACCAGTTCCAACTAAAGGCCTTTCTGGACGCAAAAGAGGGACCGCTTGTCTTTGCATATTGGAACCCATCAAAGCTCTATTAGCATCATCGTGTTCCAAAAATGGAATTAAGGATGCAGCGACAGAAATAACCTGAACAGGTGATAGTTGGACATAATCAACTTGCTCAGGAGAAACCGTTTCAAAATCTTGACGATATCTAACTGGAACAAGTTCTGCCATAATTTTTCCTTCTTCGTCGGTAGCTACATCCCCTGGAGCAACCCTACATTCATCTTCTAAATCTGCAGAAAGATAAATAGGATTACCTTCTTTGATTAATCGTCCATTTTCCACCTTCCAAAATGGTGTCTCAATAAAACCGTATTCATTTACTCTCGCGTGAGTTGCTAAAGAATTAATCAAACCTGCATTTGGTCCTTCAGGGGTTTCAATTGGACACAGTCTTCCATAATGAGAGGGATGAATATCCCTAACTGCAAAACCAGCTCTTTCACGAGTTAAACCTCCAGGTCCCAAAGCAGAGATACGTCTCTTATGAGTTAATTCTGCTAATGGATTGGTTTGATCCATAAATTGACTTAATTGACTTGAACCAAAAAATTCTTTTATTGCAGCAACTAAAGGTTTTGGGTTTACTAACTGCGCTGGAGTAAGTGAATCTGTTTCCCCAACGGTCATCCTTTCTTTAATTATCCTTTCAAGTCTATTTAAACCAACTCGAACTTGATTTTGTAAAAGTTCGCCGACTGATCTAACTCTTCTATTACCTAAATGATCAATATCGTCCAAAGTTGCCCCACCAACATCTAATTCTAAATTGATTAAATAATCCAACGTAGAAAGAACATCTTCGTTTGTAAGTGTTCTTACGTTATCAGGAATAGTTAAGCGTAATTTCTTATTTATTTTATATCTACCAACTCTTCCTAAGTCATACCGTTTTGGATCGAAAAATCTTGTTTGGAGTAACTGTTGACCACCACTAACTGAAGGAGGCTCGCCTGGCCTTAACTTTTTATAAAGCTCCAACAAGGCTTGGTCTTCCGAACTTATACCTTCTTCATTGGCCGCATCAATTGACTTTTTATAAAACTCAGGATGTCGTAATTTATCTATCACATCATTATCTGATAAACCCATTGCCCTCATTAAGACATGAGCATTAATTTTTCGTGTTTTATCTACACGAACATGAAGCAAATCGTTTTTATCCGTTTCAAACTTTAACCATGCTCCGCGATTAGGAATAACGCTTGCATTGTAAGTTCTTCTACCATTTTTATCCTGCTCATCTTTGAAATAAACTCCTGGACTTCTAACAATTTGATTGACTATTACTCTCTCAGCACCATTAATTATAAAAGTTCCACGTTCAGTCATTAAAGGTAGTTCACCTATAAAAACTTCTTGTTCTTTAATCTCTCCGGTCTCTTTATTAACTAAACGACAAGTGACATACATTTGAGAAGCAAAAGTTGCATCTCTTCTCTTTGCTTCTTCTACATCATGCCTTGGACGCTTAAGTTTATATTCTGCACCTATAAAATGCAGTTCAAGCTTACCGGTGTAGTCTGTAATGGGAGAAAAATTGTCTAATTCTTCTATTAAGCCTTTATCCAAAAACCACTTAAAACTGGATCTTTGCACCTCAACCAGATCAGGCAGATATGTAGCGGCTTTGGCTACCTGAATCGCGCTTCTGCTCATTCGAGAACCTGCGTTTATATGTAGAGGACGGGGTTAATGTCTTGTCCTTAAGGTCGAAAAATGATCTTTACTAAGAAAAAACCAAAAAACAATCTCATGGAAGATTGGGATTTAAATTGAATTTACTTAATCAACGAACAAACTGACTCAAAAGGCAGAACCTTCAAGGTTTAAGCGTAGATACCACGCATAGACAAGACAATAAGTAACTCTACACTCAAATCAGAGAATTAACTAGAGGATAAAATGATATTTAAGGCAACGCAAACAATTCCCTTGCGTTTTGAGTCGTTTTTTCAGCAATTTCAGAAAAGCTTTCTCCTCTAATTTCTGAAATTTTATCTACCACATGCTTTACGAAAGAAGGTTCATTCCTTTTCCCTCTATGAGGAACAGGCGACAGGAAAGGACTATCGGTTTCTACTAGAAATCTACTGTCAGGAACTTCTTTGGCGCATTCATGAATATCAATGGCATTTTTGAAGGTTACATTTCCACTGAAACTGATATAAAAGCCAAGATTAAGAAACTCTCTCATATCTTTGACATTACCGCTCCAGCAATGCATAACACCTTTTGGGCAGCAACCATCTTCAGAAAGTTTAGAAAAAACTTCTAACATTTCTTTTGCAGCATCTCTGCAATGAACAATGACTGGCAAATTCAATTCACAAGCCAAGTTTAATTGCGGCATTAAAATTGAAAGTTGCTCACTCAAGTTCTCTGCTTTGAAAAGATCAAGTCCTAATTCTCCTATTGCAACTACTCGACTGTCATCAAGAGCAGCATGTTTCAAAACACTTACAGTGTCAGGTCTCCAATGATGGACATCCAATGGATGTACTCCTACTGAATATCGAATCTCCTTAAATTGATCAGCCATTGACTTAATAGCTGGGATTTCAGAGGGTTCTACGCAAGCGTGCAACAATGCTTTAACGCCCTGTGATCTCCATCTTTGTGCAACTTTTTCTCTATCTTCGTTAAAGTTAGAGAATACAATATGACAGTGACTATCAATTATTGAACTTTTGGAATCGCTCAAGATGAAAAATAAAATGTTCTTTCAATATTAAATCTTAGATTATTTATTCTCAAACAACTTCTTTCAATACTTTCTTAAGCGCAAAGCTAAGTCTAGATTTCTGATTGGCTCCTGTGTTTTTATGCAAAACACCTTTTTTAACTGCTTTATCAATTTTGCTAAAGGCTAAATTAAATGTCTTTTGAAGATCTCCTTTGGATTGTTCGTCAGGCTCTTTTTCAAATGTTCCACAAGCTGAAAAGAAACGCTTCATCAACGTGCGAACTGTAGATTTGTAATTTTTGTTTTCAAGGCGGTTGCGTTCCGCAATTTGAATTCGCTTTTTAGCAGAGTTGGTATTTGCCACAGAGGCTTAGTGTTTTAGTCTTATATTAATCCACACTACCTCAAGACCATGAAGAAGATCTACATAAATCAAAATTAAGGCATAAGATAATCAAATTGAACCAATAGCTAAGAGTTCATGACGCAAATAATTAATAAAGATGAGGTTCAAGAAACCCCTTCAAAAAAATCGATCATAAAAACAGCTAATAATTTTGACCAGGCTCAGTCTGAGCTCAAGAAAATCACTGATCGAACATCTGGAACCGTTCAAGATAAAGCTATAAAAGTGGTCGATGGCATTCTTGAAAATGTTAGTAAAAGAGGGGATGAGGCGCTTAGAGAATATACTTCTCGCTTTGATGGGTTTGTAACGGAAAATTTTCAAGTTCCATCAAATTTAATACTTAAAGCTTGGGAAGAGACTTCTAAGGAATTACAAGATTCACTTTTATTGGCAAAAAAAAGAATTGAAAAATTTCATAGTCTTCAGATACCAAAAAATATCAACTACAACGGTCCCAATGGAGAATCCCTAGGACGAAGATGGAGTCCTGTAGAAAAAGCGGGAATATATATTCCTGGAGGAAGAGCCGCCTATCCAAGCACAGTTCTAATGAATGCTATTCCTGCTTATGTTGCAGGAGTTAATCAAACCATCATGGTTTCTCCTGCCAACTCACAAGGCGAGTTAAACCAAACCGTATTGGCTGCAGCACATATCACAGGAATCAACAAAGTTTTTCGTGTTGGAGGTGCTCAAGCAATTGGCGCGCTTGCAAGTGGAACTGAGTCAATTCCAAAAGTAGATGTAATTACTGGGCCAGGAAATATTTATGTAACTTTGGCTAAGAAAAAAGTTTATGGAAAGGTAGGAATTGATTCTTTGGCTGGTCCAAGTGAGATCCTAATCATTGCTGATCAATCAGCAAAATTGGAACATGTTGCATCCGATATGTTGGCGCAATCTGAGCATGATCCTTTGGCTTCAGCAATATTAATAACAACTAATAAAGAATTAGCGGAAAAATTACCAGCAGAAATAGAACGTCAGTTAATTAATCATCCAAGATTGGAAATATGCAAGGAATCACTTTCTCAATGGGGTTTAATAGTCCTTTGTGATGATTTAGAAACTTGTGCAAAATTAAGTGATACTTTTGCCCCAGAGCATCTTGAATTACTTGTAGAGGAACCAAAAGAATTATCAAAAAGCATTAAGAATGCTGGAGCAATATTTATGGGGCCATGGAGCCCAGAAGCTATTGGAGATTATCTTGGGGGGCCAAATCACACTCTTCCCACTTCAGGCACTGCAAGATTTGCTGGTGCTCTTGGAGTTGAAACTTTTATGAAAAATACTTCACTTATAGATTTTTCCAAAGAAGCCTTTAATGAGAATAAAGATGCAGTTGTGCATTTAGCCAATAGCGAGGGGTTGCATAGTCACGCAGAATCAATACGAATTAGAGATTCTAAATTTTGTTAAGTGAGTCAACACCAACTACTTCATTTTCAACTTTTCCAACTAATACTTCATCTGCCAGGTTTACAAAAAGTCCATTTTCAAGAACACCTGGAATGTTGTTAATTTGACTCTCCAATAGCTCAGGTTGTTCAATACCATTCCTAAAAGTTAAATCAAGTATCAAGTTTCCTTGATCAGTAACTATTGGTCCAGCCTTTTTCTGAGCCATTCTTAGATTTCCTTCTCCCTCAAGATTTTTTAATGTTTTTTGTACTTGTTTCCAAGCTGAAGGAAGAACCTCTACTGGTAATTTGAAATCAAGGTTTAATTTCTCAACAAGTTTGGTTGAGTCAACCACCACTATAAATTTTTTAGCCAAAGCAGCAACAAGTTTTTCCTGAACATGACAAGCTCCTCCCCCTTTAATTAATTGAAATTTGGGATCAACTTCATCTGCACCATCAATTGCAAGGTCAATTTCTGAAACTGAGGATAGAGATTTCAGCGGTATCCCTAATTCAGACGCAAGAACTTCACCCTGAAAAGATGTAGTCACTCCAACAACATCTTTAATTTCTCCTGATTTTAGTTTGGCAGCAAGAGCCTCAATCATTAAAGCTGCTGTAGAACCAGAGCCAAGACCAAGAATCATACCGTTTTGAATCTGATCTACAGCAGCTTGAGCAACTGCTTGTTTCATTTGATTTTGGAGATCCATTTAGTCGTACCTTTTCGAAAGACAGTAGCAAGATTTTTAGCTAATTCCTGGTAAAGCAGCAGGCTTAATAGAAAGATTAATCTCTTTATTATTTCGAACGACTTCCAATTCAAATGGCTTTCCTATTTGAGCATTCTCAACTTGCATGAGCAAGGATCTAGGATCATTAATTTCATTCCCCCCTGCATTAATCACAAGATCCCCCCTTCTTAAGCCCCCCTCCTCTGCTGGACTTTGAGGGACAACTGATTGAACAAGTGCTCCTGATCTTTCAGGCAAAACAATCAATGCATTTGGATCTTGATTATGCTCTTTAGCTATTCTTTCATTCAATAAAACCAACTGAGCTCCAAGGTAAGGATGAATAACTTCGCCACTAGCGAGCAGCTGATTTGTAACTTTTGAAGCAAGATTGATTGGGATTGCAAAGCCGAGTCCAGCCCCTGGCCCTGACCTAACCAAAGTATTTATTCCAATAACTTCTCCATTTGAATTGATTAATGGTCCACCAGAGTTCCCAGGGTTTATGGCAGCGTCTGTTTGAATTAGATCCAACCTCTTATCAGAAAAACCCAGAGTATTAATATCTCGATGAAGACTACTAACTATACCAAGTGTGACAGTACTTTCAAGACCATAAGGTGTTCCAAGAGCAATTGCCCAGTCCCCAACTTGAATGTCTTCTGAATCACCCAATTTTGCACTTTTTAAACCAGGAAATTCTTTAATTTTCACCAAAGCCAAGTCAGTTACTTGATCAGTTCCAAGAACTGTTCCATCCACTTGATTTCCATTTTGAAGAGTGATTATTACTCGATCAACTCTTTCCACTACATGAGCATTTGTGAGAACTAATCCAGAACTATCGATTATCACCCCAGAGCCTTGCCCCCTCTCTTTTTTTGGGAAAGTACCCAAATCACCTAAAAGATCTCTAAGTAAAGGATCTAATAAATCAGATTCAAATTCATCTGTTTGAAGTTCTCTTTCGATATCAATCCGAACTACCGATGGTGAAACCCTACTAGCGACATTGGCAACAAAACTATGCGGTTTGGTTAATTGAAAATCTTCTAAAGCGAATACAGATGTTGGTCCTAAAAATACGCAAAAAAGCATTGAAGAGATTAAAAACATTCTGCTAAATCTCATCAAAATCACTAACTTTCTTATGCTCAACATAACTATTCTAAGTTTATGAAAACAATAAAGTAGATCAACGCAAAATAAGAAGAGATTGATTTTAAAGGTAACCGAAACCTTTATCTAGTAATATTTGATTGCCTGACGGTACCTCTTTGAATAGGGGCGGGTCAAAACTTAAACCGCTCGGGCTTCCTGCCCGACTTCGACACTGCCTCTTGTCTAATCAAACCATTACAGAATTGAAAGTTCTTGCAGCAAAGTCCGCAACTAATTATGGCTTTGATGTAACTGATTTTAAGATGTTCACTCATCTAAATCCCTTATCAATTCAAGTAAATATCCGACATAAGAATCCCGATAAGAAAGTCACTATTGATGACTGTTCTATTCTTAGTCAACATATTGATGAAGCAATTCATGGTTCTTCAATCCTTAATCAGCCTTTCATTCTTGAAATCAGCAGCGAGGGGGTTGGTGATTTCTTAACTGAGGATAAAGATTTTCAAATTTTCAAAGGTTTTCCAATTGAAGTTACTTATCAGGATTTAAAAAAAATTGAACAACAAACAAATGGTTTGCTTCTAAAAAGGACAGATAATGATTTACAAATAAATCAAAAGGGTAAAACTCAACGAATCCCAGTCGAAGACATTATTCAAGTTCGACTCACAAAACCCACTGGTTAAAATCTAGATATTAATTATCTAACCCAATCCTTCTCATCTCTATATCCCATCATCGATGGCTCTTGTTCTACTCCCAGGCTTAAATAACTTAATTGAAGACATTAGTGAGGAAAAAAAACTTCCATCACAAGTTGTCGAAGCTGCTTTAAGAGAAGCACTTCTTAAAGGTTACGAACGATATCGAAGAACCCTTTATTTAGGTATCAGCGAAGATCCTTTTGAAGAAGAATACTTTAGTAACTTTGATGTAGGCTTGGATCTCGAAGAGGAAGGTTATAGAGTTTTGGCAAGTAAAATAATAGTTGAAGAAGTTGAGAGTGATGATCATCAAATAGCAATTGCTGAGGTCATGCAAGTTGCTGATGATGCTCAAGTTGGGGATACGGTTGTCCTGGATGTAACTCCAGAGAAAGAAGATTTTGGAAGAATGGCTGCAGCTACAACCAAGCAAGTTTTAGCCCAAAAATTGAGAGATCAGCAAAGAAGAATGATTCAAGAGGAATTTGCTGACTTAGAAGATCCAGTGCTAACAGCCAGAGTAATAAGATTTGAAAGGCAGTCAGTAATAATGGCAGTTAGTTCTGGTTTAGGTAGACCAGAAGTAGAAGCTGAGCTTCCAAGACGAGATCAACTGCCAAATGATAATTATCGAGCAAACGCAACATTTAAAGTCTTCCTTAAAGAAGTTAGTGAAATTCCAAGGAGAGGGCCGCAACTTTTTGTGAGCAGGTCAAATGCTGGACTGGTTGTCTATTTATTTGAAAATGAAGTTCCTGAAATTCAAGAAGGTTCAGTTCGAATTGTTGCTGTTGCTCGTGAAGCAAATCCACCTTCAAGAGCAGTTGGGCCCAGAACAAAAGTAGCTGTTGATAGTATTGAAAGAGAAGTAGATCCTGTTGGAGCATGTATTGGTGCTAGAGGATCTCGAATTCAACAAGTAGTAAATGAACTTCGTGGAGAAAAAATAGATGTAATTCGTTGGTCTTCTGACCCTGTTCAATACATCTGTAATTCATTAAGTCCTGCAAGAGTTGAAGTAGTAAGACTTGTGGATCCAGAAGGTCAGCATGCTCATGTCTTAGTTCCTCCAGATCAACTTAGCCTCGCAATCGGTAGAGAAGGGCAAAATGTAAGACTTGCTGCAAGGCTTACAGGATGGAAAATAGATATAAAAAATTCACAAGAATATGATCAAGCCACTGAGGATTCTGAAGTTGCAGAATTAATTTCTCAAAGGGAAGAAGAAGAATCTTTACAGAGAGAAGCTGAACAGAGATTAGAGGCAGAACAAGCCGCTAGAGCTGAAGAAGATGCACGATTAAGAGAACTTTATCCTCTACCAGAAGACGAAGAAGACTTTCAAGATGAGCAATCATCAGATATCGATGCTGATGCCACAGCAACCGATGAAAGTGATATTGGGGAAGCAATTGAAGAGGCGGGTCCTATCGAAGATAAAGTAATTAGACAAGAGGAAGGAACCCGGTGAGTCAAAGCCCCATTCTGCGTAGATGTGTAGCTTGCAAAAAAGTTCTTGATCGCAAGTGTCTTTTAAGAGTTACTAGAGATTTTCAGAATGGAGTAGTTCTCTCAGGCGGGATGGGAAGATCAGCCTATCTCTGTCCTACTGATTCATGTTTTGAAGAAGCTTTGAAGCGTAAACGATTACAAAAAGCTTTGAGATGTCATATTCACTCAAGCGTTTTCAATATGCTCCAAAAACAACTTAATACCTGCATTGATTCAGATAGTGAGGCATGATGTTTATTAAGAGAACTTAGTCAACTCAAAAACCAAATCTAAAGTTCAAGCACACCATTAATGACCAGCAGCGGCAAAATCAGAATTTATGAATTGTCCAAGGATCTAAACCTTGACAATAAAGATGTGCTAGACGCAGCTCGAGAACTTGCCATAGCGGCAAAGAGCCATAGCAGTTCTATTAGCAGTCTTGAAGCAAAACAAATCAAAGATTTTCTTAAAAAAAGTAATACTGTAAATAAAACAAATAAACCCACTAAGAAATTAGATAAAGAAATTCTTTCCGTTAAAAAAAGCCCTGCCAAAACTCAAAAGAATCAGAAGCCTGAACTCAAGCAAAATACTTCTGATCAATCAAAGCTTTCACAAGCAAAGTCAAAAGTCCCTTTACAGTCAAGTCAAACTTTGGTTAAAAGCCAAGTATCTTCTCAAATCAATAATCAAAAAACTTTAATAAATAATTTTCCTGCTAAACAACAAATAACCGCACCCTCTAAGCCAAACAAACCATTACCTCCCAAACCAAGACAAGAAGTAAATCCAACCATTAATAAGCCTTTAACTCAAACTAAAAATGAAATTCCTCTTGCAGGAACTAAAACAGATAACAAATCAATAAATCAACCAAAAAATACTCAATCAACTAAAAAGCCCATAAGTCAACCACAACAAACTTATACAAAGCAACCTAAGCGCCCATTAGCACCACCAAGTAGACCAAAAATAAATAATCAAGATAAAAAGCCATTACCATCTATTAACCAAAAACCAAAAGCAAGGATAAATCAAGGGGACATATCCCCTCAGAAAGTTGCAGCAGGTAATTTTCAAAGAATCAAAAGTCAAAATAAACAGAATTTACCTTCAAGACCCCCCCAGCCTCCAACTAAAGGGAATACTCTTGAACTTGTAGGTGCACCCATTCGAAGAGAAAAACCTACAAGTAAACCTCAGACAAACGAAGCAAGAAACAAACCATTGATCCCATCGAGACCTGGAGCACCAAAGCCCCCAGTCTCTGCAAATCGTCAAGGATTATCAAATCGACCTGGTCCTAATAACAGAGTAGGAGGACCAAATCGTCCTGGATCGCAAAATAGACAAGGTCCTAATCGAGTCGGTGTAGCCAATCGACCTATTCAAAGTCAAAATCGTCCAGGGTCTAATAATCGAGCTGGAAGTCCAGTTCGTCCTGGAACTCATAATCGAGGAGGAATGCAAAATAGGCCTGGAGTTCCCACAAGGGCTAATGGTGCTCCTAACCGTTCTAATAATCGTCCAGGTGTTCCATCTGGCATGAGAAAACCAGTTGCACCTAGTGAATTGATGCAACTCCAAAAGCCACAGGCAAGACCAAGTATTCCTCAAAGAAAATCTGATTCTCCAACGAGTCCTAGACCAAAAAGAGAAAACCCAACTGGAGCAAGGCCCCCAGTAAACAGACCAACTCCAGCAGCGCCTAAGAAGCCAGCTCATAGACCAGGTGGTACAGCCACTGCTCCAAGAAGGACAGGAAGGCCTGATTGGGATGACAGTGCAAAGCTAGATGCTTTAAGAAACAAATCGCCTCAAAAACAGCGTCAAAAAGTCCATATAATTGGAGAAAATGATGATGCTCTTACTGCAGAGACAAGTGGATTTGCAGGGGAAAAACAGGCAGTCGTTCTCTCAGCAAGTTTAGCCCGACCATCAAAGCCTAAAGCTAGCAAGAGAAGCAATGGTAAGCCTCTAACTGCGCTCAAAAAACGTAAGAAAGAAACTACTCGTCAAAGGCAACGAAGACGAGCGATGGAATTAAGAGCTGCTAGAGAAGCAAAACTTGTAAGACCTGAAATGATTGTTGTCCCAGAAGACAATCTCACAGTTCAAGAGCTTGCTGACATGTTGAGTGTTGAAAGTTCCGAAATAATTAAATCACTATTTTTCAAAGGAATTACTGCCACAGTTACTCAATCACTAGATTTAGCCACAATAGAAACAGTTGCAGAGGAATTTGGAGTACCTGTTCTTCAAGATGATGTTGAAGAAGCTGCAAAGAAAACAGTTGAAATGATTGAGGAGGAAGATTTAAAACACTTAATAAGAAGACCTCCCGTTGTTACGGTGATGGGGCACGTGGACCATGGAAAAACGTCTTTACTAGACGCTATTAGAAAAGCGAGGGTTGCGGCAGGGGAAGCTGGGGGGATTACTCAACACATCGGTGCTTATCAAATTGAGACTGAACATGATGGTTTAACTAAAAAACTAACTTTTCTTGACACTCCAGGACACGAAGCTTTCACAGCGATGAGAGCTAGAGGCACTAGGGTTACAGATGTAGCAATTTTAGTTGTAGCTGCAGATGACGGCGTTAGGCCTCAAACCCTTGAAGCGATTAGCCATGCAAGAGCAGCAAAAGTTCCCATTGTCGTAGCAATCAATAAAATAGATAAAGAAGGATCTTCTCCCGACCGAGTAAAACAAGAGTTATCAGAGCAAGATTTATTGTCAGAAGAGTGGGGAGGAGATGTAGTAATGGTTCCCGTTAGCGCCATAAAAGGGGAAAACATAGATAAACTCTTAGAAATGGTTTTGCTCGTAACTGAAGTAGAAGATTTACAAGCGAATCCAGATAGATTGGCAAAAGGAACAGTTATTGAGGCACACTTAGATAAAGCAAAAGGACCCGTTGCAACATTACTGGTTCAAAACGGTACCCTTAAGTCGGGAGATGTAGTTGCTGCGGGGCCAGTGCTTGGAAAAGTAAGGGCGATGGTGGATGAAAATGGATCCAGAATCAAAAGGGCAGGTCCATCTTTTCCAGTCGAAGCTCTTGGATTCAGCGAGGTTCCAACAGCTGGTGATGAATTCGAGGTTTACCCAGATGAAAAGGCAGCAAGAGCTGTGGTTGGAGAACGTGCCACAGATGCTCGTGCAGCAAGACTTGCTCAGCAAATGGCTTCCAGGCGAGTATCACTTTCCTCGATGTCTGGCCAAGCAAATGATGGTGAGCTTAAAGAATTAAATATCATCCTCAAAGCTGATGTTCAAGGAAGCCTAGAAGCAATACTTGGCTCTTTAGAACAGCTTCCTAAAGATGAAGTTCAAGTTAGAGTATTGTTATCGGCTCCAGGTGAAATTACTGAGACTGATGTTGACTTAGCAGCTGCTTCTGGTGCCGTTATAGTTGGATTCAATACTTCAATGGCATCGGGTGCTAAACGTGCAGCGGATGCGAATGGTGTTGATGTAAGAGATTATGAGGTTATCTATAAGCTTTTAGAAGATATCCAATTAGCGATGGAAGGTCTTTTAGAACCAGAAATGATAGAAGAGGCTTTAGGGGTTGCAGAGGTTAGAGCAATATTCTCAATTGGCAAAAGTGCCGTTGCTGGTTGCTACGTAACAAATGGAAAAATACAACGGAATTGCAGAGCCAGAGTAAAACGTGGACAGCAAATAGTTTTTGAAGGCGATCTAGACTCACTCAAAAGAAATAAAGATGATGTAAAAGACGTATCAACAGGTTTCGAATGTGGAATAGGGTGTGATCGCTTTGCGAACTGGGAAGAAGGTGATCAAATAGAAGCATTCAAACTTGTAACTCAAAGAAGAAAATTAACCAATTAAATTGGGTCGTTTTGTTCGATTATAAAGTTGACTACATATAATTAATTAAAGCGATAAACTAATCATCACCTTGTTTGTTTCTATCTTTAAATAATAAAAAACCAAGAATAAATATTGCTGAGGTTTGTATTAAAAGATCATTAGTAGATACCTTATCTCCAGCGATTACATTGGTCAACATAATAAAAAAGCCAAGTACCGCTGACCCGAAAAGAGCTATCCAAACAGCTCTTCTTAATCCCCGATAAGGATTTTTAGACTCCTTCAAAAGTCGAGCTCTTAAATTAGGATCTAAATTTGATCCAGACTTATTAGAATTACTCAAAAATAAATTCAAAGATGATAACTTTATTCTAATGCCGGTGTAGCTCAGGGGTAGAGCAACTGTTTCGTAACCAGTAGGTCGGTGGTTCAATTCCACTCATCGGCATCAAGTTATGAAAAGGCTTTAGAGAACAAATTCCCTCAAAGAAAGAATCTTTCATGTGAAGCAATGAATAAGAAATTTGATCTCTAATGAAAAATTTTCTAAATACTGAAATCAATAAGACCTTCATATAAAAAATTAACTGTGACTAATAATTCGAGGGAAAGCACCTAGTTATTCTGTTCATAACGAAAGTGATCTCGATATGTTAGGGTCTTAGCGCTCTAAATGTATGTCATCGGTTTTTCCCCTTACAAATAAAGGTTATGACTTCTACTGCTCCAAATGAGAATGTTAAAGATAATTTAAAAGAACAAATTTCTTGCAAATTAGTCTCAGAGATAATTCGCGAACGTATAGAAGCAAATGGGGCCAGATTCCATGCTAACGATAATATTTCTGATTTCATTCAGCCAGGAGAACTTGAAACTCTTGAGAGAGAAGTTGCAACAAGAGTTAGAGATCTACTCAAAACTTTATTAATAGACGTTGATAATGACCACAACACCCAAGAAACCGCAGAACGCGTTTCCAGAATGTATCTGAATGAAGTATTTAAAGGAAGATATCATCCTCAACCTAAAGTTACTAATTTCCCTAACGATAGAAATTTAGATGAGATTTATACACTTGGGCCTATAACTGTCCGATCAGCATGTTCTCACCACTTTGTTCCAATCCTTGGAGATTGCTGGATAGGTATTAAACCTGGAGAAAAAGTTATTGGGATTTCTAAGTTTGCAAGAGTAGCTGATTGGGTTTTTTCTAGGCCACATATTCAAGAAGAAGCTGTGATGATTCTCGCTGATGAAATAGAGCGTTTGTGCGAACCTAAGGGCCTTGCAATTCTTGTTAAAGCTCAACACTATTGTATGAAATGGAGAGGAGTAAAAGAGCCCGAAACCAGTATGATCAATTCCATTGTTAGGGGTGATTTTCGACATGATGCAAGCTTGAAGCAGGAATTCTTCGAACTTGTTAAACAGCAGTCAAACTTCGGTAAAAATTACTAAACAACTGAAAGAGAGTTTATAAGTACAACTTGTGAAAAAATCCTCTTAGAGAAATGAGGGGTCTAAAAGTGATGGTCGATAAGAAAGCAAAAATGGCCTTTCGTTGCTCTTAACTGCAACAATCACATCTTCTCCTTTATGCCATATCCATTGTTGCTGAGAATACCCCTCTTCAACATCAGCATTTGTTCCAACTGGAGGACCAAAACGGTAACGTAATCCTGCTAAGACTTCAGTCATGTTTTCATTGTCAATTTCATAAGCAAGCTGTCTTAATCCATCCTCCTTTTCAATTCGAACTCTAAGCGTCTCTACAGGTAAACCACTTATTTGAATATCTTTCACTTCGAACAAATTCTGATTTGTTTTTCCTTTGATAGGAATTAAAGATACACCCAGATGACGCTCTACATTCGGCAGATCCATCCCACATCTCAAGCCTTCAACACATGCATTAACTGGTTGAGAAAAAACTTGAATAAGAAAAGCAAAAACTATAATAAAAATATATTTAAAAGCCTTAGACATAGCAGAATTAAACCTTTTTCAAGCTTGACAATAGATCTCTAGGTATAAATAGTCATTGTTTCCACTTATTAGAAATTACACCTCTAAAATTGAGACAATGATTTCAATACTGACTACGCAATTAGCTTAACTGAAAATCCAGAGCATTTACATCAGAACTTGAAAGTGGTTTTAATTAAAGCTCCATTAATGTCATCCTTACCATCTTGTTCAATAACAAAAATAGCTGGAGTAACTGTGACGCTATCGTTCACCGTGAAATCATAAAAAGCTTCCCAAGCCAAAGGATCATCATAGCCACTGTCATCTCTATGAGTTTCGGCTGTTCCAATACCAAACCCAAACTTATTCCCCTCAATAAAAGCATCATGCCATAGGAAGCCAACAGACCATGTATTGCCATCCTCCACCTTATTCATTGCAGTATCAGGACTATCATCGTTTTCAGGATTCTTCCAACCAATACCAGCACTCAGGCTATAGTCGTCTCCAAATTGATAACTACCACTAATTCCATAAGAAGAGTAATCATTCACATCAGGAGAATCATCAGTTTTCCCATTATCTGCCTGTGTATATGCAGCTGCAAGAGTAAATTTCTCATCAACCCATGCCAACTGAGTTGTTATGTGATCTTTACCGTCATCAGTTAAGAAGCCAATCGAAGAGTTTGATGCGTCTTCTGAAACGAAGAGTGCAGAAGCAACTAATTTGTCATGGGACCAAGTAATACCAGCACCAGCTCCCATTCTTTTGGAATAAGTATCATTGGCTCCTGCCTGGTTTAGTACAAACAAGACCCCATCGCCTGGGTAAGCACTTGGCCACGCACCAAGCAAATCATCTTGACGAAGCTTGGGGCCAAAAGTTACTTGAATATCGTCTCCAACAGGGAATTGGTAATAAGCCTTGTGAAGTTCTAACGAATCACTACTACTAAAAGCAGTATCTAATCTTGCCTCACCCATCATCCCGAAGGGCTCCATCATCCCAAAATTACCTATGCGAACAGCAGTCTTAAGCATGTCTTGGCCAGTAAAACTGGTCATAAACATGAGCTTTGTATCGTAATGAAAAACTGTCCCATCCTTGTCACCAGAAGAAGACATTCCACCCATTCCACCCATTCCACCCATTCCAGAATCGCTTACGCCATCTACTCCACCCAAAACAAAAGTTGTTTTACCCATAAACATAGTCGAAGGGTATGAATCCCCCATCTTCATGTGACTATCATGGTGATCATGATGACCTTTATGATCGCCACCTCCTGCTTCAACAGCCATTGGAGCCATTAAGCCTAAGGCAGCAGGAATCAAGATTAATCGCGAAAAGAGCTTCATAGATCTCACAAATACTAGTCAAACTAGTAAAACTATATATAGATGCGAATATAACCTCAAACACTTGTGAAAGCGATAACAGATGTGCCTTTCACTACAAAAATAGTGTGCGTTTTGATACAAATATTCAAGGTCTTTTACTGACAACGTTCACTATTTAATTAACCTAAAACTAGACGAACTAGATAAACCTAGAAAGATGAACAATCTCAAGCCTATTTTCACCGCCATCATTATTTCTATGTCGTTTTCACTGATGGGATGCTCAGGTAATTCCCAAACAAACGGAACTCCTGCACTTTTTGAAACGAAAGCAGAAGCTGAAAAAGCAGCAAAAAATTTCAATTGCACTGGAGCGCATAAGATGGGAGATAAATGGATGCCTTGCAAAAGTCATACAGATCATGAATCTCATGATGGGCATCACCATCATCACTAATATTGTTAGATAATGACAAATTCAAATAGTAACGATCAGAACAATTCCGAAAGTCCTTCTCATTGCGGAAGTAAACCAAAAAAAATTGCATTTGGGATAGCACCACTCGGATTTATATCCATTGGAATTGTTCCCATGGGAATTGTTACCATTGGGATTGTTCCCATGGGTGTCGTTTCTATAGGCGTAGTAGCTATGGGAGTCGTTAATGCCTCAATAGTAGGAATGGGAATATTTTCTGCAGGAATAACAACTATGGGTCTAAAGGTGTGGAGTCCGGAAAATAATGCTATTCACGAGTCAATCAATCGTTCACATTCTCCTTCTTCAAAAAATATATATGCATATCCAACTAAAGCTCAGGCAGAGATCGAAGCCAAAAAGATCGGATGCAATGGTGTCCATAAGATGGGTGCATTATGGATGCCTTGTGCAATCCATATCAACCCTAACTAATATTGAAGTAATTAAGAATTTTAAAGTTCTGAAATAAAATTCTTGGCAATATATCTACAAAAGACTCAATTCATCCCCCCTGTTTTCTAACAAATTAGGATTTAATTAACTTTCAAAAATTGATCTTAATTGGTCTAAGAATATATATCTTCAACTAACATTGAACCCTTTTCGCAAATTTGCTCCTGTGAAGGGAACTCTTTATCGGAGCAACAACATTCTCCTTTATCTGAATTGTTGATCCAATTAATAATCCCTGTTCGGATTGGTTGAGAACATACTTGTCCTTCTTTAAGGTGATTGATTTCTTCGCTTGTTAAAGGATCAGCATGTTCAATAAAAAGAGACTCTTTAAGCCTAAAAGAACATGTCTCATTCCATTGCTCAAAACAATTTATATGGTTTATAAAATCATTCCATGCTTCTTTCATTGATCTATATCCCTTCCTTTTTAACTCTTTGCTGAAAACAGCTTTAATGAATTCATTAAAATTCTGCAATTCATGAGGTGTAAAAGATTGTTTGACATGGCTTTCATAATCAGGAAAGTCAAGTTTTTTCTCTATTGATTGCAGTCTTTGTTCAATCATATGAAATCGAGAATCTATCGATTCAACAGGCAGATTCTCTATTTGATTAACAAAACAATCAGAGACATAACTAACCAATGATTTCCCCGAAATCCTCGCACTCTCTTTAATCTTTTCTAAAAGTTTTGAATCAATACTTACATTGAGTTGCGTTCTCTTCATGAGTTAATCAATGAAAGGGTGGAAAATATCCAATTAATCAATATTTTATTGAATTCAAAACCATATCGTTACCATTTTCAGATTTCTTGACCTTTAAGAAACTATTTCTTTTCATCCATCCAAAAAGCACCTCTTAGAAGCAATAAGCGTAAAAATAAATCTATCTATTGTTTGGTAGCAAAATCAATGAAATCACACAAAGAACACTAATCAAAGGTCCAGGAGGCAAATTCAAAATCATGGCAAGAGAAAAACCTATAAGAGATAAAATCAATCCAAATATGGAGGATCTAACCATCGCAATCCATAAAGATCTTGCTTTCTGTAATCCCAACAAAGTTGGGGTTGAAAGTAACGCAATCACAAGAATGACTCCCACTGCAGACATTGAACTCACGATGACAAGTGCCGTAGTAAAACCAAGAGCCAAATTTAAAAAAGATACATTAACTCCACTTGAAGCAGCTCCTTCTGGGTCTAAACCAATATGAACAAGCTTGTCGTAACCAAAAAGCATCAAGCAAATAAATACCGAGAAAGCGATCAAAGTCCTTAGCAGATCACTCAAATTTGCAGTTAATAAATCTCCAAATAAAACAGCCTCCAAATCAATCCTGATACCCAGTAGAGGTATAAGCAAAACACCGAGTCCCATCGAACCAGCAAGAATTGTATTCATAACAGCTTCATAATTTTGATTTTTTTTATTTGTCAAACTTTCTGCTGCAATAGCTCCTACCAAGCCACTGACGACTCCACCAATAGAAGGGTCCAAACCAAGCGCCATAGCCAAAGCAAGACCTGGCAGCACACAATGCGAAATTAAATTAACTTGAAGAAGCCTTTTATGAGTGATCAATACAGTTCCCATGGCAGGGCAAAGTATTCCTGAAAAGGAAGTTATCAAAAGAGGAATTATCCACCAATTTGTATTAAAAAAAGACATTAAGCCAATGATTCAGTATGGTCAGTAAGAGAGATCAACTTAAGATCTTGTTAATGAGTAAAAGCAAGCCTGAAATCACTAAACGTCAACAGCAACTGCTCAATGAGCTTAAGAAATGTACTGATGAATTGAGTGGGCAAGAACTGCATAGACAACTTCATAATGGTGAAAAGGCAATGGGACTGACCACGGTCTATCGAAACCTGCAAGCACTAGTAAAGCAAGGTTTGATTCGTTCCAGACATCTTCCCAATGGTGAGGTTCTTTATGCGCCAGTTGAAAGAGATATTCATCATTTAACTTGCGTAAGCTGTGGAGAAACCACACGCTTGAAGGGATGTCCGGTCAAAATGATGGATCTGTCGAAAAACACTTCTAAAAAATTTGAGCTTTTGTTTCATACTCTTGAGTACTTTGGTCTCTGCCAAAATTGTTCTCAGCAACTTAATGCTGGATAAGATTATTTGAATATGAATCAAACCTATAACTTCCACCTCAAATAATTAATTGAACTTAGTTTTTCTTGAACTTCCTGAGGGCTGCCAGAAGCCAAAATAATTTTATCTAAAGCAACAACCTTGTCATAGGCATTTAAAGATGTTCCCCAGTCATGACTACTAACAAAAACCGTGAATCCCGAATCGGCTAGCTGACGAATGATTAAGAGGAAATCTTCTTTAGCGGGAGGATCAAAAGCGGAGCAAGGTTCATCAAGAAGAAAAATTTTGGCTGGATTCATTAATGTTTTGGCAAGTAGTGCTCTTTGTTGTTGTCCACCAGACAAAGCATCCAGTCTCCTTTTTGCTAAATGAGATATTCCAACACGTTGAAGGGCAGCTTCTAATTCACAACAAGTCGATTTGGAATGATTTACTCGACCTAAAGAGACTAATCCTTCAACAGTAATTGGAAAATTCCAATTCAGCTTTCCCCTCTGAGGCATTAAAGCCACTTGAGATCGATTATTTCTCAATGGTTTTCCGTCAACAGTAATTTCTCCTTGATCCGGAGTGCTACTCCCTTGCAGCAAGCTTAATAATGTAGACTTACCAGCGCCATTCGGACCAACAAGAGCAGTCAAAGTACCTTGCTCAAGCTTTAGAGAAACCTTGCTTAAAGCAGGTTTGATATTACTCGAATAGGAATATGTCACATTTTCAGCAATCAAACTAGACATCAATTAGAGGATTTGCTGACAAGAAACATAATATACTTGCCAAGACCAAATGAAAATGATTATCGTTTTAGATACGCTTAATATTTTTGATGTCGAATTTTTCTAATCAGTCCAAAAAGGCTAAACCCATAATCAATAAAACAGTTCTCAAAAGTTCTCTTGTTGCTGGAGCATTTTTATTTTCTGGAATTAATCAGAGTGCACAGGCAAATTCAAAACCAATTGTTGCCGTAGAGCCATTAGTCTGCGATGTCGTTTCTGCGATTGCACCACCTTCAACACCTGTAACCTGCTTAATTGATAGAAAACAAGATGTTCATGATGTCAAAATCACTCCGAGGCAAGCTCAAACACTAAAAAGTGCAAACCAAGTATTTACTCTTGGTTCAGAGATGACCCCTGCAATGAAAAAATGGTTAGATAATCCTTTAACTGTTGTTGTAGGCGTAAGTGCAATAGAAATAGACGATCATCATGACGATCACGATGATCATTCAGCTGCTAAGGATGATGACCACGATGATCATGACGATCATTCAGCTGCTAAGCATGACGATCATGACGACCACGATGATCATGGCGATGCCCATGGAGAGGGAGCTTTTGAATGGGCTGGTGTTTTTGATCTTTCAGCAGGAACATACAAATGGTCTTTTGCCAAAGTCGATGGAGACTATGCTGATCCTGCAATGAAAATGGTTATTCTCAACTCTGGTGATATTGAAGCATCAGAAAAGCTTGCTAAAGAATTATTAGGGTCTCAGAATTCAGAAACTAAACGCAATAATGACAAACTTGTTGCGCAGGAAAAAGCATATTTTCTCTCATTTAATCAGAAGAAAGACATCACAACATTTACTGTAGAAATCAAAAAAGCTGGTAAATATGCATTCTTTACTGAGCATATGCCTTTTGAATTTGAAGCCGACGAACATTTCTTTAAGGATATTTCAGGCGACGATGTTGAACCTATTGCTCAAGTCCCAGATGAAGGCGATCACCATCATCACCATGACCATGGTGGGCTAGATCCTCATATCTGGCATGACCCTCATAACATCATCAAGATGGGAAATGTCATTTCTAAAAATATCAATAAGAAAATTTCCTTCTTTGACAGAGAAACAAAAAAAGTTTTAAAAGAGAGGACTCAAGCAGTTAATTCTATTTTGGAAGATCTCGATTTATGGACTCAAAAACAAGTTGCCACAATCCCTACTTATCGAAGGACAATCGTTTCTAAGCACAAAGCGATGGAATATTACGGAGATGCATTTGGCTTGAAGACTTTGAGTCTATTAGATTACGTTGGTGATTCTTCCAGCCTTAGACCAGAGACTATTTCAACGGTAATAGCTGAGCTGAAAGAAGAAAACGTGAAAGTATTATTCGCTGAGCAAAAGCCTCCTTCCAAGCTATTGAAAAACCTGAGCAGACAAACTTCCACCCCTATTGCAAGAAATCAGATCTTTGTTGATGGTCTAATGCTAGAAGGGAATACTGTTTCAGTAGCAGTACACAACACATGTACAATTGTTGATTCGCTTGGTGGAGAATGTGACGAGAAAGAGGGTGATGAACTTGAGAGTAAATGGAATGATTTAAGTAACCCTTAACTTTTACAAATACAATCCTGTCTACATTGATAAAATGCAGACAGGATTGCAACAAAAATGTTTCCAACTAAAGGGTTTAACGCCTATAGACAACACTGGGAAGATCAGGCAAGTTTTATGGATAAAGCCCCATGGGATAGAGATAAAATCTTAAAACTTACTATCTCAACTGACTTCGATGACAATTTAAAAGAACTTCAATTTTCAAATCATTCGCTGAAGAAAGAAAATGGAAAAAATACAGTAAGATTAAAAGTTCCTTACAATTATTTTGAGCTAGATGATTTTGAATCAAAGTCACTAGACTTATTGGGAATACAAGAGACTTGGCTAACTGATATTTCTCTTGACAACTCACATTGTTCACATTTTTAGTTAAAGGAAATGAGCATTAAGGGAAAAGTACCGGTAACCATATTGACTGGTTTCCTAGGATCTGGCAAAACGACTCTACTTAATCGAATCCTGAGCGAAGAACATGGTAAAAAAATAGCTGTTATTGAAAATGAATATGGTGAAGTTGGTATTGATCAAGGATTAGTAATCAATGCTGACGAAGAGGTCTTCGAGATGTCCAATGGTTGCATCTGCTGCACCGTACGTGGAGATTTAATTCGTGTACTAGGAAACCTCATGAAGAGGCGAGACAAATTTGACTATGTATTAGTTGAAACTACTGGTCTCGCTGATCCTGGTCCTGTCGCTCAGACATTCTTTATGGACGATGAAATCCGTGAGGAGTTTTCACTTGATGGAATAGTCACACTTGTTGATGCCGCCCATATAGAGCAACAACTTGGTCGAAGTGATGAGAGTTCGGAGCAAGTTGCCTTTGCTGACGTCCTTGTCCTAAATAAAACCGATCTAGTTTCAGATGAATCACTCGACAACTTAGAATCACGGCTACGCGACATGAATCGTATGGCTCGTGTCATACGCAGTAAACAAGCAGACGTCTCAATTGATAATGTGCTTAATCTAAGTGCTTTTGATCTAGATCAAGTACTTCAGCGTCGTCCAACTTTTCTTGAACCAGAATACCCATTTGAGTGGACAGGTGTTTTTTCACTTGAAAAAGGTCGCTATGAACTTACGCTCGAAGAAGGTCCAGACCCCACAATGTCTCTTGTCCTGTTATTAAACCAAGGCAAGGATGAGACATCACTCAACTCAGGGGCTGAATCATGCGTAAGACTATATGCCGAACAAGAACAACTTATGAATCCAGGGGATATGGTTCCAGTCGGCAAACATGTGAGCCTTCAACTGCAATCCGAAGGGAGTAAGTCCTTCTTCATAGATGTTGATAAGGCAAGGGATATAGGTCTATTCACTCAACATACAGCCGAAGAATTTAATATGAAATTAACGAAAGTAAATACTCCTTCTACAGACGAGATAGATAATGATCAGAACATCTCTACAATTTCTCCAATAGCTGAGAGGGTCTGGGTGGCCGAACACGAACACGACGATGAAGTTGGTTCATTCGCTATCGAGAGAGTAGGCAATGTCGATCCAGAAAAACTAAATAAATGGTTAAGTCGACTCCTGTCAGAAAAAGGTGTGGATATATTTCGTACGAAGGGATTCATTAGTTATGCGGGAGAGTCTAAGCGAATAGTTTTTCAAGGAGTACACATGCTCTTCACCGCACAACCTGATAAAGAATGGGGCAATGAACCTCGCCGTAACCAACTCGTCTTTATCGGTAGAAATCTTGATGAAGCAGAAATGAGTAGGGAGTTTAACAAATGTCTGGTATAGAAGCATTTAGTCCCAAGGGAATGCTTCATGAAGGTTGGTCTACTCAAGTTGACGACTACGCGATTGTCTGCGGTTGGGCACTACAAGGTAAAACTTTTTTAGTAGGTGATGTCGCTGGTGGGCTTTACGCATTTGAGGGGAAAGATGGAAAGCTCATTTGGAAAGTAAAAGACATACATGAAGGTGGCTTACTAGCAATGTCTATTCATCCAGATGGAAATACTTTTGCAACTGCTGGCCAAGATGGACATGTGTATATATGGGAAAGCCAAGAGGGTAAATCAACTAAAAATTTGGAACTTGGGAAAGGATGGGTTGAGCACATCGAGTGGTCCCCAGATGGAAGATTTTTAGCAGTAGTTTTTACCAAGTATGTCTATGTTTTTGATGAAAAAGGTAAAGAACACTGGAGGTCAGAGGAACATCCCAGTACTGTCAGCGCGATTGCATGGTCTGATTCAAATGAATTAGCAACAGCATGTTATGGCCAGGTAACTTTTTTTGATGTAGTTAGCGACAAGGTAAATCAAAAGTTGGAATGGCGAGGTTCACTGGTATCTATGGTGCTTAGTCCAGATGGAGACATAGTGGCATGCGGTAGTCAGGATAATTCTGTTCATTTCTGGCGTCGTTCAACTAATGAAGATTCAGAGATGACAGGTTATCCAGGTAAACCAAGCCACCTGGCTTTTGATCAAACTGGCACAGTTCTTGCTACCGGAGGTAGTGATCGAGTGACAGTTTGGAGCTTTCATGGCGATGGCCCTGAGGGCACTGTGCCAGGCGAGTTAATGCTTCATACGGAACCAATTTCTTGCCTTGCCTTCTCAAATGGTGGGATGCTTTTAGCTTCTGGTGCTAGAGATGGTTCGGTTTTTTCTTGGTTTCTCCAAAAAGATGGACAGGGTGATCCGATTGGTGGAGCTTTTTCAGGTGATCTTGTAAGCCAAATCGCTTGGCATCCTGATGACAGTGCCTTGGCTGCAATAAATGCAAACGGAGGAATTACGGTTTGGAAGTTCAAGTTTCGGACATCAACAGCACCTAAAGGATTCGAATAAAATCAAAAGCTCTTACTTCCAATAGTCAACAGAGAACTGCTTGATTGTTGTTGACTAGAAAATTAAAAATTCAACAAGAGGAGTTTTTACTGATGTATAAACATTCCACATAACTTATATATGGTTATATCCCACCAGAGGACTCAATGAAAAAAACAATTCTTTGGCTTCAAGAATTACTCATTTCAATGGGAAATGCTCTATTTCATCCTTATAAAGAGAACTCACCTCCAAGTTTTGAGGCGCAGCCTTTCAAAGATGACCCTTATAAGAACCGAGGAATTGCATAGGTTAAGGTCAAAATTGTTTAAAAATTTCAAAGAGGGGTTCAAGTGAGCCTCTTTTTTATTATCTATTTACGAGAAGAAAAAGTAACGACCGAACCACAAAGAATTAGAGGATGTGCTTTAATAGTCCCATGAATACACAGATTAAGAAGAAGTTCAGCACTAGCAATTCTGGCGTTAACTTAAAAAAAACAGACAACAAACAACCTACTTGGCATTTTGAAGTAGAAGGTAGCGGTCAAAGAAAGAGATACTTAAGATCTCTTAAAGACAAAGCTGTAGCTTGATTTATAGCCTTTTAATTAAACAACTTCATCTAAATTAAACTTAACAGCTAGCCAACCAAGAGAGGGCAAAAGACCAAGTGGGATTTTCGTTGAAATGGTACTTTCAAGTGATTTAGAGTTTCCAGAGATCAAAAAACCTTAAAAAAATTCTATGAATTTAATAGCTAGTTATAGAAATAAAGGTTTTGAATCTGTCGCAGATGGCGTGATGTCATTTTTCGATCGTCGCACAGACTTACATCGCAATGGAATCGCCTTCAGTAATGGGGCAAATAATGATTCAGATCCTGCAAAAATTTCTACAGATATCAGCCTTGTAGCAATAGATCGAACTGATCCAGAATCATTTGCTTTGTCTGAAGTGATAATAAGAGGAGTCAATGCTGGTCTTCAAAAATACCTTGAAGAACGCCCACTTTTTAGCGAATGCGCTCCTGAAAAATCTCTCTTTGTTAATCCCATTTTCAATCTACAACGTTATGCTCCTGGGGAGGGGTTTAAGAAATGGCACTGTGACTGGACTATTAGCGAAGAAGCGACCGAACCAGTTCACAGAGTCTTAGCTTGGATTCTTTATTGCAATGATGTCGATTCAGGAGGAACAGAATTTCACTGGCAGGAATATCATGAGACAGCGGAACGAGGAAAACTAGTTATTTTTCCCGCTGGTCTTACACATATTCATAGAGGTCGAGTTAACAAGACTCATCCAAAAACAATTGCAACCGGATGGATCAATGCCGGTTCAAGAGATTCATACATTTCTAGACTGGCTCGATAGTTAGTTAGTTATTTTATTCATTTAAATAAGACCTCTCACTAGGAATATTCAATCTGTTTGCCCCTAATTCTTTAATGAATCACGGAGTTCAAATCTAGATTGATAATAATTTTTGAAGAAACATCAACAGATTGAGAATGTATTGTGTATTATCTACAGACGTTCAGCTCTACGTGAGTCGCAGTTAGATTCAAGCCATGGAACGGGGACTTGAACAATGGCATCTATTTTAATGGCTGAACTTACTTACAGAGGACTTAAGTACATTCAAACTAAATCTGCTAAAGGCTCACAAGAGGTGCACTTGCATTATTGTGGTCATGAAATTATGAGCAAGCGAATCCATGAAGCTATGAAAGCTGAAATGGGTTGAAATTATTTCAAAAAAATTTATTTACTCTAGTTAAATATAATTTTCAATTATATATTCTTTACCATTTTATTTGTAAAATAAATAATAAAATATATCTGGAAATACTGAATCAATAACTACAGATTTAATTTAATTAGTGTCTTAAAGATATGCTCTTTCAAGTTCAACATGCAATACGAGCCAGGGACAATAGATTGCCATGTCTTCTTAGACTGCAAAGAGCAAATAGAGAAAATGCTACTTAGATTATACAAAATAGAAAATACTGAGCATATTTGCGATCAACTTCAATCTATTTATCAACAAATAGAAGGTATGCACGAGTTAAAAAAAATTAAACGAAAAAAGATTATTTCTAGTCAAGCCTAAAGCAAATAAAATCAAAACTTACTCTAATTATTGATAGATTTTTATTTTTGTATCAATTAAGTCTTAACTTATTCAATTAAATTATCTATAACTGTTTTATCAGAAAACCCGTTCCAAAGTTTTCTGTAGGGAGGTCAGCACTACTGGGAAGGGTTTTGACCTCCCTTCCTAATATAAAAGAAAAGAAAAAAATAAATTTATTAATTAAATCCTAGTTTCAAAGTGCCCCAAAGATCAAATGCTCCAAATAAAAAAGCTATTAGAACCAAGTCCCATGCTTTCTGCTTAATAGCCCAAGGAGCAAAAAAGACCTCACCGATCCCATGAAGAGCTGCTCCAACTCCTAGGTGATCTAAAACCAAAAGGCCATGAGATAATAGAAACAATCCGCTAGCAAAGTATCTCAAAAATGTATCGTAAGTTATAAGTTTAATTTTTTTTTATGTTCGAAAAAGTTATAGCTGTTGCTGGTATTGATTTAAAGGTTTTAATCATTGCATCAACCAAAAGTTTTTTATTTTTGATACTTGATTTAGTCATAACCTAATCGCTTTAATATGACTAATTTATTAATAATTTTTATGCACTTATGTAGCATTAATTGCTTTGTCAGCTAAACAAAATAAAGAATATTTATCGCCTTTTAGTATAATTAAATACTGTTCCTCTAGTCTACAAGATAATTAATCCTCTAAAAGTGAATTAATTAATACAGTTAGATATATTTATTCAAGTAATCTTTGGTACAAATAAAATTTTTAATGAAACTCAATTTTGTACCGGTTAATATTTTTCGAGAGACTCCTGAAGTAACTTTTTTAGATGCCAGTGTTGAAAGTTCAAATGGTAGTGATGTTGTTATTCATAGAGGAGGAGCAACTTCACCTCCTGATTTAAATGGCTTTGAGCAATATTATGTACACCATCATCAAACAGATAATAATCTTGTACTTGAGGGAGATAGAACTTTTACACTATTAAATCCCATTTGGGATGAACCTCATCACATAATTTATCTCCATAGATTCATGGGTGCACTTCAAATACCTATCGGTACATTTCATAGATCAATATCTGGAAAAGATGGCAGTATTGTTATCAATCAGGCAATTAGAGATAAACAATTTGAAGCAAATGCAGAATTTAATCCTATAAGTATTGAAAATAGAATTGATCTACAACAAGCAAAATCTACAGAGCCTATTATCTGGTTATGGAAAGACGGAAAAATTAAGCGAATAAAAGATTCTCTATTTTTAAAAGTAGCTTAATCAAAAAGGTTCTAATAAAACCAAATTAATTTAATATATAGTATCTAATAAAAATTTATTTTAGTTGCTATTTCTATAATTAAAATAAATAATACGCCTGACATTGCAACCCTCCCATGAAATATCTCAGTCTTGCTTAGTCTTTCGAAAGACATATAATAAAAGATAATATATTTATTTTATAACAAACTAAACAGAGAAAGCAAGTATCGAAAAAATGCTTTTTAATGTTAATTAAATTATTCAATTTTATTTTTGAAAAGAAAAGACTATAGTCCAAAGGATATGGTATCTCTTACGACAGACTAAAAATAGTATTATAAATAATCATATTAAAAAGATTCAGTAATAAATGAGTCCACTCTTTAAATGCCTTGGTTGTGGACAAAATATCGAAAGGTCAACAAAGACTTTTTGGAAAAAGAAAGGTCATATTCTTTGCTCAACTTGTCAGGACAAAATCGAGCGAGAAACTGCTTTTACTCAAACAAAAAAGACTTAAACACTAAGAAATTTCTCTACTACAGATTTACTTAATTCACTCGTTGGGCCATTAGCAACTATTCCTCCACGTTGCATTGCATAATAACGATCTGCTTGCCTGACAAAATGCAAATGTTGCTCTACCAATAAAACTCCAACACCAGTCTCACTAATGATCCTTTTCACTGCTGACTCAATATCTTGAACGATATTCGGTTGTATCCCTTCGGTTGGTTCATCAAGTAAAAGTAACTTTGGTTTTCCAAGTAATGCTCGCGCAATTGCTAGTTGTTGCTGTTGCCCTCCGCTTAAGTCACCTCCTTTACGTGCTAGAAATTGTTTTAAAACAGGAAAAAGTTCATATACAAGTTCATCAATCTTTTTATGCGTTGCTAACCCTCCAGGTAAAGCTTCCAATCCAAGTTGAAGATTTTCCTCTACGGTTAGATAAGGTATTATTTCTCGTCCTTGAGGAACATATGCAATTCCGGAACGAGCCCTTTGATGAGGTGGCTTTCTATTTACCAAATCTCCATTAAAAATAATCTCTCCATACCGTGGAGTTAATAACCCTATTAAAGATTTAAGCAAAGTTGTTTTACCTACTCCATTTCGGCCAATAAGACAAATCATCTCACCTTGATTGATATTCATATCAACATCTCGAAGAATATGACTCTCGCCATAGTAAGTATTCAAGCCTTTTATCTGAAGCATAGTCATTCTTCTTCCTCCTCAGATTTTCCTAGATAAACCTCTATCACTAAAGGATCTTTTTGTATGTCGCTCATAGATCCCTCTTTCAATACATGCCCTTGATGTAAAACACTAACAGGACAATCAAGTCGACGAATAAATTCCATATCATGATCAATGACTAAGACAGTATGGTCGCCAGCTAAAGATTTAAGAAGATCAGCAGTTAAATCTGTTTCTTCATCAGTCAAACCAGCTACAGGTTCATCAACAAGTAAAAGATCAGGATCTTGTCCAACTAGCATCGCTATCTCAAGCCATTGTTTTTGACCATGAGAAAGCGCTCCAGCCCTGATATTGGCTTTTGCTTGCAGGTTGACAATACTCATCAAATGTTGAATTTGATCTAAATGCTTAACCTTTAAACTATTAATTAATAATGAAAAAGGAGTTTTAGGTCTGCTAACTGATAGAGCTAAATTTTCTTGTACAGATAAATTCTCAAATATCCTAGGACTTTGAAATTTCCTTCCAATCCCTTTACGCGCTATTCGAAACTCTTTTTGACCAAGCAACGATTTTTCTTTAAAAATCACATCCCCCTTTGTCGGTGCTACTTTCCCAGTAATTACATCTAAAAATGTAGTTTTACCTGCACCATTGGGACCAATAACTGCTCTCAGATCACCTTGATTCAAAATCAGATCAAGATCTCTGAGGGCAAGAAATCCTTCAAAACTAACTGAAATTTGTTTTAGCTCTAGCAATGGAGAAGTCATGATTTCACCTCACCTTGTTCATTAATTTCAAGACTTGGATATGTCTCTAGTTTTTTATTTATGCCAATTAAAAAAAGTAATTTCTTGGGACCGTCTTTCCGAATCCATCCTAGTACACCCTCTGGGAGAGCTGTTACAACAAGAATAAATAATCCACCTTGAATAAACATCCAGCTTGCTGGTAATGCTTCACTTACTAAACTTTTTGCATAATTAATTAAAACAGCCCCAAGAATTGCCCCTAGTAAAGTTCCTCTACCACCAACGGCAACCCAAATAACCATTTCTATAGAAAAAGGAACAGTCATAAACTGAGGTGATACTATTCCGGATTGAACTGTATACAAAGCCCCTGAAATACCAGCCAATCCTCCTGCTATTGAAAAAATTATTGTCTTAAAAATTACTGGATTATAGCCAGTGAAACGAACTCGAGCTTCATCATCTCGAATTCCAATAAGAATATTTCCAAATCTATCTCGAACAATCCACCGAGCAAAAAACCATGCAAGTATTACTAAAACAGCTGATATCCAAAAAAACCATCTTTGCATTATTTCCGACCCTACCATTTGTCCAAAAAGTTGAGTAACATCTGTTTTTAAACCATTTGTTCCATTAATCAATTTCTGTTGTCCATTAAAGAAATTGAAAAAAACCAAAAGGGCCGCTTGTGTAAGAATTGAAAAATAAACGCCCTTAATTCTATTTCTAAAAACTAAATACCCAAGAAGACCAGCAATTATTGCCGGTAACAACCAAATGGAAATAAGAGTAAAAATTAAACTTTTAAAAGGCTCCCAAAAAAATGGAAGTTTTTCAACTCCATATAAACCAAAAAACTCGGGAATACTATTTGGGAATTCTCCTGCACTATTCAATTGGAGGAACATCGCAGCACAATATCCACCAAGAGCAAAGAAAATTCCTTGCCCTAAACTCAACATCCCTGTGAATCCCCAAATCAAATCAACTCCAAGAGCCACAATTGCAAGAGATAAATATCTCCCTAAGAGATTTAATCTAAAAACAGGAAGTAAGGAGGGTGCTGCAATAATTAAGACAATGATTAATACCCAAATCGTTAAGTTAATCCAACTTTTCTTTGTAGAAAAAATAGTCATAATTCAAGACTCCACCATTCTTCCTTTTTGAGGGAACATCCCAGTTGGCCTGAATTGAAGGAATATGACTATTAGAGCAAATATCATTACTCTAGCCATACTTGTTGTCGCAAAAAAATCGATTGTTGAATAAAGAGGGGACGGCATTTCTGGCCAAATGGTAAGTAGTCTTCCTGCTCCTATCAAGTCGGTCATTATTCCAATAGAGAAAGAAGCAAGGATAGTTCCTAATAAATTGCCTACTCCACCTAGAACGACAACCATAAAACATCCCACAATATAATTTCCACCAACATTTGGTCCCACTGAGCCAAGGAGGGAAACCGCAACGCCTGCAACACCAGCTAAACCAGATCCAATTCCAAAAGTAATAATATCTACTGTTTCTGTTGATATGCCTAGACAATCACTCATAGGTCTATTTTGAGTAACTGCTCGGATTCTCATTCCCCACGCAGTTTTATCAAGAAAGAAAATCACTACTAAAACAGATATTAAGGTAATAAAGATTATTAAAAGACGAGTTTTAGGAAAAGTAATTCCAACAAAATCAATTCCACCTCTCATCCAAGCAGGAGCTGTAACATCAACATTTCTTGCACTAGCACGACTAAGTTTGCTTACTAAAGATGATAAAATCCCTCCTGTTGCTACACCTAATAATGCTGAGAAGCCCCAAGTAGATGCCCTTATTAATTTACCTTTTGCGCCCTGAAGTAAGTCATCCGAAATAAATAATGGTGCAAATAAGCCAAAGAACAGTGCTATTACCAATCCACTTCCATAGGCTAAAGGAACACTTCTGACAAATTGTTGAAGTATGAGGCTAACTCCCCATGTCGCTAAAAGAGTTTCGAGCGGACTTCCATAGAGACGTCTAATTACTGTTCGTTCTAAAAGAATACCAACTGTTCCACTAACTAAAAAAGCAATCCCAATAGCAACAATGACATATGAATCATAAAAAGGTTTTAAAAAAGAAACTTGTTTGAAAATCAATTGGGTTATGTATGTTGAATATGCTCCAAGCATCATCAATTCACCATGAGCCAGATTGATGACACCCATTAATCCAAAGACAATTGCCAGTCCCAGTGCTGCGACAAGCAAAACTGAGCCAATAGCAACGCCATTAAAGAGGCTTTCAAGAATAAGTTGCACTAGCTTGGTTGATATTTTTAAAGAAATAAGGAGCCCGCAGGCTCCTTACTAGATTCTATTTATAAGTCAAAAATGAATCATAATCTGTATTTTTCACCTTTCTTAGGATCAGTCCAATCACAAGCGTAACCTTTAGAACTTGGATGTTTTTGGTTCCATGCTTGTGGTTCAACTACTCCTGTTTCTTCGAGAATTGTAAATCCACCTTCTGAGTTAATTTCACCGATTCTCACTGTTTGAGATAGATGATGATTAGGCATAACTTCTACAGGCCCTTGTGGTGCATCGAATGTCTGACCAACCAAAGCTTCTCTAACAGCATTGTCATCAAATGTGCCGGCATCTTCAACTGCCTGCTTCCATAGATAAACCATGTTATAAGCAGATTCTTGAGGATCAGCTACAACACGATCGTTACCCCATCTCTTCTTAAAGCTCTTGGCAAATTTCTTAGAAGCTGGTGTATCAATAGACATCATGTAGTTCCAAGCACCATAATGGCCCTCAAGGAACTCAGGGCCAATCGTACTAATCTCTTCTTCCGCAATGGAGTAGTTCATTACGTAGTAACCATTAGAAGGAGTAATTCCTGCGTCCTGGATTTGCTTGAAGAAAGCAACGTTTTGATCACCATTCAAGGTGTTAATAATTATTCCACCTTCAGGAAGTGCAACTTTTATCTTCGAGATAATAGGTGCTACCTCTGTGTTACCCAAAGGAAGGTAATCTTCGCCAACAACTTTACCGCCAAGTTGCTTAACTTGAGCTTTAGTAATTGTATTAGACGTTCTTGGGAAAACATAATCAGAACCAACTAAGAAGAAATCTCCTCCAGCAGCTGGCGAGCGCTTGTACATGAAATCGGTAGCAGGCTCGGATTGCTGATTAGGAGTCGCTCCGGTATAGAAAATGTTATTGGAGCACTCTTGGGCTTCATATTGAATTGGGTAGTAAAGAAATGCATCTTTAGATTCATAAACAGGAAGCATTGCCTTACGACTTGCAGATGTCCAGCCACCAAAAACAACTGGAACTCCATCCTGGTCAATTAACTTCTTAGACTTCTCAGCAAAGGTAGGCCAATCTGAGGCACCATCTTCAACGATGTACTCAATTTTATAACTTTTACCATCGACTGTTACACCACCAGCTGCATTGATCTCCTCAATAGCCATTTTCTCTGTATCAACAAGAGTTGATTCGGAGATTGCCATTGTCCCTGATAGAGAATGGAGAATTCCAACAGTTACGGTGTCGTCAAAGTTGCCTGCGGAATCTGATCCACCACAAGCAGTTACAGTTACAGCCAATGAGGCAGTAGCTAAACCTGCAAAAATACGCTTTGAAAGCTTCATGAATTACTAACTAAATTAGTTGGTTGCCCACCTTGGGGGGTCAACGGAAGGTATCCAACTGAACACCCATCTTTTTGTAGCCAATGTGACTTTTTTTACTATTTCAGTGAACGAAAATAATTTTTGGTATCACACATAACACTTCTTCAAGAGTTTTGTATTTGATTACACAAAAAAGCTTCGATGATGTTAAGTCCCTCCCCTGTCTTAGTATTTGTAAAGCACCATGGAAGATCTGCCCTCATCAACAAGGTATCTCTCTCCATTACTTTCAAACTTGCACCTACCATTCCTGCAAGATCAATCTTATTGATCACTAATAAATCTGAGCGTGTTATCCCAGGTCCTCCTTTTCTTGGAATCTTATCTCCAGCTGCAACGTCAATTATATAAATACATAAATCTACTAACTCAGGACTAAAGCTTGCTGAAAGATTATCACCACCACTTTCAACAAATACTAAATCTAGATTTTCAAATCTCTGTTCTAACTCTTCAACAGCAATGCGATTTATGGAACAATCTTCTCTTATCGCTGTATGTGGGCATCCTCCAGTTTCAACTCCTTTAATACGTTCTGGTGCTAAAGCCTTTGCATTAGTCAAGAATTTTGCATCTTCTTGCGTATAGATATCATTAGTTACTACGGCAATCTCTAATTGATCTTTAAGGTTTTCACATAGTCTCTGAATAATAGCCGTTTTACCAGATCCTACTGGACCAGCTATCCCAACCCTTAATTTACTTTCCATTAGCTTCTGAATAGTCTTGAATAAAGTTCTACATGCGACTGTTGAGCCATAATAGCGCCAACATCGCCGACCCAAATATCTTTGGGATTCTTTGCCAACAAGTAACTTGCTTGAGACTTAATAAGTTTGAGAGATCTCTTTTGAAGCTGTTGAGCTTTTGTTGGTCCTAATGACAAAAGTCTTAACGCTGCACTTAATTGATTAGCCACCCAACTATATAAAAAACCCTCTACTAAATCAATTTGAGGTATATCCCAGCAGACTCCAGCCCAAGCCCAAGCTATCGGCCATATAAATTTCTTTCCATTATTTGGAAGAGGGTGATCAAGATCAATGAGCAACTGTAAAAGAGATTCACCCATTTGTGTTTGTTGAGATCTAAGCTCTGGAGAATCTCTTAGGGAAGTAAGCCAAGAATTCCACTCTTCAATAAGTGACTTATATTGATCATCTTTCTTATCCCTCCAATCAACTAAATCTTTCATGATGTGCACAATTGAGCTTGCCTCAATTGTTATTTGACCTCGAGACAGTTCGCTTTCAATCCAATTGAAAAGACTGATCTCGTCATGGACTTTTTCATTTTGCACAAGCCACTCCAATCCCTCAGAATAACTAAAAGCTCCAACTGGTAATGATGGGCTTATTAATTGTAAAAATTCAAGTTTCATAAATGGAGTTAATCCACCCTCTACTCATAAGCTCCAATCTCAGGAGAAAAAGGTCTTTTGAAACTTTCTATTGCAAAACCTTGTCTCACTAACATCTTTTTCATGATTTCATCATTGAGTAAATATAACTCTTTATCATGCAACTCAATCTCAACATGTCTATTACCTAAATGATAAGCAGCTTTTAACAATTTCAATCTATTTTCTGAGCTAATTCTTATGACATCTTCTTGAGCAGCCTGAATGCTCACAAAAACTTGTGAATTTTCACTTTTCAATACCTCTCCAGGCATCAATCTTCCTCCTCCTCTAGGCAAATTTAAAATAACATCGATCCCATCTAAAGTTGTTCGCTTCCCCCGAAGTTGAGTCCTCTCTTTTGCAGACAAGGGAAGTACAAGACAATGATCTATACCTCGAGCACTCATTCTCTCAGTAAGATAGATTGATTCGTGTAACAAGCTTCAATTTTTTGTAGATGTAGATTTTAAAGCTTATATCTACCAGATCAAACATTTATTATTTTCTCAATAATAAATGTGCAAAATCGATACAACTTTTCAATGACATCTCAATGGCATGGAACTTGTGATCTAAGACTTTTCAAGAAATCAAGTCCTAAAGAGATCGATAGTTTCAAAACAATTCATCAAGCAAAATGCACTGCCCCATTGAAACTAATGAAAGTATTCAATGATAAAAAAGATGGAAGATGTGAAATACCAATTCTCCATAGTGCTGGTGGAATAGTTGGAGGTGATCAACTCACAATAAATATAAATGCTGAAGAAGCTAGCAGGGCTCTATGTTCTTCAGTAGCAGCTCAAAAGATTTATGGCAGTAGAGGAAGATCAAAATTAAATCCTCAAGGGAACTGGGCAAATCAAAAGTGTTTAATTAATATTGAAAAAAATTCTGACTTTGAGTGGATACCACAAGAATTGATTATTTATCAGGGAGGTCTTTTTGAACAAAATATGACTGTTAATCTTGATCCTTCATCAAGCTTTTTATGTGTTGATGTGGTTCGCTTAGGACGTACTGCTGCAGGAGAAAAACTAGGTAGTGGCGTATGGAGATCATCTTTGGATATCTTTAAAGAAAATGATCAAGGAAAACATTATGAATTTAGTGATCGCTTAGAACTTTCTGGAGAAGCTTTAAAATCCATTCATGGCTTAGAAGAACAACCAGTATTTGGATCTTTGACTTGGATAACGCCTCAAGGAATAAACCAAAAAGATTTATTTGATTTACTAATTAAATGCCGACAACAAAGAGTTGGACTTGAAGGCTTTATGACTTGTAGCGCTCTTGAGAATGGCATATCAGCAAGGTATGCAGGCTCATCAACACAATCCGCTCGGTTTTGGTTTTATAGGATTTGGGCTCTTAGTAGAGTTTTAAGAAAATTAAGCTTGCCTGACTATATGAGAATTTGGCCTATGCAGGAAAATCCATAATTAGGTACAAAATGTTCATGATGAACTTTTAAGCATTTTATTGCTAGTAAAATATAATTCTAACTATTAAAAAATGTACTTAAGTCCTCAAGAAAAAGACAAATTACTTGTGGTTACCGCTGCTCTTTTAGCAGAGCGAAGATTGAATAGAGGTTTAAAATTAAATCATCCTGAAGCGGTTGCTTGGCTTAGCTTTCAAGTACTTGAAGGTGCTAGAGATGGAAAAAATGTCTCAACTTTAATGAATGAGGGGACCAAATGGTTAACAAGAGAACAAGTTATGGACGGCGTGCCTGAACTTATTCATGAAGTACAAATAGAAGCTGTTTTTCCAGATGGAACGAAACTGGTAACACTTCACAATCCAATTAGCTAACTAAAATCATGTCTTATTTAATTCCTGGAGAACTTATTCCCGAAGATGGTTTTATTGAACTCAATAAGGGCAGAGAAATAACAACTCTAAAAGTTGCTAATACATCTGATCGACCCATACAAATTGGCTCTCATTATCATTTCTTTGAGTCTAATAAAGGTCTAGAATTCGACCGTCAACAATCTCTCGGCAAAAGGTTAGATATCCCAGCTGGTACTGCAATCAGATTTGAACCAGGTGACCAAAGAGAAGTCAATCTTGTCCCTTATGAAGGAAACCAAAAAGTTTTTGGATTCAACGGACTCATCAACGACTCACTTCAAAAATAAAATGCCTTTTCAGATTTCTCGCCAAGCTTATGCAGAGACTTATGGTCCTACTAAAGGGGATCGCATTAGACTTGCAGATACAGACTTAATACTGGAAGTTGAACAGGATCATACTCACTATGGAGACGAAGTTAAATTTGGTGGAGGTAAAGTTATTCGTGATGGAATGGGGCAATCACAACAAACTAGAGACAATGGAGTAGTAGATACAGTTATCACGAATGCACTAATACTGGATTGGTGGGGAATTGTTAAAGCTGATATTGGTATTAAAAATGGCAAAATCTCAGGCATTGGAAAAGCTGGAAACCCTGACACTCAAAAAGGTGTTAACATTATTGTTGGAGCTAGTACGGAAGCGATAGCAGGAGAGGGCAATATTATTACGGCTGGTGCTATTGATAGTCATATTCATTTTATCTGCCCACAACAAATAGAAACTGCTTTAGCTAGTGGAGTTACAACGATGCTCGGAGGGGGGACAGGTCCAGCAACAGGTACTAATGCAACTACATGTACTCCAGGAGCATTTCATATTTCAAGAATGCTGCAATCAGCAGAAGGATTTCCTGTTAATTTGGGATTCTTCGGGAAAGGCAATGCAACTAATAAAGCAGCATTAGAAGAACAAGTAAGGGCAGGTGCATGTGGATTAAAACTTCATGAAGACTGGGGAACGACACCAGCTTGTATTGATGGATGTCTAAGTGTTGCAGATCAACTAGACGTACAAGTTTGTATTCATACAGATACCCTAAATGAAGCTGGTTTTGTTGAAGATACAATTAGAGCAATAAAAGGAAGAACAATTCATACTTTTCATACTGAGGGAGCTGGAGGTGGTCATGCTCCCGACATTATCAAAATTTGTGGGGAATCTAATGTCATCCCAAGCAGTACAAATCCCACCAGGCCTTTCACTCTAAATACTCTTGAGGAGCATTTAGACATGTTAATGGTTTGCCATCACTTGGATCCCAAAATTCCTGAGGATATTGCATTTGCCGAGTCAAGAATACGTCGTGAAACTATTGCTGCTGAAGACATACTCCACGATTTAGGAGCCTTTTCTATTATTGCTAGTGACTCCCAGGCTATGGGAAGAGTTGGAGAAGTTATTAGTCGAACTTTTCAAACTGCTCATAAAATGAAAATTCAAAGAGGATCCTTACCAGAGGATAATACAAGGAATGATAATCATCGACTTAAAAGATATATCTCAAAGGTAACTATTAATCCAGCTATAGCTCATGGAATCAGCGATCATGTTGGGTCGATAGAAGTTGGAAAACTAGCAGACTTAGTACTTTGGAAACCAGGTTTTTTTGGAATAAAACCTGACTTAGTCCTCAAAGGAGGATCTATCGCATGGGCTCAGATGGGAGATGCAAACGCCTCCATTCCTACTCCACAACCAGTACACGGTCGTCCAATGTTTTCCTCTTTTGGAAAAGCAATAAATCCCACATGCCTAACTTTCTTAAGTGAGACCGCAATAGATGCTGGCGTGCCAGAACGACTCAAACTTGAACGTTCTTATGCTGCCGTTAAAGAAACAAGAAAGATATCTAAACAATCAATGAAACTGAATGATGCAAGACCAAAAATAGAAGTTGACCCTCAAACATACGAAGTATTTGCAGACGGAGATCTTTTGACTTGTGAACCGGCTGAAACACTACCACTTGCTCAAAGATATCTATTGCTATGAATGATTAATTAGTTCGAGGATCTAAGCCGCAACTGGATCTTCTGCCATAGAAGAAGATACTCTAAGTCGTTGCTCTAAATTCGGCCCATAAGACTCAATCCCCCAAATTTCCAGCTGAGACCCTTCTGGTGCCATAGAAGAAAAAACTTCTTGGGGAAAAATAGCTCTTTCTAAAAAAAAACTATCTGGTCCAATACATTTCAATATGACCATACTTGACGTTATGTTTTTGTAAGAGAAACCGACCATAAGGTATAAATATTTGTTGAAATTAAAACAAATAAATAAAAAAATATTTGTACTTTTTTATACCGAAAATACAACTTAAAATACAAAATAATTCTAAAAGTGTTCATGATGAACGGCGGTCCAAGATTCGCTTAGTTAAAAAAAATAAAAAGTCATGATCTCTGCTGCAACAAGAATTCGAATTCAAAACATACTTAACCGAATAGAAAATAATGAATCAGTTACTTTAGAAGAAAGGATTTTTCTTAATAAATTATCCAGTGTCTCTGTTGTTATATCGCAATGGGTTGTTTCTGCTCTGGGCTCTGAAGCCAGCTCAATAGATAATGATTAACTATATAAATTTAAGAGGCTCATTTCCCAAAAACTATTCTAAAGCAAGAGATCTAAAGGGAAAACCAAAAGCATTAAGTTAATAAATATTTTTTATTCTTTTATGAATATGTTATCACATTATTCAAAATAGTACGGAATAAATTGACTTCAAATTCAAAAAGGAAAAACTTAAATAGATTTAAAATGTATTCTCAGATACCTAATTATCCCTAAAAATGTATTAGTAAATACTTCACATCTAAGTATTAACTACGAAAATAAATTGCTCTTAATTTGTGTGAGGACACAATGAAGCTTTTTCAGCGTTTGCTAGTAGCTCCCGCTGCATTGGGCCTAATGGCTCCAGTTGCAGTTAATGCAGATACTGCATTTTCATCAACCACTTCTCTTTCTGGTGGTGCTGTTTTTACAATCGGTTCTGTTGCCGATGGTGGAACAACTGATACGGAAGAAGAACTCTATATGCAATATGGCTATGCACTTGACGTAACTTCTAGTTTTACTGGTGAAGACATGCTTTACATGGGCATGGAAACTGGTAATGCTAGTGGTCCATTAGCAAGTATGGATAGTTCAGTCGGCGGTACTGGTGCTATTACATTGCATTCTTTATTTTATGCTTTTCCAGTAGGCGATCTAGAAGTAACTGCTGGTCCTTTACTCGATCAGGACGATGTAGTTGCTGCAACAACTTCTGCTTACTCAGATGCTTTCAGACTAGGCAGCATGCCTTACTCACTAGCTGGTGGTGAAACTGGTCCTGGAGTTGGTATTGCATACTCTGGAGACAACGGCGTAGTTGCTTCTGTTAGTTTCGTGTCCGTTGGTGGTTCTGATTCAACAGTAGGTATTGGTGCTGATGATGGCGATGATGTTTCAACCTTCACTCTTGGCTATGACGGCGACGGATTTGGAGGCGGTCTTGTAATCGCGACCAACGACGGTGAAGGCGGAACAACTGGATACGACACATTTGGTGGAGGTATCTATTACAGCCCTGAGTCAGTCCCCGCAACCATTAGCCTTGCTTATGACACAACTGATCCAGAAACTGGCGCTGATGCAACTGATTTATTCGTTGGTGTGGACTATGAAGTTGGGCCTGGAACATTAAGTGCTGCTTACAATTCAACTGACATTGATGGAAGTGATTCTGAAGATTCAACAGGATTTGAAGTTTCTTACAGCTATGGACTCAATGACTATGTTTCGGTCACCGCTGGATTCTTCACTGTGGAAGATACAAGTACTGGTGATGACGACACCGGTGTAGTTGCTGAAACTTATTTCAGTTTCTAATCCTAAAAAGTTAAATAAGAAGCCTCCTGATTACACAGGAGGCTTTTTATTTGATGAAAATAAAAAATTAATTTAAAAGTTTATTTATTATTCAAAAATTTCTTTTTTTGTTTTACAAGTGCATTTGAATTAATTAGACTTTCATAAGGATCAAGTTTTTCTAATCTCACAATATCTTCATAAGGGTCAGGATTAATTTTATTATTATCTTCGATTTTTCTCATTTAATTTTGACAGATAAAGAATTGATCTATGTTTTCAACTTTATGCACCAATATTAGGTTTCAAACCCATATCACAACTATATTTATACCATCTAAATTGAAGAGTAATACGATGTCCATTAGGATACAAGTAAGGAAGATTTTCAATATTTTGACTTATAATCTCCTTATCATTTCTATTAACAATCTCTTGAGAAATATCAATTTTTTTTTGATTGATTTCCATAAAAAGTTTTTTCACTAAACTATTAAAAACATTCAATCCATTAGCTGGTGTCCGTCATGAACAAAACTATGATTCCAAAACAAAATGGTCGAACAAAGAGATCAGCTGCATAAAATTATTCTCATCATAATTTCTTAAATTTAATTTTCTAATACAAAAAAGGCAGCTGATTAAGCTGCCTTTTTTGTAAAATCGATTTTATTTATTTGGAGCTTAAAAATTTAAAAATATTTAAAAGGGAAAAATATCTTATCAGGACCTGCGAGCATAACTGAAGCAGCAATAAGTGCAGTAACTACTTGAACACCAATAAATTGTTTTTGAAGGTACTTATAAGAACCTGTTTCAGAAAGCTCAACTGATGGTTCATTCTCAGGTAATCCATAATAATAAATTTGAGAGATCTGAAAAAAGATGACTAAACCAGCAATTGCTGCCAAAGGATTAAATCCACCAAAGGTGATTGTAGAGAAAGGGATTGTTGAGTAAAGCATTTAAAAGGCATCGCTCTTAACTGCTAATCATTACAGCATTAATTTGAGAAAATGCTGTAATCGCTAATAGACTGAAATCTAAAATTTATTAAATTCAAAAAATCAGTATTCGAAGTCCTGAAAGTTTAGCTAGTGAAACAATAAAAACGTTCTGAATCTAATCAATTGTTTTTCGGTCTTGCTTTTGTAACCCTAATAGCCCTACCCATCCATTCAACATCTTGAAGATCATCGATTGCTTTTTGTTCTTGATCATCATCACCCATATCAACAAAGGCGAAACCTCTTTTCCTTCCGGTTTCCCTTTCTAATGGCAGCTTACAATTAGTCACTTCGCCATAAGTGCTAAACACACCAACAATATCTTCAACCTCAGCATCAAACGAGAGATTCCCGATGTAAATAGTCATTGGATAACGGACCTATAAAGTAATGAATGAATGGTCCGAAAAGGAGAAAACCTCAATGATTTGACTAATAGGCAAAACTTGAAGAAAGCTATTTGGATAATTCAGTATCTATTCTAGATCTTCCACTCGCAAAAAAGAGCAAAACGAAAATTTGCTTTATCGTCCTGTAAAATTATCCAATAATATTTTTTTATCTTTTTGACTCAAGTAACTGTTGGAGAAAACGAAGGCATTGAATCAGCACTTCGCCGATTTAAACGTCAAGTTTCCAAAGCCGGCATCTTTGGAGAGCTAAAGCGCCTGCGACATCATGAAACTCCTGTCGAAAAATATAAGCGTAAATTGCAACAAAGACGCAGAAGCAGAAGAAGATAAAAAATGAGGTCAAAATTGAAATTCCAAGACCCTTATTAGATTGATCAAATGGAAAGAGAAAACTGTTGGGTTTGGTTTAAAGGTTCACTCAAAGAAGGAGGTGCTTGGAAGGGAGGTTTTACTTACAAAAAAGATGAGAATCCAGGTGTTCTTATTCAAAACCCAGCATATGTGCAATGTCGTGTACCTGACTGGCGCATAAGCACTACTGAACCAATTGATAAATACAAAGGGCCAATAATCCCAGAAAATTCTGTTTGGAAAATTTTATAAACTTAATCAGCATTTTTGAATAATTGTTTTTATTTTTTTTAATACATTTCTAATTAGCATTGACAATATGGGTTAAATACTTAACCAAAGCTGGAGTGATTAACAAAACCGCTATCAATCTAAATGCATGAATTGCTGCTACTGCAGCCCCGACTCCAAGCTCAGCACCAACCAGGCTCATCCCAAGAGTGCCTCCAGGAGCAGAACCTAGCAAAGCGATTAAAGGATCAATACCAAATAAACGTACCACTAAAAACCCAACGACTAGACCAGTAAGAATTAGAGTAATCGTAATTAAGATGGCTGGCTTCCAAAGAGTTTGTAACTCTGTAAGAGTGTCCTTATTAATACCAGTACCAATAACAGTCCCCACACCAATACCAAGTAAAGTTTTAGTTCCCATAGGCCATTGGGCAGGTTCAAATTGACCACTAATGCTTAAGCATCCTGCGGCCAAAATCGAGCCAAGAAGAGGAGCTGCGGGAATACCGCTTAGCAGCATCAAACATCCTAGAGAAGCTCCACTGAGAATGTATATAATCAAAGTCATTGGAGGATTCATGATCCAAGCATTAAATCTATATCGTTAGTCTGATCTATTTTTTGTTTTTTAAACAAAATGGGCAATATCAATTCAAAAAGCCTCTAAAAAAACTTTGCCTTTCAATTAAATTATTAAATTACTTCTTGCAAAAAGGATGAAAAGGGACACTACAACTAAGTTTTGGCTAGATTAGGAATGGAGTTAAATTTTCTTGCTTTTAACTATTAATCTAATTTTTAATCAAAAAGGTCAACATATTGTTAGTGTTTATCTCTAAATGATTATTTTTGTTATCAATAGATGTTCTGATGAAATCAAATTTGACTTCTAAATTAAAACTTCTTGGTCCTAAATCAGAGGCTAAGATCTTGTATGTCAGACTTCCTTGTAATCCTATTTTTCCTATTGGACCAATTTATTTAGCTGATCATGTCCATAAATGCTTTCCAAATATTCAACAACTAATTGTAGATTTAGCTTCATTACCCATTTTAGATGTCGAAAGAATACTAATAAATAATATAAAAAGTTTTAAACCTACGCTATTAGTTTTTTCATGGAGAGACATACAAATTTATGCACCTGTAGATGGCAGAGGAGGAAATCCATTACAAAATTCATTTGAAGTTTTTTATGCTAGGAACCCGCTCAAAAAAATTCGAGGTGCCTTAGGTGGTTTTCAACTTTTGAAAAGTCATTATGGAGAGATATGGAGAAACCAAAGATTAATTAGAAATGGATTAAAATGTGCAAAGAAGTATAAGCCAAATGCCACTTTAATATTGGGTGGTGGTGCTGTTAGTGTTTTTTATAATCAATTAAAAAAATCACTTCCTAAAGGTACCATTATCTCGCTTGGAGAAGGAGAGCTATTAATAGAAAAATTAATAAGAGATGAATCGATTTTGGATGAAAGATGTTTTGTAGTCGGTGAGTCTCCTAGAGAAAAACTGATTCATGAAAAACCAAATAATATAATTAAAACTGCATGTGATTATCACTATATTGAATCTATCTGGCCTGAATTTAAATGGTATTTAGATGGTGGCGACTTTTATATTGGAGTTCAAACTAAAAGAGGTTGCCCACATAACTGTTGCTATTGCATTTACACTGTAATTGAAGGTAAAAAAGTAAGAATTAATCCAGTAGAAGAGGTAATTAAAGAAATCAAGCAACTTTACAAGCTTGGTGTTCGAGGCTTTTGGTTTACTGATGCTCAATTCATACCCTCCAGAGGACACATTCAAAATGCTAAAGATATTCTTCAAGCTATCTATGATGAAGGATTACATGATATCCATTGGGCAGCATACATACGAGCTGACAATTTAGATGAAGAGTTAGCTGAATTAATGGTTCGAACAGGTATGAGTTATTTCGAAATTGGAATAACTTCTGGATCACAAGAACTTGTCAGAAAAATGAGAATGGGATACAACTTAAAAACAGTTCTGAAAAATTGCGAACTTCTAGCAAAAGCAGGTTTTAAAGCTCAGGTTTCAGTAAATTACTCATTCAATGTTATAGACGAGCGTCCAGAAACAATAAGACAAACAGTTGCTTACCATCGAGAATTAGAGAAGATTTTTGGAGCTGATATTGTTGAGCCTTCTATATTTTTTATAGGACTTCAACCTCACACGTTATTAGAAGAATATGGACTAAAAAAAGGTTTATTAAAACCTGGGTATAACCCTATGAGTTTAATGCCTTGGACTGCGAGGAAACTCCTCTGGAACCCAGAGCCGATGGGCAAGGAATTTGGAAGGATTTGCTTAGAGGCCTTTGATACAAATCCAAATAATTTCGGTAGAACAGTCATGAACTTACTAGAGAGAGATTATGGAGTTTCATCTTTAAACGAAGCATTAACTGTAGAGGCTAAAAACCGTCCAGTTCTTGCAAAAAGCTTTCGTTGAAAAAATAACGTAATTAATAAAATGATTATTCCAATAACGCTGCCAATTGGATTCACCATATCTTTGCTTGGTCCCAATAAAAAATAAGGCGTATTAATTGAAAAAATAACCATTCCAGAATCAAATAGATACCAAATACCAACCAACCCACCATGTAAACCTATACATCCCCATAACGACCCTCTATCAATAGTGCGTCTTAAAGTAAGAACTAATCCAAAAAGGAACAAACCACTAAAGAAAGGAATTAACGTTAATAAACCAATATCAGATCTGTAATGGGCAAGACTAAAAATTGTAGATTGCAAAATCACTCCTCTTCTCAAACCAAATAAAAGGACCATTTCCTTCAATAACCAACCTCTAAAAACTATCTCCTCAGCAAAAACGATGCCAACTATCAATAATATTGCGTTTAATAATTCAATAAATTGGATATTGTCAACTCTATCAACCCAGCCGCATATAAAGTAAAACACAAAAAGAAGAAATATTAGAAAAACTGAAAATATAAATCCACTAAAAAATATTTTTAATGCTTTAAATTTATTTTTAAAATCTAATCCTATTGATAGCCATGTATTATTAGTTTTCCATCTAATACTTCCCCAACTAGGTAGAAGACTTAGAAACATTATAAACGTGATTATGCTACCTATAATACTTAAATTATTGGAACTAATATTCCTATCGAATAGGTAAACAAAATGACTAATAAGCCATCCAAAAGGATATAAAAATAAAAAAAGAGAAAGTGTTGGTATCCATTGCATCTTTTGATGCAACCATCTATTCCAAAACGTTTGAATTGATAATTTCAGCTTTCTAATTCTATTGTACTTGTTAGGCCTTTTGCCTTTAAAGATTCAGAATAAAATTCAGCAGGTTCTAAGTCACAAGTGATAACAAGTCCAACACCATTATTATGTGTTTCTAACATAATATTCAAAGCATCCTGTTCACTTAATTGTGGAACTACCTGTCGTAAAGTATCTACCACATAATCCATCGTATTAACTGGGTCATTATGAAGTAAAACCTTATATTTGGGAGATAATTTCCTAACTCGCTGAACTTCCCGATCAATAACAGCAGTGTCTCCTTCAGTTGGATTTACAGAATCAACCATAATTAAACTACCAAGATGAATAGTTCTTTTTAACAAGGAACTTACCATGAGATTAATCATTTAAGTTTTACAATCTTTTGCATAGCTTTTTCGACATTTTCCCTACTGTTGAAAGCAGACAATCGAAAATAGCCTTCTCCTGCAGCCCCAAAGCCACTGCCTGGTGTACCAACAACATTTGCTCTTTCAAGCAAGAAATCAAAGAAATCCCATGAGCTCATGTTTTTTGGTGTTTTTATCCATGCATAAGGGGCATTAATCGCACCAAAAACTTCATATCCTGCAGCAGTCAAATTTAATTTAATTATTTGAGCATTATCCATATAAAAACTTACTAATTTTTTGATTTGTGTTTGCCCATCTTTAGAATAAACAGCCTCAGCCCCTCTCTGAACGACATAACTTACACCGTTAAATTTAGTACTTTGTCGCCTATTCCATAAGGACCACAAATCAACTTCTTCTGTACCTGCTTTACCTTTTAAAGACTTGGGAATAACTGTAAAAGCGCACCTTGTTCCTGTAAAGCCTGCATTTTTTGAAAAAGAGCGAAACTCAATTGCACAATCTCTAGATCCCTCAATTTCAAAAATCGAATGAGGAATTGAGTCGTCTTTAATGAAAGCCTCATAAGCAGCATCAAAAAGAATCAAAGAATTATTTTCTTTTGCATATTCAACCCAAGAAGCTAATTGATCTCTAGTTGCTACTGCTCCAGTGGGATTATTAGGAAAACAAAGATAAATCAAATCAAATCTTTCTTTTGGAATCACTGCCTCAAATCCATTCTCAGCATTAATAGGGATATAACTCAAACCTTTATATTCTCCTGCTGAGTTAGCTTCTCCCGTCCTGCCTGTCATCACATTCGTATCAACGTATACAGGATAAACAGGATCCGTTACAGCTATTTTATTTTCCTTCCCAAGAATATCTAAAATATTACTGCTATCGCATTTGGAACCATCCGAAACAAAAATTTCTTCCGCTGAAATCTCACAACCACGAGATAAATAATCATTTTTAGAGATACTCTCGCGAAGCCATTGATACCCTTGCTCAGGTCCATAGCCCCTAAAGCCCTGCTCTGTACCCATTTCCTCAATAGCCGCTTTCATCGCCTCACGACAAGCCAAAGGCAGAGGTTCAGTAACATCGCCAATTCCTAGACGGATTAAATCAGCATTTGGATTCTTAGAGTTAAATTCCTTAATTCTTCTAGAAATCTCTGGAAAAAGATAGCCTGCTTTTAATTTCAGGTAATCAGCATTAACTTGTACCACTTGAAAATCGCCAAGATTTAATTTAAGGATAATCCCTTAAACACCTTCAAATATTCAAACATAGATGATTCCATAATTAAGAACTAATTTTTCAATAGGAGCTCTGACTCAAAACAATTAACGAAAAGTAATCCTGTGTTAATATAATTTTAGAACCAAGAAAAGGGGTTTCAACCCCTAATGTTCTTTATTAACGTCATTTTTTCTTAAAGGGACATCTAGATTAAATGTTGGTATTCCCGGCGATTTCAACCGGATCATAATTAATTCCCATTCCGAACAGTATTCACAAATCTCTTTAAGTTTGCTAGGCGTTAAAAATTTCCAAAAGTTCAATTTGCAGTTTTCCTGCTAATCAATTTTTTAAAGCTTAAAAAGCTCATCATTGTATATGCCCCAGCGAATTGTCATTGCTGAGCATTTGCGAATTGCCGCTCTGCTCACTGATGAGAGAATAGATGAATTAATCGTGGCTCAAGGTAGCTACCAAATCGGAGATATTTTCTTAGGAACCGTGGAAAATGTTCTTCCAGGGATAGATGCTGCTTTTGTCAATATTGGAGAAAGTGAAAAAAATGGTTTTATTCATGTCAATGATTTGGGTCCGCTTAGATTAAAAAAGGCAACAGCAGGAATAACAGAGTTGCTCGAACCAAGGCAGAAGGTTTTGGTTCAAGTAATGAAAGAACCTACTGGGTCAAAAGGACCTAGATTAACTGGAAACATTGCTCTCCCAGGTAGATATTTAGTACTCCAACCTTATGGACAAGGTGTAAATATTTCCAGGAGAATAAGCACTGAAAGTGAAAGAAATCGACTGAGAGCATTAGGCGTATTAGTTAAGCCTCCCAGTACTGGGCTTTTAATAAGAACAGAAGCCGAAGATATTTCTGAAGAATTTCTAATTGATGATCTTGAAAATCTACTGAAGCATTGGGAGCTTATTCAACAAGCATCTGAGAGTTGCACCCCGCCAATTCTTTTAAATAGAGATGAAGACTTTATTCATAGAATTCTTAGAGATCATTTAGGTCAAAATGTTAATCAAATTGTAGTAGATAATACTGAGGCAATTGGTCGAGTTAGAAACTTCCTGGGCAAAGCTAGCAAAGAATTAGAAATCGAATTACATAGCGATTCACAAAATATATTGGACAAATATAGAGTCATTTCTTCAATTAATGATGCATTAAAACCTAGAGTAGACTTACCTTCTGGTGGATATATAATAATAGAGCCAACAGAAGCATTGACAGTTATTGATGTTAACTCAGGCTCATTTACACGGTCTGCCAATTCCAGAGAAACAGTTTTATGGACTAATTGTGAAGCAGCTATTGAGATAGCAAGGCAATTAAAGTTAAGAAATATTGGCGGGGTTATTATTATTGATTTTATAGATATGGATACAAAAAGAGATCAACTTCAACTATTAGAACATTTCACATCTGCCATTAATGGAGACTCAGCAAGACCTCAAATAGCTTCACTTACAGAACTTGGACTTGTTGAGCTAACTAGGAAAAGGCAAGGTCAAAACATATATGAATTATTTGGAAAACTAGTTACGAATTCCCAAGGACAAGGGCATCTTCCAGACATTACGATTCAAGATATAAATCCAACAAACCCATCTGAAGCAGGTGTGATCAATTCAACATTAGTCTCAGGCGAAGATATAAAATCTTCACAAG
>QCIQ01000004.1 GCA_003216595.1 Prochlorococcus sp. AG-402-M18
CAGTAACAGCTGCATATTCAGCACGTCCAATATCTTTTAAGTAACTATGCTCCGGTCCAACTCCTGGATAATCAAGACCTGCGCTAATAGAATGCGCCTCTTCAACTTGCCCATCTTTGTCTTGTAGTAAGAGACTCATGGCTCCATGAAGTACTCCTATCCTTCCTTCAGTAATTGTTGCTGCATGTCGACCAGTTTCTACTCCATCTCCAGCAGCTTCGACTCCAATCATTCTCACACTTTTGTCTTCGACAAAAGAATGGAATAGACCCATTGCATTCGATCCACCTCCAACACAAGCTAAAAGAACATCGGGAGACCTCCCAAAAGCTTGTTTACATTGTTGCTTTGTCTCTTCTCCAATAACTGCGTGAAAATCTCTGACCAACATTGGATATGGATGTGGCCCTGCAACTGAACCGAGAATATAATGAGTTGTTTCAACATTAGTAACCCAATCACGAATAGCTTCGCTTGTTGCATCTTTGAGTGTCGCAGTCCCACTTGTTACTGGTCTCACTGATGCTCCCAGCAATTCCATTCGGAATACGTTTAAGGCTTGTCTTCGCATATCTTCTTTGCCCATATAGATAATGCATTCCAATCCAAAACGAGCGCAGACTGTCGCAGTCGCAACTCCATGCTGACCAGCTCCAGTCTCAGCAATAATTCTTTTTTTTCCCATCCTTATCGCAAGAAGAGCTTGCCCAAGTGCATTATTTATTTTGTGAGCACCTGTGTGATTCAAGTCTTCTCTTTTAAGCCAAATCCGTGGTCCTTGTAATCTATTTTTCCTGTAATGTTCAGTTAATCTTATAGCTTCATATAGAGGAGTGGATCTTCCTACGTAAGTTTTTAGTAAATGATTCAGTTCTGAATTGAATGAAGAATCTTTCCATGCTTCTTTAGCAGCTTGCTCTAATTCGATAAGGGCAGGTATTAAAGTTTCAGGAACATATTGCCCCCCGTACTTACCAAATCGACCAAGAGTATTTGGCCTTGTTAATGGAGATAAATCCGAATCTTTAAATTGTGTTGGGAGTGTACCTGTCACCTTAGATTAAGAAAATAGTTGCCAGCCAAAACACAAGAAAATGTCTAAAGGTGGCTGGAGTGAATTTAATGACCCTCTTAAGACAATAGAGAATGACACTCAAAATAGTGTTACTCCTAAAGGAAAGCGACAAGTTCGTCTTGAAAGAACTCGATCTGGAAAGAAAGGAAAACTGGTTACTGTTATTAAAGGACTTGAATTAAAGCAAGTAGAGGCAAAGAAAATTCTTAAGAATTTAAAAATAGCTTGCGGAACAGGGGGGGCTTTGAAAGGCGATTTTTTAGAGTTACAAGGAGATCAAATATCAAAAGCTCAAGAATTTCTTTTTAAGGAGGGTTTTAGGCCAAAACAGAGTGGAGGTTAGGACTAAACTGTGTCGATCAACATGGAGAATAGTAAACAATTAGTCTGAATTCATGGAACAAAAATCTCAAAGTCCTCTATCAAAAGCCACCAATATTGTTTGGCATCAATCTTCAGTTAATAGAGAAGCTAGATCTGATCAAAGAGGACATAGCAGTGCCATTCTTTGGTTTACAGGTCTATCGGGTTCAGGGAAAAGCACGCTAGCCAATGCAGTAAATGTAGCTCTACACAAAAATGGTTATTCAACTTATGTTTTAGATGGTGACAACATCAGGCATGGTTTATGTAAAGACTTAGGTTTTTCTGATCATGATAGAGAAGAAAATATTAGAAGAATTGGCGAAGTCTCTAAATTGTTTCTTGACGCTGGAATAATTGTTTTAACTGCATTCGTATCGCCATTTAGAGCTGATCGCGATAATGCAAGATCATTAGTTGGAGAAAATGATTTTATAGAAATATATTGTTCAGCTGATTTAGGGGTTTGTGAAAGAAGAGATCCAAAAGGACTTTATGTTAAGGCAAGAAATGGAGATATCAAAGATTTTACTGGAATCTCAAGTCCTTATGAAGATCCTCAGTCTCCAGAATTGAAAATTGATACTGGAAATCTAGAGATTGATAAGTGTGTAGACATAGTTACTAACTTGCTTGTGAAGAAAAAGATTATTTCAAAAATTTCTTAGTAAATTTAGTAATGAATTTTACGTTCATGATATTTTTTCTAGATAAGTTTTAGTTCCAATCTCTTTAAGTTTTTGATCTTTTTTTACGACAAGGTCGTGAAGCTCAGATCTGTAGGTTTTTAATTTATTTGTTAATTCAGTATTGTTAACTGCCAAAATTTGAGTAGCTAAAAGGCCAGCATTTAGGCCTCCTGCAATGGCAACCGTTGCTACTGGGATCCCTGAGGGCATTTGCAATATTGAATACATAGAATCTATTCCTGAAAGCGCCTTGCTTTTGACGGGAACTCCTATCACTGGAAGGGTCGTAAGCGATGCGATCATTCCAGGTAAATGAGCAGCCCCTCCAGCCCCTGCAATTATGACTCCAAAACCATTTGATTCTGCCATTTGAGCAAAATCCATCATTTCTTTTGGAGTTCTATGAGCAGATAAGATCCTTACTTCATTAGATATGCCAAATTGATCTAGAATTGCAACCGCAGGCTGAAGAGTTTTAAGATCTGAATCACTACCCATTACTACTGCCACTTCCTTAAATGTATTAGCTTCGGTTAAAGACAATTCTCAATTTTATAAATCTCATTCTTAATAATGCCAATTATTTATGAATCCTGCATTAATTATTTTTAGTTTTTAAGAAATGAGAAAAATTACAAACATTAAATTACCTCAACCAGATAAAAGCGAAGATGAAAATAGTTTATTCACACTTGTTTTAGATGAACATGGAATTATTCTCTCGATTGATAAAAGTTCCAATAGAAAATCAATTTATGACGAAGATTGGTGTGGTGATTGGCTAAGTCCAAGAGCGATTGATCTTCAAATAAATGGAGGTTTAGGGATCTCATTTACAGATTTAACTTTTAATGAAATACCTAAATTATTAACATTGCTTGATCGACTTTGGCTTGATGGAGTGGAAGGAATTTGTCCAACTTTTGTTAGTTGTTCTCGAGATCAATTCCAATTAGGAATGAAGGTCTTAAAGGAAGCTAAAAAACATATCTCAAAAAATAGATGTCGACTTCTTGGTGCTCATATGGAAGGACCTTTTTTATGCGAATCATATTCTGGAGCACATGATATAGAAAGTATTTGCAAGCCAAGTATTTCTGCTTTAAATAAGAGAATAAAGGGATTTGAAGACGACATAGCATTAATGACATTGGCTCCAGAATTACAAGGTTCTTTTGATGTCATTTCTCGTCTAAGAGAATTAAATATCGTGATCTCCTTGGGACATTCTTCAGCTGATTTTGATTCGGCGATGAATGCTTTTAATAATGGAGTGACCATGGTTACACATACTTTTAATGCAATGAAAGGTTTACATCATCGAGCTATTGGACCTATCGGAGCGGCTTTAAGAAGAGACGATGTCTTCTTGGGACTGATTGCTGATGGTGTTCATGTTCATGCAGATATGATTAGACTTTTAAAGATACTTGCACCAAAGCAAATTGTCTTAGTTAGTGATGCAATATCAGCTTATGGTTTAGGAGATGGATCGTTCAATTGGGATAAACGTTTGATAACGGTAGAAAATGGTTTATGCAGACTTCCAAATGGAACAATTGCAGGATCTACTGTGCCTTTACTAAATACATGCAAAAAAATAGCCAAATGGATTAATGACCCTTCTGCTGCTATTTGGATGGGAACACTTGCTCCACGCATGGTATTAAGTCAGAACAAAATGACTTCAAAATCTTTTTTTATTGGAAAAAATATTCAGTCTTTACTTCGATGGAAAATGAATTCTTGTAATCAACAGTTGTCTTGGCATATGGCTGCGTAAGATTGGTAAGAGGTAATTATCTGATTAAATGACAACGCAAATTGAGAACAACGAAAAGGCGGAAGTCACGGAATATTTTAATGGGACTGGGTTTGATAGATGGAATCGAATATATAGCGAAAGTGATGATGTAAATAAAGTGCAAAAAAATATAAGGATCGGTCACCAAAAGACAGTTGATGATGTAATTAGTTGGTTGAAAGACTATGACAATATCAAGGATAAAAGTTTCTGTGATGCTGGTTGCGGTGTTGGTAGTTTAAGTATTCCATTGGCAAAATTGGGTGCTAAATCGATTCATTTAAGTGATATTTCTGAAGCGATGATAAATGAGACAAAAAGTAGGGCAAAGGAAGCAGGTTTGGACTTAAATAAGTTGAATTTTCGAACAGCTGATTTAGAGAATTTAAAAGGTTCATTTAATACGGTTATTTGCTTAGATGTTTTCATTCACTACCCTCAACAGGAGGCTGAAGCAATGGTGAAACATCTTTGTAAATTATCTGATGAGAGATTAATTGTTAGCTTTGCACCCTATACTCCTTTACTAGCCCTTTTGAAAGGTATTGGTCAACTATTCCCTGGACCAAGTAAAACTACTCGGGCATATACATTAAGGGAGACCGGAATTATCGAAGCTGCAAAACAATCTGGCTTTAAAGTGGTCAAAAGCAAGTTGAATCAAGCTCCTTTCTATTTCTCGAAACTAATAGAATTTGTGAAATCTTAGAGTACTGAAATTCTTAATTTTCAAAAAAACATTTAGGTAACTAAATGATTTTCAAGTGCATATCTAACTAATTCTGTTCTACTAGAAGTACCGGTTTTAATAAATAAACGACTCACATATTTCTCCACATTGCGGATAGAAGTCTCAAGTTGTCTTGCAATTTCTTTATTCATTAAACCTTCCGCTACTAGTTGCAAAACGCTTGCCTCTCTTGGGGTGAAATTAGGAATCGAATCATCTTTCCGTGAGTTATTTTTGTCCCCATGGCTAAGCATTGATTTGATTTCTGTAATCTGTTTTGCCATTTGGCCAACATCAGCATTCGCAAATCTGGCTGCTTCAGTTAATAATCGCTCTTGCCGCTGAACTACATTCTTAACTCTTGCAACTAGCTCATCGGGATCAAATGGTTTTGGCATGTAGTCGTCTACGCCTGCTTGATACCCTTGAGTTCTATCAGCAGTCATACCCTTAGCAGTAAGGAAAATGACAGGTGTACCTCCAAGTCTTTCATCTGCTCTGATTTTTTTTAAAAGCCCATAACCATCGCATATAGGCATCATAACGTCACTGATAATTACATCAGGAATCATTTTTTGAGCTTTTTCCCATCCCTCTTCTCCATCTACAGCGGTTGTAACTTGAAATCCTTCATCTTCAAGATAAGCCTGAACAGCAGTTCTTAAACCAGGCTCGTCATCGACAAGTAATATCCTTGAAGTCTGAGGAACTTCTTGTGTTGATGGATTTGGGTCACTCATAAAAATTGGACTTATAGAGTTTTTAAAGATGATATTAACCTTTATTCCTCTCTATTATTTAGCTCAACGAATGAATCAATGGATAATAATTATCTGATTTTTGATTTTCAGTCCTCAACACCATGTTGTACGAGGGTCGTTGAGGAGATGGCTCCTTATTGGAATGAGTTGTGGGGTAATCCCTCTAATAATAATAATCGATCCGGTGTTTTTGCTTCAGCTGCTGTAGAAGTATCTCGTGAAAAAATAGCTTCATATTTGAATATCGAGCCTAAAAGATTAATTTTCACGAGTGGGGCAACAGAAGCGAATAATTTGGGTTTAGTTGGACATGCAAGAGCTAAAGCACAACTCATTGGAAAACCTGGACACATAATTACCGTTTCAACTGAACATCATGCAGTCCTTGATCCGCTTAGGCAGCTTCAAACAGAAGGGTTCCGTTTGTCAGAATTACAACCGAATAAAGATGGCTTAATCAATATTCAACAACTTTCTGAAGCTGTTGAAAAAGATACTTTTTTGGTTAGCGTAATGGCTGCAAATAATGAGATAGGTGTTTTGCAACCTATTGCTGAAATTGGCTCTTTTTGTAAGAGAAAGGGAATCGCTTTTCACACTGATGCCGCTCAAGCCTTGGGATATTTAGATTTAGACCCCGATGAATCTCGCATTGATTTGATGAGCTTGAGTGCTCACAAAATCTATGGCCCTAAAGGTATTGGTGCTTTGGTGATTAGGGAAGGATTCCCTCTTGTACCATCTCAATATGGAGGAGGTCAGGAGCTTGGATTAAGATCTGGCACGCTTCCTGTCCCTTTAATTGTTGGCTTTGCAAAAGCAGTCGAAATAACAAAAAATGATCAGGATCAAAGGAATAAGAGACTTTTATTTTTTAGAAACTTATTGTTAAGCGGATTAAAAAAGAATATTTCTGGATTGATCGTTAATGGATCTATCGATAAAAGATTGCCTCATAATCTCAATATCACTTTCCCTGGTGTGAAGGGAAGTCAATTGCATGGTCAATTAAGAAGGTTTATTTTCTGTACTAGTGGTTCAGCTTGCAGTAATGGTGAAGCTTCTCATGTTCTGAAGGAGATAGGGCTCTGCAAAAAAGATGCAGAAGCATCAATAAGGATGAGTATTGGGAGAAATACTACTGAGAAAGATATCAAAGAGGCTATTGAGATTATTACAAATATAGTGATTAATCTTAGAAAATAAGTGAAGTCTATTTTAGAATTTCTTTGCAGAAATTCTTAACTTTGCACTTTTACTTCTTGGATTTAATTCTATCTCTTGAGGGCTTGCTCTCAAGGGCTTTTTAGATAGTACTTTTAATCTATTGTCAGTTTTAAAGCTCGATTTGACTCTTCTATCTTCTAGTGAATGAAAACTCATTACCATAAATAGTCCATCCTCTACCAACCAGTTTGGAGCTTTTTCTAAAAAGCTATCAAGCGATTCTAATTCATTATTAACAGCTATCCTTAAAGCCTGAAAAGTTCTAGTTGAAGGATGAATTCTGCCATGTCTTTGCTTGGGTGGAAAACAACCAGCAATTGCATAAGAAAGAGCTTTAGTTCCACTGTATGCTCCATTTTCTGTAAGATCATTTTTGATTTTTCTTGCAATACGTCTAGAACGTTTTTCTTCTCCTAAGTTGTATATTAAATTCGCTAAATCCTGTTCAGATAGAGTGTCAATAAGTTCGGCTGCACTTAGACCTTTATCAGGATTCATTCTCATATCTACCGGACCATCTAAACGAAAGCTAAAACCTCTTGAAGGCTCATCAAGTTGATGACTACTAACTCCAAGATCCGCTAAGACGCAAATGGCTTGATCGTTAGGTGAAAAGTCTGCGAAGTTTGTAGAGATTATTTCTATTCTTGTTCCGAACTTTATTAATCTTTTTGATGCTGCTTCTCTGGCCATTGGATCTTGATCAAGCCCAATGATTTTGATTCCTGGGAAATTCTCCAGTATTTGAGCTGAATGGCCCCCTCCACCAATGGTGGAATCAATAATTAATCCTTGTTTTGTTAATTCACTTGGTAATTTCTTTAGTGATTGAATTATTTCTTTTCCCATTATTGGGACATGATTAAAGTTAGAACTTGAACTAATTGGCCCTTCTTTCATAAGTTTTCACTAGTATTTAGACATTGCTTTGGTTGGGCCCAATGACGCAGCTTGAAACGCGTACGGAGCCAATGGTGGTCAACTTTGGGCCACATCATCCATCAATGCATGGGGTGTTGCGGTTGGTCGTAACCCTTGATGGAGAGGATGTTGTTGATTGTGAACCAGTTATTGGTTACTTGCATAGAGGGATGGAGAAAATTGCTGAGAATAGAACAAACGTCATGTTTGTTCCTTACGTGAGCCGCATGGATTATGCGGCTGGGATGTTTTATGAAGCCATTGTTGTTAATGCCCCTGAGCGTTTAGCAAATATAAAGGTACCTAAGAGAGCAAGTTATATCAGAGTGATAATGCTTGAGTTGAATAGGATCGCTAACCATTTGCTATGGCTAGGACCATTTTTGGCAGATGTCGGGGCTCAAACTCCTTTCTTCTATATTTTTAGAGAAAGGGAGATGATTTACGATTTATGGGAGGCTGCAACTGGTCAAAGATTGATTAATAATAATTATTTTCGTATTGGTGGCGTTGCATGTGATTTACCTTGGGGTTGGCTAGAAAAATGCAAAGATTTTTGTGATTGGTTCGGTCCAAAAATTGATGAGTATGAAAAATTGATCACTAATAACCCTATTTTTCGTAGACGTATAGAAGGTTTAGGAGTTATAGGAAAAGAGCAAGCGATTAACTGGAGTCTTTCTGGTCCAATGCTTCGGGCTGCAGGTGTTCCATGGGATTTGAGAAAGGTAGATCATTATGAGTGTTATGACGATTTTGAATGGGATATTGCATGGGAGAAAGAGGGGGATTGTTATGCAAGATATAGAGTTCGTATTGAAGAAATGAGACAGTCATTAAAAATATTACGACAAGCTTGTGAGATGATTCCAGGCGGGGCAACAGAAAATCTTGAGGCAAAAAGGACAGTTGAGGGAAAAAAAGGTGATATGTCAGGCTTTGATTATCAATATGTAGCTAAGAAGGTTGCACCTACTTTTAAGATTCCAAATGGTGAATTATACACACGGCTTGAGTCTGGGAAAGGAGAGATAGGAGTATTTATTCAAGGTAATAATGATGTAACACCTTGGCGGTTTAAAATTAGAGCGGCTGATTCGAATAATTTGCAGATACTTCCTCACATACTGAAGGGGGCTAAGGTCGCTGACATAATGGCTATCTTAGGTTCCATTGATGTGATTATGGGTTCTGTTGATAGATAGGTTCTTTGGAAAAGCGTAATCCTAGAGAATGGTTATGTTTGAAACGAACAGTTCGTTTTGGTGAGACAGATGCTGCTGGAGTGGTACATTTTCTTGAATTATTCAGATGGTGTCATGAAACTTGGGAAGCAAGTTTAGAAAAATATGGAATAGTTTTACAAGAAATTTTTCCTACAAGCCAAAGCAATACAAGCCAACTGGATGTAGCTTTGCCAGTTGTTCATTGTGAAGCAAATTATTTTCAACCACTTTATATTGGAGATACTATTAATATCGAACTAAATCCAGAGAAGATAAATGACTCTTCATTTGTACTTCGATTTGAATTAAAAAAAAATGGTGAGAAAATTGGCTCGGCAAAAATAAAACATGTATCGATTAATCCTGTTACAAGAGACATATGTGCATTATCTAAGCAAATAAATTTGTGGCTTCATGAATCTAGTTTGAATTTTTAGTTAATAGGTCTATTAAAGGCTATCCAATCTTGCCATTTTTTGATTTCCCATTTTTTATTGATATTTCTTGAAAGTTTTGGACAATCGTACCAGTTCATTGGTTTTTTGGATGGTTGCCAGTCTACAATGAGATCAGTCAGAAGTGAGATAATTGAATATCTGTTGATTTCTTTTTCTTTGAATTTAGTTAAGGCAACTAACCGTTGTCCCCATTTTTTATCACTAACTCCAAGTACAAAAATGTCTTTAATTGGGAGTTGATTTTTCGAGATTATTTTCATTAATTCCATTTCGATATCTTCTGGGAAAATCGTTTCACCACCAGAATTTATGGCTGAATCTCTTCTGCCCAGGATTTGTATTGCTTTTCTATTTTTGAGAGTGATATATTGCGCTAAATCGCCTGCTTCCCACCATCCATTTGTGTCTGTAATTGATTCGAATTTATCATTCTTCCATTTTGAAATTGCAATCCTACGAGTTTTAATCTTAAGGGAATTTCTTTTGTTGATTTCTATCTCAACATCTTGGAGAGGGAACCCAACACTATTACTTCCTTTTAAAAAATCGTTGGGACTCAGGCAAGTCACCATTGCAACCGTTTCGGTAGCTCCATAACAAGGAGCTAAATTAATAGACTTTCTTCGCGCTTTGTCGGCAAGATCTGTGGAGATCATGGCCCCTCCAACCCAGATTATATCTAGAGATTGAAGCCATCTCAAACCATCAGAATCATCAATCAAAGACGATAATTGAGTTGGAACTAGGGATGTAATTAATGGACGTCTATATTTATTAGTTAATGCTTCACTAAACTGCTTAAGTTGAAGTGGTTTATGCATTAAAGAAGGTGAAATCCAGTGATGCTTCGATCGCCATGTGCGATGTCGCCACCAAGGCATGAAACCACTTATATGGTGTAAAGGTAGTGAATTGAGAATGATGCATTCATTTGGCTTAAGGCCATGATTCTTTAACCAATTTCCGGTTGCTAAAGCCGAATTAGTTAGATTTTTAATTGATTGTAAACAAAGATTTGGTCCTCCAATGCTCCCCCCGCTTGAAATGATGATTCCTTCTCCTTCTGGTAAAGTTGACGATGTTGGAATTTTCGTTTGATCTTTTGGAGGTGCTAGATATACCCAGTTATGTTTTTCAAAATTCTTCAAAATTTCTTTTGAACAGTCAAGGTGTTGTTCAGGAATACATTTTACAACTGCAATTTTGTTCATACGGCTTCCCAGACTAATTTTGGATTGTTGTTAAAGAGTGGGCCTTTGGGGCACCATCCAGGTGCAAGTCCAGGAGCACAATGATTTCCCTCTTTGACTTGCCTTGCAGCGAGGTGATTAATCCACCTTCTCCCAATACCAGTTTCAAAAGCTGTGCTTATGACTGTTTGACTATCTTCTTGTTCTATTTCTTTTAACAGTAATCTAGGATCACCATCTAGTGCAGGGCGACGTATTTGCCAACTTTTCCATGTTTTTCGTAAATATGGAAATTCAACCAAAGATTCATCTAATGCGATTGGAATTTGATTGGCTAATGAAAATAAACCTTCAATATCTTTTGATGGGAGTGGCTGTTCAATCCATTCCAACCGAGGTTCGTTTTTGAGTTCGTTAATCCATTCTTGCGCTTTTTGGCGACTCCATCCTCCATTTGGATCAATTCTAAGTTTAAAATTCTTTGGTAAAATATCTAAGATTTTTTGTAATGTTTTCTCTTCCTTAAAGTTATTTTCTTGGTGAGATACTTTCCATTTTATTGTACAAGAACTTTTCTTATCATTTGATCCATCTACATATTTCACTATTGACTCTAATGGATCAATATCTGTAGGTAAAAGATAAGCTGATTTTGCGCTGTCAAAACCTTCAAAATTTAACTTACTTTTAGTGAGATTTTCTAAATCGGCTAAGCAGGTTCCTAGTCCGAAAGCAAGTGCTCCTGGCAATTCACATAAATAATTTTCTATTGAATCTTTTGTAGTTTGTCTCCCAATAAAATCGAGACTTTCGATACTTCTTTGTAATTCCTTTTTCTCAATAGGTGATACTTCACCCCATCCGTAATTTCCATCTGAGTCTTTTATTTGCAATAATAAACCTACCTTGTTTCGAATACTTCCTTGCGATGTTATTAATTTTCTTGTTAGTTGAAATGAAAATGGCTTGATATTAATTATTAATTTCATGATTCAAAAAAATCAAAAATTAATTATAAAAAAATGAGGATATAGCAAAACCTACACTCAAGCATAAACCATTAATTGTCTGAAACCGTAAAGCTAAAAACTTACTATTTTTTATACGCTCAGGTTGGTTGTGATGTCTTTTTATTAATTTGATAAGATCTCTACCTGAAGGCAGGCTAATTAAACATATAAGAGTCGTTATTGGCCATATCCCAATTAGTACTGGTAATAATTCTAATAAAAATATTAGACCAACTAACCACGGTAAAAATTCTGCTGCTCGATGAGTGCCTAAAATAACTAAGGGTGATTTTTTACCGACAGCAGCATCTTGATTGATTTGATGAAAATGCGAACAGAATAGAACCAAAGTGGTTGCCATCGCTGGACCTGCCCCAACCATCAGTGCTGTTCCCCAGGGGATGGCATGAAAATTAGATTTTGGAGAAACAACAATTAGTGCTGCAGCTGTAGCAAGCGGCCCAAAGGCAATCCAGCAGAGGGGTTCTCCCAACCCCTTATACCCCAGTCTAAATGGTGGACCTTGATATAAATATCCAAGGCAACAACAAATTAAGACCAAAAAAAGTACTGTTATTTTACTTTTTAAAGCAAGTATAAATATGATAAATAAACCTAATAAAAGAGAAAAATATGCAACTCGACTTACAGTGGTTTTATTACCCGTTAAAGCAACTACGGAGTGGGATTTGTATTTGTCAACGCCAGTTTCATCGTCAAAAAGATCATTGGTAAGATTTTCCCAAAGCAAAATCAAGATAGAGGCAATTAGAAAACCGATGAATTGTCCTAGACGAATATTGCCGCTATTCCCTAGCTCCCATGCTGCAGATAAAATTACAGGCATTATTGCAACTGAATATAATGGCCACTTAATTGCAGCTTGCCAAAGATGTTTTTTTTCAGTTGTAGAAGACTTCACTGATAAAATCACCTGTTTTGTTTGTTTCTTGGTTCCTTCCTTAAGACTAGGCAGCAGTTCATGTATTGGTTTATTTATGTCTAAAGGCTCTAATTGGTTATGAATTTAGAACCTGTCTTTAGTGAGCTTTTAGTTAGTTCTCTTCGGAAATGGAGTGAACGAAAAGTTGATGAATGTATCTTGAGCATTTCTGTTCCTGTCAGTCAAACAGACCCTTTAACAACATTACCTTTAATTGCTGAAAAACATCAGTTTAGATTTCTTTGGGATCTATCTCCCGGATTGTGCATCTCTGCCGGAGGACATTGTCAATCTTTGGATTTATCTGGACCAAAGAGGTTTGAAAATGCACAAAGGTTTAGTGATGAGATTTTTACTCGATTGATAGATACTTCTCCAAGTCCAGCATTTTCAGCATCAAGGATTCTATTTTCATTTTCTTTTTTTGATCAAATTAAGAGTAATGAAAAATCAATAGATGATAAATTTTCCCTGCAGGCTGTTTTGCCTAAGTGGCAATTAACTGCAAAAGATGGATTGACATGGTTACGTTTAAATTCAGTTGCCCTAAATCCTTCAGATGTTCGTGAATCCGTAGAAAGATTATGGTTAATTCGAGAAAAGATAAATAGATCACCAGTTCGAATTTTCCATGATGTAAAAGAAAATTTCTTAGTCGATAATTTTTCTAATGATTGGAAATCTCAATATCGAGATGCGTTGGCTAAAGGGATCGAATTAATTAATGCAGGTGAATTGGATAAGCTTGTATTGGCTACGAGACAACGCCTTTCCCTCAGAAAACCATTAGATCCGCTGAACTTACTTGCTCGCCTAAGAGTTCAGCAAACTAATAGTTGTCGATTCCTATGGCAAAAAAATTGTGAAGAGTCATTTTTTGGTGCATCACCTGAGAGATTGATAAGTCTCAATCACAATCAATTACTAATCGATGCTTTGGCTGGTACTGCAAAAAAGGGTGATGATGGAAAAGAATTACTTTCATCTTCTAAAGATTTAAGAGAACACCATTTTGTAGTTAACTCTATTGTCAAACAACTTTTAAGAAAAGGTATTAAAGCAAGTCATTCCCCTCAACCAAAATTAATTACTCAAGGCCATTTAATTCATTTGCATACTCTTATTCAAGCGTGTGTCAAAGAAAAATCTCCTCTTGACTTGGTTGAAGCTCTTCATCCAACTCCTGCAGTCGCTGGATTGCCTTTGATTAAATCTTTGAGTTGGTTGAGAGCTTTGGAACCATTTGATCGTCAAACATATGCTTCTCCAATTGGATGGATAGATAAAAATCAAAATTCAGAATTTAGGGTGGCCATTCGTTACGGACATGTGAGAGGTTATGAACTTAAATTGTTTGCTGGTGCTGGCCTAGTAAAAGGCTCAACTGTTGAGGGGGAAATGCAAGAAGTGGCTTTGAAATTTGAAGTTTTAAGAAATCAATTAAACTTAGACAGAGTTAATTGTCCAAATGATCTATAAGATAATCTATGACTTGATCTGCTAATGGAACATTCATGAGATTTTCTACTTCTCTAATACCAGTTGGACTCGTAACATTAATCTCACTTAGCATTCCTCCAATAACATCTATACCAACAAAAAAGAGTCCTTCACCTTGTAAAGCAGGCTTTATTTGATCACATATCTCTATTTCTTTAGGAGTTAATTTAGTTAACTCAGCTTTTCCACCTAAAGCGAGGTTGCTTCTGAAGTCTCCTTTTTTTGGACGTCTATTAATTGCACCTAATGGCTCTCCATTAACCAAAAGGATTCTTTTATCGCCATTTATTACTTCTGGTAAAAATTGTTGCATCATCACTGGCAAATGTTCTTGTGAAGTAACCAGTTCGAGTAATGCCTCTAAGCCTGGAGCGTCCTTTGCAATTCGTATAACTCCTTGCCCACCTTTCCCTCCAAGTGGCTTCAAAACAACTTCTCCGAACTCTTTTGCAAATGTAATTAATTGCTCCACTCGACTTGCCACAAGAGTGGGAGCCATTAAATCACTAAACCTTAAAGCTCCTAACTTTTCGTTCCAAGCTCTCAGTGATGCAGGCTTATTAATTACATTGACACCATCTCTTTCTGCAACTTCTAATAAATGAGTTGCATACAAAAAAGCCTCATCTACAGGTGGATCTTTGCGCATCCAAATGCATGAGAAATCTCTTAAAGGAAGGCTTTGAGATGAATGGATAGTGATCCATGGTTCACAATTTACTTTATTAGAAACCACCCATGCATCGTCCCCTCGGGCTTGCAGGTCAGAAGGAGTACAGATCCAAACATCTATTTTAGCTCTAGATGCGGCTTGCATAAGTGCTGCTGATGAATCCTTGTTGGGATTAATATTTTCAATTGGATCTAAGACAAATAGTTGCTTCATGAATCAATTTCTAATTCCAATCAGTTCATTTAATTCGTTATTGCTCTCAAGTGCGTAGAGCTCGTCGCAACCTCCAATACTGTTTCCATTAATAAAAATCTGTGGAACAGTTCTGCGACCTCCTGCTCTTTCAGACATTTTTGTTCTTGCATCATTGTCTCCATCAATAGAATATTCCTTGAACTGGACTCCTTTTTCATTTAGTAGTGCTTTTGCACGTAGGCAAAATGGGCAAAATCTCCAAGTGTATATTTCCACTGTAGGGATGCCTGAATCGTGAATTGATCTGTTCATTTATAGTTTTTGGGTTGATATGCTGATAGCTTTTAATGTATTAATTCTATTACCTCGTTTGCAAGACCTAACTAATTTTAAAAGAGACCTTTCTTTATTGACTGCTCGCCTGGGTACAGCCCAGGATTGTCTTTGACGAACCTGCATTGCTAGCCAGAAAAAAGGACTTAGAGCAAGTTGCATCGCAACCTGAATTTTGGAACGATCCCAAAAATGCACAAAAACAGATGCGTCAACTTGATGAGGTTAAAGCAGAGTTAGAAAAACTCATTATATGGAGAGGTGCTATTGAGGACGCAAATCTTTCTTTAGAGCTTTATGAGTTAGAGCCTGATGAAAAAATGCTTGCTGAGGCTCAGCATGGACTTGAGAAATTAAAGCAAGAACTTGAACGTTGGGAGATGGAGCGTCTCTTGAGTGGAACCTATGATAAGGAGGGTGCAGTTCTCTCAATTAATGCTGGCGCTGGCGGAACTGATGCCCAAGATTGGGCCCAAATGCTTCTACGGATGTATACCCGTTGGGCTGAAAACAAAGGTATGAAAGTAATTATTAATGAACTTTCTGAGGGAGAGGAAGCGGGAATCAAAAGTGTCACCATTGAAATAGAAGGTGTATACGCATATGGTTTTTTACAAAATGAAAAAGGGACTCATCGTTTAGTCAGAATTTCCCCTTTCAATGCGAATGGAAAGCGACAAACTAGTTTTGCTGGGGTTGAAGTTATGCCTAAACTTGATGAAGAGGTTGAACTTGAAATTCCTGAAAAAGATTTAGAAATCACGACAAGTCGCTCAGGTGGTGCAGGAGGACAAAATGTAAATAAAGTTGAGACTGCAGTTCGGATTCTTCATGTGCCTACAGGTATTGCTGTTCGATGTACACAAGAAAGATCTCAGCTTCAAAATAAGGACAAAGCAATGGCTCTACTAAAATCAAAATTGATGGTAATAGCAGTAGAGCAAAGGGCTGCAGAGATTGCAGATATTCGAGGTGATATTGTTGAGGCTGCGTGGGGAAATCAAATTAGAAATTATGTTTTTCACCCGTACCAAATGGTAAAAGACTTACGCACTGAAAAAGAGACAACGGATGTAGATTCAGTAATGAATGGGGAAATAGATATTTTTATTCAGTCTCTTTTAAGGCAAAATATTGAAGAATCATAAATCAACTGGATATGAATAATAAAATTATTTCTGATGACGTCACGAAGAAAGCAACTCCACCTCCAAGTTTTGTCAAACTTGCGATGAAAAATATGGTTCGGAAAGGTAGTCAAAGTCTTTCTCACTTTGGATTAACAGCTTTGGGTTTTCTTGGATTTATTCTTTTAGTTGCTGTCCTTGGAAAACCTCATATCCCTTAATAACTTTATGGAGAATTTTTCGACTAGCTCTTCTAAATTGGATGTTGACCTTTCTTTTACTCCCTTCCCGGTTCAAGATTTAGATGTCTTTGTTAACAGTGAATCTTTGGAGTTGATGAAAAATCCTAGTCAATGGATTGAGGAAATAGAAAGCTGGATTAGATTCATACAAGTAAATTCAGCATTTAAGTGTCCGGAAATAGTCCTAAATGCGTCTCAATTTAGCTTGGGGTTGGAATTAACTAATGATAAGAAAATTCTTGATTTGAATCATGCCTGGCTCGGGCAATCAAAAAGTACAGATGTGCTGTCATTTCCCATAATTGATGAGACATTTTTTGGTGTAAGAAATGAATGTATCGAATTGGGTGACATAGTTATCTCAGTCCCGACAGCAATCAGGCAAGCCAAAGATAATAATGCTGATTTATTTAGAGAACTAAGATGGCTTGCTACTCATGGTCTCTTACACCTTTTGGGTTGGGACCATAGTGATGAGGAGAGCCTTAATAAAATGCTTTTGATTCAAGAGCAACTTCTTGATATTAGAGGTATTCTTTAAAATAAAGAGTTGAAGATTCACAAATATGGTTCCTGAGATATCCAATGATTCTGAGAGAGAAATTAGGGACATGTCTAAAACTCTTCAAAGACCCAATAAAAGATCATCGTGGAAGATAGCTAAAGATTTACCAACTAGTTTTTTATATGCAGCTAAAGGCCTAAGATATGCTTTCTCGACCCAGAGGAATTTCCGGATTCATGTTGGTTTTGCATTGGGTGCGTTTGGCTTAAGCTTTTTTTTAGGCCTTAATAAAACTGATTTAGCAATAATGGCCCTTACAGCCACTAGTGTGTTAGTAGTTGAATTGCTTAATACAGCGATTGAATCTGTTGTTGATTTGGCCATTGGGAAACGATTTCATCCTCTCGCTCAAATTGCTAAAGATTGTTCAGCTGGGGCAGTTTTATTAGCTTCAATCAGTTCGGTGCTGATTGCTGTTTTATTATTATTTCCTCCATTACTTAAACAGTTAGTAATTTAATGGTTTCAAAATTATGTTTTTGGTGATCGACAATTATGACAGTTTCACTTATAACCTCGTTCAATATTTGGGCGAATTAGCTTCTCAGCATCCTATTGCATCAGAAGTAAGAGTCGAACGTAATGATGCTCTGACCATCAGTGAGATTAAAGATTTAAATCCTGATGCGATTTTGTTATCTCCTGGTCCAGGAGACCCGAATCAATCTGGAGTTTGTCTGGATATTTTATCTGAGCTATCAATTGAAATACCAACTCTTGGTGTCTGTCTTGGTCATCAAGCTATTACTCAAGCGTTCGGTGGAAAAATAATCAGAGCTAATGAATTAATGCATGGTAAAACATCTAATGTTTTGCATAGAGGTACTGGAATATTTAAAGATTTGCCTAATCCCTTAGTGGCAACTAGATACCATAGCTTAATTGCAGAGAGAGAGGGATTCCCAGAATGCTTAGAGGTTATAGCTTGGTTAGAGGATGAAACAATTATGGGGATAACTCATAAAGATTATTCGCATATATACGGGGTACAATTCCATCCTGAGAGTGTATTGACTGAATCTGGTCATAAGTTACTCTCTAATTTCTTGGATATAGCAGATGCTTCCTAGACAATCTCAAGTTATATAGACGTTATAAATTGACCTAAACTACACTTCATCGACAATCTTAAAAGCTAACCAGAATCTTTTCATCTGTTCAATTGTTCCAATGCTCACTCTGATAGAGCCTTTTAAATGTTTTTTCTTATCCATATTTCTAATTAGAATTCCAGATGCTTTTAACTTTTGCTCAACTTGTTTTGGGTTTGATTTGGGCCAAAGTAGAAAATAGTTTCCTCCATCAATATGATGTTTAACATGGTGCTTCGCGAATTGATCTTTGATCCAAGCACGAGCCTCAAGTACTTCGTTTACATACGAATCAATATAGGAGTGATCTTTAAGTGCTGCAAAAGCAGCAATGACAGCAAAGCTGTTGACGTCATAAGGACCAGTAACTCTATTCACTATATTAATTACTTTAGAATGACCAATAGCAAACCCAATTCTTAAACTTGCCAAACCAGCAGTCTTAGAAAGTGATCTTAATACAACAAGATTAGGTATATTTTGGAAATTCACAAATGGCAGAACACTATCACCTGTAAATGCCTCGTAAAGTTCATCGACAACAACTAGTGTTTTTGATGAAATTTTGGTGATCTCTATAATTCTGTCTGGGCTTACTCTTGTTCCAGTGGGGTTATTTGGGTTGCAGATGAGCAAAATTTTTGGATTATTTTGTATAATGAATTCGCAAATACTATCAAATGGATATTGAAAATCTTTCCCCTCATAAGGTATTGAGTTGATTTTCATTCCTCGCATTTGTGCGCAAGGAGTATAATATCCAAAAGTAGGCGATGTTGTTAGCATTAGATCGTTAGAATCGCCATAGGCATGAAAAATAGCATTTATTGCTGCGTCTACTCCATTAAAAATACCCACTTCAGATGAGTTTATATTCACGCTTGGATTTTGTTTAATTAGAGTTTCTACTACTTTTTCTTTTAAACCTGAGTATTCAGGATAAATAGAGATTTCATCTCTGCTTATTTCTCTGAGAGATTTAATTACTAGTGGGCTTGGTCCAATAGTGTTTTCATTAAAGTCTAGTCTTAGTAAATTTCGTCTTCCTTCCAGTGGTGCAGAATATGCCTCTAAATTTTCGATATCTTTCCTGGGATTTGGTAGATCAACAAGTGAATTTTCTGTTTTTTCCATTACATTCTTTCCAGAGTAGGGATGCCTAATAAACTCATTCCCAGTTTAAGTGTATCTGCAGTGATAGAACATAAAGCAAGTCTACTGGTTCTTGCAGGTTCACTTGCTTTTAAAATAGGAACTTGATCATAGAATCTGTTAAAAATCTGACTTAATTCAAATAAATACCCGCAGAGACGATTAGGAAGCAGTTCTTTTTCTACTTCAGCGATAATACAATCAAGTTGCAATAGCTTGCGAATCAAGGCCCATTCTTGTGGTTCATTGAACTGAATATTCTGACTTGATACATTTAAATTCCCACCATTGCGCGATATTCCAGCTATTCGAACCAATGCATAAAGTAAATATGGTGCTGTATTCCCTTGCAAAGAGAGCATCTTATCAAAACTAAATTGGTAATTAGAAACTCTATTTTGACTTAGATCCGCATACTTGATGGCTGCGATCCCGACAGTCGTAGAAACTTTATCTATAAAACTTTCATTTTCGGATCTCCTTTCAGTGTTGAGCCGTGCTTTAAGATCTTCTCTTGCTCGTTGAATTGCCTCATCCAGAAGGTCTACTAATCTAATTGTTTCTCCTGATCGAGTTTTTAACTTCTTACCATCTTCTCCTTGAACAAGACCAAAAGGGACATGCTCAATTTGACAGTCTGTAGGAATCCAATTTGCAAGCTTTGCAATTTGAAAAACTCCAGAAAAATGTGAAGCTTGCCCAGCATCTGTGACATAAATCAACCGCAAAGCTCCATCGCCATGTGGAGGAGGAGTTAATCTGTATTTAATCGCTGCCAAATCAGTGGTTGCATAATTAAAACCTCCGTCACTTTTTTGAATAATTATTGGTTGAGGTTTTCCGTCTTTTCCTACTACGCCATCTAGGAAAATACATTGAGCCCCTTGATCATTTATTAGTAAATTTTTATTTTTTAAATCATTAATAACATCTACTAAAAATTTGTTATAAAAGGATTCGCCTCTTTCAGTCAGCTTGATATCAAGTCGATCGTAGATCTTTTGAAACTCTTTTCTGGATTGTTTGCAGAGTAATTGCCATGCAATTAGACTTTCTTGCTCACCTGCTTGTAAATTAACAACCTCTTTTCTAGATTTATTTTGAAAGATTTGATCTTCATCAAATCTTTTTTTTGCTTGACGATAGAAATTCACGAGATCGCTTATCTCTACTACATCTTTTGTATGGAGTGCCTCTGGTACAACCTCTTTCAGATGAGTGATGAGCATGCCAAATTGTGTACCCCAATCCCCCACATGATTGAGTCTTAAGACTTCATAACCGCAGAATTCAAGAATACGTGCTAACGAGTCTCCAATAATTGTTGATCGTAAGTGCCCAACATGCATTTCTTTAGCAATATTTGGACTGGAAAAATCAATAATCACGCGGTTATTATTTTTTCCCTCTTCGATTTTTTCACTACTGAATTTTTTTAGAGGCACTCCCAATCTTTTATCATTTAGACGAAAATGGATTTCCGATATAAGTGTTTTTGAATTTATAGATAGGTTTATGAAACCTGGACCTGCAATGATTGGTGGATTACATATTTGAAAGAAATCATTATCTTTTTGTAGTTGATCAGCTATTTGTTGTGCAATTTCACGAGGAGGTTGTTTTAGTTCTTTTGCCAGGGATAAAGCACAATTTATCTGAAAATCTCCAAATTCTGGCTTGGATGCGGGGACTAAATTAGTCCCCATAAGTATTGAAGAAGTTTTTGAACTTCGATCCTCTTTTGGGAGTACTTTGAGGAAAGCTCTATTAAGGGCTTCTTCTAATCTGGCGGATATTTCAAGCATGATGTTTGTGGTTAGGTAGATACTTTTAAGATTTTTTTTGTTTTTAGGATGTCGCCAGAAAACTGTTTATTCATTTTTTAGTCAAAGCGCATACTGAAATCTATCCATTTGCTTTTAGTCATTGGAGCACTAGTTGAGATTAGATCAATACCTGTGAAAATATAGTCTGACAAATTATTTGGGTTGATTCCTGAAACTTCAATAACAATATTTTGTGAGACGTATTTGGAATTACTAGTTTTTGAAAGTTGACGTAATTCTGGAACTAATTTCTCTATAGTTTGAATAGACATTTCATCAAGTAAAATCCCATCAGCACCTGCCTCCACAGCTTCTTTCGCTTGGGAGGGAGTTTCGGCTTCGACTATTATTTTTTTTGTCCATGGAAGAGTATTTTTTAAGATTTTGATACTCTCGCTAATCCCCGGAGACCATTCAATATGATTCTCTTTCAACATGGCAGCATCATCTAACCCAAGCCTATGATTAATTCCGCCACCACAATGAAAAGCATATTTTTCGAAAATTCTTAGACCTGGAGTCGTTTTACGTGTGTCTGCTAACTTTACATTGGATCCTGATAGTTTAGTTACCAGTAAAGCTGTCGATGTAGCAATACCAGAAAGATGCATGGCTACATTAAGAGTTACTCGCTCTCCTGCTACTAAGGAAGAGGATGACCCTTTTAATTCTAGGAGTTTTTGATTCTTTTCAAACTTTTGACCATCCTCTAATAGAAGTTGAATATCAACTTGGGGATCAATTTTTTTAAATATTAGTTTGACAAGATCTCCACCACAAAAAGTGCCATCCTCTTTTGCAACCCAATGAGCCGATGCACTGCTATCGTTGAGGACAAATCTTGTGAGGTCTCCATCACCAAGATCTTCCTCTATCCAGGTATCTAATATTTTATGTAGCTTTGGTGAGCGAAGATCCACAATACAACAAATACATTCATTACTATACCAATCCTGAAAGCAGTTATAAAAAATTTTTTTTCTATTTTTTTAATTTTATCTACTTATCTTTGTCTTCAATATATTTAAGAAAATAGAAATTTTTTAATATTTTTTCTTTGTGATATGTTGCCTATATGCTTTAATTAGTATACTCTCGAATGTTTGAATCAAGTGGACGTAGTTCATAGTGTGAATATTATGGTTGCTCTATTGATTGGAGGCGTTTGCTATTATTTATATTATATTTTTACAATCGACAATAATTAGACGCTAGAATTGCTTGATTATTTACCAATACAGAACTTTGAAAATATATTATCAAGTAAGTTTTCTGTTAAATCCTCTCCAGTGAGTTCTCCTAAATAATTAATAGCTTGTCTTAAATCGATCGTCCAGAAATCCCATGGTAGCTTTTCATCAAAAACTTTATTAATATTTTCCAGGGATTCCAACGTTAACTTAGCTAGATCAAGTTGTCTTTCATTTAGAGCAATATCCAATCCATGGTTTTGAGAAGAACCACATATTTTTAGTAGGTAATTATTTAGATTGTCTTCTCCATTTCCGGTTTTTGCACTTAAAATAACAAGATTTTCTTTTTCTAATATATTTTTGGGAACTTTTTCAAAAGATTGATTATTCTTTAAATCGGATTTATTGCCTACAATCAAGAGTGGAATATTTATGGGTAATTGTTTTAGTATTGATTCATCCTCGCTATTCCAACCGTTTGAATAATCAAAGATTAATATGATGAGATCAGCTTGAAATAAAGTTTTTTTAGTTCTAGAAATACCAATTTTTTCGATGATATTTGTAGTCTCTCTTAGACCTGCTGTATCAATAAAAGTTACTGGTATTCCCTCTAAAACAATCTCACTTTCTAAAAGGTCTCTAGTAGTTCCAGGTAGGTCAGTCACAATGGCTTTTTCTTGCTTGGAAAGCCTATTAAGTAGCGAGCTTTTGCCTACATTAGGTTTTCCGGTCAGTGCAACTTTTAAGCCAGAACGAACCCAGGATCCTCTTTTAGCATTATGAATTAGTTCGTTAAGATCTTTTTGGACTGCGATAATTTTATTTTTTACCTGTGTTTCATCTAAAATTGGAAGATCTTCTTCAAAATCTATTCTTGCTTCGATTTCTGTTAGTTGTTCTATTAATCGTTTCCTGATTGAAAGAATCGTAGTTTGAATATTTCCTTCAATTCCATTAATAGCGAGTTCTGCTGCTTTTCTACTTCTTGCTGCCACTAGTTCACTAATTGATTCTGCTTGAGTCAGGCTTATTCGACCATTCAATACTGCTCGTTGACTAAATTCACCTGGTTCTGCTCTTCGAACATTAGGGGTATCCAATATTCTTTCAAGGATCTTCTGAACTGCAATGATTCCACCATGACAATGAATTTCTACTACATCTTCACCTGTAAAGCTTCGCGGCCCTTTCATTATTAGTATTAATACTTCATCGATATGTGTGGTTTGATCTTTTTCGGTTACATGTCCATAAAGCACTTTGTGAGTGGTCCAATCGTGTGTTCCAGGAATATGAACAATAGTTTTAGTTGTCTCAATCGCTGAGGAGCCAGAGATCCTAATGACAGCAATACTTCCTTGGCCTGGAGAAACGGCAGTCGCAATTGCAGCGATAGTATCTTCAGTAGGGGAAAACGAATTCATTAATCAATAATCACGTAATCTTGACTAAGATCAAATCTAGCTTTCTTTTTTGGACCAAGATTTTTTAAAATATGAAAAAAATCTTCCTAAATCTAATACAAAGAATTCGTAAATTTATTTTTTGGCTCTGGGATCAGGAAGGTTCTCTCTCTCAGAGAGCATTGGGGTTGGGTGTGGGGATATTTAGTGGTTGCTTTCCATTCTTTGGCTTGCAAACCTTGATGGGTGTATGTTTAGCAAAAATTTTCAAGGGAAATAGTATTTTGGCGGCTATTGGAACCTGGATTAGCAATCCATTTACTTATGTTCCTCTTTATTATTTTAATTATAAATTAGGCTCTTTAATACTCAATAAAGATAAAAATATAGTAGATTTTAGCTATATAACTACTAATGAGTTGTGGTCTCAAGGTTGGTACTTAAGTTCACGACTGATAATGGGATCGATATGTATGGGTCTTTTGACTGGAACATTTGGTGGACTTTGTTTATACTTTTTACTCAAAAAATCCTCTAACAAAATTTAAATTTATATATTACATATTCTTTATTTGTTTTTAGCAATCTCTCGGATTGTTCAAAATGTTAATTAATTCCAGTTCTAGCTATATCAAGGACATCAATCATTGACCGTATTTGATTGATAGTAATTTCTAATTGATTAACGCTTTCAAGTTCAACTCTAAGATCTATGCATGCCGGTTTCCCATGAGATGTCTTAACTCTTGCATCGATTACATTAATACCTCTATCAGAAAGTCTCATTAATATGTCTTTAAGTACTCCGACTCTATCAATAACTTCAATTCTTAATTGAATAGGAAATTTCTCTTCTTTGATATGCGGATCACTATTCCACTGAACGGATAGTCTTCTTTCTTTAGGTACCGATTGTATATTGACACAATTAGTTCGATGTATAGTGATCCCATGATTGCCAAGTGCAACTGTTCCAAGTATTGATTCACCTGGTAAAGGGCTGCAACACCCCCCTAGTCGATAGTCAAGCCCTTCTAAACCAACTATTGGCGAATATTTTTTTTGAGAGGTTTGTGATTTGTTTGAAGCTAGATTTGCTTGTGATCCAATTTGGTTGGCTAGCTCGATATCACTTAACTCAGTCTCAGATGGCTGATTTTGTATTTTTATCTCTTCTCTAAATCTATTAATTACTTGATGTAAGGTTAATGCTCCAAATCCAAGTGCAGCTAACAAATCCTCTGTAGACTTTAGATTACATCTATCAGCAACTTTTGTTATTGCTTCACCTTTTAGCAAATTATCAATTCCTTTACGACCAAATTCTTGTTCTAGTAGTTCCTTCCCTCTTGAAATCGTTTCTTGACGATGACTTTTTTTATACCATTGCCTGATGCGATTTCTAGCGGTGGGAGTGGCTACATAGTTAAGCCAATCTAAGCTTGGATGAGAGCTCTTGTGAGTAAGGATCTCAACGAAATCGCCATTCTCAAGAGGTGTTGATAGTACACAAAGACGATCATTAATTCTAGCACCATTGCAATGATTTCCTACTTCAGAGTGAATACGATACGCAAAATCGATTGCTGTTGAACCATTCCTTAATCCCAAAACATCTCCTTTTGGAGTAAAAACAAATACTTCTTCATCAAATAAATCCTCTTTAATTGATGTAAGGTAGTCATTGTGATCATTACCCCCATCTTCTTGTTGCCATTCAACTAATTGACGTAACCAATTAAATTTTTCGGAATCAGGATTAGCTGGAGATCCTCCTTCTTTGTACTTCCAGTGAGCTGCAATTCCAAATTCTGAAACTCTATGCATTTCTGGAGTCCTAATTTGCACCTCAATAGGTCTGTGTCTGCCAATTACAGCCGTATGCAGCGACTGGTAGCCATTTGGTTTTGGGAGGCCTATATAGTCTTTAAATCGACCAGGTATTGGTCTGAATGTGTCATGGACAACAGCAAGAGCTCGATAACATGTCTCGACATCTGAGACAAGAATTCTAAGAGCAGCAACATCAAAAATTTCATGAAATTCTTTTTGCTGTCTTTGCATTTTGCTCCATATCCCATATAAATGCTTTGGCCTTCCACTAACTTCACATTGGTTAAGTCCTGCTGAGCTCAAACGATCTTTGAGTAATTGAACAGTTATATTTAATCTCTCTTCTCTTTCACTACGTTTACTAGCTATCTGTTGTTGAATTTCTCGGAAGGGATCTGGTTCTAAAAGTTTAAATGCTAGATCCTCTAGTTCCCATTTAAAGCGTCCTATCCCTAAACGGTTTGCGAGTGGAGCATAAATTTCTCTCGTTTCTTTCGCTATTCGAGTTTGTTTCTCTTCCCCTAAGTAACTAATAGTTCTCATGTTATGAAGCCTATCAGCAAGTTTTACTAGAACAACTCGAATATCACTAGCCATAGCTAGGAACATTTTACGTAGGTTTTCTGCTTGAGCTTCTGTCCGATTATTAAAATGGATTCCGCCTAATTTAGTCACACCTTCAACTAGATGCCTAACTTCACTGCCAAAATAACCCTCTAGTTGTTCTGGTGTTATGTCTGTATCTTCGACGACGTCATGTAAAAAACCTGCTGCAATTACACTAGCGCTTGCACCTATTTCTCTTAGTAAGTCAGCTACTGCAACTGGATGGGTTATGTAAGGTTCACCACTTTTTCTGTATTGCCCTTTATGTAATTGATATGCAAGATCAAAAGCAGCAACTAAAAGTGCTTCAGAATCTCTTGGACAACTTACTCCTATCCCCGGTGGAATATTCTTAATGCAATTTTTTAACCACTCTGGCAAAATAATTTCATAATCATCAATATGTTTGATCTGATGAGTTCTAAGTTGTGGCTGGCCATCAAAAAATTCATCACAGACGATATGAGTCTGGTTTGAATTGTGTGCAGAGGTGACTTTAGGCATCGGCACCGGAGCTTAATTTATTTTATTCAAACTCAACATTTCTTGCTACCTTTTTATGAATAATTCATCAAAAGAAGTTTTAAAGATAAATAAACTAAATGCTATTTATCCAAATACTACTACTTATGTGTTGAGAGGGGTAAATCTGAAAATGAATCGTGGCGATAGGCTTGCATTAGTGGGTACTTCAGGATGTGGTAAAAGTACTGTCGCGAAGGCTGTAATGCAGCTTCTTCCCAGTGGATGTGTTTGTGATGGTGAGATTGTTTTAAATGGAAAAAATGTATTGGACATAAACAAGGTTTCTATGCAAGATATTCGAGGGAAAGAGGTTGGATTGATATTTCAGGATCCAATGTCACGTTTAAATCCTTTAATGACCGTTGGTGATCATTTGGTAGATACTTTTCGAGCTCATGATAATTCTGAACCAATTTATAATTTAGTAAAAAAAGCTAAAAGCTTATTGGAAAAAGTAGGAATAGAATCTAAAAGATTTCATTCTTTTCCACATGAATTTAGTGGAGGGATGCGACAACGTGTAGCAATTGCTTTGGCAATTTGTTTAAGACCTCCTTTGATAATTGCTGATGAACCTACAACTAGTTTGGATACAATAGTCGCTGATCAAATTATGAGTGAATTGAGTTTGCTTTGTGATGAGATTGGGACTGCTTTACTATTAATTAGTCATGATTTGTCTATGGCATATAAATGGTGTAATAAAATTGCAATACTTGATTGTGGAAAAATAGTAGAATCTGGAAATATTAAAGAGATAGTTGGTAGTCCAAAAACTGATATTGCTCAGAGATTAGTGAATGCAGGAAAAATATTAGAGGGTTCTGAGAGAGAAATAATAAATACAAGTACTGCATTATTGAGAGTAAATAGTTTACGTTGTTGGCATAATTCAGGCTCTTGGCCTTTCAATTCTTTTTGGTTGAAAGCTGTTAATGAAGTTACCTTTTCTTTGTATGAAGGTGAAACTCTTGGTATCGTAGGTCCATCAGGATGTGGCAAGAGCACTTTATGTAGAGCCTTGACAAGGTTATTACCTACAAGAGGTGGAAGTGTTTTTTTTCTTGGAAAGAATATTTCAACTATCAATAGGAAATCTTTAAAACAATTACGTAAATATATTCAAATTATCTTTCAAGATCCTTCTGCTTCTTTGAATCCTAAGATGTCAGTAATTGATGCAATTATAGATCCAATTCTTATCCATAAAATATTAAGCAAGTCTCAATCTAGAGAAAAAGCTCGTAATCTTTTAGAACTAGTTGGCTTGACACCAACAGAAATTTATGAACAACGTTTACCTTCTCAACTTTCAGGAGGCCAACAGCAAAGAGTAGTAATCGCAAGAGCATTGGCACTTCGTCCCAAAATACTTATCTGCGATGAAAGTGTCAGTATGTTAGATGCAGAAATTCAAGCAGAAGTTTTGGAGTTACTACGCTCTTTGCAAGAAAAATTAAGACTTTCAATGTTGTTCATAACTCATGATTTATCTGTTGCGGCAGGCTTTTGTCACAGAGTATTAGTGTTTGATAAGGGGGAAATTATCGAAGAGAATTCTGGTAAGAATTTGTTAAACCATCCTCAAAAATATCTAACAAAAAAGATGGTCAAGGCTAGCCCTAGACTTCCAAAATAATATTATTTTTAGGTTTTAATACTTTTAAAAGTCGTTCAAAATCTTTAGGTAACGGAGCTGTGAATTGCATCTTCTCTAATGTTACTGGGTGTATTAATCCCAATTCAACTGCATGTAATGCTTGGCCACTAAGTGTAATGGGCAATTTTTTACACCTACTGTAAGTTTGGTCTCCAATAATAGGATGACCTATGTGCGCACTATGAACACGAATTTGATGAGTTCTACCTGTATCAAGTTTGAATTTAAGAAGAGAATAATTTCCCAGATTTTCAATTAATTTCCAATGGGTACAAGCATATCTACCAGATTCTTCATCGACTACAGCATATTTCTTTCTATCTTTTGGATGTCGGCCAATACACCCGATAATCATACCTTCATTGTCTTTAATAGCTCCATGGACAACAGCAATATAATTTCGTGAGGCTACTCTTTTTTGTATTTGAATTTGCAGCTTAACTAAGGCTTCTTGAGTCTTTGCTACGACAATGCATCCGGTTGTGTCTTTATCTAAGCGATGAACTATTCCAGGTCTTAATTTGCCTCCGATGCCAGGTAAGTTTGGACAATGATTGATTAATCCATTGACTAAAGTGCCTGATTTATTCCCTGGTGCAGGATGAACTGCTATTCCTGCTGTTTTATTGATGACTATTAAATGATCATCTTCATATAAAACATCTAAATCAATTTCCTCTGGTTTTAAGTAAGGAAGAGGCTCAGGTGGTGGAATCCAAAGTTGAATTTTGTCACCTGGCCTAACGGGTGTTTTTCCTTTTCCAGTTTTACCGTTTACTTTTGCGAATCCCGCTTCAATGAATTTCTGAATATGAGCTCTACTTTGTTCGGCTCGTTGACTCACCAGCCATCTATCAAGCCTCATAGGCAAAGGTTTCTTATATTCACCCTCAAATAATTCACCTGGGCCCTGCCCAAATTCCTGCTTAATTTCTTTATCCATTAGGGAAGTTCAAGGGAGATATTGCCTAATAAATTTTTGCGAAAATCATCAAGTAATCTTTGAGACATTCTTTGAGTATCTCCAGAAGTGTGACGTTCTGCAGCTGACAGTAGCCATAAAGATTTGTCTTTAATGCTTTCATTGAGAAAGATTCCATATCTATTTTGAAGACACATTGACTTGATTCCCGCTTCTTGTATATTTTCCAATGTCTCAAGAAGTGTCATAAAGTTAATGGCTACCTGTTCAGTATCGTATGCAGCTTGACCAATATCATCACAAATAGCCAGCTTTAACGCGGCATTTTGATCTTCCAATCTAGGCGGTAAAACTCCAGGAGCGTCCAATAGGTCCAGGTCTTGTCCCAATCTTACCCATCTCAAACTTCTTGTGACCCCAGGTTTTCTTGAGCTAGATACAACCTTCTTTTTAACTAGTCTGTTAATTAGAGCAGACTTACCAACATTTGGGAAACCAAGAATTAGAACTCTAATTGCACGACTTTTCATCCCGCGGTCAAGACGTCTTTGATTTAACTCTTGCCCAGCACGAATAGCGGCTTGTTTTATTTGGAGAACACCTGTTCCAGCTTTTGCATCACACCACCATGGGACTCTCCCTCCTGACCTTAATTTTTTATCCCAAGCTTGATGAGCATGGATATTGATCATGTCTTTTCTATTAATAACTAATATTTGCTTCTTTCCTTTTAACCATTTTTGAAGATATGGATGAGAAGTTGCGAGGGGTATTCTTGCATCTCGTACTTCGAAAACTAGATCTACTTTATTTAGGTGCTCTTTTAATTGTTTTTCTGCTTTAGCAATATGACCTGGATACCATTGTATAAGCTGCTTGTTCACTGGATTTTAAAAAAGAATTTGGTTGAAATTGATTAATCTAAAAATTGTAGAATTTGATTTTTGATTTATTTTGGGCGAATAGTTCTTAAAATTCTAATTTCAACTTATCATCTGAAAAGATTAAATAAATTAATAATAATAATTGAATTATTCTAAATATTCTGATCAGAGTCAAATTTTATTGATCAATTCAGATTAATAGAATTACATTATTTAATAAATTGCTAGTGAAAAAAATTTCTCATATTGCATGTTCAAAAATATTTCGATTTCTAGCTTTACATTCCAAGTTTAGTTTTTCAAGTATCTGCAGGCATTTGAGGGGTAATTGATTATTTTAACTATAGACTGTTAATATTTTAAAAGCCTTTTTTAGTTTCTCAAAGGTTTAGGTAGATTTTTTCTGTGTCTTAGTAATTACCCAATTGGTGCCTTCCAAGAGCTATGGTCACTCAGTTTCCTTTCTGAATCCGATACATTATGTCTAAGCGTTCCCTGTCAAGTCTCGGCGCTGACGACTTATGCGGCAAACGTGTTTTAGTGAGAGTTGATTTTAATGTCCCATTAGGAGATGAGGGGCAGATAACTGATGACACAAGAATTCGTGCTGCTTTACCAACTATTAGTGACCTTCTTGAGAAGAGTGCAAGAGTTATTCTTTCTGCTCATTTTGGTAGGCCAAAGGGAGCAGTTAATGAAACAATGCGTCTGACTGCTGTTGCTCAAAGACTAAGTGAATTACTTGGTAAAACAGTTGTAAAAACTGAAAGTTGCATAGGAGCCGAAGCCAAGTCAAAAGTAGATGCGATGTCTAATGGAGATGTTGTCCTTTTAGAAAATGTTCGATTTATTGCTGGTGAAGAAAAAAATGATACAGAATTTGCAAAAGAATTAGCTTCTTTGGCAGAAGTCTATGTTAATGATGCTTTTGGAGCTGCCCATCGTGCTCATGCCTCAACTGAAGGAGTTACAAAGTTCTTAAGTCCTTGTGTTGCTGGTTATTTAATGGAAAAAGAACTTAAGTACCTTCAAGGAGCTATAGATCAACCTCAAAGACCATTAGCTGCAATAGTTGGTGGCTCAAAAGTAAGCAGTAAGATTGGTGTTTTGGAATCTCTGATTGATAAATGCGACAAGATAATTGTTGGTGGAGGGATGATATTTACTTTCTACAAAGCTAGGGGGTTATCTGTTGGTAATAGTCTAGTAGAGGAAGATAAGCTTGAGTTAGCAAGTGCTTTGGAGAAGAAAGCAAAAGATAAAGGAGTTGAGTTTCTTTTGCCAAGTGATGTCGTTTTAGCTGATAATTTTTCTTCTAATGCAAATAGTAAAGTTTCAAAAGTAGATGCTATTAGCGAAGGTTGGATGGGATTGGATATTGGTTCAGAGTCAGTTGCACTTTTTCAGAATGCGCTGAAAGATTGCAAAACTGTCATTTGGAATGGACCGATGGGGGTCTTTGAATTTGAGAAATTTGCAAATGGAACAAATGCAATAGCAAATACTTTGGCTGAATTAAGTGCTCAAGGCTGTTGCACAATTATTGGAGGTGGAGATTCAGTGGCAGCAGTTGAGAAAGCAGGTTTAGCAAAAAATATGTCTCATATTTCGACTGGTGGTGGAGCTAGCCTTGAACTTTTGGAAGGGAAAGTTCTTCCTGGAGTTTCTGCTCTAGATGATGCTTAATAATTTAAATCTATTTTGTATTATTCTTAAAAGTAGGTTTTATAAACCTACTTTTATTTTTTTTGTAATCAAATAAATCCCTTCAGGATGAGTAATGATTGCTGAAATAGTTTGAGATCCAGCTTTCATTGGTGCTTGAATATATTTAAATAAACCACCTGATTGGTTCGGCTTGATACCAAAGATGTCATTGGATAAATTCACATTATTTTCATTTTTAAGTATGATCATCCCACTGGCAGTTAATGATTTGTCTAATGGTTTTTCAATGATTATATTCACTTCATATTTTTCACCAGTAAGAACTTTTTCTGGAGAAATAATTTTTATTATTAGAGGTGAATTTTGACTATTAAGAATTGATTCTTCATTAATAACTTTATATTCTTTGATTTTCTTTTTATAAGTCTCTAACTTAATAGTCTGCTTGGTATTTAGATTATAAATTTGATCATTAATTTCTCGTGTAGATCTGATTTTTATATCTAGTAAAAATTTATTTTGATCATTTTTGATTGGTTTTATTGACCATTTTGCGTCTTTATATTTTTCCCTAAAAGCTTTATAGCGTTTATTAAATTCGTTGAATGACTTTTTTAGAAATATATCTTTCAGTAAATCATCCTGCCTAAGGTTGAGAATCTCTTCTAATTTATTACTTAGCAACTGTTCATCTATATTTTTACTTAAAGCAGAATTAATCATCAGGGGATATAGTAATAAAAAAATTATTGATTTCGTTATCAGTGAATGTCGCACGCCTACCTTTTTTACTCAATATAACTTAGCCTCCAAGGATAAGGTTATTTAATTTATGCCTCGCCTTTTAATTGCTGCAAGCGGAACGGGTGGGCATATTTATCCTGCATTGTCTTTCGCTGATTCACTTTCAAATTCTTGGGAAATTGAGTGGTTAGGTGTGCCAAATAGGCTAGAAATTGAACTGGTTCCCAAAAAATACAATTTAATCAAGCTAAAAGTCGGAGGATTACAAGGAAATCTTGTTAGAAAAATCTTTGATTTATGTAAATTACTTTTTGCTTCTATTCAGGTCTCGTTTCTCTTACGTCAAAAAAAAATTAATGTTGTTTTTACTACTGGCGGTTATATATCTGCTCCTAGTATTCTCGGCGCAAAACTAACTGGCATTCCTATTTTGTTGCATGAATCGAATGCTATTCCTGGAAAAGTAACTAGGTTATTGGGTAAATTTTGTGACCATGTTGCTTTAGGAATCCCATCAGCATCGGAGTATTTGCAAGGGTGTAGAACAAGTTTTACTGGCACACCTGTAAGACCAGAATTTTTTGTAGATCAGCCTCTACCTCCTTGGGTGCCGCTTGGAGAGGGGGTGTTGATTGTTGTTATGGGAGGTAGTCAAGGAGCAATAAAAATGAATGAGATGGTGAGGAGTATCTTGCCTTGGTTGCTTAATAAGGGTTGTAGAGTTATTCATCTGACAGGTGATAACGATAGTTTCTATAAAAAATTAGATAAAATTGATACTCACGCTAATTTGGTTGTAAGAAAATACAGTAATGAAATATCGGCCTTGCTGCGAAATGCTGATTTGGCAATAAGTAGAGCAGGATCTGGCGCAATTTGTGAATTAATGGTAACAAAGACCCCTTCAATTTTAATACCTTTTCCAGCTTCTGCCGATCAACATCAAGAACTAAATGCTTCTTATATGGCTAGATATGGAGGGGCTGTAATAGTTAATCAACATGATCCAGAAAATGATATTTTGAAAAATACCATATCTAATTTGATAGATTCTAATTCTCTCGGTGAAATGAGATCAAATATGAATAATTACGATTGCCAAAATCCTGAAAATAAGATATTTGAGATTGTAAATTCGATTAGTTAATGTAATCTTTTAATGTATTAATAATTTGAATATTTTGTTTGCGTTTTTGTAGACTAATTCTGATCCAATTTTCATCTAGATTTATAAAAGATCTACAGTCTCTTAATAAAATTCCTCTTTTTTTTAAATTCTCAATAAGATTTAATAGAGAATTATTACTTTGAATTAATTGAAAATTTGTAGTAGTAGGTAGAGGCTTAATAGTAGAAAATTCTGACAAACTTTTATGTAACCAGTTCCCTTCTTCTTCTACCCATCTATGGATCTTATTTAATCTTTTTTCATGCATTTTTGAATCTTTCATAATCAAATTAGTTGCATTTAATGCTAGTGTATTTACTGGCCATGGATCTCTTATCTTCTTCCATTTTAATAATCTATCTGAGTTCGTTACTGAATATCCAATCCTTAATCCAGCAATACCTAGAAACTTAGTTAAACTCCTTATTACTATAAGGTTTTTATAATTTTTAGTTAAATCAATGATTGATTCATTTTCACCTCCGGGTGTAAGAGAAATAAATGCTTCATCGCAAATTACGAGTTTATAATTAGTTAATAATTTTTCTATTGACGAGCGACTCCATAATTGCCCAGTTGGATTATGTGGGTTTGTAATCCATAAGACATGGGTTTTTGGTTTAATTGGAAATGACTGAGGATTGCTATTAGTCCAAGATAAAGGAATTGGATTATGTGTATAGGAAGCATTCCAACACTTTAAAGCTCTTTGATAGTCTCCAAAGCCAGGAGAGGGAAGAGAACTTGTGCCATTTAAACTTGCATCTCTTGCTGCCCAAGTAAATAATTCTGAAGCTCCATTACCAGGTAAAATCATTGAAGGATCAATATTATGCCATTTCGCAATAGAACTTGTTACTTCAAAAAAGCTTCTATCAGGATAAGATTTAATAGATCCATTTTTTATACAATTAATAAGATAATTATTAAACTTTTTAGGTAATTTAAAAGGGACTAGTGATGCGCTTGCATCGATTATTTTATCTGTAGATAGGCCTAACTCTCTTGCTTCTTTTTCAATATTACCTCCATGACTATCAATGTCTATTTTCATTATATTTGAGATAATATTGTGATTAGTTTAAACACAATCATAATTATTGATATAAATCATTTGTGGTTTTATTTCCATGGCTCTTCGGAGCCGATTACTTCTTTAATATTTCGGAATCCGTGTTTTTCCATTTGCAGGGTTAATCCATCTAAAATTTCTGGAACTAAATTTGGTCCCTCAAATATCCAACCTGTATACACCTGAACCAGTGAAGCCCCAGCTGCAATTCTTTCCCACGCTGTTTGTGCTGAACTGATTCCACCTACACCAATAAGCGGTAAAGCATTATTAGTACTATTTCTAAGCCTTCTAATAACTTCCATTCCTCTTTTTTCTAAAGGGAGTCCGCTTAATCCTCCATTTTCTTGCTCCAGAGTATTTCCAGTTTTGATTCTTAGGTTTTTAAGGTTAAATCTATTTAAGCTTGTATTGATTGCGATTATTCCATCAATACCATTCTCAATTGCAACTCTCGCAATTTCATCAATTTTTTCATTTGACAGATCTGGAGCAATTTTTACAAGCAGAGGAGGACAATTGGATAAATCTTTTAGAGTATGTATTAACTTTTTTATTTGTTTTGTTTCTTGTAATGAGCGAAGGCCTGGGGTATTCGGCGAACTAACATTGATGACGGCATAGTCAGATAAAGGAGCCAGGAGTTTTAAAGATAAAAAATAGTCTTTATCAGCTTCATCGAGAGGTGTGATTTTTGACTTTCCTAGATTTACTCCCAGGACACATGGTCTATTTCCTGGCGCAGAAATTTTTTGTTTTTCTATAGTGCTTAAGAATTTTTCTGCACCTTCATTATTGAATCCCATTCTATTCAGTGCAGCTTTTTCTTTTGCAATTCTGAAAAGTCTTGGTTTTGGATTACCTTTTTGGGCATGCCAAGTAATAGTTCCTAATTCAGCGAAACCAAATCCAAAATAATTCCAAAGACCAGCTCCTACTCCATTTTTATCAAATCCAGCAGCAAGTCCTACAGGGTTTTTAAAGTGCAAGCCAAAGATAATTTGATTTAAGCTTGAATTGCTTCTTTGAAAATCACTTGACGCTTTTAAAAGGAGATTAGAAATTATTGGAACATTTCTATTTAATGATGCAACTTTAATGGCATTAAGAGCTGAATTAGTAAGTATTTCTGCATCAATACCCTCGTCTTGTGATAGAAGCTGTCCAAGCAGAATATTGTAGAAGTCGTTTTTTTTATTCTTTGACAAAATCTTTTAGTTGTATTGTTCGACCTTTAGAAAAAGCTACAGCAATTGCATCAACTCTATCATTATCCTTTTCTCCGCTATGTCCCTTGACATATTGAAGTTTGACTTTTGGAAGTTCAGGGTGATCAAGAGCTTTCCATAAATCTTGATTGAGAACTTCTTTACCAGATGCTGTTTTCCATCCTTTCTTTTTCCAATTTGACATCCATTTTTCCATTCCATCAATTAAATATTTGCTATCTGTTTTTATGGTTAATGAAGGATGAAATTTTATTTTTTTTAATTTTTCTAGAACAAATAATGCAGCCTGTAATTCCATGCGATTATTTGTTGTCTGAGGGCTGAAACCACCAAATTCAATTTCGCTTCCATCTTGGAACCTAATTAATGCTCCCCATCCACCTGGACCAGGATTACCGCTACATGCACCATCAGTTGCTGCAGTAATAGCCAATTTTTCTTCTTTAGACATAAAAAAAAACCGGTCTGAATAGACCGGTTTTATATAAGCAGAAAACAGGTGTTTTTCCAGTAACAATTTTATTTTAAAGTTACTTTTCCACCAACAGCTTCAATTGCTTTCTTTAAAGCTTCAGCATCTTCTTTGGTAGCTCCTTCTTTGATTGTTTTTGGAGCAGCTTCTACTAGCGCTTTAGCTTCGCCAAGGCCCAAGCCTGTGGCATTTCGAACTTCTTTAAGGACTTTGATTTTAGAAGAAGCGTCAAAGCTTTCTAAAACAACCTCAAATTCAGTTTTTTCTTCGGCAGCATCAGCTCCATCGCCAGCAGCAGCAGCTCCGGGAGCTGCCATGACAACGCCAGCAGATGCGGCAGCAGATACACCAAAAGCTTCTTCTATTTGCTTGACAAGCTCTGAAGCTTCAAGCAAAGAGAGGCTTTTTAATGAATCTAAGATTTCATCGGTTTTTGCAGACATGGTTTAAATCAGCAACTAAGTAAGTAGAAAACAAATTGTTAAACAAGGAGTATCAGCTCTCGCCGCTCTCGGAATGTTGTTTAAGAGATCTTGCAAGTCCAGATGGGACCTCATTTATACCAATAGCGATTTTGCTTGTTATGGAATTCATTGCACCAGCAATTTGTGCCATAAGTGCTTCCTTGCTAGGAAGTTTTGCAATCGCTTTGATCTCATCTTGAGATAAAAGTTTGCCTTCGAAAAGACCTCCTTTAGTCTCAGACTTTTGAGTTTCCTTTTGAAATGCTTGTACAGCTTTAACAGCACTCCCAACATCTCCTTTGATTAAAACAAAGGCGTTAGTGCCAGTAAGCAATGACTCCAAACCAGTCCAGGAATCTTTTCCTTTTATGGCTTGACGCATCAAGGTGTTTTTAGTGACCTTGCAGATGCCATCGCTTTTTTGCAATCTTGAGCGCAAGTCAGACATCTCTTTTGTGGATAAGCCCTTGTAATCAAGAACTAAAGCCATTTCAGAGTTATCTAATAGACCCTCTATCGTTTCGACGATCTGTTTTTTGCTTTCCAGCGTGCGGCCCATAATAATTGGATCGAATCGGGGGAAGAACTGGACATACGGCCATATTCCCCTTGGGGAATCGAGGCCGCTAACGATTCAATCCAAAAAGATAAAACCTGCGTATGCCTCGGCGGGGTTTATAAATTCTATTAAACGAAAGGTTTAATAGAATCAGACCTGCTGTCTTTGGCTGGGCGCATGCCCTTGTGGTTATACCACTTAACTAATTTACATCAATAAGGGTCACTTTTCTTTCTGCAAGTCTTGTAATTCGTTGATATCTACTTCTACGGATGGTCCCATTGTGGAGGTAATAAAAAAGCTTTTCCAGAATTTTCCTTTCGCTCCGCTTGGTTTATTTTTTTCTATTGTTAATTGTAATGTCTTCAAATTTTCAAGGAGAGCCTCTTCCGAAAAACTTGCTTTACCAAATCGGACATGCACAATTCCTGCTTTGTCTGCTCTAAATTCAAGTTTTCCTGCTTTAAATTCTTTAATAGCTCCTGTTAAATCGGTGGTAACTGTTCCTGCTTTTGGATTAGGCATAAGTCCTCTAGGTCCAAGCACTCTTCCAAGTTTTGCAACCTTGGGCATCATATCCGGAGTTGAAATTAGCAGGTCGAAGTTCATTTCTCCTTTGTTGATTGAATCAACTAAATCTTCCTCTCCAGCAAGATCAGCACCTGCTTTAGTCGCCTCAGAAACTTTTTCTCCGCGTGTAATGACTGCTATTCGTATTTTTTGACCAGTACCACTTGGTAAGGCAACTGTCGTTCTTAGTTGCTGATCAGTATATTTTGGATCAATGCCAAGTCTTATGTGAGCTTCAATAGTCTCATCAAATTTTGCATTTGCATTCTCCTTAACTAGCTTTATTGCTTCAATGGGAGAATATGTACGCTCTTCCACTTTGGAAAGTAACGTTGTCATTCTTTTAGAAAAATTTTTCATAATAAATTGGGGTTCATTCGACTATTAATCTCCCCCCTTTAAAAGTTTGATGATTTTACGATTTAATTAGTCCTTTATGGAAACCCCCATATTTTTGGCGGTACCCTCAATAACTTTCATCGCTGATTCGATGCTGCTGCAATTGAGATCAGGAAGCTTTGTTTTAGCAATTTCTTCAAGTTGAGTTTTACTAATCGAGCCAGCAGTCCCTTTGGCTGACTCGCCTGACCCTTTCGCAATGCCTGCAGCTTTAGTTATTAAAACAGAAGCAGGAGGAGTTTTTGTTATGAAAGTAAAACTTCTATCTTCGAAAACAGATATTTCTACAGGTATAACAAAGCCAGCTTTGTCTTGGGTGCGCGAATTGTATTCCTTACAAAACGCCATTATGTTTACCCCATGTTGACCTAGCGCAGGGCCAACAGGAGGCGCGGGGTTGGCTTTGCCAGCCTGTAAGGCCAACTTGATCAGGGCTACTACTTTCTTTGCCATCGGCTGAAAATTGAACTAATGCGGAAAATCTGAAACTAATCAGACAAATTATCTAATAAACTTAACTCCTAGACTGACCAGACAGCAAAAGGAAATTAAAAATCAATTTTGTTTAGTTATTTGAGAAAATTCAAGTTCAACTGGAGTTTCTCTGCCAAATATTGATAAAAGAGCCTTAAGTTTGTTTCTTTCTCCTGAAACTTCAATTACCTCTCCCTGGAAATCTTTAAAAGGACCTGAAGTAACAACAATCTGATCACCTTCTTCTACATCCAACTTGACAACAGTTTTCTTTTCAGCTGCTCGCTTGAAAATTCTATTAACTTCTTGCCTGCTGAGAGGGCGAGGTTTTATATGACCGCGTGCTTTACCAGTGGCTCTGCGGTCTTCTGCACCAACAAAATTAATTACATTTGGAGTACTTCTAACGGCCATCATTGTGTCTTCATCTAACACCATGCGAACGAGCACATACCCAGGGAAAACTTTTTCTTCTGTAGTCTGCCTGCTACCATCTTTTTTTAGCTTCACAGCAGGGGTTTGAGGGATTTCTATCTCTATGATTCTGTCACTAACACCAAGAGTTATGGCTCTTTGCTCAAGTGTCGCTTTTACCTTCTTTTCGCAACTTGAGGCAACCTGAATAGCATACCAACGTGCAATATTTGTTTTGATTGTTTGGTTTCCAAATCTTGATTGATCGTCCTCAAGTGTTTCTGATCTATCAATTATTTTTGAATCGTTAGTAGGTGTGGTTTCAATCTCTGACACTGGAAAAAATTGTGAGTGGTTTAAAAATTTACGTTAGTCGACTCAGCGGAATATCTGAGTGGAGGCCCATCCATAAAAACGGCTTACAGCGGCGATAGAAACGGCTGATAAAGTGACCATTAAAATCACGGCAACAGATTCGCTGAAAAGTTGTTGCCGTGAAGGCCATACAACCAGTTTCATTTCATCAATTGTAGAGGATAAAAAACTCTTTTTTAAGGCAGTCTTTTCCTTTTTTGTAGGAATTACCTTTTCTTGATCCTCTTTAGAGGTTGGACTTGTCACTTTGGGAAGACTAAAAGGAAGGTACTTTTAAAACGAATGGCTATAAACCTACACTAACTTATGTTTGATAGTTTAGTTATCTATTAAAAAAAGTAGTTTTCTAGACTCATCATCTTTAGTCTTAACTCTTATTGATTTTGCATCTTCAAAAGTCTCTTCTAGAATTTGTGTGGCCAGAGGGTTTTCTAATCTTCTTCTAATCACTCTTCTTAGCGGTCTTGCACCGTATTCAGGTTCATATCCTTCATCAGCAAGAGTCTTAATGGTCTTTTCGTCAACATAAAGATCTAAACCTTGCTGTTTAAGTAGCTTCTTTAATTCATCAAGTTGAAGTCGAACTATTTGTTCTAAACTTTCGGGTTTTAGTGGATTAAATCTTATTACTTCATCAATACGGTTCAAAAACTCTGGTCGGAAATGTTTTGTTAAAGCTTCGTTGATTTTTTGATCTAATTCTTGCGCAAGAATATTTTTATTTGAATTTTCGCTTTGAACTTGGAGTGAATTATTTAAAATTGCTTTGCTAGCAAGATTGCTTGTCATCACAATGACTGTGTTTCTGAAATCTACTGTCCGACCTTGAGAATCGGTGAGTCTTCCATCATCTAATACCTGTAAAAGGATGTTGAAAACTTCTTGATGAGCTTTTTCAATTTCATCAAGAAGTATGACTGCATATGGTCTTTTTCTAATTGCCTCTGTTAATTGCCCCCCTTCTTCGTAACCCACGTATCCAGGAGGAGCACCTAATAGCCTTGAAACAGCATTTCTTTCCATAAATTCACTCATATCAAGTCTCAACAGAGCATCTTCTTCATCAAATAAAGAATTTGCTAGTGATTTAGCAAGTTCAGTTTTACCAACACCTGTAGGGCCCAGAAAAAGAAAGGATCCAATAGGCCTTCTTATGTCCTGCATCCCAGCTCTTGCTCTGCGAATTGCTGCTGACACTGCTTGAACAGCATTTAATTGACCAACAACTTTTTTTTCTAAGTCTTGTTCTAAATTTAAAAGCTTTTGTCTTTCACCTGATAAAACTTTGCTAACAGGAATTCCTGTCCATCTTGAAACAACATCAGCTATATCTTCTGGATCAACTTGATCTGTTAGTAAGGAATTGCCATCCTCCTTGTCTTCTTGAATTGAGATTTCTATTTCTTCTATTCTTTCTTTGATTTGATAATGTTGTTCGTATTTTAGTCTTTCTACTTCTGCAATATCACCAGAGATTTCAGATTCTATTATTAAATTTTTTAATTCTTCAACTTTTATTTTTAGTTCTTGTAATTCAGCTAATTTTTCTATTTGATCTTGCCATTTTTGTTTGAGCTGATCTAGCTCAAATCGTAGCAATTCTTTCTTTTCTTCAAGATTATTTATAGTCTCTAATGTTGTCTCTTTGTTTGCATTTAGTATTGATGACTCTAAATGATTAAGCTGAGATTCTTTTTCTTCTATGATTTTTGGTTTTGATGCCGATTCAATTTTCACTTGAGCTGAAGCCTCATCAATTAAGTCAATAGCTTTATCCGGTAGGCATCTATCACTTATATATCTATGCGCCAAACGATTCGCTGTAATTAGTGCTTCATTACTAATAGTTACTCCGTGATGAAACTCATAATTTTCTTTAAGTCCTTTTAGAATTTCCAAGCTTAAATCTAAGCTGGGTTCTTTGATTAATACTTGTTGGAATCGCCTGTCAAGGGCTAGGTCTTTCTCGATTGTACGTCTATAATTATCAGGAGTCGTTGCCCCTATGCAACGCAAGTCACCACTGGCTAATAATGGCTTTAATAGACTCCCAGCATCAGTGTTTGACCTGTCTTTGCTTACAATCGTGTGCAATTCGTCTATAAATAAGATTACTCCTTTTTCGCTATTGCTGATTTCACTTAACAATGATCTAAATCTCTCTTCAAATTGCCCTCGGAATTTAGCGCCAGCTATTAATGCACCGATATCAAGTGAAATTAGTCTTAAACCCTGAAGAGAGTCGGGAAGTTCGTTAGCTATAATTTTTTGGGCTAATAACTCTGCAACTGCTGTTTTCCCAACACCTGGAGCACCAATTAGTACTGGATTATTTTTGCCTCTTCGAGATAAAACTTTCGTAATTGCTTTTATTTCCGTCTCTCTGCCAATCACAGGATCTAATTTCCCATTTTCAGCTTCGGCTGTAAGGTCTTTGCAGTATAAATCCAATGCATTTGGCGTTTCATTAAGATTTAACGGTTCTTGCTTTGATGCGACCTCTTCTTTAGCGATAGGAGTAAGTGGCTCGGGGACAGAATTATTTGAATTGTTTTTGGTAGATATAGAAGACCTTGAATCTTTTTGTGATCTATCTTCTTTTTGTTGAGTCGCAATTCTTTTAGATTGTTTAAATGATTTCGGCGCTGGTAGTCGTCTCAATTCCGCTTCAAGAATTTCACTAGGGAGACCTGCTTGAAAAAAAAGATCTTCTCCTATGCGATTGTCTCTACCAATTGCAATAAGGATATGAGATATCTCTATTTGATTAGATCCCCATCGAGAGCGAAAATCATCAGCTGTTTCAAGAAGGATTTCTAAATCTTCTCCAATAAATAAGTCTGATTGGTTGTTTATTGGAAGTTCAGCGATGAAGTTTTCTAAAATTTCATTTATTTCTTCGTGGTTGACAGGTAAGGAATTTGTATATTTCTGAAATTTTTTATTTCTAAAAAGTACCTGAATAAGATGTTCAACATCTAAATTCTGATGTCGCCACCTTCTGGCTGATTGTTCAGCTATGAGTAAAAGACTCCAAGCTTCATCACTAAAAGAATCTGGTTCTGTAGTTAGACTTCCATTCATTTTCGATCAATTTTGATTCAAAGTGGTCATTTGCCTTCTGAATTTTGATTGTGACCTTGTTATCGATACGTGCATTTATTGTTAAGACAAATTTGATTGATTAGGTCTTGGAAAGCAAGCTAGATTAGCAATTCAGGAACAAATAGGAATAATGTAGTTCATAAGATCTAAAAATCATCTTAAATTCGTGGCTGACTCTCTAGAACTAGTAATTGATACCATTATGGCCCGAGAAGTTTTGGACTCTCGTGGCAATCCAACTGTAGAAGCTGAAGTGCTTTTAGAAGGTGGAGCTATTGGACGTTCAATTGTTCCAAGTGGCGCAAGCACTGGAGCCCATGAGGCTCATGAACTAAGAGATGGTGGAAAACGTTATTTGGGTAAAGGAGTTATTAAGGCTGTCAGTCACATTGAAGAGACTATCGCTCCCGCTCTATGTGGTCTTTCTTCTTTAGATCAAGCCACAGTTGATTCTGTGATGAAACAACTTGATGATACAGACAACAAATCAAATCTTGGGGCAAATTCAATTCTTGCTGTAAGCATGGCTACTGCAAGAGCAGCAGCCAACGGATTGGGGTTGCCTTTGTATAGGTATTTAGGAGGGCCAATGTCTTCTCTCTTACCAGTTCCATTAATGAACGTCATTAATGGAGGAGAACATGCTGCAAATAATTTAGATTTTCAGGAATTTATGTTGGTACCGCATGGTGCTGAAAGCTTTAGAGAAGCATTAAGAATGGGAGCTGAGGTTTTTCATACGCTTAAAGATTTATTGAATCAGAAAGGTTTATCTACTGCTGTCGGAGACGAAGGAGGATTCGCTCCAAATCTTGAAAGTAATAAAGCAGCAGGTGACCTTTTAATGCAAGCAATTGAACAGGCTGGATTTAGACCAGGGGAGCAAATCTCTATAGCTTTAGATGTTGCTAGTACAGAGTTTTATAAGGAGGGGCAATATTTTTATGGTGGGAATTCCTATTCCAGTGAGCAAATGGTTGATGAATTGGCTGGATTAGTTAATTCATTTCCAATCATTTCTATTGAAGATGGACTAGCTGAAGATGATTGGGATGGTTGGAGCTTGCTTACGAAAAAGCTTGGCAATAGTGTGCAATTAGTTGGAGATGATTTATTTGTAACCAACACACGCCGTTTACAAAGAGGGATTGATGAGAATATTGCAAATTCAATATTAATTAAGGTTAATCAAATAGGTTCTCTGACTGAAACACTTGAAGCTATTGAGCTTGCCTCAAGATCAAGTTATACAACTGTCATCAGTCATAGAAGCGGAGAAACTGAAGATACAACTATTGCTGATTTGTCAGTAGCAACTAAATCCGGTCAAATTAAAACAGGTTCACTGAGTCGTAGTGAAAGAGTCGCAAAATATAATCAGTTGCTTCGTATTGAGGATGAGTTGGGTAGTCAGGCGACATATGCTGGACTTGTGGGATTGGGACCAAGAGGAAGTTATTAGAGTTGATTTTCCGGTATTTTAGCTTTTTCTCCCTTGAAAATTATCTAAACGACTTTCGCTTCTCATCTTAAATTTTAATTTAATCCAGCTGAGAACTAATGGAAATCCAATACTTACTGGTATGAGAAATAAAAAAGGTCTATTAGTTGAAGCAAGTAAAGCTGAGGATATTGCAAGTGAGCCTAGAAGGACAGAATTACCTAATGATTGTTGAGCGTTAATCATTCTTCTTAATTGTCTATCTGATTCACCCATGCGTACTTGTAGTTGTAAATCGCCTTGCTCTAATCTCTCTAGACTTTCATCAAGCCTTTTTGGTAAACCAACTGCTTTACTTCCTATCTCACTAACTTGTCTACCTAATTCATTAAACAAGTCATTAGGATCTGAATCTTTTGAGGTCATAAGTGGAAGGAGAAAGGGTTTTGCTATTGCTATTAAATTAAACTCGGGATCTAGATATCTTCCTACTCCTTCAAAAGTTGATAATGCTCTAAAAACAAAAATCAACTCAATTGGTATTCTAAAGGGTTTCCCATAAGCCAGTTCAGATATATCCCCAGAGAGCTTTTCTATGATTTGAGAATTAAATGGAGGAGTGAGAGCTTCATTCAACATTATTCTGATTAATCTTCTAACTGGACCTATTTCAATTTTTGCATCAATTAATCCAGCAATTTGAAGTTCTTTGACTAGTCCATTAACATCTCTAAGTGCTGCGGCTTTGATCATTGAATTGAGCCTGCCTCTAATACGTTCAGAGACGAAACCCATCATTCCAAAATCATAGTAAATAAGAGACCCACTCTTAGAAACAGCTAGGTTTCCAGGATGAGGATCAGCATGAAAAAAACCGTAATTAACCAATTGTTTTAAATAACTTGTAGCTCCAATCTTTGCGATATAAGAAGTATCTATATCATTGCTTTTAAGAGATTTAATGTCATTTATCTTGATACCTGGTAAATACTCCAAACACAAGACCTTGCTGGTACTTAAATCCCAAAATACACTGGGTATTAAAATATCTGAGTCATCTATAAATTGTTGTTTAAATCTTGCAGCATATTGAGCTTCAATTCTAAAATCTAGCTCTCTGAGTAATACTCTCTTGGATTCCTTCGCAATACCTATCCAATCATTACCTCGACTTAGAGACTTTATTCTTTGAACTACTTTCGCGACTTGATTCATTACATCTAAGTCAAGCCTAAAAAATTTTTCTATATTTGGTCTTTGTACCTTGAAAATGACGTTCTTTTCATTAATTAATCTGGCTTTATGAACTTGAGCAAGCGAGGCTGAGCCAATTGGAATTGAATCAATACTCATAATTTTTTGATATGAATTTCCAAGTTGATTTATTAATATCTCTTGAACTTCTTCAAATGCAAAAGGTGGAACTCTATCTTGTAAAGACGTAAGCTCATTTACCCATGTAGATGGAATAACATCAGCTCTTGCAGATAAAAGTTGGCCTAATTTTATAAATGCTGATCCTAGATTAACTAATTCTTTCGTAAGCCATTTTGCCCTTAAAGTATTTCTTCTTTCTCTTCTTTTAGCGGTATAACCTTTTAAATAGGTCCATTTTTTAGAATCAAACCACAAATAGAAAAGTAAGCCTAATAATATTATCCAAATCCTAAAGGCTCTGCCAAATCTTTGAAGTTGACTAGCAAGAAATATCAATATCTTCCCTCAATATCTTTATTAATATCGATAACCTTTGATCTGAGATTATCTATTTGAATTTGAATTGAATCTTCTTTATTTATTTCTTCCTTAGACAGCTTTTCTTTAGATGCATTAGTCTTTTTTTTCAGACGTTCTGATTCTTTAATAACCTCTTCTTTAAAGCTAGACCATTCGTTTTGGAGCTTTTGAGGCAATTCATCAGCAATTTCAGTTAATTCTTGGGCAGAAGTGATCATTTTCTCCGTTATCCGAGCTGATATTCGGTTAATAGCTGCTTTGAGCAGTATTTCTGAGTCGCTCAATGGTCTAATTAATCAGCTTTCACTTTAGAAGATCCAAGGTTTTTTGTGTCTTTAGATTGAAACTGGATATATCCAGATTTGCTCTTAATCAATTAAATCTATTTAGAAGATTGTTTGTTATTGCTCAATTTAGAATATTTTTATTAGAGTTGAAGAATACAAACATTTGATTTGATTTGATTTGATTTGGGGTAAAAGTCTAATCTATTAACCCAAGTGATATCAAAACACCCTTTCTCTTCTTGAAAGAGAGCAAACCTATTAAGAGATTTTCTATTGGAAACCATTGAAGCTGATGTTGTCATAGTTGGTGGTGGGCCTGCTGGTTGCAGTTGTGCGCTTTACACTTCCCGAGCAGACTTAAGAACAGTAATTCTTGATAAGAATCCTGATGTAGGTGCGCTAGCAATAACACATCAAATTGCTAATTACCCAGGTGTCTCAAGTGAAATGAGCGGAGAGGCCTTGTTGAAACTTATGAGAGATCAAGCTACTCAGTATGGGGCTGATTATCGCAGGGCCCAAGTTTTTGGAATTGATGCTAGTGGTGATATGAAAACTATTTACACCCCAGAGGGAACTTTTAAAGCAAAAGCACTTGTAGTTGCAAGTGGTGCAATGGGAAGACCAGCATCATTTAAAGGTGAAGCTGAATTCCTGGGTAGAGGAGTAAGCTATTGCGCGACTTGTGATGGAGCTTTTTATAGAGATCGTGAAGTCGCTGTGGTTGGTATTAATAAAGAGGCAATCGAAGAAGCAAATGTTCTTACAAAATTCGCCTCCAAAGTTCATTGGATAACATCCAATGATCCAAAACCAGATGATCATCATGCGCAAGAGCTATTATCAAAACCAAATGTGAGCCATTTGAGTAAGACGAGATTAATGCAGATTGAAGGTAATGAGTCTGGGGTGACAGGTATTAAGGTTAAGAATCGTTCAATTGACACTCATCAAGATATTGCCCTTGAAGGGGTTTTCGTTTATATGAGTGGCTCAAAACCAATTACTGACTTTCTTGGTGAACAGGTCGCTTTTAAGGAGGATGGGGGAGTGTTGGTGGATGACTTTATGTCTACAACAGTTGAAGGGGTTTGGGCAATTGGCGACATCAGAAATACTCCATTTAAGCAAGCTGTTGTAGCAGCATCGGATGGATGTATAGCTGCGATGGCAATAGATAGATATTTAAATAGTCGGAAATCAATTCGTGTCGATTGGGTACATGCTTAATTGACCTATTGATAAGTATTTTTAAAGAGGAGTTGCTTCAGACACATACGCAACCCCACCGTAGTAACTAAGAACAGTTTTAATATCGTCTCGTATTTTTTCGATTGCATCTTGTTCGCAAAAAATAATTACGTGTGCATTTGATCCAAATCCAGTGAATTCCATATCTTCGGTGACAATTCTTTCTGGACCTCTTCCAGTGGCATGTTTCATAACTGTATAGCCAGGAACTTCAGCTCTTTCTAATACTGAGAGAACATCATCTAGTTCTCTTTCACTAAAAATTAAGTCAAGTCTTTTCATGAGATTCAGTTACCCAATTGATGGAATCATTGTGTTTACTAAGCCCATATATACTGGTATACCTATGATTATGTTAAAAGGAAAAGTTAATCCAAGAGTGGTTGAAATGTAATAACCAGGTCGAGCTTCAGGAACAGTCATTCTCATAGCTGTTGGTACAGCTAAGTAAGAAGCACTAGCGCATAGAACTACAAATAACAGAGCATTTCCAGGCTCTAAATTCAGAATTCTAGCTACTACTGATCCTAGTACTGCATTAACTATTGGCATGAATATTGAAAACATAATGAGAAAGGCACCAGTCTTATTTAGACGGGCGAGGCGTTGTGCAGCCACAATTCCCATGTCAAGAAGGAAGAAACATTCTGCGCCATAGAACAATTCAGCTGTGAATGGTTCCATTTTTTTTATGTCAGATGGATCTATTGCGGATGTTAAAAAACCTATTAGAAGGCTCCCTAGTAATAAATAGACAGAACCATTTAACATTGACTCATGAAGAATTGATCCCCATTTCATTTTTCTTTTAATGGGCCTATCTTTGGGCGCTCCAAATTTGACTAATAGAAGACCAATAATTATTGCTGGTGATTCCATTAGTGCTAAAGCTGCAACCATAAAACCATCAAAGGGTATACTTTGACTTTCAAGAAAGCTTTCAGCAGTTATAAATGTCACTGCACTTATTGATCCATATGCTGCTGATATAGCTGCTGCATTAAAAACATCGAATTTAAATCTCAGTACTAAAAAACAAATAAGTGGGATTAATAGGGACATTAATATAGCTGCTATCACAGTTGGAAGAACTGGATAACCAAAGCCACTTTTTTGAAGCTCAATACCCCCTCTGAAGCCTATTGCAAGTAAGAGATATAAGGAAAATAATTTTGGGAGAGGAGATGGAATCTCAAAATCAGACTTTAATGCGTATGCAATTGCACCCAAAAAGAAGAAAAGTATTGGTGGACTTAAAGCATTTTGGATGAAAAGGTTTTGTCCCATTTCTTGTTAGTTCTTAAAGCAATCAATAAGATGAAAATATTGATTATCAACCATTTAGATTGTCAATTGCAGCTGTCAAGGCTTCTTTTCTTGTACCAATTACATCAACTCCAAATTTAGCAAGTCTATCTTTAACTCTTCCTGTTGCACCAGCAACATATGCTTTTCTAGAGTTGTTTAGCGCTTCCTGAACCATATCTTCTATTGCTAGAGTTGCAGTAACTCCAAGCCTGGGAACATCGGTTATATCAAGAATTAGAACTTTATAGTTTCTTACAAGCATCATTCTTTCAGTAATTCCTTTTGCTGCTCCAAAACTAAGTGGCCCTTTTAATCTGAATAGCATTACTTCTCCCGCACAACGATCTAAAAGTGCTTTTTCATCAGAGGGCAGTTGTGCATTTGCTGCATTGCTATTTGATGCTGAATCAAATGGATTGTCAGCTTCCATTCCCTCCAATTGCGTCTCTGTAATTGAATCGATAGTGAGCATATTTGCTATGAATACCCCAACTAGTACAGCCCATATCAAGTCCCAGAAAACTGTCATCAAGAGGACTCCGTACATCACACTTGCGGTTTTCAGCGAAAGTCTATGAGCTCTTAATAAAAATCCCCAATCAATAATATCTAATCCAACTTTTATTAAAATTCCCGCAAGAAGAGCTGTAGGAATCTGAGATGCCAAAGGACCAGCACCAACTAGAACGAATAGCAGTACAACTGAATGAACCATCCCTGAGATTGGGGTGGAACCACCAGATTTGACATTTATTACTGTTCTCATGGTTGCCCCGGCTCCAGGCAAGCCTGTGAAAATACCAGCTACTGCATTTCCAATACCTTGTCCAATGAGTTCTCTATCAGAATTGTGCCTGGTCTGAGAAATATTATCTGCTACTAGAGATGTAAGAAGGGAGTCAATAGCTCCAAGAACAGCAAGGACTAGTCCAGCTTTAAGAATTATTGGGAAGAAATTGCCAAGACTTGGATCTGGGAGACTTAAAGAAAGACCACCCTCTGGTATTGCTCCTATTCGGTCTATTGAACTATCGCCAAAAAGAACTATTGATAAAGGAGTAACTATTAATAATGCTAAAAGAGGAGATGGGACCCATTGACTGATTCTGCGGGGTGTCAGAAACACTATCGCAAGTGTCATTACTGCAACAGCAATTGCAGCCCCATTTGGTACGAAATTATTAACTAAAGTTGAAAGAGATTCTAATACTCCTCCTCGAGTTGATATTCCAAGTAAAGGTCCTATTTGGAGAGTAATTATGATGACGCCAATTCCAGACATAAAGCCTGAAACGACTGAGTAAGGTACAAGTGTGATGTATTTACCAAGCCTTAGTAGGCCAAATAAAATCTGAAATAATCCTCCAATGACCACAGCAGCCATTACTAAAGGAAGAATTTCGCCAGCAGATAAATCTCTAGGTACTCCTACAGCCGCCAAGCTAGCAACTACTCCAGCTACTGTTACGCTCATCGGACCAGTTGGACCACTTACTTGAGCTGGAGTTCCTCCAAACAATGCGGCTAGAAATCCAACTACGACTGCTCCGTAAAGGCCGTAAATAGCACCTCCAGGGCCAAGTGCCGCATTACCAAACGCTAAAGCTAGTGGTAGGGCTACAACCGCAGCAGTCAAACCGCCTAATACATCACCTCTAATATTTTTTAGGTGAAAGCCATTAATTAACGCCAATCGACTCTCCTTACTTGAATTGACTTGAATAAGCCTATCTCTTAAAGGTTCCATTAAGTTCTGGGATCTCTACTTTTAAATACTTAGTATTGAATAAAAATCATTGAAAAGATTGATTTTTACTAAGAAGGCAGCGTGATTTTGATGGTATTAGATGGTTTTAAGGATTATTTCAAAATCCTTGGTGTTAGTAGAAATGCTACTGATAAAGAAATCAAAAGTGCCTTCAGGAAACTTGCAAGAAAATTTCATCCTGATTTACATCCAAATGACGAGGGGGCTGAGTCGGAGTTCAAACAAATAAATGAAGCTTATGAGATTCTTTCAGATGAGGATAAGAAAAAGTCTTATGAACAATTTCTACATTATTGGTTCAGAAATAGAGATGGAAATTCGAGAGATTTTTCTAGTGAAAATAATGACCAGCGCTTTGATGAATATTTAAACTTTGACGATTTTTTGAATGATTTAATTGGAAGATTTAGTGAGGTTGGTAAAGAAATTTACTCAAATATATCTTTAGATAATAATCCTCAAGCATTAAATCTTAATGCTGAATTTAATTTGCAGATTAGTTTTCTAGAGGCTTTGAATGGAACAAAAAAGAATCTTTTAGTTAATGATGAACGCATCGAGGTGAAAATCCCAAAAGGAATTGAAACAGGATCAAAAATACGTATTAAAGATAAGGGTAATATACAGTCCGGGAAAGGGAAAAGAGGAGATTTATTGATTGAAGTCAGTATTAAGTCTCATCCGATTTGGAAAGTTAAAGGTTTAGATGTGTATGCAGATTTACCTATGTCTTTAGATGAATTAGCTTTGGGAGCAAATATTTCGGTTGCATCCCCTCAAGGAGTCGCATATTTATCAATACCTTCTGGAAGTTTACCTGAGCAAAAATTTAGATTAAAAGGTCAAGGATTACAAAACTTAGATACCCAAGGAGATTTGTTTTTTAATCTAAAATTAAAGTTCCCTGAAAATTGGTCAGATGAGGAATTAAAACTTCTTGAAAAGCTTAGATCTGTTCGAATAGATGAACCTCGTTCGAGTTGGTTCGATCAGGCTAGGACTTAAAGGAAGTAAAATGTAGTTATCTCTATTGTAGTTATCTCTATTGGTCAATATGGATCTTACTTATCGGCCCCGTCGTCTTCGTAGAACAGAGTCTTTAAGAGATATGGTTAGAGAGCATAGTATCTCTGCATCTGACTTTATTTATCCTCTTTTTGTTCATGAAGGTTCAGATATTCAAGAAATACCAGCGATGCCAGGTGCCTTTCGGTGGTCAATGGATGGCTTGGTTGATGAAGTTAAACGTGCTTGGAATCTAGGTATTAGATGTGTCGTTCTTTTTCCAAAAGTTCCAGACGAGTTGAAAACAGAAGATGGAGCTGAATGTTTTAATGAAAAAGGTTTAATACCAAGGGCTATTGAAAGATTGAAAAGAGAGATACCTGAAATGTGTATCATGACTGATGTCGCTTTAGACCCTTATTCTTGTGATGGTCATGATGGAATAGTTAGTAATCAAGGAATAATTTTGAATGATGAAACCGTTGATTATTTATGTAAACAAGCAGTGGTCCAAGCACAATCTGGAGCAGATTTAATTGGACCTAGTGACATGATGGATGGAAGAGTAGGAGCTATAAGAGAAGCCTTAGATGATGAAGGTTTTGAACATGTAGGAATAATTAGTTACACCGCAAAATATTCATCTGCCTATTACGGGCCTTTTAGAGAAGCTTTAGATTCTGCTCCTAGATCATTATCAACTAAGCCTATCCCGAAAAATAAAAATACCTATCAGATGGATCCAGCGAATGCTAGAGAAGCAATCACAGAAGCTCAACTTGACGAACAAGAAGGATCGGACATCCTAATGGTTAAACCTGGTTTGGCTTACTTAGATATTATTTATCGTTTAAGGGAAGAATCAGAATTGCCAATCGCTGCATATAACGTTAGTGGAGAGTATTCAATGGTCAAAGCTGCTGCTCAAAGAGGTTGGATTGATGAAAAGGCAATAGTTTTAGAAACTTTATTGAGTTTTAAAAGAGCTGGAGCAAATCTGATCCTTACCTATCATGCGTGTGATGCCGCAGGATGGTTAAAAGAACAATAGAGTTAATTAAGAAAATTATTAAAAATTTCAATTTTCAATAAAAAGTAATGCTAGAAAAACAGTCTGACTTCAATATGGAAAGAGTTCATCGGCTCGGCCACGTAGCTATAAGAGTGGATGATGTTGATAGGGCTAAAAGTTTTTATTTGAGCTTGGGAATGAAGCTTGTTTGGGATGATCCTGATTGGTGTTACCTAGAGACAGGAGAGAATAAAGATGGCCTTGCTTTGCTCGGCCCGGGCTATAAAGCGGCTGGTCCACATTTTGCATTTCATTTCACTAATAAGGATGACATAGAAAGAATTCATTCTTCTCTAAAAAATCAAGGTGTACAGGTTGGAGCTTTGCATGATCATCGAGATGGAACTTCTTCTTTTTACTTGAAAGATACAGAAGGTAATTGGTTGGAAATGCTTTATCACCCATCAACAGGAATTCCAACAAATCAATAGAATTTAGGTAGACGAATGGGATTCACAATAAATCATGATGATTCTGAAAAAACACAAATAATTCTAGAGTCTTTGGAGTTACTTGAATGGCCAACAGTTTGTAGTCATTTGTCTACATTCGCGGTTACCCAACAAGGTCTTAATAAATGTAAAAGCTTTGATCTGCCATCAGATATATCTCTTAGCCAGGAGTTATTGTCCCAAACGTTAGAAATTGGATCATTAGATATTTCTCTTGATGGAGGAATATCTTTTGAAGGTGTTCATGATTTGGAAAATATTCTTTTGATATGCTCCAAAGGTGGTGTCGCAATAGGTGAGGATTTATTAAAAGTTGCTGATACTTTAAGAGCTGCTAGAAAATTACGAAAACTAATATTTGATCAATTAATACGTCCAATACTTTCTGAATTACTCAAAGATATTGCAACTTTGCCTGATTTACAAAAACTCCTCGAGTTTGGCCTGGATGAAGGTGGGCAAATTGCAGATCGTGCTAGTCCAAAACTTTCTGAATTACGACGCCATAGGAATTCATTACGTCTTCAAAGAAAAGATATTCTTCAAGATATGATGAGGAAATATGGTGGATTACTTCAAGATAATATTATCTCAGAGAGGTATGGAAGACCTGTTCTAGCATTTAAAGCTGGGACTTCTGATCAGATTAAGGGAATGGTTCATGATAGTTCAGCTTCAGGAAATACGATCTATATCGAGCCACAAGTTGTCATATCAATAGGGAATCGTTTGGCTAAAATAAATTCTGAAATCTCAGATGAAGAGAGGAGACTTTTAGCTAATTGGAGTAAAGAGGTTGGGTTTAATGCTGATGTAATAGCTCATTTAGGAGAGATCCTTTTACAGATTGAGTTTGCATTGTCACGAGCACGTTACTCTAAATGGCTTAATGGGGTACCAGCAATTCTTGATGAAAAGGAAAATACACTATTTGAGATTAAAGATTTTCGTCATCCTTTATTAGTATGGAATGATTTCCATGAGAAAAAAAATACAGTAGTTCCAACTAGTTTTGATGTTCCCTCTAATTTAAAAGTTGTTGCAATTACAGGTCCTAATACTGGAGGGAAAACAGTTGCATTAAAAAGTATTGGTCTAGCAGTTTTAATGGCAAAAGCAGGAATACTTTTACCATGTACTGGCTCACCAAGATTACCCTGGTGTAAAAATGTTTTAGCTGATATTGGTGATGAGCAGTCATTGCAGCAAAATTTATCTACATTTAGTGGACATATTCTTCGCATAAGTCGAATACTCGGTGCCATAACTTATTTGCCTGGTACGACGCTCGTCCTTTTAGATGAAGTTGGAGCAGGAACTGATCCCTCTGAAGGTACAGCTTTGGCTATGGCTCTATTAAAGATAATGGCGGATAGAGCACGATTAACTATCGCTACTACTCATTTTGGAGAATTAAAAGCACTGAAATATAGTGATTCAAGATTTGAAAATGCCTCAGTTTCTTTTGATAGTGAAACAATACAACCAACCTTTCATTTGCAATGGGGAATTCCTGGTAGGAGTAATGCAATTGAGATTTCAAAAAGACTTGGTCTTGATTCGGAAGTGATAAAACTTGCTCAAGAGTTTATCAATCCTGCAAGCGTTGATAATGTTAATCAAGTTATTAAAGGCTTAGAAAAACAACGTGAGCGGCAACAATCAGCAGCTGAAGATGCCGCGGCTTTGTTGGCAAAAACTGAATTATTACATGAAGAATTGCTTGATAGTTGGCAGAAACAACGTCAACAAACGGAGAAGTTTAATGAACAAGGAAGGTTTAAACTCGAGTCATCAATTCGAGAAGGTCAAAAAGAAGTTAGACATTTGATTAAACGTTTGCGCGATCAAAATGCTAGTGGTGAAACAGCAAGAATTGCTGGTAAACGATTACGGCAAATGGAGAAGGGATATCGAAGCGAAAGGCGAATTAAGCATATACAGAGCTGGACTCCTAAGATTGGGGACAAAGTTAGATTGTCTGCTATTGGTAAAGCAGGGGAAATAATTTCTTTTTCAGAGGATGGAATGCAATTAACGGTTTTATGTGGTGTATTTCGAAGCAAAGTCAATTTAACCGAAGTAGAAAGTCTTGATGGTCAAAAGGTCGAAATAAATCCAAGTGTGTATGTAAAAACTTCGCAGGTAAGAAAGAATTTATCTTTAGTACGTACTAAAAAAAATACCTTAGATGTAAGAGGGTTACGCGTGCATGAAGCCGAGGGGGTAATTGAAGAAAAATTGAGAAATTGTTCCGGAGCTTTATGGGTTATTCATGGAATTGGTTCTGGAAAACTGAAAAAAGGTTTGAGGAAATGGTTTGATTCACATCCATATATTGAAAAAGTAGCCGATGCTGAACCTCATGATGGCGGCCCCGGATGTAGCGTTGTGTGGATGGTTGATTGAATTTGAGGTGAAAGTTATAAACAGTGTTTTCAGTTCTTTAATTTAGCAAGGATGAATGTAAGAATTATTATTTAGTTAATTGATTAAAGATATTTCTAAATGCAATTTATTGATCAGGCTTTTATTGATGTCAAAGCAGGTTCAGGTGGTGATGGTATCTCTGCTTTTAGAAGAGAAAAGTATGTTCCAGCAGGTGGCCCTGCGGGAGGAGATGGAGGACAAGGAGGAAATGTTGTTTTAGAGGCTGATGATAATTTGCAAACTCTTTTGGATTTCAAATTTCAGAAATTAATTTCTGCCGAGAATGGCCAACGAGGTGGCCCTAATAAATGCACTGGTGCATCAGGAAAAGACACTGTACTTAAAGTTCCATGCGGAACAGAGGTAAGGCATCTCTCTACAAATATTATTCTTGGTGATTTAACTCATAAAGGCCAACAACTTATTGTCGCGTTTGGTGGAAAAGGAGGTTTCGGGAACGCTCGCTATTTATCAAATAGCAATAGAGCTCCAGAAAAATTTACTGAAGGGAAAGTAGGTGAAGAATGGTCATTGCAATTGGAATTAAAACTTCTAGCAGAAGTAGGAATTATTGGTTTGCCCAATGCAGGCAAAAGTACTTTGATTTCTGTACTCTCCTCTGCAAGACCAAAGATTGCTGATTATCCATTTACAACTTTAATTCCTAATTTAGGAGTAGTAAGAAGGCCCTCAGGAGATGGAACAGTTTTTGCGGATATTCCTGGTTTGATTTCTGGCGCCTCAAAAGGTATTGGATTAGGGCATGATTTTCTTCGGCATATTGAACGAACTAAGGTTTTGCTTCATTTAATTGACTCAGCATCAACGGACCCGATAAATGATTTCAAAACCATTAATGAGGAATTAACGTCTTACGGTCATGGTTTGATTTCTAGGCCTAGAGTTTTTGTTCTGACTAAAAAAGAACTATTAAATGAGAATGAAATTAAAAAACTTCTAAATAAAATTGAGAAACTAACTATGAAGAAGGTACATATAATTTCTGCAGTAACGAAATTTGGTCTTGATGATTTGTTGAGTTCTATTTGGAACGAACTTGGATATTAATTAATTGTTATGAGTGAATCATACCTACTTGTCTTACAGTTGATTTTTGGTCATAACTAAAGAGAATTATTAAAATTATGGATTTTTACAGTTGTTTTGATGGAAAAGGAGAAATTATTGCTCGCTGCCAGACTGATCAAGATATTAATGTTCTAAAGAAAATGGGTAGACCAATCGCTGAAGTACGTCACATGAAAAATGAGGAGGCAGTTGTCTGCTCTTTAACTGGAAGTCCTTCAGATTTTAATATGGATTATTAGTAGGATCTAATAAAACAAAAAAAGGGAGGCAACAGCCTCCCTTTTTTTGTTTTATTAATTGTTTTTTTGAATATTAATCGTCGTATACCAAGCACTCTGGTTCGTCAGGGTTGGCGTCGCAGAAAAGTTCCAGAGCATTTGGGTCATGCTTGTCTTCAGGATGATGCTCCTTATATTCCTTGAGAGAATTAAGTTCATCTTCTAAATGATGGAGCTTGGATTCATTCCCCTGAGCTTTTGCTTCTTGGATCTCGGATTCATCCTTTTTAATATGCTCGTCAATAGTTTTCATGGCGTCTTTAAAGAGCAGGATCGTTTGACTAACACAATAATTATGACGGAGGAATATTGCACGTGGTTTGTAAATTTGGTTGGATTTCCTCACCATTCCCTGACTTAGGGCATACAAAAATGATCTTTGTGTGGGTTTTCTCTTTGAATTGATTATTGGTTGATTTATTCAAGTATCGGATACTTTTAGCTTCCTTTGGCTTTCTAAATAATCAAAAACGCTTTTATCTCCTATATCAGCTTCAGCTGGCAGGTTGAATTTCCGTATTCCCATTGATAGCAATAACAAGGACGATACAACTAGCGTCGCAAAAGTAAAACTTTCATTGGCTAATTCAGTTAAATAGCCAATTAAAGCAATTGGAATAAAAATCGTAATCCCTATTGCCTCAATTCTTCTGAAACAAAAAAACTCTTTGAAACCTATCCCAGTTAAAGAAGCAAAAAGTGGACCGACAAGTATTATCGATTTTGGATTTTCTTTTAGACCATACATTAGATTTGTTACTCCAAAATGATATGAAAGTATCAACAATCCAATACAACCGAGTACCCAGAAAATTGTTAGTGTTTGATGTAAAGGTCTTAAATAGATATGTATCCACTTAAGACTTAAACCTATACTTATTGCCATGCATAATAGCCAAATCCATATTTGATTAGATCCATTGACAAACCATTGAGCTATTCCTATTGAAAAGAATAATCCGCAGAAAAGAATTGACAATCGGTAAAATAGAACTTCTTTTTTATCATTAGAAGTAACTATGAAATCACCATAGACTCCTTTAATAGGATTTGAGGATGTAAAGTAAGAATTTTTTTCTTTCATAGTTGATAATTAATTGTTGATAGTTGTTGTAATATCTTCTCCTTTAGGAATAATACCACTTGGATTTAAAGGGAATAAAGCTCCAAAATAATCTTTTCTCCAAGTATCAACATCACATGTTTTCTTAATATTGTACATATTGAAAATCCTTTTTCTCCATTTAATTATATTTGGGAAAGATTCAATTGGTTTATTACTACATTTAAATAGTGGGTAATAAATTGCTTCCCATCTAATAAGGGTAGGGAAAAGTCTTATGTCAGCAATTGAAAGATTTTTTCCACAAAGCCAAGGACCATTTGATTGAAGATGTTCTTCTATAATATTTAGAGTTGAGAACAAATTCTTAGAAGCTTTTTCATAAGCTTTTTGATTTCTAGCAAATCCACATTTATAAACTCCATTATTAATATTTTCTTGAATTAGATTCTGCCAGTTAATTATTTTTTTTTTATATTTGCTTGGGTTAAGATCTATTTCTTGATCGTATATAGGCCATTTATTTAATATCTCGACAAGTTCAGCGCTTTCATTGTTTATAAGTCTGAATTTTGATTCCGGCTCCTTACCTGGATCGAAAAGCATTGGTACTGTTGCTCTCCTAGATTGATAATTTCCGCATTTTTGATAAAGCTCTTGAAGGGTTTTACAACCTTTTATTGGTGGATCTAATCTCCATCTTCCTCCCTCTTTATCTACTTGAGCAATGTGAAGATTGATCGATTTCTTTAATCCTTTTATCTCGTGAATTATCCATGCTCTATGTGCCCAAGGACAACTTCTTCCAATAATTAAACCTGGCATTTGATTTGACGCTCTATTCTTTAAATCCTCCTTGGTCGGGATTTGAATTTGTTGTTGAATATTTATTGGCCTCTTGTAGTTTCCATTTGAATCTGATGGTGCAAGACCATTCATTAATATTTTCCATTCTAAACTCCATATTTCTCTTGCAGCTTTTACAAATATTGGTGGTATGGCCATGAATTTCTTTTAAGATTATTTTTATCTATGGGTTTATTGATTAATGAAGCAGCTACAAGTACTTCTAGTGGCTGGTACGCATGGTAATGAAATAAATGGTATTTGGCTTTTTGATGAATGGAAAAAATCATCCTTTTTAATAAATACTTACGGGATCAAAACCTTTAAAGTAATTGGAAACCCTGAGGCTAAAAAGGCTGGGAAAAGATACATTCATCATGATTTGAATCGTAGTTTCAAAGAAGAATCATGTTTATCTATCAACTCTTCAAATTTTGAAGAAAGGAGAGCAAGTGAGATAGTTTATCTTTATGGAGAGGCAGGAGAAAACCCCTGTCAAATAGCATTAGATTTTCATACAACGACAGCCTCCATGGGTAGTTGCTTGGTTGTTTATGGGAGAAGAGATGCAGATTTGGCTTTGGCTTCTTTAATTCAAAATCAATTAGGTTTACCCATATATCTTCACGAATCTGATCAAGAACAAACAGGTTTTTTAGTTGAATCTTGGCCTTGTGGACTTGTTATAGAGATTGGACCGATTGGCCAAGGCCTCTTGAATTCGAAAATTATTTTACAAACAAAATTGATTCTTGAGACTTTGATGGAACAAATTCATCAAGTTAAGAACTTAAAGCTCTTTTTCCCTAATAAGTTGATAATTCACAGGCATATTAAAAGCATCGATTTCCCGAGAGATGAAGAAGGCAATATTGATGGATATGTGCATCCTCTAAGGCAATCAAAGGATTGGCAGGAATTAAAGAAAAACGATGAATTATTTTGTAAGTTGAATGGTGAAATAATTAGGTTTGAAGAAGATGAACCTTATATTCCTGTTTTTATAAATGAAGCAGCATATGCGGAAAAAAATATCGCTATGAGCTTTACAAAAAGAGAATTATGGGATTTTCAAAAAGAATGGAAAAAATCATTGATTGATTTAATACATCAGAAGTAAGTTCTCTCGCTCCAATAAACGACTGCTCCTTGCGCTTCCAATTCGTATTTTCTATGACGTGCATCACACAAAGGAACTCTCTCTTCAAGCCTATGCCCATTAATTAGCCACTTTATAAGAACCAATTTACGACCTCGATGGCTAAATCTTAAAAGAATCTTAAGGCTCTTCAGGTACTCTTTGGCTGCTACTTACAGATTCTCTTCATAAATTGTCCTACATATTGGCCACAAAAAGGATCATTCTCCTTTAACATCACGGCTGGCAGTCTAATTAGCTGCTCTTAATTACCCGTCCCTCTAGGGACATACACATTCGTCCTCATGACCACCATTCAGCAGCAGCGTTCTTCGTTGCTCAAAGGTTGGCCACAATTCTGCGAGTGGGTTACTTCCACCAACAACCGTATCTATGTCGGTTGGTTCGGTGTATTGATGATCCCTTGCCTTCTTGCGGCAACAACTTGTTTCATCGTTGCATTTATCGCTGCTCCTCCAGTTGATATCGACGGTATCCGTGAGCCAGTAGCTGGTTCATTCATGTATGGAAACAACATCATTTCTGGTGCTGTTGTTCCTTCAAGTAACGCTATCGGCCTTCACTTCTACCCAATCTGGGAAGCAGCAACTCTTGATGAGTGGCTATATAACGGCGGCCCTTACCAGCTTGTAATCTTCCACTTCCTTATTGGTATCTCTGCATACATGGGACGTCAGTGGGAGCTTTCATACCGTTTAGGTATGCGCCCATGGATCTGTGTTGCTTACTCAGCTCCTGTATCAGCAGCTTTCGCTGTATTCCTTGTTTACCCATTCGGTCAGGGTTCATTCTCTGATGGTATGCCTCTAGGAATCTCTGGAACATTCAACTTCATGTTCGTTTTCCAGGCTGAGCACAACATCTTGATGCACCCATTCCATATGGCTGGTGTAGCAGGTATGTTCGGTGGTGCTTTGTTCTCTGCAATGCACGGCTCTTTGGTTACTTCATCACTTATCCGTGAGACCACAGGACTTGATTCACAGAACTACGGTTACAAGTTTGGACAAGAAGAAGAGACATACAACATCGTTGCAGCTCATGGCTACTTCGGTCGTTTGATCTTCCAATATGCAAGCTTCAACAACAGCCGCAGCCTTCACTTCTTCTTGGCTTCATGGCCAGTAATTTGTGTTTGGTTGACATCTATGGGCATCTGCACCATGGCGTTCAACTTGAACGGCTTCAACTTCAACCAGTCTGTAGTTGATACTTCAGGCAAGGTTGTACCAACCTGGGGTGACGTACTTAACCGTGCAAACCTTGGTATGGAAGTAATGCACGAGCGTAATGCTCACAACTTCCCACTTGACCTAGCAGCTGCTGAGTCTACTTCTGTAGCTCTTGTTGCACCTGCAATCGGTTAAGTCTTGAACTTGATTTCTAAAGCCCTCTTTTAGAGGGCTTTTTTTTTGCCTTTTTTTAGTGCTATGCATTGATTGATTGATTGATTGGTTTATTTTTAGTAAGTATTGATTAGCATTTTGTAGATAGGTTTATTTATGGGAAGTAGTTTCGGAAAACTTTTTAGTATCAGCACCTTTGGTGAATCGCATGGTGGAGGCGTCGGTGTGATTATTGATGGCTGTCCACCAAGGTTGGAGCTTGATATCAATCAAATACAAAATGATCTCAATCGAAGAAGGCCAGGACAGAGCAAAATCACTACTCCAAGAAATGAAAGTGATGAAGTTGAAATTCTTAGTGGTCTTTTAGATAACAAAACTTTAGGAACACCAATTTCTATGGTTGTAAGAAATAAAGATCATCGGCCTAAGGATTATTCTGAAATTAAAAAAACTTTTAGACCCTCTCATGCTGATGCTACTTATCAGAAAAAATATGGAATTCAAGCTTTAAGTGGCGGAGGACGAGCATCTGCCAGAGAGACTATAGGTAGAGTCGCCGCTGGTTCTGTAGCGAAGCAACTACTCGCTCAGTATTCTGATACGGAAATACTGGCTTGGGTAAAGAGAATTCATAATATTGAAGCTGATATTCAAACGAGTGAAGTTACTTTTGATGAGATTGAGAAGAATATTGTTCGATGTCCTGACCAAACAGCTGCAGATTTAATGATTCAGAGGGTGGAGGCTTTTGGTAAAGAAGGAGATTCTTGCGGTGGAGTAATAGAATGTGTTGTTAGAAATCCGCCAGTAGGCCTTGGCATGCCTGTTTTTGACAAGTTAGAGGCTGATTTAGCAAAGGGATTAATGTCTTTGCCTGCGACTAAAGGCTTTGAGGTGGGTTCTGGTTTCGGAGGTACTTATTTGAAAGGCAGCGAACATAATGATCCATTTTTGCCATCTGATTCTGATCAATTGAAAACTGCTACTAACAATTCAGGGGGAATTCAAGGAGGTATCAGTAATGGTGAGGATATAGTTCTGAGAGTTGGCTTTAAACCAACCGCAACTATTAGGAAAAGTCAAAAGACAATTGACGAGGATGGTAATGCAATAACTCTCAAGGCAACAGGCAGGCATGATCCTTGTGTATTGCCAAGAGCAGTGCCAATGGTTGAAGCAATGGTTGCTCTGGTTTTAGCTGATCATTTACTTAGGCAACAAGGCCAATGTACTGACTATTGTTCATAGAATTGATTTTTTCTGATGCATAGCTCAGCAAGTAATTAATTATTAGTTTTTCTAATTGCTACTCAGTAATCTTTTAGCCATAATTCTAGATCTTTATCAGGTGTTTGATTTCGCAGTTCTCTTCCAATGATCAGTGAATCGTATCCATTTTTTAGTAATTTTTTTAAATTTTTACTTTTAATTCCACCTGCACCAATAAAAAAAATATCCTTTTTCGTAAAGTCGTGTAATTCGTGTATAAAGTTAATTCCTAATTTTGATACAGGAAAGATTTTTACAATTTTGTATCCTAGATTTATTGCTTCTTTGAAATTTTCAATATTAGATATTCCTGGAATAACTAATTGATTATATTTTATAGCATTTAAATGAATTTCTTTGTTAAAGAATGGACTCATAGAATAGTTTATATCTAATGATCTAATTGATTCTAAAGATTCTCTTGATGTAATTGATGCAACGCCAATATTAATTGACTTGAATCTACTTTTCATTTGTGATATTAAATTTCCCCATTCTGGATTTGAATCCCATCCTATTTCAATATTTTTTACACCATAATTAGAGAGTTTTTCGATTTTTAAAAATAAATCTTCTCTTTTGTGAGAGGTATTAAAAAAGTGATTTTCTAATCTAATTACAACTATAAGTGGCTGTACTCTTAAAGATTTTATTAAATTATTTTGCTTAATTTCCAAAAATTATAATTTTAAACTATGCATATTCCGCGACTTTTACTTCATGGCGAATTAATAGATCTTGAAACTCTTGAGAATCAACTGTTTCGGTTTCCATAAGCATTGCTGTTAACTCTTCAAGTACTTGACGGTTGTCATTTAAAGCCTTTTTAGCTCTTTCATACGCAATTTCAACAAGGACTGAAACTTCTGAGTCAATAGTTGCTGCTGTATCTTCAGAAAAATCTCTTTCTGCAGAGATGTCTCTACCAAGGAACATGCCACCTTGTGATCGTCCTAAAGCTACTGGTCCTAACCTGTCACTCATGCCGAATTTGGTAATCATTTGCCTAGCAACTGAAGCTACTTGCTTTAGATCATTTGATGCTCCTGTAGTTACTTCGTCTTCTCCATAAATTATTTCCTCTGCAACTCTTCCTCCAAGTGCAACAGCCATTTGATTTTGTAGGTAAGACCTTGAATAAAGTCCAGATTCCATTCTTTCTTCACTTGGTGTGAAAAAAGTTAACCCTCCAGCTCCACCTCTTGGAATGATTGAGATCTTTTGCACAGGGTCATAATCAGGCATCACAGCACCAACTACAGCATGGCCAGCTTCATGATAAGCAACTAACTTTTTACGCTTTTCACTAATCACTGAGTCTTTCTTCTCAGGACCTACCATTATTCTCTCGATTGCATCACTAATTTCATCGTTGCTAACTTCTGTTAATTCTTTTCTAGCGGCTAAGATTGCAGCTTCATTTAAGAGATTTGCTAAATCTGCCCCGGTAAAACCAGGTGTTCTTCTTGCTATTTGATCTAAGTCAACAGCCTTTGAAAGTGTTTTACTTTTTGCATGAACGTTAAGTATTTGCAATCTCCCTGAGTAATCAGGTCTATCCACAGTTACTTGCCTGTCGAATCTTCCTGGTCGCATAAGCGCTGAGTCGAGCACATCAGGTCTATTTGTAGCTGCAACAATAATTATTCCTGAATTCCCCTCAAATCCATCCATTTCAGTTAATAGTTGATTTAGGGTTTGCTCTCTTTCATCATTACCTCCTCCAAGTCCTGCTCCACGCTGACGACCTACTGCATCTATTTCATCAATGAACACTATACAAGGAGCATTTTTCTTTGCTTGTTCAAAAAGGTCTCTGACCCTGCTAGCACCAACTCCAACAAACATTTCTACAAACTCTGAACCAGATATAGAAAAGAAGGGAACTGAAGCTTCTCCTGCTACTGCCTTTGCAAGCAAAGTTTTACCTGTTCCAGGAGGGCCGACTAATAAAACACCTTTTGGAATTTTGGCACCTACAGCTGTAAAGCGATCAGGATTTTTTAAGAAATCAACTACTTCAGTAAGTTCAAGCTTTGCACCCTCAATTCCAGCAACATCTCCAAAAGTAACTTTTGTCTCAGGCTCCATTTGAAGTCTTGCCTTACTTTTTCCAAAATTCATTGCGGGATTTCCACCACCACCAGAGCCAGCTCTTCTGAATAGAAAAAACAGACCCCCTAGTAAAAGAATTGGAAAAATTAAGCTACTAGCAGCTTGCTGTAAGGGATTGGCTTGAGTAGTGGGTTGTACAGCAATATCGACGTCATTATCAGTTAGTAATTGAAGTAATTGTTGATCAGGAGCCAAATTAACTAAAGCTCTGTTCCCATCACTTTCAACAATTTGGGCTGTTCCTTTATCTGGAGAAATAAGAACTCTGCTTACTTGCTTCTCTTGAACAGCTTCTATGAAGTCACTGTACCTCAGCGTTCTAGTTGCTCTTGTCGGGCTTGGCTTATCGAAAAAAGCACTTCCAACAAAAATCACAACTACGACAATAAGGACATAAAGACCAATGTTTCTCCAGCGTTTGTTCAATGTTCTTCTATATCTTTTAAGAGTTTAATAGGATTAGGTCCAACTATGCGGTTCTTAGTACATCAACGACGCTTTTGAATGCAAACCATTCAGGAATTTCTTCTCCACTTCTTAGCATTTGCCTAAATTGAGTACCGCTCAATTTTTTTATATGTAATCCTTTCTCTTGCGCATAATCAGCAGTTACATAGCCTTCCTCCTCTGTAAATACAAGATTTAAAGAAGGAACTGTTTGCATTTTTAGTTCTTCGCAGCATTCTTTTGCAAAATTTTGAGCATCATATGGACCATAAAAATCATCTCCGCTGAGAGATGACTTACACCCAGCCATATCTCTTCCGATAATGAAATGAGTGCATCCATAATTCCTTCTGATAATCATGTGCTGTAGAGCTTCTCTTGGCCCAGCCATATGCATCGAATAAGGAAGATATGACCATCTGATTTTTGGATTATTTACTTCAGAAGCAAGTTTTTCATAGGTTTGGAATCTTACTGATCCGGGAATATCATCTTCTTGAGTTGGTCCACACGTTGGGTGTACAAGAACAACAGCATTTTGACTGACATTATTGGCTTCTAACGCTCTTGTGAAAAGCTCATAATGCGCTCTATGAATTGGATTCCTGCATTGGAATGCAACTACATCTTCTCCAAAGGGAAGGTTTTTTCTTACTTGAGCAGGGGTTTGGCAAGTAAAAACTCTTTTAGGTAACTCTAGACCTTTTATTGAGCCCCCTAAATAATATTTTCCCCTCTCCATAGAAATCATTCTTACTGCAGGATGCTCTAAAGAAGTTGTTCCATAGCAAAAATTGGCTTCAATAACTTTGTCAGGTGTCCATTTTTCTTGTACTTCTAAAATTGCTAGTTCTTGATCTTTGTAATTGAGTAAAACTGAATCTCCTGGATTTATATCTTCTCTATCTGTATCCATCACAATTGGTAAACCAAAAAGCAAACCTGATTCGAGTCGATTTTTTTTAACAACTGAGTCGTAATTTTTCTCACTCATGAAACCATTCAAAGGAGAAAAAGCACCTATCATAAGAAGTTCAATATCACAAGCATTTCTGTCTGAACAATTTAAAGTTTTAAAAGAATTTTTTTTTAATTCTTTTGTCTCTTGATCAGATGCCATAAGGTTTATAAGTTCCCCACCATACGGTTTGATCAAACCTTCGAGATTTTTATGAGAACTTTTCTTTCTAGTCATTTTCCCTTTAAGTAACCGGGAAATTCTCCCAGATAAAGGGCCCATATTTGAGAAATTGTTTTCATTAAATTTAGCCAAAAAAAAGAGAGGGTTCTAACCCTCTCTTTTTTTGAGTAAAATGATTATTTTTAGGCTTTGCGACCATAGAAGATACCCTTGATTTTGATATCAACAGGATCTTTTGACCCAAGGTCATTGTCTGAAGGTTGGATAGCAACAAATTGGCCACCAAATTCATCAGTGTCTGCATCAACAGTCTCGACAGTAAGTGTTATTTCACCTTTACCGCCTAGATCATCTTTAACATTTTCTCTTGCAAGATCCTCATCATCACCACCACGAGCAATGAGAGCCTGAGCATATTCAACACCAGTTGATTTAGCACGACTTTTTGGATCAAGAAAGTCAGCAGATCTATAACTTGGAGTTGTTGTTGGACCTGAGAATTCAGCTCCTGGTTCAATTGATTTTCCTTTTTTGGATTCAGCAACCATCTCTTTAACAGAGAAAGCAAAAGGAAATTCCTCTCCATTTGGAGCTAGAACTGTAATTAGAGAGAAGTCAATACCACCTTTTTCAGTGAATTTACCTCCAGAAAGATCTCCATAAACTTCATCAAGACTTGTATTGAAGCGAGGACTGATAATTTTTGCTATTGCAAAATCAGATTTATTTCGCTTGTTTGCTGGAAGTTTTACTGAAACTTCTGTTGGCTGAAGGCATAAGCTTTTAAATTGGCCATCAGCATTGATAGAACCCGATGAACCCGCTGGTAAAACAGTGCAAGCATCAGCTTGGCCAGTATTAACAACATTGCCAAAACGAGCATTACCTTGCTCGCGCCCTTTTAAAGCTGCAGATGCGCTTGATGGGAGAGTTGTAAAGGTGAGACAAAAAGCCAGCATCAAAGCCAGCAGAGGACGAAATCGCATGAGAGGGCTAGATGACTGCGGTCGAAACCGCCCAATTAATTCAGTTGGGATATTACAGGTGTCAAATACTTCTTATCACAAGCATTTGACAGCTCTATACAACCCGTAGCTTTTGCTGTAATGAATTTACTACTCCGATTTCACCCAAAACCCTTTTATAGCAGTGTGTTTTGCTGTCTAGGCTCTGCTTTTTGAAAAAAAACAAATTTGAAAAATATCAATAAATTTTCGATTTTAGATTTCGAATTTCATCTAAAAGTTGATGGGATATTGAAAGTTTTGTTGAAAAAGATAAGTTTTTGACCATTTTTTTTGGACCTAACAAAAAACCACTGTTGAAGTTTTGATCAAATCCTTGCCCATCTCTGTCAATGGGATTTGCCATCAGAAGGTCACAACCTTTTAAGACTCTTTTATTCAATCCTTTTTCAATAATTTCATTATCACTTCCTGTTTCAGCAGCAAAACCTAGGAAAATTTGGTTGTCTAATTTCTTTTTCGCTTGATTTTTGATTAGGTCTGGGGTCATTTCTAAATCACTAAAAATGGACTTTAAAAAAAATTCTTTAGAGATTTTTTGTCCACTTGGACTATGTTTTTTGAAATCTGATACTGCTGCAGCCATAACAATAACTTGAGCAGATGGTTGTAAATCATCAATTTTTGAACCCATTTCAGATGAGCTTCTAACTGGAAAAGTATTAATTCCCTCAAGAAGATCTTCTTGGACGCTTATTGGACCATGCACTAAATCAACTTCTGCACCTCTTAACTTTGCAGCTTGAGCTATCAAAACTCCCATCCTTCCGCTACTTCGATTTGTTAATTGTCTTGCTGCATCAAGATCTTCGACAGTGGGACCAGCTGTTACAAGAAACTTTATGTTTTTTAGATCTTTGGTGAGAAATTTATTTTTTGCATTGAAAATAAAAGCACTTTCAGATGCCAATTCAATAATATCTAAATTGATCATTTTCCCATCACCAACTCTGTCGCAAGCTAAAAGTCCCTCACTAGGTTCGAGGCTAATAACTTGGTCAATAGTTTTTACGTAATTCCAATTCTTTTTTACTGATTGATTCTCCCACATTGAAGTGTTCATTGCAGCAGCAAGCACTATTTGAGATTTAGTAGCCAATAGAATGCTTGCTAAAAGTCCATCAGCATTTCCACTAGTAAATTTGCATAAAGATGTGGCGCTCATAGGAGCAACAATAATTAGCTCTGCCCATTCAGCTAAAGCAATATGCAAAGGCTTGGTTTGAGAGTCATCCCACTGATCTTTATCTTGATAACATTTATTTCTGCTTAAAGTAGAGAGAGATAAGGGACTAACTAACTTAGATGCGCTTTGAGTTATGACGCATTTGACCTCTACCCCAGCTTTAATTAGGCGGCTAACTAAAATAGGAGCTTTAACAGCTGCAATACTTCCTGTGACAGCAACTAATATTTTTTTCCCAGATAAAGAGGTTAGATTATTGATCATCCTTTAATTTTATATCAAATAGACCTTTAAAAGATTTTTTTTGAATTTTAGATAATGTGGATTTTTCATATTACAAAGAAATCTAATTTTTATATCTTAGATAAAAAGAATTAGATTTTTGCTTTATTAGATCTTTCATTTATTATATTTATGTTAGAAAGTTAAATAATGAAAAACTGAGGTAATTTTTTATCTTTTCTTTTATGGCTCCAAGAATGCAGAAAACATTTTTATATAAGTCATCTACAAAGTTTGTTGACCGGTTAGCAAATTGGGCGGTAAATCCTTGGAGAAGGTATTCATTATTAGCAATAATTTTTCTGATAGGTTTTCTGATAGGTAGTTCTATAGGTATGATTAATGGTGTACTGGCTTTGATGGATCCTGTCGGAGCATTTATAGCATTAGTATTTTTGGAGATACTAATTAAGGCTAGATTTATTTTTCTAAAGTCTAAAAAACCAATAATACTTGTAAGAGTTTTTGATATGTTTAGGATAGGACTAACGTATGGACTTTTTTCAGAGGGTTTGAAACTATTATAAAAATAATTAATTAATTATTTATTTATTTTTATTTAACCCTAGCAAATACAACAAAGCCATTCTTATTGGAATGCCATTTTCTACTTGTTTACTTATAAGATTGATTGAATTATCTTCCACTAATTGACTGCTTATTTCTATTCCTCTATTCACTGGACCAGGATGTAGAACAGGAATTTTCTTTGAACACCATTTTAAACTTTCATGTGTTATTCCATATTGTGAATAATAACTATCAAGATCTGAAAGCATATTTTGCTTCATTCTCTCTTTCTGTAATCGAAGTGTCATAACTGCATCACTATTTTTCAATGCATCTTTTAGTGATCTTTCTATGACAATAGAACCTCTTTTATTAATCGGATCAAACCTTTGCCCTGGCGGAGGATTGAGAACAAAATCAATGAATTGATCTGGAAGCAGACTTGGAGGTCCACATAGTGTTACTTCAGCTCCACATGCAGTTAGAGACCAAAGGTTCGATCTGGCAACTCTAGAATGAAGAATATCTCCAACTATTGTGATCTTTTTTTTGAAAAGACTATTAGTTGATGGTTCGTTTGGATTAAAGAAAGTAGCCAGTGTAAATAGATCCAAAAGACCTTGACTTGGATGGCTATGAAATCCATCACCTGCATTGAGAATGGATGTATTAATGTTATTTATGTCTACGTAATTAGCTAACTCTGCGGGCACATTTGTTGACTCATGCCTAATTACTAAGATATCAGCCCCCATTGAGATGTATGTGAGCATGGTGTCTAAAGGGGTCTCTCCTTTGCTTAGAGAACTTGCTGATACAGAAAAATTTTGAACATCAGCAGATAGTCTTTTTGCTGCAAGTTCAAAGCTAGTTCTTGTTCTTGTACTTGGCTCGAAAAATAAGTTGGCAATTAATCTTCCTTGAAGCGCGGGAAGTTTTCTAGAGCTTGATTTATGGACATCTTTAAATCTTTTTGTTAGTTCTAAAACCGTATTGTAATCATCTAAAGAAAACGTAGATAGATCAAGAATGTGATTATGCTTCCAATTATTCATAATCCCTCAAATGTGGATGGTGACCAACACTTACTTTTTGGAGGAATTCGATCTCCTTTAACCCTTTTGCTCACACTTCTACTACTTTTAAGGTACCAACGCCAAGGTATATCTTTAGCTTGCGAAATGCCAATCCTTGTGGTCTGAACAATATTTCCTATTCTTGTTAAATTTTCTCCCTCTGTTAACCAAAAATCATTTGCAGGTGACAAGGGTAAATTGTCAAAATTCCTATTTAATCCAAATCTTTTTGCCAATAAACCTGGCCCAGAGGCAATTCTCTCGTGTTCTCCTTTTATTGCTATTGATCGAAGAAGTACACCATTTGCCCAGTTTTTTTTTCCAGTAACAATATTAACGCAACTATTAATACCGTATGAAAGGTATATGTAAAAATTACCAGGATCGCCAAAAAGGGTTTTGTTTCTTTGAGTTCTCCCTGAGAAGCCATGGCACGAAGCTTCTTCTTGAGAATAAGCCTCAGTTTCAACAATTACGCCAGAAAGAAAGCTGTTTTTTGATAAGCGCTTAATTAAAAAACAGCCAATTAAGTTAGGAGCGACCAAATGAGATGGCCTTGAAAAGAATTCTTTTGTAAGAAGTGAAATTTGCTTACTATTTCTTTCTAATACATATTACTTACTAAATAATAGATTTCTCTATGTTGCTGATGAATCTACCAACACTTAAAATCTCGTAAAAGGCAGTCAGATGGCAAAATAGTAGACGAACTGATTTATCTAAACTAGAGCGGCTAAGATCTTTAGATAATAAGGCGACATCCTCATTATTTGAAGATCTTGAAAGTTTTCTAACATAACCATGACTAAAATTTCTTCATCTGATGTGCGTAAGGTTGCACAGTTAGCTCGTCTAGAACTTCCAGAAGATCAAATAGAAACCTACACAAAGCAACTCGAAGAAATACTTTCTTATGTTGATCAGCTGCAAGAAATAGATACTAAAAATATACCTCCAACTACTAGAGCTGTAGAGGTGGTTAATGCAATGAGAGAGGATTTAGTTGAAGTTAATTGCTCCAGAGAAGATCTTCTTAATCAGGCACCTCATAGGGAAGGTGATTTTTTTAGAGTTCCCAAAATACTTTAATTTAGGAATTATCTTTGACTTTCTGTTCTGATTCTTGTTTTATGAATTAATTTTATATATTTTCTCCGCCAATTATTTTTTGGTAATATTCTTGCTATTGGTCTCATTTTACTTCTTCTTTCTTTGTGACTTCTAATTCCAAGTAAAATATCATAAATAAAATTTATACTATCTTTTTTAGATTCAAAAATCCCCATTCTTTGTGGAGAACCTTTTTGATCTAAAAGTGGTTTTGTTGCTTCATAAGCTGGTTTGTATTCAAACCATGGTATGGAGGGCCACAAATGATGCACTAAATGATAATTTTGTCCCATTATGAGCAAGTTCATTAATTTACTTGGATAAACCCTTGCATTTTTCCATCTATTTCTAGACTGAAAAGGTCTATGTGGTAGATAATCAAAAAATATTCCTAAAGTTACTCCAACCATTAATGCTGGTCCGAACCATAAATTATAAATAACATTCATAAAATTATATTTAATTCCTGCAATTACTATGCAAATAAAAATTCCTCTCTCAATTCCCCATTGCATTAGTTCAAACTTTCTCCAAAGTTTGCGCTCAAAGAAAAAATATTCATGATAAAAAAATCTAGGGGCAATCAACCAAATTGGACCAAAGGTACTAACTATGTGATCTGGGTCGTTTTTGGGGTCATTAACGTATTTGTGATGCTCTAGATGAACTCTTGTGAAAACTGGGAAACTAAAACCAAGTAATATTGCTGACCCATGCCCCATGAATTGATTGATCCATTTATTTGGATGGGCAGCATTGTGACAGGCATCATGAATAACGGTTCCTTCCATATGAAGAGCTAAAAAAGCTAATGCAACCAAAACTGGTAATGGCCAATTCCCCTGATACCACTGCCAAACACTAACTATTGCAAGAAAATATCCACCAAAGAAAAGACCTAAAGTTACGTTTAAAGGCTTGGGAGGATCAAGATATTCTTGAATCTCATTTTGCCAGTCGCGTAATGACTTCAGTTTCTTCGTTGCCTTGTTTTTGTCAGACCTCGATAAACACTGGGTCATTGCTCGATGTGATTGAGATTAATTGCTCTTGTACAGCTTAATTATAAAATGCCCACCGGGAGACTTGAACTCCCACGACATAAAGTCACTGGTACCTAAAACCAGCGCGTCTACCAATTCCGCCAGGTGGGCCAACGGTTCTCAGCGAATGAGAATCTTGTGGCGCTAATTAATATACCGCATTATAGGCCTTTTTTTTTGGTCGTAGGATGCGCTGGTTCTTTTGGTATAGAGGATCCAGTGAATTAATTATATTAATGAAATAGCATATTTACTAAAGAATTTCTATTAATGTTGGCAGGCAAAAAATAATAAGAAAATATCAATATTCAGGAAATTTTTATTCGGTTTCGATTTTGCCCCCACAGAATAGCTATCTTGTATAAATTGACTATGTGTTTGTTGAGATTTCAATGCAATTTTAAATCGTTTGATTATATACAAGAAAATACAAATCTAATTACCTTTATTAGAGATGCATGGATAGTCTCACAATATAAAAATGAATACAATCCAATGCATAATCATGTGGGTTCAGAAATAAGTAGCGTTATTTATTTAAATGTCCCTAATACTAAAGTCAGAAGGAATATTAATTCTAAAAAAGGCAAAAAAGATTACGACGGTTATATTGAATTTTTTTATTCTGCTGGTTCAAGAGATAGTGATATTTTTGAAAATGGAAAGCTTGCCATAACTCCATTCAATGGACTAATGATCCTTTTCTCTTCCTTTTTATTTCACTCTGTTTATCCTTTTATTGGTGAAGGTGAAAGAAGATCAATAGCTTTAAATGCTTCTTATCGCATTTTGCAAAATCTAGGTAACAATTCAAAGAGATTAATTGCTGGTAATCAAGCTTTTTTTGCAGATAATTCTATGCCTTATAAAACGTTTAAAAGAGAATAAGAACATAAATATTATAATTAAATTTCTTTGAGATTATTTTGATAAGCCTTTGGATTAAGCAGTGTAAATATCCTTTCCTCTAATTGGATTTACCCTTTGGTTAACCTGTCTAAGTAGAAGTGATCTGAGACTAAGTTATATCATTAAAAACCACCCGCAAGGGGTGGCTAATTTCCTAAGTGTTACGGTGATTCATCGGGACCTAAAACCAGCGCATCTACAAATTTCGCTGGTTTGGACAAAGGTTTTATCGATTGTCAATTTCTTCTAGCGGCTGATTGATGGCTATTTAAAGATTATTTTTGATTGGTGAACGTAAAAAGATTAATGTAATTTTCATAGTTGTATATGTGACATTTGAAATTCTCTTGTTTTGAATCATGACTTTTAGTTGTTCAATAAGCTTCCCGCAACTCAAAATAAACTCATATTAAGAAAATATGGTTGTTTCTATTTTTGGATACTTATTTTTATTTATTGGGCTTTTGATATTGGCTTTACCTTTAATTCTTGTTGAATTAAGTAGGCCTAGAGATTGGTTGATGGGCGGACTATTTTTATTTTTAGGATTATTTCTTCTAGTGGAGAATGATCTTTTAAGAGGTTCAATAAATTTACTCGTTATTCCTATGGCAATTTTGTATGGAAAAATGATTTTAGAAATTATCCAAAATAGATGGAATCAATTAAGTTCTGAAGAGCAAAAGCGGATTGGATCTTTTCAAAGATGGTTTGAGTCTTTTAAACAGCTCGGTCAAAGTTTTGTTGCACTAGGAAATGGCTTTTTAAAATTTTTTACAAGCTTTACGAAGAAATCTGAAAAACCGTTAAAAGAAAAAAAATGGATTCATCCAGAATTGAAAGAAGAAGTTAAGAAGAGAGTAGTTGGTAGATCTAGTTCAACTGATTCTAATAAAATCGGAAATCAAGAATTAGCTGAAAATGAAGAGACTTCTTGATAAGGTTAAAAGGCCTCTGGTAAACATAATGAATATTGAATATTTCTCAAAGTGAATAATGTCAATAAAGATTCTCAAAAGGATCGTCCTACCTACAAAGAGACTCTCAACCTTTTGCAGACTAATTTTGGAATGAGGGCAAATGCAACTCAAAAGGAACCTGAGTTGCAAGCTTTCTGGACCGAAAAAAAGATAGATTTTGAATTAGGCTTAAAAAATTCTGGAGAGACTTTTACTTTGCATGATGGCCCCCCATATGCAAATGGGACGCTTCATATGGGCCATGCACTTAACAAAGTATTGAAGGACATAATCAATAAATTTCAAACAATGCAAGGGAAAAAGGTTTGTTATGTTCCAGGATGGGATTGCCATGGATTGCCTATCGAATTGAAAGTTCTTCAGGCTTTGGATAAAACTCAACGAGCTGAATTAACCCCTATTAAATTGAGAAAAAAAGCAGCTGCTTATGCAAAAAAGCAAGTTTCTCAACAAATGGATGGTTTTAAAAGATGGGGAGTTTGGGGTGATTGGGATCAGCCATATTTAACTTTAGATAAAAAGTTTGAAGCCTCTCAGATTAAGTTGTTTGGCGAAATGGTCTTTAAAGGATACATATATCGAGGTCTAAAACCAGTTCATTGGAGTCCAAGCTCGCAGACTGCTCTGGCTGAGGCGGAATTAGAATATCCAACTGGTCATGTAAGTAAAAGTATTTATGTGGGATTTAAAGTTGAAAAAATACCAACAATTTTAACTCAAGAAATCTCTAATCAAGCTCCAGATCTATTTGATTCTGAAGGGCAATTAAAAGAAGTAAAACTTGTCATATGGACTACCACCCCTTGGACCATTCCTGCAAATGAGGCCATATCTGTTAATGAAGAATTAGATTATGTAATCGCAAAAAGTTCTGATGGTTCATTAATAATCATTGCTAATAATCTTTTGGAAGAAGTGTGTGAATGTCTGGGAATTAATTATGAAAAAAGAGTATTGATTAAAGGATCTTTATTAGATGGGGTTGTATATAAACACCCTTTATTTGATAAAAGAAGTCCTGTCGTTTTAGGCGGAGATTATATAACAACTGACTCAGGAACTGGTTTGGTACATACTGCTCCAGGTCATGGTGTTGATGATTTTAATACTGGTAAAAAGTATAAATTACCAATTTCTTGCCCAGTTGATGCAAAAGGCTTTCTAACTAAGGAAGCTGGAAAATTTGAAGGCCTAAATGTTTTAAAAGATGCTAATAATGTCATAATAAATGAACTTATTAATACTGGATGTTTACTTAAGGAAATTCCATATGAGCACAGGTATCCATATGATTGGAGAACTAAGAAACCAACTATTTTTAGAGCTACCGAGCAATGGTTTGCTTCTGTTGAAGGATTTCGAGATAAAGCACTTTCTGCAATAGAAGATGTTATTTGGCTTCCTGAGTCTGGAAAGAATAGAATAGATTCTATGGTTAGAGAAAGAGGAGATTGGTGTATTTCACGTCAAAGGACTTGGGGGGTGCCAATACCAGTCTTTTATGAAAAAAATGGAAAAGAAATTTTGCTAAATCAAGAAACTATTTCTCACATAGCTGATTTAGTTTCTATCCACGGAGCAGATATTTGGTGGGAATATGAAGTATCTCAGCTATTACCTTCTTCTTATTTAAATCAGGCAGATCGATGGCAAAAAGGTACTGATACTATGGACGTCTGGTTTGACTCTGGCTCTAGTTGGTCTTCAGTTATTTCTAATAAAGAAAATATAAACTATCCAGCAGATTTATATTTGGAGGGATCTGATCAACATCGGGGTTGGTTTCAGTCTTCTTTATTAACCTCCGTAGCGGTCAATGAAAATGCACCTTTCAAAAAGGTACTTACTCATGGTTTTGCATTAGATGAGAATGGAAGAAAAATGAGTAAGTCCTTAGGAAATATTATTGATCCGTTAATTATAATTAACGGCGGTTCAAATAAGAAATTAGATCCTGCATATGGAGCTGATGTTTTAAGGCTATGGGTTAGTTCTGTTGATTACTCTGCAGATGTTCCAATTGGATCAAATATACTTAAGCAAATTTCTGATGTTTATCGTAAGGTTCGAAATACATCTAGGTATCTATTAGGAAATCTATATGATTTTGATTATAAAAATGACTCGATTGATATTTCTAGCCTACCATTATTAGATAAATGGATGTTGAATAGAACAGCTGAAGTAATTGATGAAATAACAGACGCATACTCTAATTTTGAATTCTCGAGATTTTTTCAAACAATTCAGAATTTCTGTGTAGTTGATCTCTCTAATTTTTACTTAGATATTGCAAAAGATAGATTGTATGTAAGCTCTAAATCTGACTTTAGGCGAAGAAGTTGCCAGACAGTTTTATCTTTGATCATTGAGAAAATATCTGGCCTAATTGCACCAGTTTTATGTCATATGGCAGAAGATATTTGGCAGAATATTCCATATCCTTTAAAGGAAGACTCAGTATTTCAAAGGGGATGGCCTAATGCTCCTAAATCATGGCGAAATAGTAGTTTCAATTACCACGTTATTGAACTTCGAAAACTCAGATCAGTGATTAATCGATTGTTGGAGAGCTGTAGAAATAATCAACAATTAGGTTCTTCTTTGGAAGCATCTGTAAGGATTGATATATCTGATAAAAAAGTTCTAGCTGCGATAGAATGGCTAGCACAAGGAGCATCCAATAATGTTGATGTATTAAGAGATTGGTTCTTGGTATCCTCTTTACAAATTGGTGGTGAGCCTTGGGCTGAAGTTTTAGTTAGTGATGATAATGATCTTGCTTCGGTTGAGATTGCAAAAGCAAAAGGATTTAAATGTGAAAGATGTTGGCATTACGAAATTGAAATGTGCAATAACCAACAACATTCAAATATTTGTAAGAGGTGTGAAAAAGTAGTTTTAAATATTTAAACTGTAATATTAAAGTTATTAGTTTTTAAAATTTACCGGCGAAACGACCATTCTTTGGTAATTGAATTACCAACCATTGTAGTAAACCTATTATATATAATATCAAAGATAAATATGCAAAAAATGTTGCAAAACCTGAGCTCCAATTACCATCTAAAACAAATTTTATTATTGTTTTAGTTGTCATGAATGAATTAAATGGAATTTCTTTCCAACTATCACAATATTTTTCATTAATTGAATTTAAACACCTCCAACTGAATAGATGAAGTCCAGAATTTAGCAACAACCAAAAAGATAAAATCCATCTCCAAATTCGTGTAGTTAAAGCAATTGGTTTATAAACCTGCATTTCATCGATTTCTTCATTTAGATCAAACCAAAACCAAATAGAGCCAACCATAAGCATAGGGGCAATGAATGAAATCAATTGGCCTAATTGGCTTTGAACACTGAGGAATAAAAGGCTTATCGCATAAAGACTAGATACTTTCCAGTAAATTGATAAAAGTCTAGTAATAGAGCTTAAATTTGATCTTTTTGCCCAAATCAATAGAAATAATGGGAGTCCAAATGCGAAGGTAGCCGCAATTCGATATGAGAGCCAAACTAGGATTTGGAATTGAGTTTCAGTCAAAAAAAAATCTCATTCATATTTATTATCAACCTTTAGGTATTCTTTTTATGAATATTCTTAATTATTCAAGTTTTTCTCCATATTTGAAAAAACACTTAGGGTATTAATCCAATTTCTGCCATCGACTTATGAAGATTAGCTACTTTCAAAAAACAAAATAATTAAAACACTATAATCAAAAATTTATAAATTTGTTTGTGTTTAAACTCTCGTCTGGAAAATTTAATTGACTTGCTAATATAATAATCTGATTTTTTTATATTAGGTTTCATTCTGTGAGACAGCATGTAAATCCTCTTAGCCAATTTTTTCAGTTACCCTTATTACTTCCTAGTAAGAATGTTCTTTTTAATAAATCGCATTATCCAATTCATTTAGATATTGGATCTGCAAAAGGAGAATTCCTTTTTGAATTAGCAACTAAATACCCTGACTGGAATTTTCTTGGGCTAGAGATAAGAGAACCTCTCGTTACCTTATGTGAAAAGAAAAGGAAAACACTTAAATTGAGTAATTTAAAATTTTTATTTTGTAATGTTAATGTTAGTCTAGATAAATGGTTATCAGATTTAGATTATGGTCAACTAAGAAGAGTTTCAATTCAATTCCCAGATCCTTGGTTTAAAAGAAAACACTTTAAAAGGAGAGTTTTAAATACAAACCTTATCAAATCAATTGCTAAATCTATGAGTAATGAAGGTGAAATATTTATTCAAACAGATATATTTAAACTTATTGAAGCAATGACTAATACCATGGATAAAAGTAGATATTTTAACAGAAAAGATATAGGAGCTATGAGATATATTGATAAGAACCCTTACAATGTAATGACAGATAGAGAATTATTTTCACTTAAGAAAAATTTACCAATTTATAGAGCAATATATATGAGAAATAGTTTATTATTTATTGATTAGGTAAATTTATATTTAATACTAAAAGATCTTATACTATTAAATATATGTATATAATTAATAGTATAAAGTATTAACTCTGATGATTAATAACACCAAAGCAGCTAATGACCTTAGTTCACTTCAGAAAGTTTTTTTGGTTTTACTTAGTCTTCTTTTAGTTGCTTCATTATTCTTTTTCCGCTCTGGGTTTAAAGCCAATAAAATCCTTGATCAACTGGCTAAGAACTCACTTGAGCCTGATATGGCTCTGTCAAACGGAAAACCTACAGTATTTGAATTTTATGCGGATTGGTGTGAAGCTTGCAAGGAAATGGCTCCGGACATGATTGAGGCTGAAAAAATAAATTCAAACAATATAGATATAGTTTTGCTTAATGTTGATAATTCTAGGTGGTTTGATTTGATCGAGAAATATGAGGTTAACGGCATTCCTAAATTAATTTTTTTTGGTGATAAAGGTGAATTTAAGGGGTTTTCATTAGGAGTTAGAAAATTTAGTGAACTTAATCAAATTTTTCTTGCTTTAATTAATAATTCTGAATTACCCTCTTTTACTAAATTATCCAGTTCAAGTAATTTGATTTCTAAAAATAATTCAAAACAGTTAAATAATAATATGAAATTAGAAGGACCTCGGAATCATATCTAGTGTAGCCAATTCAAAGCTGCTGATACTACGGGATATTCTTGTAAAAAAATATTTTTACATTCTTTTGCAATATCCATATGCTCTTTTTGCGTCCCATGACCTGTTCTTAGATTTATATAATGAATCCATGAACGACATGATCCTGTCATGTAAATTCTGGTTGGTGTAGCAAGTGGAAGTACAAATCTTGCACATTCTTTGGCGATACCAGCTTCTAATAATTCTTCGTAAAGTTCTTTATTTTGATCGAATTGCAGTTTAATTTTTTTATTGAATATATTTATAATTTCTTCCGGTAAGTCTGAGATAGAATTTTGCCTATTTTTATTATCTTGTCTTCTTAATTCTGGTAGGGGAATTTCTCCTAGTTGCCTGCTATCCGCATAGCGTTGAGAGAACTCTTGAAAAGTAAATGATCGATGTCTTAATATTTGTGCAGCAATGCCTCGAGTAGTTTCTATTTGCAAAGTCATATAAGCTTGCTCAAATACGCTCCAATGTTCATTCCTAATGCAATATCCAATTAATTTAGTAAAGTCTTCATTATCTTGATTTTTTGGATTACTAACCCTGGCAATGTATGCCATGCTTTTTTCAGCATCTGGTGTAGAGGTTATTAATTGGACAGAACTCATGTTTAAACTTTTGCTAGGGTTACTCTTTCTTTTTGATATTGATATTTACCTTTCCTATCGCTGTAAGTAGTCTCACAAGGATCTCCTTCAAAGAAAAGCAATTGACAAATCCCTTCATCAGCATAAATCCTGCAATCTGCACCGGAACTATTACTGAATTCAAGAGTTAAATGACCTTCCCAGCTTGCTTCTGCAGGAGTTGTATTTACGATTATTCCTAATCGGGCGTAGGTGCTTTTCCCCAGGCAAATAACGGTAATATTTGGCGGTACCTTCATTTTTTCTAATGCAACACCAAGGCCGTAGGAGTGTGCCGGCAAAATAAAATATTTACCATCCTCGTCTTCTTTTAAATCTGTAGGTTCTAAATTGGCAGGATTAAACTTTTTCGGATTCATTACTGTTCCAGGTACATGCCTGAAAATCAAAAACTCTTTAGAGGAGAGACGCAAATCATATCCATAGGATGAGCAACCAAAGCTTAAAACAGGTGATTTTTCTGATTCCGGTTCAAGATGTCTGATTAGCTTTTCTTGAAAAGGTTCAAGCATTCCTAATGAAGCCTGTTCAGAAATCCAACGATCATTTTTTAACATTTAATTGCAGCGTAATTCAGTGATTTGATCAGCCATTTCAATTACTTTAGGAGGGATTGATGGTCCTGTAAGAATAATATCTGTGGATGATGGTCGATTATTTATCATGAAAATTAAATCGTTTTCTTCAATTAAACCAAGGCTAATTGCCATCCCTATTTCATCAAGAACGATTTTATCTATTTTCCTTTCGATTAAACGTGCTTTACAAAATTCCCAAAGTTCCTTAATTGCTTTTTCTTCATATTTTCTTTTTAAAGATAAATGTTCTTCCGAGATCTTTTCGGGTAAGCACGTTTCAATTGCTGGCCTTAGCCACTCAAGTCGCCCGCAAAGATTTATAGCTCCATTTGGTCCTTGATTGACTCCACCTCTTAAAAATTGAGCTATTAAAACTTGGCTCCCCAACCCTGCAGATCTGAGCGCCTCACTCAGGACAACAGAAAAACTACCTCTAAAAGTAGAAGTATGGATTTGAACCTGCCCTTGTGTCTCAACTAGTTGTAAAGGCTTTCTAATGGGGGTAGGTCTTAGAGAAGTCTCTTTTGAGGGCGATGAAGCCCTCTGTTGAGCATTAATGCTAACTCGTGCATTCATCTCAATTTTTATTGGAATGTCTTTAAATTAATCTAGCGGTATAAAATTTCATATCAACCAATTCAACACTATCTGTGGTGTATGGAATAAAAATAATTGCTTGCCAAAATTGTTAATGCCCCAAAAAAAATTCCAGAAAAACAAGAAAACGTAATTTTTAATACTTTTTTTAATCGCACATTAGAACTTTGATCAAAAAAAGATAGAATTTTGATTACTTTTAGGCTTGGTTTGGAAACTTAGCTTCAAAAAAGTCGCCATGGCTACATATCGTTTTTTCTCGACTTATTAATCTTCTCTGAACAATAAATTAAATATGGTCACTTCATATCGTGGCTTTACTCGTTTCAACCAACAAAAAAATAGCCAGATGGTTGGTAATTCATCATCTCCTTTGCCAGCAAACAAAACTCTCTTAGATGTAATTAAATCTTTAGAGGGAGTTTCTACTGAAATTGTAGATAGGTCAAAAACGATTTTTTTTCCTGGTGATCCTGCCGAAAGGGTTTATTTAATAAGGCGCGGTGCAGTTCGATTGAGCAGGGTATATGAAACGGGTGAAGAAATTACAGTTGCGTTATTGAGAGAAAATAGTCTTTTTGGAGTTTTATCTTTATTAACAGGACATAGATCAGATCGTTTTTATCATGCGGTTGCTTTTACTCGTGTAGAACTCATTGCGGCGCCGGCTACATCAGTGAGGAATGCAATTGAGCAAGATGCCTCTGTTGGGTTGTTGCTTTTACAAGGTTTATCAAGTCGAGTACTTCAAACTGAAACAATGATTGAAACTTTAACTCATAGAGATATGTCCTCTCGTCTTGCGAGCTTTTTACTTGTTTTGTGTCGGGACTTTGGTGTACCTGGGGAGAAAGGAGTGACAATTGACCTAAGACTTTCTCATCAAGCTATCGCTGAAGCAATAGGCTCAACTAGAGTTACTATTACTCGACTACTTGGAGAGTTGAAAAGTTCCTCATTATTAGCAATAGATAGAAAAAAAATCACTATATTTGACCCAATTGCTTTAGCAAAAAGATTTAATTGAAGGCCATTACATACTAAGGTTTAAGAGGTTTGATTAATTCCTCTTCTTTCTCTCTGTGACTGTCTGGCTGAAAATTCTTTTACTATTAATCCTAGGTGGAATACTTTCTACTCTGGGAGATCGCTTAGGCACGAGAGTTGGCAAAGCGCGTTTAAGTATATTTAAATTAAGACCAAAAAGTACAGCTGTTTTAATAACTGTTTTTACTGGGAGTATTATTAGTGCTATTTCATTTGCAACTATGGTTGTATTTGATAGGGATTTAAGGGTTGGATTATTTCAGTTAGAGGATATCCGCGAAAAAATTATGGAGAGTGAAAAAGAATTAAAAAAATTAGAAAAAAATTTATATGCTTTCAGAAGTGGAAATGTAGTAATAAGTAGTGGGCAAACTTTAGCAACTAAGACTATTAAATTAAATAAAAATATTGATATAAAAAAAATTATAGAAAGCATATTACAGCAAGCTAATTTTTATGCTTTTAACTTAGTAAAAACAAATCAATCTAAATATCGAAGAATATTATTAGTTCGTAAAGATGAAATAGAGAAGCTTGAAAAAAAAATAGCTGATAATAGAAGTTGGGTCGTGAGGATTAAATCAGCAGGGAATATACTTAGAGGTGAAAATTATGTTTATGCATTTCCTGAAGTTACATTAAATAAAATCATTACAAAGAAAGGTGAAGTTATTGCTATGGAAAATATATCTTTATCAAATTCTGATTCTGAATCTATTAGTAAAAAGATTAATCTTTTAATGGCTTCAACATTAGCTGAGGTTAGGCGACGGGGATCATTAAGTTCTGAGTTGAAAATTAATGCGAATCAAATTAATAATTTAGGAAAATATCTAGTTAGTAAAAAAAAGGGAGATTTCCAAATTATTGCTAGGTCTCTTGAGGATAGTCAAAGTGCTGATAAGGTCTCAGTATCATTGGAATTGAAACCTTTAGAACAATCTATTCTTAATAAGAGTTAAATGAGTCTTTATATCTCAATAGATCCTGGAATAAACAAATGTGGGTTATTATTGGCTGATATGCAATCCGGAAAAGTTATAGAGGCAGGTATAGCTTCATTAAATAGATTTTCTGATATTGTTTCTTTGTGGAATGGTGATTACCATATTATTAAGATAATAATTGGTGATGGGACTAATTGTAAGTATGTAGAGAATCAATTAAAACGAAATAATTTCTTAAATATTAATTATGTTAATGAAAGAGGATCTACGTTGAGAGCCAGGTATAGATTTTGGGAAATTTGGCCTCCAAATTATTTTATTCGTTGGCTTCCAAAAGAAATTATTTTTCCTCCTGAAAATCTTGATGCAATTGTCGCGTTGATTTTATTGGAAGATTTTTTAAATCATAGATTTATTTGGCCCGATCAAGTAGATATTAAAATTTGGCCCTAACTGTAAAAATATAATCTCCACCAGACTCAAGCTTATAATCAGATTTAACTAAATAGCGCTCTAATGCATCTTTTATTAGAGCTCTACCAAGCGGTGGTTCTACAAAAAGTTGTCCTTGGTTAAAAGCCCAAACAAAATTCCATTCAAAATTTCCTGCACGGACAATCCCCTCAACTTTTTTTTGATTAAAGCATTGTTTATGAATCTGAAGATATGCAGTAGTTGAAGGCTGATTATACATTTTATTAAAGTTAAAAATTGTTAGGTTTGTAAGAATTTAATCGAGTCGTTATCTTTTCCCAATTATCAAATGTGATTGATTCAATACAAGTGATTATTTCTTCAATTATGAGATTTAATTTTATAAATTCTTCTTTTGAGAATCTTCCTAAAACGTGAGAAACAGTTTTAGACTTTCTCTCTTTTTGGTTGTAACTTGGCGGTCCTATCCCAATCTTTAATCTTTTAAACTCTGTAGTACCGAGATGGTTGATAATACTTTTTAGTCCATTATGACCTCCTGAGCTTCCTTTAGAGCGTACTCTTATTTTCCCCAGTGGAAGATCCATGTCATCTACTAGGACTATTAATTGATGATTTTCAAAATTAAACCAATCCTTGGCTGATCTCACGGATTTACCACTTTCATTCATGTAAGTGTTGGGCATTAGAAGCCTTGTTTTTTCTATTCCCATGCCATATTCACAAGTCCTGCCAAGTATTTTTTTGCTTTCACGAAAGGAACAATTATTTTTTCTTGCAATTTCTTCTAACACCATAAATCCGACATTATGACGCGTTTTATGGTACTCAGTACCAGGATTGCCCAAGCCAACTAATAATTTCAAGTCATTGGACAACATACCAATTGAATAGAATCGTTTTTGATTCTAATGGTGGGATATTTAGTTAGTTTTGAAGAAATTAATTTTCTTTGTCCACAATGTTTTCATTTGAGGACTCTTCTTCAGCCATTGCATTTTTGATTTCACGTTCAAACTCTGTAGAGGCACTTTGAAGTCCTTTGAGAGTTTTACCAATATTTCGCCCAAGCTCGGGAAGACGTTTTGGACCAAAAATAACAAGTGCCAATCCAGCAATAACAGCTATTTCAGGTAAACCAACCCCAAAAATATTCATGGGCGAATCTCAACTGCTCAGAATTTAATCAATTCAGCCATTCCAGTCGACGGAAAAACCTTGTAGAAGAAGTGATTGGTTATAAATTTGGAGCATAATTACTAGAAAAACCAGTAGTAAAACTCCTATAAAAGCCATTACGGGTACAGCGCCCCAACCTGGAACAACTTTTCCTTGTCCAGAATTTCCAATGGATTTAAGCAAAGATCCAAGTGCTGTTTTTTGTCCCATGTCGTTTCTCTAAGCTCAGATTTGTATGAGTCAAGATATTGTATGAGAACTTGTCCAAAAGAAGAAGAGACTGTAGAAACTTGTGATGGAATGAACCAAAAAAATATGATTTTTGATGAATTTGGTCTCAAAAAAGCTGAAAAACGAGAAAAATTTAAAAAAAAAAAAAATCTTTAAGGGATTTTCAGAACTTGTATGAGCAAAAAATTGATCTTTTTATCTATATCCCTTGCATTTATTGGCTTTTTTGGTTTTCTCGAGAGATGAAAATTTCTTCCATTTCCAAAAGTCTGTAACACCTTTGGTTTTTTCGTTGGAGTTATTGACTTCATAGGATAAGTTGAATCTCTATTTAATTGATTCGGATTCATGCTTGCCCTCAAGATTTCCGTCTATACGGTCGTCTTTTTCTTTGTCGGGATCTTTTTATTTGGTTTCTTGGCAAGTGATCCAACAAGGACACCCAATAGAAAGGATTTGGAAAGTCCTCAGGACTAAAAATGACACGCTAATTACTGGACTAAGCAAGTTCATGTAATTGCTTTATTAAGTATTATCTTTTCTTCGGCTTAAGTCATTTGGCGGCGAAGAAAAGATATCTATTTGTTTTAAACCTTGGGCTACTAGGGTTTAGTAGCTTTTTGTCTCTATTTGAGCCTTCTAAAGCCAGGGATGACTTACTTGAAAATTCATCTAAGCAAAAAAAACATAGTTATTCTTTAGGTACTTTAGTTGAAAAGTCTAAGAACTCCCCTTTAGAAAAATTAAAAGTAGAAAATATTTTATTAACTTTAAAGATCTTTGCTGATAAGCAATATGATTATAATGAAAATATATATCTAGCAGAGGGTAATGTCAAAGCAATATTAAATGGTGGAATCTTAAAATCCGACATGCTCAGTTATGAAAAATCAACTGGTACTTTAACTGCTAAGGGCAATATTAGATTTAGAAAGGGAGGGCAATATTTTAAAGGTAAAGAATTCCAATTTAATATATTAAAGAAAGAAGGAACCATTAAAGACGTATATGGAATTATAGATATAAAAAATGTATTAAATGACTTAAAACTTGACTCTTATTCAGAAGAAATATTAGTAAAAGATAGATCATTATCTAAAAGGGAAAATAGATACGATGATGGAATAGAATTTTCATTAGGAAATATTAAATTACCAGAAAATAAAATCACAAGATCTAATAAATCAGTAGGTTTAATTAATAATTGGAGATTTAAATCAAATTTAATAACTATTAATGAAAAAGGTTGGAAATCTAATAGAATTATTTTTACGAATGATCCATTTGACCCTAATCAAATTTCTTTTGAGGGAATAGATATTATCGCAGAAGAAGATGATAATGAAAACTTGCTTATTACTAGTTCTAAAACTAATTTAATTCTTGAGAACAGAACTAAAATTTTTATAGGTAAAAGAATATTTGGAGGTGAAAAGAAAAAGAAAAATAAATTTCAGTTCATATATGATGCTAAAGATCGTGATGGATTAGTCTTAGTAAGAAGAAGTAATACCAAAAAAATTATTAATAATATAGAACTTGAACTACAGCCTCAATTTTTGATTAATAGAGCTATTTTAGGTAGAACTTATAGTTATAAAAACAGTCAAGATCATAATATTGATTTTTCTGACTTATTTGGTTTAAAAATAAAAATTAAAGCAAGTGATGACAATTGGAGCTTTGAGAGTTTAAATGATTTAAGTACATTAAACACAACTAGAATACAGAGTGGAATAAGACATTCATCTGCTTTCAGAAAGTACTTTCGAATGCCTATTCTAGAAGACTCAAGTTTTAATATTTTTACTACTTATAGATCCAGAGCTTGGAATGGAACCATTGGAGAGACTGAGATCAAATCTGCACTTGGAGCCTTTATTGAAAAGAATCATTATTTTACGAGTGGTGCAGTGAAAAATAACTTAAATATTCGAATAGGAACCGCAAAATATGAAGCAGAAAAGTTGAAAAATAATTCAATGATCAGTCTTTGGCGTTCTAGTCTTTTTGCTTCTTTAGATAGTGAATATCCAATATGGAAGAGTAATCCAAAAAATTCTGATAAAAAGAAAGAGACGTTTTTATCTCCTGTTTCAATTAATCCCGAATTAGTCTTCAGAACTAATATTAATTCAGCCTATTTTAAATATATAAATTCAATTGAGCAAGGCTTTCTAAAACTGAGTCTTGGTCCTGAAATTAGGCTAGGAACTTTAGAGAGTGATTTTCTTGATTACACAAAACTTTCGGTTATGCCAGGTGTGAAAATTAAGTTTGGAAATAGTCCATTTAAGTTTGATAATGCTATTGATTTGAAAACACTGAATATAAGCTTAATGCAACAAATATATGGACCTTTAATGTTTGATGTCATCTCTAATTTAAATATTGACAATCGTTCAAAAAACTATGGAGATTATTATGATACAAAGTTAGGCCTTTTGTGGCATAAAAGATCGTACGAATGCGGAATTTACTATCATCCTAATAATGATGCAGGAGGATTATATTTTCGTATAAATGGATTTAAATTTGGTAATTCTGTGAAACCAGAATTTTAGAATTAATACTTGAAATTATTTAGATAAGGTAGATTTTTGACTATATTATTGATTTTTTCCTCAGCATCCAATAGTTGAGAAGTCGCATCCCATTTACCAGAAAAAAGCATTTTGTATGCTCCTCCTTCCAGATCGAGGCTAAAGCTTTCTTTTTGATTAGAAATTGAGAGTTCTTTAAGATTAAAATCCCAAATTTGATTGGGGTTCTCACGGACTAGGTTTTGTAATTTAGTAATTTCTTGTTTCGATGCCGTCATACAAGGTATGCCAAGTGCAAGACAATTCCCAAAGAAAATTTCAGCAAAGCTTTCCCCGATGATTAGTCTTATTCCCCATCTCATGAGGGCCTGAGGAGCATGTTCGCGACTTGAACCACAGCCAAAATTATCATTAACAACAAGAATATTGCTTCCTTTATGTTGCTCTAGATCAAAGGGGTGATTGCCTTGAAGTTCTTTTCTGTCATCTGCAAAGACTTGTTCTCCTAATGCCGAAAAACTTACACATTTGAGAAATCTTGCTGGAATAATTCTGTCAGTATCAATGTCATCTCCTTTGATTACCAAGCTAGGGCCGCTGATTGTGTTGATTTCTCCTTTTGGAAATTCCTGTTTCATGGAAAGATAACTTTATTTGTAGCTTTATTCTTGGAGTAATTTTCTTACATCCGTAACCTTCCCATTGATCGCAGCAGCAGCAACCATGGCTGGACTCATCAATAAGGTTCTACCATTTGCAGAGCCTTGCCTCCCTTTGAAATTTCGATTGCTTGAGCTAGCGCTTATTTGTCTTCCTTCTAACTTGTCTGGATTCATTGCTAGGCACATTGAGCAACCTGGTTCTCTCCATTCAAAACCTGCAGTAAGGAATATCTTATCTATTCCTTTTTGTTTAGCCTCTTTAGCAACCTTTTGGGAACCAGGTACAACAAAAGCTTTAATTCCAGCTGAGACTTTCCGACCTTTAACAATTTTTGATGCTTCCTGGAGATCGCTTAATCTTCCATTCGTACAGCTACCTATAAAGCAAACATCAATTGATGTTCCTTCTATGGGTTGGTCTGCTTTGAGATTCATGTATTTGCAAGCATCTTTTGCTATTTGTTGTTCATTTTTTGGTAGTTCTTCAGGATTTGGAATTTTTTCTTTGATTGAAATACCTTGACCAGGCGTTATACCCCAAGTAACTGTGGGTTCTATTGATGATCCATCCAATTGAATCTCATCATCATATTTAGCTTTTGAATTACTCACTAAACTTTTCCACCAATTAATAGCGTTATCCCATTCTTGACCTTTGGGAGAATATTCTTTCCCTTTAAGATATTCAAAAGTAGTTTCATCTGGATTGATATATCCGCATCTTGCACCCCCTTCAATAGCCATATTGCATATGGTCATTCTTCCTTCCATTGAAAGTTTTTCTATTGCAGGGCCAGCAAATTCATAGGCAAATCCCACCCCTCCTTTGACGCCAAGTAAACGGATGATATGAAGAATAAGGTCTTTGGCATAAACTCCCTTTTGCAATGAACCATCTACCCAAATTCTTCTTACTTTTAATTTTTTCATCGCCAAACTTTGACTGGCTAAAACATCTCGAACTTGACTTGTCCCAATGCCAAATGCAATTGCTCCAAATGCTCCATGAGTTGAGGTATGTGAATCTCCGCAAGCCACAGTCATCCCAGGTTGTGTGAGTCCTAATTCTGGAGCCATAACATGAACTACGCCTTGAGAATTGCTTCCAATTCCGTGAAATTTTATTCCATGAGTTTTGCAATTTTTTTCTAAAGTAGAAAGCATTTCCTCTGCAAGAGGATCACTAAAAGGACGCTGCTGATTTAATGTTGGAACTATATGATCGACAGTAGCAACTGTAAGGTTAGGGAATTTGACTTCAAGATTTTTTTCATTAAGCGCAGAAAAAGCTTGCGGACTTGTAACTTCGTGAATCAAATGAAGACCAACAAAAAGTTGCGTTGATCCTCCAGGTAATTCTTTTACCTGATGGAAGTTCCAAACTTTGTCGTAGAGGGTTCCAGAACTCAACTGTCAAATCCAACAATTAGGACTTATTTGTCCATGATTATAGATAAACGTAATCTATCAAGAGCATTTAAAACGCTTAATTTTTGAATTTCTTCTCTTGTCTTATTAGATCCAAATCTTTCCTCCCATGTAATGAAGGTCTTTGGACCTTTAATACAAAAATTAACTAGACCCACTGGTTTTAATTTATTTCCTCCAGTCGGCCCTGCAATTCCACTGACAGATATTGCCCAGTTAACTTTGAATTTTTTTTGGACACCTTTTGCCATTGATTCAACTACTGGCTTTGAGACTGCACCATAGGTATTAATTAATTCTTCAGGGACACCTAATATCCTTTGCTTGATCGAATTGTTGTATGCGATGATGCCTCCATGGAAAATTTTTGAAGATCCAGGAATTTTTGTAAGTTTAGAACCTATTCCACCTCCTGTGCATGATTCTGCAACAGCAATTGTTTCTTTTCTTTCCAGTAATAATTTAAAGACTAATCCTTCAAGAGTTTCATTGTCTTTGCCAAAGCATTTTAATCCTGTTATTTGAATTAATTCTTTTTCAATAGGTTTTATTAGTCTATTAGTTTCTTTTAAATTATCTCCTTTAGCGGTTATTCGCACCTTCACTTCTCCAGCGCTTGCATAGGTTGCAACAGTAGGGTTGTTTATTTGAAGTAAATGTGGAATTTTATCTGCTAGTAATGATTCACTTATACCTGCAAAATGTAAGATTTTGCTAGAGATAACTTTGTTTGAGAAATTATTATTAATTAACCATAATGCAGCTTCTTTAGTCCACATTTCTTTTAATTCACTTGGAACTCCAGGGAAAGAAAGTATTGTAAAATTATCCTTTGGACTCCATATAATTCCTGGTGCTGTACCTGAATAGTTGTTTATAATTTTAGCCCCTTTTGGGACTCTAGATTGCTTCTTTTGACTTTCAGATAATTTAATATCCTGATTCTTTAATTTATTTTTCAGGTCAATCAAAATGTCATTTCTTTGTTCCATGGGTGTATTAAAAGTATCAGCAATTATCTTCGTTGTTATATCATCTGGTGTTGGTCCAAGACCACCAGTGGTTATTAGAATTGTAGATCTGTTAGACGCCTCAAGTATTGCTTGTCTTAGTCTGTCAGGGTTATCTCCAACCACAGTTTGTATAAAATGTGGAATACCTAAAATTGCTAATTGCTCTGCTATCCATTGAGAATTAGTATTAACAATATTTCCTAGAAGTATTTCACTTCCAATGCATAAAATCTCGGCTCCAAGGTGATTTTTATTGTGAATATTAATTGCTTTAAATGTTTTCACTATATAAAGGAAACTTATCGCAAAGTTCAGAAACTTTTTTGATTGATTTTTCTTTTAAATCTTCATCGTTAGGATTAAGCAGTCTATCTGCAATGACATCCCCAACATCCTTAAAGGCTTGTTCATCAAAACCTCTAGTCGTAAGGGCTGCTGAACCTAGTCTGAGCCCACTAGTAACAAATGGGGACTCGGGGTCAAAAGGTACAGTATTTTTGTTAGCAGTTATTTTGATATCACTAACTAATTTATCGGCAATTTTACCTGTCATACCAATACTTCTTAGGTCAAGAAGAACTATATGATTTTCAGTTCCATTGCTCACAATTGAAATACCTCTTTTTTGAAGTTGATCAGAGAGAACGTTTGCATTTGAGATAACTCTTTGGCAGTAGAGTTTGAATTCGGCTTCAGAAGCTTCTTTGAATGCCACAGCTTTTGCTGCGATTACATGCTCTAAAGGACCTCCTTGGGTGCCTGGAAATACTGCCTTATCAATCTTTTTCCCTAGCTCCTCATCTTTTGAGAGAATTAGTCCTCCCCTTGGCCCTCTAAGAGTTTTGTGAGTGGTTGTTGTTACTACATCACAATATGGGATTGGACTTGGATGTAGACCACTTGCAACCAAACCAGCGATGTGTGCAATATCAGCTAATAAATAAGCATTTACCTCATCAGCTATTGATCTAAAAGCCTGGAAGTCAATTTTTCGTGGATATGCAGAGAATCCACAAATAATTAGTTTAGGTTGATTTTCAATTGCTTTTTTTCTGATTGCATCCATATTGAGCATTTCTGTTGTTTTATCAACTTCGTAATGGCAGGTCTTAAACCACTTACCACTCACATTCACAGGTGAACCATGGGTGAGGTGTCCACCATGGGATAGGTCCATTCCCAAAATTGTGTCACCAGGCTTTAGAAGGCTTAAGAAAACTGCAAAGTTAGCTTGAGCTCCACTATGAGGTTGGACATTTGCCCATTTAGCACCAAAAAGGTTTTTTGCTCTATCAATTGCTAGCTGTTCAATCTCATCGATATGTTCACATCCTCCGTAATAACGTCGGCTGGGTAGACCTTCAGCATATTTATTTGTTAGGACAGATCCCTGGGCTTCCATTACTGCCTTAGAGGCGAAATTCTCGCTTGCTATCAGTTCTAAATGAGTTTCTTGTCTGGATAATTCATTGTTTATTAATTTCGCAATAATTGGATCACATTCCATCAAAGAAGATTTAATAGTCACTTTATTCTTTTATTTATGATGTGATAGTAAGCATATGTTTAGTCCAATGAGAGAAAACTTTCTCTTATTTTCTGTTTATATAAGGATTTACAAATTTTTTAAACGCGCCTGGAGAGATTCGAACTCCCGACCCTCTGATCCGTAGTCAGATGCTCTAATCCGCTGAGCTACAGGCGCATAAAAAAACAATATCAGATTGACACCCTCAGAATAGGAAAATATGTTTGTATCTATGCCTTGAAAAATTAATTTAAATGCGATCGGGAAACCTCATAAAAGTATATTCTATTAATTTTTTCATTTGAGATAGAAACCAATATCTATCGAAGATCGCCAATAATAGAAAAAACTATTTTTTCATGACTGCTTTTATGGATTCATCGGAAATTAATGAGCTAGCAGCGTCAATAGCTGACAGATTATTTATTCAAGTTGGAAATTGGAACCTTTATCTAGGCGATGCTGGCCTTGCAAAGGACTT